>NZ_KZ672969.1 GCF_002964845.1 Thermus tenuipuniceus
CTTCATCCTGGCCCACAATCTGCGACTCATCGCCGATAAAATCGCTTAGGTAGCAACTTGGGTTATGGTATGGTTGCCGTCACCTCAGACGACGAAAAGGAAGAAGGCCCCCTGGAGGCGGTAGACCACTTCACCAACGTGGTCAGCCGCTGGGAAGTCTACAGCTGGATCCTGATTTATAAGGTCCTGTTCGGTTTTACAGTAGATCCCCTAGTGGAAGTCTTTGATCCTTATGGCATGTTCTACAGTCGCTCTGTTCGAAGCCCAGACGGGAAGGTACGCATCCCCGTGAACACCGCAGAGGGGATTGGGACGGGTGTTCACCGTTTCTTGCGGTCTTTGGGGCATGCGGGTATTCAACATGTGGCTTTCCGGGTAAGCGATGCCTTCGCCTTCGCTAGCCAAGCCCGGAAACAGGGACTCTCCCCCTTGCGCATCCCCGCTTCCTATTACCGCATCCTTGCTAGCCGATATGGTCTATCGCCTGAATGGACGGAACTCCTCGAGGCCCATAGCCTTCTCTACGACCGCTCCCCAGGGGGTGGGGAATTCTTCCACCTTTATACCCCTATGTTCCGCGGACGCTTCTTTTTTGAAGTGGTGGAGCGGCGTGGTGGGTACGAGGCCTATGGGGCCTCCAACACAGGAGTCCGCCTCCAGGCCCAAGCCTATGAGTTGAGGACAAGAAAAAATTGATGCCCCCCCTTTCCAAAAAGTCGAAACAAAGCAGAAGAGTGGGAAGATCTGGGACTCTTTTCTCCACTAGCTCGGAGCTATTCGTTTAACCCGCATCCCCGCCTGGGCTGCGGCGAGCCGGGCAGTAAGCACCCTAAAGGGGCTTGCCGAGGTGTAGTCCAGGAGGTCGGCCACGAACTGCACGCTCCTGGCCTCCCCTCCGTGCTCCCCGCAAAGACCGAGCTTCAGCTTGGGGTTGGCCCGCCTGCCCTCCTCCACCGCCAGCCGAAGCAGCCTCCCCACCCCCTTTTCATCCAGACGCTCCGTGGGATCAAAGGGGAAAAGACCCTCCTCCACGTAGCGGGGGAGGAACTTCCCGGCGTCGTCCCGGGACAGGCCAAAGGTCATCTGGGTGAGGTCGTTGGTGCCGAAGCTGAAGAAGTCCACCAGGGGGGCGATCTCCGCCGCCAGAAGCGCCGCCCGCGGGGTTTCGATCATGGTGCCGAAGGGGATGGGCCCGTACTCCTGGAAGAGTTCCTCCGCCAGGGCCTTGGCCCGTTCCACCTCCTTGGGATCCGCCACCAGGGGAACCATGACCTCAGGGCGGGGGTCAAAGCCCTCCTCCCTAAGCTCCTTGGCCGCCTCCAAAAGCGCCCTTAGCTGCATGCGGAAGATGTTGGGGCGCAGGAGGAGGAGGCGAACCCCGCGGAAACCCAGCATGGGGTTCTGCTCCTCTAGGGCCTTGGCCCGCTCCCAAAGGGCCTTGGCCTCCTCGTCCCCAGCCTCCGCCTGCGCCTTCAGTTCCTCGAGGGAGGGCAGGAACTCGTGAAGGGGAGGATCCAGGAGGCGTACGGTTACCGGGAGGCCATCCATGGCCCTGAGGATGCCCTTGAAGTCCTCTTTCTGGAAGACGAAAAGCCGCTCCAAGGCCTCGGCTTCCTCCTCCGGGGTGCGGGCCAGGATCAACCGCCGAACCCACGGCAGGCGTTCCTCCTGGAAAAACATGTGCTCGGTACGGCAAAGCCCGATCCCCTCGGCGCCGAAGGCCCGGGCCCTCTGGGCGTCCTCGGGGGTGTCGGCGTTGGCCCTCACCCCAAGGTGTCGGTGAGGCTCGGCCCAAGCCAGGAGCTCTTGCAAGAGGGCCTCGCCTGCGGACTCCACCAAGGCCACCGCTCCCAGGTACACCTCCCCGGTGCTGCCGTCTAGGGTGAGGAGCTCGCCCTCCTTGAACTCCAAGCCCCCCACCTGGGCCCTCCCCTCCTCGGGGTATACCCTAAGGACCTCGGCCCCCACCACCGCGGGCACCCCCAGGCCCCGGGCCACCACCGCGGCATGGGAAGTCAAGCCCCCCCGGGCGGTGAGGATTCCCTTGGAAAGGTATATGCCGGTGATGTCCTCGGGGGTGGTTTCCGGGCGCACCAGGAGGGTGGGGAGGCCTTGAGCCGCGTAGCGCTCCGCCCCTTCGTTGCTGAACACCGCGTGCCCCACCGCAGCCCCTGGGCTGGCGGGAAGCCCCTTTAGGATGGGCTCTGGGGCTTTACTCCGGTCCACCGCAGGCTTGAGGAGGCCAGGCAAGGCGTTGGCCTCCACCCGAAGCACGGCCTCTTCCTTGCTGATGAGACCCTCCTCCGCCATCTCCACGGCGATGCGCACCGCCGCCTGGGCCGTGCGCTTGCCGGAGCGGGTTTGGAGCAGGTAGAGCCTCCCCCGTTCCACGGTGAACTCAAAATCCTGCATGTCGCGGAAGTGGCGCTCCAAGAGGTGGGCCACCCGCTCGATCTCCCTATAGAGCTCGGGGGCGTACTCCTTGAGGCGGGAAAGGGGCTCGGGGGTGCGGATACCCGCCACCACATCCTCCCCCTGGGCGTTCCGCAGGTATTCCCCGTAGAGGCCCTTCTCCCCGGTGGCGGGGTTACGGGTAAAGCCCACCCCGGTCCCCGAGTCCTCCCCGAGGTTCCCGTAGACCATGGCCTGGACCACCACCGCCGTGCCCAGGTCCTCGGGGATGCCGTAGATGCGGCGGTAGGTTTTGGCCCGGGGATTCAGCCAGCTGCGGAAGACCGCCTCGATGGCCCCTTGCAGCTGAAGCCAGGGGTCCATGGGGAAGGGAGTACCCCGCTCTTGCAGGTGGCGCAGGTATTGGAAGGAAAGCGCCTCGAGGTCCTCGGGGGACAGCTCCGTGTCGCTTTGCACACCCCGCCTCTCCTTCAAGGCCGAGAGCATGCCCCCAAAGACCTCCGCCCTCTCCCCCAAGACCACCTCCCCGTACATGGAAAGGAGCCTTCTGAAGGCATCCCAGGCGAAGCGGGGATTCCCCGTGGTCCGGGCCAGGCTTTCCACTCCCTCCAAGGAGAGGCCCAGGTTGAGGATGGTGTCCATCATCCCGGGCATGGACACCGGGGCCCCGCTCCGCACGGAAACCAAAAGGGGAGGGGTGCTCCCCTCCCCTTTGCCGATGCGCTTGCCTACTAGGCCCTCGAGGGCCGCCAGCTTGGCCCGGACCTCCTCCCACAGGCCCGGCACCGCCCCCTCCTTGAGGAAGCGGCGGCAAGCCTCGGTGGTGATGATGAGGGCCGGGGGAACGGGAAGCCCCGCCTGGGCCATCTCCACGAGCCCATACCCCTTGCCGCCCAAGAGGTCCCGGGAAAGCCCACGGGCCTCAGAAAGAAGGTACACACGCGCGCTCATCCTTTGAGTCTTCCCCATGCTGTGGAAGCATGGAAAAGTGTAGCCCCGCGAAGTCTACACCGCCTTTCTCCCTACACCGCCCGCGGGGTAGGCTGTCCCCGTGGACCCCCGCCTGCTGGCCCTCCTCTCCGGCGTGCTTTTGGGCACGGTGAGCGAAAGCAGCCTGGCCCCTGCCCTCCCCCTCCTGGCCCGCGTCCACCACGTGGGGCCAGAAGCGGCCCAGGGAGCGGTGTCCCTGGGCCTTCTGGGCGCGGCCTTGGCCTATCTGCCCGTGGCCGGGTTGGCGGGCCGCATGGGAGCCCAGCGCCTGTTCCGGCTGGGTTTGGTGCTGCACGGGGCTTTGGCCTTTGCCCTGGTCCTAGCACCCAGCCTGGATCTCATCCTTGGCCTGCGCTTCCTTCAGGGGGTGGCCACGGCCATGGTGGTGGGACTGGTGCCGGGCCTGGCGACCAGCGCTTTCCCCCAGGCCCGGGGCTACGCCATGGGCCTGGTAGCCAGCACCGTGGCCACCGGCACCCTTCTCGGCCCAGCTTTGGGAGGGCTGGCCGCCACCTGGGGCCTCCCCTACGTCTTCCTCCTCCCCTTGCCCGCCGCTGTTCTGGCCCTGCTCCTTTCCCGCAACCTGCCCCCGCTACCCCGCCAAAGGGGTACCCTGGTCCACCTTCTCCAGGCTCCTGGCTTTCTCCGGGCGTTGTTGGCCACCTCCCTCTACTTCCTCCACACCCTGGGCACCACCGTGGCCCTGGCCTTTCACCTGGGAGCAGAGGGGCTCTCGCCCAGGGCCATTGGAGGGCTCCTCCTCCTCGGTCCCGTCCAGCTCCTCCTCCTGGGCGCCTGGGCAGGGCGCGCCGCGGACCGCCTGGGGTACAACCGCATGGCCCTTCTCGGGGCCTACCTCTTGGTAGCCGCTGGCGTGGGTTTCGCCCTTTTGCCCCTCTGGCATCCCCTTTGGGGCTCCGCCCTGGGACTCCTCCTCCTCGGGGTCGGGCGGGCCCTTTTCCAAGCGGCCAACAACGCCCAGGTGCTGGCCCTGGCCCCGGGGGGCCTCGAGGGCCTGGCCTCCGGGGCCCTTTCCGTGGCCCGCGCCTTAGGACAGGCGGTAGGGAGCACCCTGGCGGGCACCTCCTTGGCCCTCGCCTACCGGACGCTGGCCGACCACCACCTGGCCTTCGCCCTCACCACCCTGGGCCTCACCCTCTTCATGGGCCTCTCCGCCTGGCTGATGAGGGCCCAAGGGCGGCGCCCTTCGGCTCCTTCCAGAACGGATGGTCCCTCTCCCGAGGAAAAGTGAGGGCCTCCTAAGTACCCGCACGCAAAGGTTGCCCCACCGGCCAAAGCCAAAGTGGCGTGCTCATGCCCTCTTTGGGGCCCCCCCCCCCNGTGGCCCAGAGGGGGCTCAGGCGGTAAAGGAGGTCCATGGTCCTGGCGTCCTGGCCCAGGAGGACGCGGAAAGCATCGCGCTCCACCGCGTCCAGGAGGATTTTGGCCGCACGATCCGGTTCCAAAAGGGGTATCTTGGCCCCTTCCCCAGCCTGGGGGGCCTCCACCCCGGAGTGCTGGGCGATGCCGGTGCGCATGGCCCCAGGGAGCGCCAGGGTCACCCTCACCGGGGTGCCCTGAAGCTCCGCCCAAAGGCCCTCGGTGAGGAGCTTCACTGCGGCCTTGGAGGCCCCATACGCCGTCTGCCCGGGCACCGGGAGAAAGCCCCCCATGCTGGAAACGTTCACCAGGTGGGCTTCGGGCCGGGCGAGGAGGCGAGGCAAAAAGGCCAGGGTCATGTGCAGGGTTCCGTAGAAGTTAACCCGCATCACCCGCTCAATGGCAGGCGGGTCCAGCTCCCAAAGGCGCTTGAAGGGCTGGATGATGCCAGCGTTGTTGATGAGGCCGTCCACCTGGCCGTGGAAGGCCTCCACCTCTGCGGGAAGGGCCTCCACCCGCGACCGGTCAGCCACGTCCACGGGATGCAGGCTGAGCCCCTGGGCCATGGCCCCCGCCTGGGTGCGGGTGGCCTCGAGGCCCTCAGGTCGGAGGTCCACCGCAGCCACCCTGGCCCCACGCCGTAGAAGCTCCAAGACCAGGGCCTGCCCCAGGCCGCTACCCGCCCCCGTAACCACCACGACTTTGCCCTTGACCTTCATCGCCGCCTCCCCTTTGAGGCTACACCCAGAGGCGTCATCCCCGGACCCCACCAAGGGGTGGCGCCGCGCAGGCCCTACTCCCCGGCCCTCCAGCGCTCCCTAAGCCGGGCGAAGATCTCCGCCACCTTGGCCTTGGGCAGGATCACCTGCTCGGTGCGCCCCCGGCCGATCAGGTCCCCAAGCTCGTTGTAGGCCTCCATGCTGGCGTAGACCCGGTTCCCCTCGGTGCCCTCGTGCCGGGCCACGATGCGCACCCGCATCCCCGGCAGGGCCGAGGCCAGGTGGCGCACCTCCACGTAGCTTCCGATCCCCTCCTCCCCCTCCTCCAAAAAGGGAAGGATGATCTTGCGCCCGGCCAGCTCCATGTGCTTGGCCATCCAGTAGGTGGCGTAGACCGGGTGCACGGGGCCAAGCTCCTCGAAGTCCACGGTCATCGCCTCGGTGACCACGGTTTCGAACGTGGCCTCAAACCCGATGGGGATAGGGCGCATGGTCTACTTCCTCAGGTCCAAAACCCGGCGGAGCTTGCCCCCCTCGCTCCTGGGGGCCTCCCCGGGGGCCAGGAGGATGACCCGCATGCTCACGCCGATGGTGTCCTTGATCTTGTGGGCCACCTTCTCCCGGAGGGCGTGGAGGCGGTGGTCCGCCTCGATGACCTCATCGGAAAGGGCTTTGCGCCCGATCTCCTGGAAGAAAGCTTCGGAAACCTCCACCTTGAGCTCGGCCTCGTCCAGGGTGCCCTCCCGCCGCACCACGATCTGGTAGTAGGGCTCCACCTCGGGGATGCCCAGGAGGACCGCCTCCACCTGGGTGGGGTAGACGTTCACCCCGCGGATGATGAGCATGTCGTCGGTGCGGCCCAGGACGGGCCCCATGCGCACGTGGGTGCGGCCGCAGGAGCAGGCCTCGTAGGTGAGGAAGGTGAGGTCCCCTGTCCAGTACCGCAAGAGGGGCATGGCCTCCTTGGTGAGGGTGGTGAAGACCAAAACGCCCACCTTCCCTTCCGGCAGGGGCCCGCCCGTTTGTGGGTCCACCACCTCGGGGAGGAAGTGATCCTCCCAGATGTGGCTTCCCTGCCGTTCCTCCACGCACTCGTTGGCCACCCCGGGACCGATGATCTCGGAAAGCCCGTAGATGTTGGTGCTCCTCACCCCAAGCCCCTCGTCCACCTGCTTCCTTATGGCCTCGGTCCAGGGCTCAGCGCCCAGCACGGCGTATTCCAGGGAAAGCTCCTCCGGGGCCACACCCCGCTTCCGGAACTCCTCCGCCAGGGTCTGGGCGTAGGAGGGGGTGCAGGAGATCACCTCCGGGCGGAAGTCCTGGATGAGCATGAGCTGCCGCTCGGTCATGCCCCCGGAGACGGGGACCACCGTCATCCCCAAGGCCTCCGCCCCGGCGTGGAGGCCCAAGCCCCCGGTGAAAAGGCCATAGCCGTAGGCGTTGTGGAGCATCTGCCCGGGCCTGGCCCCCGCCGCCGCCAGGGAGCGGGCCACCACCTCCGCAAAGACCTGGAGGTCGTTTTTGGTGTACCCCACCACGGTGGGCTTGCCCGTGGTGCCGCTGCTGGCGTGGATGCGGGCCACCTCCTCCCGGGGCACGGCGAAGAGGCCGAAGGGGTAGTTTTCCCGCAAGTGGTCCTTGCGGGTGAAGGGGAGTTTGGGAAGGTCCTCGAGGGTCCGCACCCCCTTCGGGTCCACCCCCGCCTCGTCCAGAAGTCGCCGGTAGAAGGGCACCCTTTCGTACACGTAGGCCACCACGGCCCGAAGCCTTTCCTCCTGCAAGGCCCTAAGCTTTTGCCTGGGGAGGGTTTCCAGTTCCGGCTGGTACATCATTCCTGATCACCTCCAAGGCGAAACACCGTTCCCGTAAACAAGGCGATGAGCTTGCCCTGCGAAACCACCTCCACCTGGTAGGTGGCCGTGCGCCGGGCGAGGTTCACCTCCCGGGCCCTGGCCTCCACCTGCACCCCGGCAGGAAGGGGGCGGAAGTAATCCATGCGGCAGGAAAGGGCCACGGCGGGCCCCCGGGAGTTGGAGGCCAGGGCGAAGGCGCTATCCGCCAAGGCGTAAAGGAAGCCCCCGTGGGCGGTGCCGTGGAGGTTTAGGTGGGCTTCCCCCACCACTCCGGCCACCACCGCCTCCCCCGGGGCCAGGTGCCGCACCTCCAGGCCCAAAGCCGCCATGAAGGGGTCGGGCCTCATCCCTCCTCCACCTCCCGGGAGAGGCCCAGGTAAGCCTCCACCACCTTGGGGTCCTGGCGCAGGGCCTCCGCCGGGCCCATCAGGGCCACCTCCCCCGCCTCCAGCACCAGCCCCCGGTCGGCCAGGGATAGGGCCATCTTGGCGTTCTGCTCCACCAGGAGCAGGGTGGTGCCTTCCCGCTTCAGCTCGCCCAGGATGCGGTAGATCTCCTGCACCATCAGGGGAGCTAGGCCCAGGGAGGGCTCGTCCAGAAGGAGAAGCCGGGGCCTCGCCATAAGGGCGCGCCCGATGGCCAGCATCTGCTGCTCCCCGCCGGAAAGGGTACCGGCAGGCTGCCTCCTCCTCTCCAAAAGCCTGGGGAAAAGGGTGTAGACCCTTTCCAGGTCCGGCCTCAGGTTCTCCCTGCGGCGAAAACGGGTAAAGCCTCCCAGGAGGAGGTTGTCCTCCACGGAAAGCCCGGGGAAAAGGGCCCGGCCCTCCGGCACCAGGACCAGCCCCCAGGAAAGAAGGGCCTCCGGGCTCCGCCCCCGCACTTCCGCCCCATCCAGGAAGACCTTCCCCTCCGCCTGGGCCAGGCCCAGAAGCCCCCGGAGCACGCTGGTCTTCCCGGCCCCGTTAGGGCCAATGAGGGTGAGGGCTTCCCCTTCCTTCAGGGAAAAGGTCACCCCCCGCACCGCCTCGAGGGGCCCGTAGCGCACGGTGAGACCCTGAACGGAAAGGAGACTCATGCCACCTCCTCCTCACCCAGGTAGGCCGCCCGCACCAAGGGGTTCCTCTGGACCTCCTTGGGCGCGCCCTCGGCGATCTTCTCCCCGTAGTTCATCACCACCACCCGGTCTGCCAGGCCCATGATGAGGTCCATGTCGTGGTCCACGATGAGCACCGTGTAGCCCTCCCTGGCCAGGGAGCGGAGGAGGGAGGCAAACTCCCGCTTCTCCTGGGCCCTGAGCCCCGCGGCCGGTTCGTCCAGGAGGAGCACTTCGGCCCCCGAGGCCAGGAGCCGGGCAATCTCCAGCAGGCGCTGCTGGCCCACGGAAAGGCGCTCCGCCTTTTCCAGGGCCAAGGACTCCAGCCCCACCCGCTTCAAGGCCCGGTAGGCGGTGGCCAAGGCCCGCTCCTCCTCCCTGCGGGAAAGGCCCAGCAGCGCCTGGAGAAAGCCCGCCCGGGTACGGCTGTACGTGCCCAAAGCGGCGTTTTCCAGCACCGTGAGCTCCAGGAAAAGATGCGGGTGCTGGAAGGTGCGGCCCAGGCCCAGGGCGTGGATCCGGTAGGGAGGAAGCCCCGTGATCTCCTTGCCAAAGAGGCGGACCTGGCCCCGGTCGGGGAGCAAGGCCCCCGCCACCAGGTTGAAGGTGGTGCTCTTCCCTGCCCCATTGGGGCCGATCAAGGCCAGGATCTCCCCCCGCCTCAGGTCGAAGGAAACCCCAGCCACTGCCAAAAGCCCCCCGAAGGACTTCTGCAGGCCCTGGACTTCCAGAACCACCTCACCCCGGGGGCCGTCGGGGCTTTTGAGGGAAAGGGGTTCCGCCTTGGGAACCCCTAGGTCCCGGCTCGGCAGGTACCGCTCCACCAGGGGCCAGAGACCCTTGGGGGCCAGGATGAGGATCAGGGCCAGAATGAGGCCATAGCCGATGGTCTCGTAGTTGCCCTGTCGCCCCAAGAGGAGGGGCAGGAGATCCTTTAACCAGTCCTCGAGGCCGGTGAAAAAGGCCGCCCCCAGCATCACCCCGGGAATGCTCCCCACCCCCCCGGCCACGGCCATCACCAGGTACTTGATGGAAGCCTCCAGGGAAAAGGGCGTGGGGTTGACGAAGCGCAGGAAGTGGGCGTACAGGAAACCCGCCAGGCCGGCTATGACCCCCGAGAGCAAAAAGGCTTTGAGCCTGAGGACTGCCGGGTCCACGCCGAAGCTGGCCGCCGCCAGGGCATCCCCCCTCAGGGCCAAAAGGGCCCGCCCGATACGGCTTTGGCGCAGGTTGTAAAGGGCCAGGACTAGGAGGACCAGGAGGAAAAGGGTGAGGAAGGCGTAGCGGAAGCCGGTGTCCAGGGAGATGCCGAAGAAGTGGATCGGGGGCAGATCGGTAAGCCCAGTGTGTCCCCCGGTAAGCCCCACCAGGTTCCCCGCCAGGATGTACAAGGCCACCTGCCAGGCAATGGTGGAAAGAGGAAGAAAATGCCCCTTAAGCCGCACCGTCAGGGCACCCAGGAGCAAGGCCAACAGAAGGGCGAAAAGGAGCCCGGCCCCGAGCCCAAGCCAAGGGGAAAGCCCAGCTTTGATCGTGAGGAGCGCGGTGGCATAGGCTCCCATGCCCATGAAGGCCGCCTGGGCAAAGCTGGTCATCCCTGCCAGACCCGTGAGCACGTAGAGGGAGAGGACCACCATGGCGGAGAGGGCGAAGAAGTTCAAGAGGGTGAGGTAGTAGGGAAAGGGGGACAGGGCCAGGGGCAACAGGAGCAACAAAAACCAAAGGTAGCGCATCACTCCTCCACCGTTCGCGCCCGCAGGCTTTGGTAGAAGAGAGCGGGCACCAAGAGCAGGAAGACCAAGGCCTCCTTGTAGGCGCTGGCGTAGAAGCTGGTGAAGCTCTCAAAGAAGCCCACAAGGAGGGCGCCCAAAAAGGCCACCGGATAGCTGGCGAGCCCCCCCAGGATGGCGGCCACGAACCCTTTAAGCCCCAGCATGAAGCCCATGAAGTAGGCGGCGTTGATGAGGGGGGCCAAAAGAAGCCCGGAAAAAGCCGCCAAGAGGCTGGCGATGCCGAAGGCCACCATCCCCGCTTCCTCCGGGCGTATCCCCAAGAGCCTGGCCCCAAGCCGGTTCTCCGCCGCCGCCAAAAGCGCCTTTCCGAAAAGGGAGAAACGGAAGAAGAGGTAAAGGGCCATTAGGCTCAAAGCGGCGAAGAGGAGGACCAGAACCCCCTGCCAGGAGAGGCCCACCACCACCTCCCCCGAAAGAAGAGGGGCAGGACGGAACTGCTCGGGACCAAAGAAGACCAGGCCAAGCCCCTGGTAGGCCACGTGGAGGCCCACGGCCATGATGAGGAGCGAAAGCACCGTGGCCCCCCGCATGGGCTGGAAGAAGACCCGGTAGGTGGCCACCCCCAGGTACACCACGAGGAGCACCGCCGCCAGATAGGCCAAGGGAGGAACCTCTTTAGCCAGAAGGAAGAGGAGGAAAAGCCCCACCCCGCCCACAAGGGGCAGAAGGGCCCCCCGGCCCCGGGCCATGAGGGCCCAGGCCCCTCCCAGGACCAGGGCCAGCCACAGGGTGCCGGGGAGCTTGCCCTCGAGGAGCCACACCAGGGAAAGGGGGGCGAACATCAGAAGCTCCCCGATGGGCACCAGGATCACCCGGGTGACGGCAAAGACCAGAACCAGGGACAGGGCCAGAAGGCCGTAGACCACCCCGTTTTGCAATCCGTCCAAGAGGAGGAAGCTGAGGATGGTGGCGTCCATGGCTTAGCGGAAGGTGCGCTCCAGCTTCCAGCGGCCGTTCTCCACCCGGACCATCACCGCGGCATCCTCAAAGCGCAGGCCCAGGTGGTCCTCCTTGCTGAAGGTGAAGACCCCGTGGGTGGCCACCAGGTTCCGGGTGGCCTCGATCTCGTCCCTCAAGGTAGCGCGGAAGGCAGCGAGGTCCTTGGCCGAGTCAACCCGCTTCAAGGCCCGCTCCAGGGCCGGCTTCAGGATCAGCCAGGCATCCCAGGCGTGGGCGCCGAAGGTGGAGTAGCTGCCGATGCCGTACTTGGCCTCGTAGCGCTGGATGTAGTCCAGGGCCACCCGCTTGGTGGGGTAGGCGGAGGGGAGTTGCTCCGCCACCAGGATGGGCCCAGCGGGAAGGAGGGTGCCCTCCACGTCCTTACCCCCCACCCGGAGGAAGTCGGGGTTGGCCACTCCATGGGTTTGGTAGATGAGGCCGGCATAGGCCCGCTCCTTCAGGGTGCGCTGGGGAAGCACGGCGGGGGTGCCGCTGGCACCCACCAAGACCGCATCGGGCCGCCGGGCAATGATGCGGAGAACCTGGCCGGTCACTGAGGTATCCGTACGGGCATAACGCTCGCTGACCACCACCTGCAGGCCCTTGGCCTTGGCCTCGGCCTCGAAGAAGCGGGCCCAGCCTTCCCCGTAGGCATCGTTAAAGCCGATGTAGGCCACGGTCTTGACCCCCCTGGCCACCATGTCTGCCACGATGGCCCGGGCCATGAGCTCCTCCGTCTGGGGGGTCTTGAAGACCCAGTGCCGCTGGGCGTCCACGGGGTAGATGATGTCCTTGCTGGCCGCCAGCGAGATCATGGGCACCTTGGCCTCGGCCACCACGGGGATCATGCCCAGGGAAGCCGGGGTGGTGGTGGTGCCGATGACCGCCACTACCCCCTCCTCCACCAGGCGGCGGGTATTCCGCACCGCCTGGGTGGTATCCGAGGCATCGTCCAGGATCACGAACTGCACCTTGCGCCCCGCCACACCCCCCGTGCGGTCCAGCATCTCCTGGAGCATGAGGAAGGTGTTCTGCTCGGGAATGCCCAAGGAGGCGGCAGGGCCGGTGGCCGAAACCACCACACCCACCTTGAGTGCCTCCTGGGCCATGGCCGAAAGGCCTAAAACCAACAGGGCTACCAACCAGCGCTTCATCTTCTTCCCCTCCTTCGTCCCTTTCCCACCGGGCGAGACCCGGATTGGGTCTAACTAACGATCGTTTGTCTTCCAGTTTAACCAGGGACTTCTGTCCCGTCAAGCTAGGTCACGTGCTCGGGGATGCCGACAAGGGGCGAGGGCCGCGTGGGCAAGGGCTCCCCCTCGAGGTCCACAAGGACGCTTCCCTCCAGGAACCAGCTCTTTGGAGTCCTGTGCCCCCAAAGGGTCTGCCGCCTAGGGTCGTTCAGGCTCCAGCGCACCGGGGGCAGGTCGGGGTCCACGGTGAGGTAATCGGAGGTGTAAAGCTCGATGCGGTGCCCATCCGGGTCCTTGAGGTAGAGGAACACGGCGTTGGAGATCCCGTGCCGCCCGGGCCCCCGTTCGATCTGGTCCGTCCTGCGGGCTCCTGCCAGGATGTCCGCCGCCTTCAGGATGGCCATGGGGTCGGGGAGCCAGTAGGCGAAGTGGTGGAGCCTGGGGCCTTCCCCGTTGGTGAAGGCCACGTCGTGGACGTTCCCCTTGCGGTGGAGCCAGCTAGCCCAAAGCCTCCCTTCATCGTCCTCCGTGTACTCGGTAAGGCGGAAGCCCATGTACTCCTGGTAGTAGCGGGTGGCCCTCTCCACCTCGGGGGAGAAGAGGTTCAGGTGGTCGATGCGGAGGATTCCAGGACCCCGGTAGAGGTGGTACTCCTGCAGGATGCGGGGAAGCTTCTCGGCCCCCGCGTAGAAGACCAGGGGATAGCCGAAGGGGTCCTGCACGCGGAGCATCCTGGGCCTACCCCAGTCCGTTTCCAACCGGTGGGGAAGCCCTTCCTGTTCCGCCCAGGCCTGGGCCTGTTCCATTCCCTTCTCGTCCACCTTGAAGCCCAGGCTCCGCACCGCGGAAAGTTCCGCCTCGGTGAGCTTCAGGCTCCACTCCAGCTCCTCGTAGCCCCGGAGGTAGGCGCTTTTCCCCTCCTTGCGCTCCAGGCGGAAGCCCAAAAGCCCCTCGTAGAACTCCAGGCTTTTCTCCAGGTCCCTCACCCAAAGCTCTATGAACCCAACCCTCACGATGGCCATACCAACCCCCTGTAACCTCGGCCGAAGTACACCAAGGGAAGGCCCGGCTCTCCCAGCTCCACCGCCTCCACCCGGCCCACCACCAGCCGGTGGTCCCCCCCGGGGTAGGCCGCCTCCAGGCGGCAGCGAAGCACCGCCAAGGCCCCGGGCACCCTGCCGTCCACCAACCCCACCCCTTCCTGGGGTTTGCCGGCAAAGTGCTGGGAAACCGCCTCCTGCCCCTCCCTCAGAACGCTAACGGTGAAGGCCTGGGAAGCCTCCAGAAGGGGCAAAAGCCTCGCCTTCTCGTGGATGCCCAGGGCCACCAGGGGAGGCTCGAGGCTCAAGGACATGAAGGCGGTGGCAGTCATGCCCCTCTCCTCCGCCCCCAGCCGGGCGGACACCACGGTCACCCCGGCGGCGAACCGGCTTAGGGCCTCCTTAAAGGCCTCCCTCAAGGCCTCGTCCGGCTTGGGCAAACCCGCAGGCCCCTCGGGAAAGGCACCCGTCACGCCTCCACCTCCGCAAACACGGAAAGCGCCCTCTTCAGGTAGGCGCGGATCCGCTCCTTGTAGGGCTCTTTATCGTAGACGCTAAAGAGGGTCTGGTACATGCGCACCGGATCCCCGAAGAAGAAGCGCTCGTAAAGCTCCTGCCTCGCCCCAAAGCCCGAGAGGGTCATGTCCCAGGCCAGGCGGAAGAGGGCCACCCGCTCCTTGGCCTCGAGGGTAGCCCCCTGCAGATACTTCTCCAGCAAGGGGGCCAGGGGTCCCTTGAAGTCCCGCTCCGAGGGCAGGGTGATCAGACCGCTGGCCCCGATCTGCTCCAGGATCTCCCTAAGCCGGGGATAGAGCCTGGGGTACAGGTTCCTCGCCCCGTCCAAGGCCCCCCGGTCGGGTACCAGAAGGCCAAAGGCATTCTCCTTGGCCTCCTCCTCCGCCCGGGTCCAGAAGGCCCGCATGGCCTCCAGGTAGACGATGATCTCGGCGATCTTCTCCTGCACGTGGCTGTAGGCATCGGCCCCGATCCCCTCGGCCATGAGGGCCGCCACCCCCAAAAAGGCCTCGGTCTTGGCGGTCTTCAAGGCCACCACCTGGTGGGCCATGTGGTGGAGGGCCCCCGTGGCCGCGTAGGCGTTGTTGCAGAGCTCCACGTTCCCCAGGATGAAGACCCGCTCCCAAGGGACCAACACATCGTCAAAGACCACCAGGCAGTCCATCTCCTCGAGACGGCTACTTAGGGGGTAGTCGAAGGGGCTATCCCCTCCCACCAAGGCCTCGCGGCAGACGAAGTGAAGGCCCGGGGTGGAGGTGGGCAGGGCGAAGGCAATGGCGTACTTCTCGTTGCCCGGCCCCTCCTTAAGCAGGGTGGAAGGGAAGATGAGGACCTCGTCCGCCAGGGGAAAGGTGGCGGTCATCCGGGCTCCCCGCACCACGATGCCCTTTTCCGTCTGACGCACCACCCCCACGGGGATGTAGGGGTCGGGCTGGGCGCTGGGGGGCTTGGCCCGGTTCACCTGGGGGTTAGTGAGGGCGTGGGTGGTGGCCAGGTCCTGGTCGCGGAGGTAGCGGTAGTAGTCCCGCACGTTGTCGGCAAACTCCCCGAAGTACTCGGCGCTGGCGGCATAGGCCATGACCACGGCGTTCAAGTAGTCGGGGCTGCGGCCCATCATCCCCAGGTTCTGGTCGGCCCAGAGCTTGTAGGCCTGGCCCCGCCGCCTCAGGTCCTCCTTGGTCTTGGGGATGAGGAAGCTCATCCCGTGCCGCTTCCCCCCCTCCTCGTAGGTGAGGGCCTCCCGGTACCGGGGGTCGTGCTGCAGGTCATAGAGGGCCGCCATGGTGCGCACGATCCCCCGGAAGACGGGATGGGTGGTGGGGTCCTCCACCTTTTCCCCCTTGTACCAGAGGTTGGGGGGCCGCTCCTTCAAAGCCTCCAGATACTCCGCTCCTGTTCTCGCCATCCTCTCACCCCTTTCCGAACCTGGGCACGTGGGGGGGCCTTAGGGGAAGCCCCACGGCCTTGAGGTCGGTGTAGAACTCAAGAGCATAAAGGCCACCCTCCCGCCGCTCCCCGCTGGCCTTCACCCCGCCAAAGGGGGTGGGCAGGTGGCGCACGTTGTGGCTGTTGAGGTAGACGAGGCCCGCCTCTAGCTCCAGGGCCAGGCGATGGGCCCGCTCCAGGTCCTTGGTGAAGACGTAGGCGGCGAGGCCGTACTTGGTGTCGTTGGCGAGCCTGAGGGCCTCCTCCTCGTCCTTAAAGGGGATGGCCACCAAAACGGGGCCGAAGATCTCCTCCTGGGCGATGCGCATCTGGTTTTCCCCCACGAAGAGGGTGGGCTCCAGGTAGTTCCCCTGGGAAAGATCCTCCCCGCGGAAGGAGGTGGTGGCCCTCCTTCCGCCCACGAGAAGCCTTGCCCCCTCCTTAAGGCCCGCCTCCACATACCCCAAAACCCTCTCCAGGTGCTCGGGGCGGATGAGGGGGCCCACCTCGGTCTCGGGGTCCAGGGGATGGCCCACCCGGATGGCCCGCGCCCGTTCCGCCACCCTCTCCACAAAGGTTTCAAAGATGGACTCCTCCACCAGGAGGCGGGAGCTCGCTGTGCACCGCTCCCCGTTGAAGGAGTAGATCTGGAAGACCACCGCGTCCAAAGCCCTTTCCAGATCGGCGTCGGCAAAGACCAGGGCCGGGCTTTTCCCGCCAAGCTCCAGGGAAAGCCGCTTGAGGTGGCGGGCGGCGTTTTGCATGACCACCTTTCCGGTCTCCGTCTCCCCGGTGAGGGTGATGAGGGGAACGAGGGGATGGGCCACCAGGGCGGCCCCCGCCTCCTCGCCGTAGCCCTGGACCAGGTTGAAGACCCCAGGGGGAAGGTCCGCCTCCTGCACGATCTCCGCCAGCTTGCTGGCGGTTAAGGGGCTCCACTCCGCGGGCTTCAAGACCACCGTGTCCCCGAAGGCCAGTGCCGGGGCGATGCGCCAGGTGGAAAGCATCAGGGGAGCGTTCCAAGGCGTGATGATGCCCACCGGCCCAGCCGGGACCCTCAGGCTGTAGTAAAGCCAGTCCCGGTCCACGGGGAAGGTGCGGTCCTCCATGGCGTGCTCGGCGTACTCGGCATAGAAGGCGAAGTTCTCCGCGGAGCGGGCCACCTGGGCCTTGACGATGCGCAAGACCTGCCCGGCGTCCAGGGCCTCCACCACGGCGAGCTCGTCCGCGTGCCTCTCCAGAAGCTCGGCGATTTTGAGGAGGTAACGCCTCCTCTCCCGGGCCGGGGTGCGGCTCCACCGCTGGAAGGCCTCGTGGGCCGCCTTGGCGGCCCGGTCCACTTCCCTTTCCCCACCCCGGGCCGCATAGGAGAGCACCTCGTTGGTGGAAGGATCCAAGGTGGGAAAGACCTCCCCGTCCTCCGAGGGGACGAAGGCCCCGCCAATGAAGTGGAGGGCCGTCCACCCCTTTAGGGCCTTGCGAATGGCCTCGATCCTTTCCCAGGGAATCCCGGCCACCTGGTCCTGGTACCTCATGCCTCCTCCTCTATGGGGTTTTCCAAAGCCCCAAGCCCTTCGATCTCCAGCCGCATCACATCCCCGGGAAGCACCCGGCTTATGCCCTTGGGCGTCCCGGTGAGAATGACGTCGTAGGGCTCCAGGGTCATGAACTCGGATATGTATTCCAAAAGCTCCGCCACGCTGTAGAGCATCCTCGAGGTGTGCCCTTCCTGACGAAGCTCCCCGTTCACATAGGCCCTTAGGGTAAGGGTCTGGGGATCCTCCACCTCCCCCACCACCAGAAAGGGCCCAAGGGGGCCAAAGGTATCCCGTCCCTTGGCCCGGATGGGGGGGCGGAAGGTGTTCGTCACGTGGTCCCGCACCACCAGGTCGTTGGCGATGGTGTACCCCAGGACGTAGTCCAAGGCCTCCTTGGCCTTCACCCGGCGCATGGGCCGGCCCACCACCACCGCCAGCTCCACCTCGTAATGCATGTACTCCGCCCCTTTTGGGTAACGCACCACGCCCTTGTGGGGAAGGAGGCTATTGTTCGGCTTCCAAAAGAGCGCGGGCTCCTCGGGACGGGAAAGGCCCAGCTCCTCCGCATGGTCCGCGTAGTTCAGGGCCACCCCGATCACCTTGCCGGGGGTGAAGGGAAGGAGCCAGGTGACCCCCTCGGGATCATGGGCCTCCCCGGCTTCGTCCAGGAGGACGCCCTCCCTATAAACCCCGTGATGGAGCCTTCCCTTAGCCAGGAAACGGCAGAGCTTCATGCCTCCTCCCCGATCAGGCGGTAGCGCCGGGCCATGGCCCTCAGCCTCTCCTCCACCTCGGGGGTGGTGGGACCCAAGGGGAGGCGCCACTCCTTCTCCAAAAGGCCCATCCAGGAGAGCACCGTCTTTAGGGGAATGGGGTTCGTGTCCCAGAAGATGGCCTCGTTGGCCTCGAGGAGGTGGTAGTGAAGCTCCCTCGCCCCGGCGTAGTCCCCCGCCAAGGCCAGCTCCGTGAGCCTCGCCACCTCTTTGGGCAGCCAGTTGGCGGTGGCGGCGATGGTCCCCACCGCCCCCAGGCTCATCATGGGCAGGGTGAGGCTTTCCAAGCCGCAGAACACCAGGAAGTCCTGGCCCACCTCCTGGAAGAGCTGGGAGAGGTACTCCAGGTCCTTGGAGGAGTGCTTGAGCCCCACGATGTTGGGAAAGTCCCGCCTGAGGCGGGCCACGGTCCTGGGGGCGATCTCCACCCCTGCCCGGCCCGGGATGTTGTAGATGAGGATGGGAAAGTCGGGCACCGCCTTGGCCACCTCGGCGAAGTAGCGGTAAAGCCCTTCCTGGTTGGGTTTAACGTAATAGGGGACGATGACCATGGCCCCCTGGGCCCCTGCTTCCTGGGCGAAGCGGGTGAGCTCGAGGGTTTCCTCCAGCCTGAGGGCCCCGGTGCCGGGGATGACGGGAACCCGGCCCGCCGCCTGCTCCAGGGCGATCTCGATCACCCGCTTCCGCTCCTCCAGGGTCTGGGTGCCGGGCTCGCCCGTGGTGCCCCCCACGCTGATCCCGTGGGAACCCCCCTGGACGGCCCGCTCCACGAGCCTCCTTAAGGCCTCCTCGTCGATGCGCCCTCGGCAAAAGGGGGTAGGTAGGGGTGGGATGGACCCGCGGAACATGCTGCTCCTTTCGCCCCTTAGGATGGCCCTCCCGGCCCAGAAGGGCAACTGTAGGGAGCACAAGATTGTGCCGATATTTGGTTTTTAACACAAAACAAACCCTCTTGTACCCTGGGCGAGTGCGGTATATTGTGCAGAACAACAATGCCCACGCCAGAATTTAGCCCAAACTCCATTACCTTCCTCCATCTGGCCCAGGACCTGGGCCTCGAGGTCCTGGTCCCTTCCCATAGGCCGGTCCTCTACCTCCTGGAAGAGGCCAAACCCCTCCTGCCCCTGGAGGGGGCCCTTCTCCTCACCCGCCCCGAGGGAAACCTCTGGCGCTACCGCACCGCCTCCGGCTTCCTCCTTCCGGCCCCGGACCCGGAACTCCTGGGGTATGCCCGGAAGGAGGGCCTGGGGGTAGCGGTCTACCCTCCTTGGCTGAAGCGGGAGGAACTGGCCAAGGCGGTGGCCCTGCGCCTCTTCCACCTGGGCTCGGGTCTGGGGATGGCCGGGCTTTTGGACCTCCTGTTGCGGCTTCCGGAAAGGCCCTTCCTGGAAGTCCTCTACCAGGCCACAGGCCTGGCCCTGGCCTGGGTAGCCCCCTGGGGAGAAGTGCTGGGATTTGCCGGCCCCATACCTCCCCAGCACCCCAAGGAGCCCGGGGAAGGCCGGGGATGGCTTTCCCTGGAAGCAGGGGAGGGTGTTCTGGTGGCCTATGGGGAGGAAGAGAGCTTGCGGCAAGCCCAAGGCCTTCTGGAGGTGGCCGCCCGGCTTCTTCGGGTGCGGGCCCTGGAACGCTCCCTGGAAAGGATGCGGGAGGAATCCCTGGGCGGGGCGCTCCTGGAGGGCCTCATCCTGGGGGAAGCGGAACCCGACCGGCTTTTCGCCTTCGGCTTCACCGAGGGGGTGGAGTGGGTCCTAGCCCTGGTGGAACCCAAGGCAGTACCGGGCCGCCACCGCCTGGCGGAGGAAAGGAGGCGGGAGGCCACCCTGGAACTGAGGCGCCGGGCCGGCACCTTCCTGGACCGGCTGGGCGTGCCCTACCTTCTTACCACCCGGGGCAACCGCCTGGCCGCCATGTGGCAGGTGCACAACCCTAAGAAGGAGGCGCAAAGCCTCCTTTCTGCCCTGCCCCCGGGGAGCCGCCTGGGGTATTCCGCGGTGCACGCTGCTGGCGAGGAGGTGCAAAATGCCTACCGCGAAGCCCTCATCGCCCTCAAGGCGGCCCGGGCGGGGGAAGCCCTTTCCTTCAGCGGCCTGGACCCCGTGGCCTTTGTGCTTCTCCAGCAGTCTCCCGAGGACCTGAAGGCCCTGGTGGAACGCTACCTACCCCTGCCCCCAAAGCTCCTGAAGACCCTCGAGGTGTACATGGCCACGGGCAATGTGGAGGAGGCGGCCTCTTCCCTCCACATCCACCCCAACACCCTGCGCTACCGCCTCAAGCGGATCGAAGCCGCCCTGGGTCCCCTGTCCCGTCCCGAGGTCCTGGCCCAGGTCCACCTGGCCCTCAAGGCCCGAGACCTCCTGATGGGGTAAGATCCTTATATGCCAAAGCCCAGGGTAGTTCTCCTGGTCCTCCTGCTTTTGGGCGGCGTGGGCTTTGCCCAGACCCTCCTGGAGGCCACCGCCGTGGTGGCCTTAGCCTCCAGCCTGGACCCAGCGGTGCGCCTGCCGGCGGGAAGCTACAAGGCCAGGAGCCCCGACCCCCTCCTCCAGCGCTTTCCCGAGGCCAAGGGGTACGCCCTCGAGGCCTTCGTGGCCAAAGGCATCGCCAGCAGGCTCCACGCCGCTTTCGTCCAGCAGGTGCTCACCAGCTTTGCTGCCGCGGGCTACTTTGTGGAGAGGCAGGAGGAGAAAACCATAGACGGGGAGGTGCGAAGCCTTTACCTCCTCAAGGACAGCCTGGGCCGGTCCGCCATCCTCCTGGTGGTGCGCAAGGGGGAAGAACTGGTTTACGGGTTCGGCAAAAAGCGCTGAACCCGTAGACTCGGCGCCGGGCCCGGGCTTTCCTAAGCGCCGGAGAGAGGGCAACACCTTGCGGCGGGAAAGCAGCATTTTGTGCCTATATTCACGATTACACTCGCACGTGCTCACTTTCTCCCCCAAACTCACCCCCAGCAGGCTCCCCATCCCAGACCTAAAGCTCCGCCAGATCCACCCTTTCCAGCACCGGCAAGGCCCTCAGGGCCTCCAGGACCTCCTGGCTTGGCTTCTCGTCCACAGTGAGAACAAAAAGGGCCCTTCCCCCCGGCACATCCCGGCCCAGCTGCATCCCGGCGATGTTCACCCCCGCCTCGCCCAAGAGGGTTCCCACCTGGCCCACCACCCCAGGGCGGTCGTAGTTCACGCAGACCAGCATGTACCCTTCGGGTAGGACCTCGAGGGCATAGTCGTCAATCCCCACCAAGCGGGGTTTACCCGCCATCACCACCCCCCGGGCCCGGCGCTCCTCCTGGTCGGTGGCAAGGCGCACCTCCAGAAGCCTGGTGTACTCCCCCGCCTCCTCCTGCCTGCGGGTGACAAGCCGGATGCCCCGGTCCTTCAGGAGGGGCCGGGCGGAAACCAGGTTCACCATCTCCTCCCCCAGCACCCGGGAGAGGAAGCCCTTGGCTACGGCACTGGCCACGGGCTCAGGGTCCTTTTCAAACCGGCCCAGGAAGCTTACCTCCAGCACCTCGGGCCGGCCCCGGGTGATCTGGGCAAGAAGCTTCCCCAACGCCTCCCCCAGGGGCAGGAAACCCCTCAGGGCCTCGAGGGCCTCGGGGTCAAAGCCGGTGTTCAGGGCGTAGGAAAGGTCCCCCTCCAAGGTGTGCACCACCCGCTCCAAAACCGCCTCCCCCACCCGGTCCTGGGCCTCAAAGGTGTTGGCCCCCAGGTGGGCGGTGAGGACCACCTTCGGGTGGTTAAGAAGCGGGTGGTCCTTGGGGGGAGGCTCCTGGGCAAACACGTCTAGGCCAGCAGCGAACAGGTGGCCCTCCTCCAACACCTCCAACAGGGCCTTCTCGTCCACGATGCCCCCTCTGGCGGCGTTCACCACCACCGCCCCTCGGGGGAGGAGGTAGAGTTCCCTCCGCCCGATCATCCCCCGGGTTTCCTCGGTGAGGGGCGCGTGGGTGGTGAGGAAATGGCTTTGCCGAAGCATGTCGGAAAGGTCCTCCAGGAGCTCCACCCCCAGGCTCTCCGCCCGGGTCCGGGGGATGTAGGGGTCGTAGGCCAGGACCCGCATCTCAAACCCCTTGGCGAAGCGGGCCACCTGGCCTCCAATCCGCCCCAAGCCCACGATGCCCAGGGTCTTGCCCTTAAGCTCCAGGCCCAAGAACTTCCGGTCCCACTCCCCGGCGCGGATCTTGCGGTCGGAAAGGGCGATGCCCCGGGCGGCTGCCAGAAGGAGGCCAAAGGCCAGCTCCGCCGCCGAGCGGGTGTTAGCCTCGGGAACGTTCACCACCAGGATGCCCAGGCGGCTGGCCGCCTCGAGGTCCACGTTGTCCACCCCTACCCCGCCCCGTCCCACCACCTTGAGCCGCTTGCCCCGCTTCAGTAGCTCGGCATCCACCTGGGTCCGGCTTCGGGTGATGAGGGCATCGTAGGCGGGGATGATCTCCAAAAGCTCTTCCCGCCCGATCCCCGGCCGGTAGTCCAAAAGCACCCCGGGGTACTTCACATCCCCAAGCCGCATCTCGTCGGACACCAAGACCCGCCACATATACCCTTGACCCTAGCAGAAAGCCCCTCGTAGAGCAACAAGTCCTCTACACTACACCAGGGACCTGTGGTATCTTGTCCGGGAACACAGGGAGGATATATGAAGGTTGCCTTGATCACCGACTCCACCTCCGACCTACCCAAGCCCCTAAGGGAACGCCTGGGCGTGCGGGTGGTGCCCCTTTACGTGAACCTGGGGGGGCGCATCTACAGGGACTGGGAGGAGATCACCCCCGAGGAGATCTTCCAGAAAGTTCGGGAAGGGGCCGCCTTCCCCACCACCAGCCAGCCTTCCCCTGAGGATTTCCAGCAAGCCTACCAGGAGGCCCTGCAGGAGGTCGACCACGTGCTTTCCATCCACATCTCGGCCAAGCTCTCAGGGACGGTGCAGTCCGCCCTCCTGGCAGCGCAAAATTTCCCCGAGCGCATCACCGTTTTCGACAGCCAAGCGGCTTCCTTGGGCATCGGCATGATGGTGCTTCGGGCCCACGAGCTTCTTTCCCAGGGCCGAACCCTGGAGGAAGTGCTCTCAGAGCTGGAGCGCATCCGCAAGGACCACTTCGTGCGCTTCAGCGTGGCTACCCTGGAGTTTTTGAAGCGAGGAGGGCGCATCGGGGGGGCCCAGGCCCTTTTGGGCACCCTCCTGGGCATCAAGCCCATCCTCACCCTTAAGGAAGGCCGGGTGGAGGCGGCGGGCCGGGCCCGGGGGGAAAGGAAAGCCAGGGAGGAGATCCTCAAGGACTTCCAGGCATGGGCCAGGGGACGGGAGCACATCCGGGCCTTCTTCCTTTATAGCGCTGAGGAAAACGCCGTAAGGGAGCTTAAGGAGATGGTTTTGGCCTCGGGCCTTCCCGTGGAGGAAGCCCTGGTGAGCGAGCTGGGAGCGGTGATCGCCAGCCACACCGGCCCCGGCACCTATGGGTTTTATGCCTACAGCCTCTAGCGTGGCCTTCGTGGCCGACTCCACCTTAGGCCTGAGCCCCGAAGAGGCCTTAAAACAGGGTATTCACGTGGTGCCCCAGCAGGTGATCTGGGGAAATAGAACCCTCCGCGACCAGCTGGACATCAGCGACGAGGAGGTCCTGGACCTCCTTCAACAAGGGAAGCGGCTTTCCACCAGCCAGGTGGCCCCCGCGGACCTGCGCTCCACCTACGAAGCCCTCCTGCAAACCCACGAGCGGGTGCTTTCCGTCCACGTGTCCGGCCACCTCTCCGGAACCGTGGCCACCGCCATGGCGGTAGCCCAGGAGTTCGGGAAAAGGGTCCAGGTGCTGGATTCCTGGTCCCTCAATGGAGGCCTTCTCCTGGTGCTGGAGGAGGCCCGGCGGCTTCTCGGAAGGGGGGTGGCCTGGGACCAGCTGGAGAAGGCCGTGGCTCCTTACCGGGAACGGGTGCGGGGCTATGTCCTCCCCGAGACCCTTACCTACCTGCGCCGCTCGGGACGAATCTCCGGCCTGCAGCGGTTTGTGGGTGGGCTTCTTCGCATCCTGCCGGT
Source organism: Thermus tenuipuniceus (assembly GCF_002964845.1). Taxonomy (GTDB): domain Bacteria; phylum Deinococcota; class Deinococci; order Deinococcales; family Thermaceae; genus Thermus; species Thermus tenuipuniceus. Next base: position 23,695 of record NZ_KZ672969.1, read on the forward strand.
CCTCGAGGTGAAGGGTGGGCAGGTCCTCCCCGGTCCCCGGGTGCGGGGCTTCAAGGAAGGGCTTCGCAAGGTGGCTGAGCTTTTCCACCGGGACTTTCCCGAAGGGGGGCTCACCTACCTGGCCCATGCGGGCAACCCCGAGGGCGCCAGAACCTTGGGCGAGGCCCTTAGGATGGAAGGCGTGGAGGTCTTGGGCACCTTGCGGGCAGGGGCGGCGGTGAGCGTCCACGCCGGCCCCGGCACCGTAGCCCTCTTCGCCGGTCCCAGGAGGTGAGGGATGCGGGCGGTGGTGCAACGGGTTTCCGAGGCCTTCGTGGAGGTGGAGGGCGAGGAGGTAGGGAGGATCGGCCTGGGGCTTCTGGTCCTCCTGGGGGTGGGGCAGGGGGACACGGTGGAGGACGCTCTTTATTTGGCGCGGAAGATCGTGGCCCTGCGTATCTTCCCCGACGAGGCCGGGAAGATGAACCTGTCCCTCAAGGAGGTGGGCGGGGAGGTGCTCCTCGTGAGCCAGTTCACCCTCTACGCCGACACCCGCAAGGGAAACCGTCCCTCCTTCGTCAAGGCCGCACCCCCCGACATGGGGAAGAGGCTCTACGAGGCCGCCATAGAAGCCTTCCTGGAACAAGGGGTGCACGTGGAAACCGGGGTTTACGGAGCCCACATGCGGGTGCACCTGGTAAACGATGGCCCGGTGACCCTAATCCTGGACTCGGAGGAACGCCTTAAGCCCCGCTGAAGACCTTAGGGCCTTGGGCCCTCTCACGCCCCTCATGCGGCGTCTGTTAGCCTAGGGTACTCCCGCAGCGAGGAGTGCCTATGCAGAGAGTAGAACCCAAAGACTGGATCCCCCTCATCAAGCCCTACGCCAAGCCCAACGTTTTCCGCAGCCTCCGCCAGGTGGCCGACACCCTCTTGCCCCTCCTTCTCCTCTTCTTCCTAGCCCACAAGGCCCTCTCCGTCTCCCTGGCCCTGACCCTCCTCTTGGACCTGGCGGCCGCCCTCTTCCTGGTGCGCCTCTTCATCCTCCAGCACGACGCCGGCCACGGCTCCTTCTTTCCCAAAAAGTGGGCCAACGACCTCCTGGGCTTTTTCACCGGGGTTCTGACCCTGGTCCCCTACCACCACTGGCAGCTTTCCCACGCCCGGCACCACGCCACCAGCGGCAACCTGGACAAGCGGGGGGTGGGGGATATCCACACCATGACCCTCGAGGAGTACCTGAAGGCCAGTCCCTGGGACAGGCTCAAGTACCGCCTTTACCGCAATCCCTTTATCATGTTTTTCCTGGGACCCATCTACGTTTTCATGCTCTCCTACCGGCTTCCTCTGGGCTACGGCTCGGACAAGCCCTCGGTGCGCAACTCCGTGGCCTTAACCAACCTCTTCCTGGCCCTCTTGCTGGCGGGGATCGTGGCCTTTTTTGGGGTCAAGACCCTCCTCTTCGTCTACCTGCCCATCCAGTACCTGGCGGGCATGATGGGCATCTTCCTCTTCTACGTGCAACACCAGTTTGAGGACGTCTACTGGGAGCACGACCCCCGCTGGGAGTACCTGAAGGCGGCGATGGAGGGAAGCACCTACCTGAAGCTCCCCAAGGTGCTCCAGTGGCTTACCGGGAACATCGGCTTCCACCACATTCACCACCTAGCCCCCAAGATCCCCAACTACCTCCTGCCCAAGGTGCAGGAGGAGGTGGACCTGGTCAAGGTGGCCCCCACGGTTACCCTCAAGGATGCCTTCAAAATCGCCTTCGCCGACATGCACCTCTACGATGAGGAAAGCCGGAAGCTGGTAGGCTTTAAGGAGGCTCACCAGCGCCTGCGGGAAACCCAAGGCAAGAAGGCCTACTAAGCGTTCCCTAAGGTTTAAAGGAGCCCTGCAGGGCTCCTTTTGGGGCTACTCAAGGCCCAAATGCTCCCGAATCCGAAGGTCCAAAGCCTCTAGGGAGTAAGCATTGGCCACATCGTTGGTTACCAGAATGGCGGGCCTCACCTTGGCAACCTCCCCGGGGCTTCCCGGGTCAAAGTCCACCAGGAGGATGTCGCCCCTTCTCAGCCCCACGAGGTCTCTTCCAGGGTTTCCTCCAAGCCGGAGTCCAGGAGGGGATCCTGGAGAAAATCAGCATCCTTGGCTAGGGCGCGGTACCCCTGGGCAAGCTCCACCTCTCTCAAACGCTTCAGGGCCAAGGCGAACACCTCGCTTCTCGTAAGGCCCAGGCGGGTGCGCATCTCCTCCACGTACTGCGCCAGGATAGGATCCAGGTTTATGGTGTAGCGCACATGGGCTTTCACACGGAACATCTTACCCCATGTGCGTCTAGTGCTTAAAGTGCCGCACCCCGGTGAAGACCATGGCCAGGCCCAGCTCGTCCGCCGCCCGGATGGAATCCTCGTCCCGCACGCTTCCCCCAGGCTGGATGATGGCCCGGATGCCGAACTCCGCCGCCAGGCGCACCACGTCGTCAAAGGGGAAGAAGGCATCCGAGGCCAAGACCGCCCCCCTGGCCCTCTCCTTGGCGGTCTTCAGGGCGTGCTTGGCGGAGGCGTAGCGGTTGGTCTGCCCCACCCCGATGCCCAGGGTCTGGCCTTCCTTGGCCACCACGATGGCGTTGGAGCGCACGTGCTTCACCACCCTCCAGGCGAAGAGGAGATCCTGCCACTCCTTTTCGCTGGGGGCCTCCTTGGTCACCACCTTGGGCTCCATGGGGTCTAGGGTGTCGGCATCCTGGAGGAGGACCCCGCCCCGTATCCGGCGAAAGTCCAGGTAAGGACCTTGGGCGGGAAGGGGAACCTTAAGAAGGCGCAGGTTTTTCTTGCGGGAAAAGGCCGCCAAGGCCTCCTGGGTGAAGCCCGGGGCCAGGACCACCTCCAAAAACACCTCCCTCATGGCCTCCGCCGTGGGCCCGTCCACGGGTCGGTTGAAGGCCACGATGCCCCCGAAGATGGAAACCGGGTCCGCCTCGTAGGCCTTTCGGTAGGCTTCCAAGGGACTTTCCCCAAGGGCTACACCGCACGGGTTCTGGTGCTTGATGGCGACACATGCGGGCTCGGCAAACTCGGAGACCAGGTTCCAGGCCGCTTCCGCGTCCAGGTAGTTGTTGAAGCTCATGGCCTTGCCCTGTAAGACCTCCGCCTCCAAGAGGGGCCCCTGCTCCCCTTCCAGGCGGTATAGCGCCGCCTCCTGGTGGGGGTTTTCCCCGTAGCGCAAAGGGCTCTCCCGCTTTAAAACCAGGAACTTCTCCGGAGGGAACTTTTCCCCAGCCAGCCACTCGGCGATGGCGGCGTCGTAGCCTGCGGTGTGGGCGAAGGCCTTGCGGGCAAGCTCCTTCCGGAACTCCGGGGTGGGGCCCTCCTTCAAGGCCTCGAGGACCCGGGGGTAGTCCTCGGGATCGCACACGGGAAGGACGGCCATATGGTTTTTGGCCGCCGCCCGCAGCATGGCGGGCCCCCCAATGTCGATCTGCTCCAGGGCCTCGGCAAAGCCCGCTCCCCTGGCCACCGTTTCCCGGAAGGGGTAGAGGTTCACCGCTAAGAGGCTAATCCGCTCAAAGCCCAAGGCCTTAAGCTCCCCCTCCTGGTCGGGCCGGGCGAGAAGTCCCGCATGCACCTTGGGATGGAGGGTCTTGACCCTGCCCTCGAGGACCTCGGGGAAACCCGTAAAATCGGAGATATAGGTCACGGGAAGGCCTGCCTCCGCCAGGGTCCTGTAGGTCCCCCCGGTGGCCAAGAGCTGGAAGCCAAGGCCTAAAAGCCCCTCGGCAAAGGGCACGAGCCCCCTCTTATCGGAAACGGAAAGGAGCGCCCACATGGAGGGCATTTTACCGGCTACACTAAGGGGGATGAGCATCTACGAGGCCATCAAGGAAACCATCAAGGAGGCCATGAAGGCCCGGGACCAGAAGACCCTGGACTTCGCCCGGGTGGTGAAGGCGGAGCTGGACCGCAAAGGGGATGGCAAGCCCCTGCCGGACGCCGAGGCGGTGAAGGTGCTAAGGGCCCTCCGCGAGATCGCCCTGGAGCAAGGCAATACCTTTGAGGTGGAGTTCTTGGACCGCTTCCTGCCCAAGGAGATGAGCGAGGAGGAGCTCGAGGCCTGGATCCGGGAGAACATCGACCTTTCCCAGTTCAAAACCCCCCTGGCCGCCATCGGGGCGGTGACCAAGGCCTTGGGGCCTAGGGCCCCCGGGGAAAAGGTGCGCCGGGTGATCGAGCGCTTAACCCAATGAATCCCTGGGAACGGATCGACATCGAGGAAGTCCTTACCGAGCCCGTGAGGCTGGTAAGGGAAAGGGTGCGGACCCACACCGGGAAGGAGCTCACCTACATCTACCGCCCGGGGCCTGTGGCCGCCAGCTTCGTCCTGCCCGTGACCCCAAGGGCCACCGCCCTCCTCGTCCGCCAGTACCGTCACCCCACGGGCAAGTTCCTCCTGGAGATCCCGGCAGGCAAGGTGGACCCAGGGGAGAATCCCTTGGAGGCCGCCCAGCGGGAGCTTATGGAAGAGGTGGGGGCCGAGGCCAAGCGGTTTCTCCCCCTTCCCCCCTTCCATCCCCAGCCCTCCTTCACCGCCGTGGTCTTCCATCCCTTTTTGGCCCTGGAGGCGGAGGTGGTGGCCAGGCCGGCCCTCGAGGACGGGGAGCTCCTGGAAACTGTGGAACTCCCCCTTCCGCAGGTCTACCGCCTCCTGGAGGCCGGGGAGATTCAGGACGCCTCCACCGCCCTCACCCTCTTCTACGCCCGTCCCCACCTGGAAGCCGAGGGCCTCCTGTAACACCACCCCCTGGCTTGCGCCAGGGCTCCGGAAAGGACCTCCCACAGGCGTCATCTCGTTGGGGCTTAGAAAACGAAACAAAAAGGGTATAAAAAGCCGTGCTCTAATGCATAAAATGCGCCTGGGAAAGGGGCCAGGGGCTTGGTAGACTAGCCCCGTATGAAGCCCAGCATTCACACTCCGCTTCCCGGTCCCAAGGCCAAGGCCCTCCTGGAAAGAGGTCAGGCGGTCCTGTCCTCTTCCTACATCCGGCCTTATCCCTTCGTCCCTGCCCGCGGGCAGGGAGTGTTCCTGGAGGACGTGGACGGAAACCTCTTCCTGGACTTCATGGCGGGGATAGCGGTCAACACCACCGGCTATGCCCACCCCAGGGTGCTGGAGGCGGTGCGGGCCCAGGCGGAGCGCTTTGCCCACGTGTGCTTTTCCGACTTCACCCACGAGCCCACCCTTTCCCTGGCGGAAAGGCTGGTGGGGAGGCTCGGCGGAGGCTACCGGGTGTTCTTCGGCAACTCCGGCACCGAGGGGATCGAAGCCGCCATCAAGCTGGTGCGCCACCACACGGGAAGGCCCTACCTCCTGGCCTTCACCGGGGCCTTCCACGGCAGGAGCCTGGGCGCCCTCTCCCTCACCGCCAGCAAAAGCGCCTACCGCAAGGGCTTCTCCCCCCTGCTTCCCGGGGTGGTGCACCTGCCCTTCCCCAACCCCTTCCGCCCGCCCCTGGGGGCCCGGCCGGAAGAGGTAGGGGACGCCGTTTTGGAGCACCTGGAGCACCTCTTCCGCACCGTGGTGGCCCCGGAGGAGGTGGCCGCCTTCTTCCTGGAGCCCATTCAGGGAGAGGGGGGGTACCTGGTACCTCCACCCGGCTTCGTCCCTAAGCTCAAGGCTCTTCTGGAACGGCACGGCATCCTCCTGGTAGCGGATGAGGTGCAGTCGGGCGCTGGCCGCACCGGGCTCTTCTTCGCCCTCGAGCACGAGGGGGTCAAGGCGGAGGTCTACGTCCTGGCCAAGGGCCTGGCCTCCGGTTACCCTTTAAGCGCCCTCCTTTTCCGGGAGGAACTCTCCAGCTGGCGCCCCGGGGCCCACGGCACCACCTTTGGCGGCCAGGCGGTGGCCGCCGCCGCGGCCCACGCCACCTTGGACCTCCTGGAGGCGGGCCTCATGGAAAACGCCAGGCGGGTGGGGGCCTACCTCCTCAGGGAGCTTAAGGCCATGCAGGGCCGCTTCCCCTTCCTGGGGGATGTGCGGGGGAGGGGGCTCATGATCGGCCTGGACTTCGGCACCCCCAAGGAGGAGCGGCCCGACCTCAGGGACAAGGCGGTGGAGCTGGCCTTTAAGAAAGGGCTTCTTTTGCTCCCCGCCGGGCCTTCCGCCCTCCGCATCGCCCCGCCCCTCATCCTCACGGAGGAGGAGGCGGCCATGGGTTTGGAGATCCTCGAGGAGGTCTTCCAAGCGCTCTAGCGCCCTCCTGCCCCAGGGTAAGGGGCTCAGAAGACCCTTCTCCGGGACCATGCTGGAAGGGCTATAGGGCACTATACCCGGCGAAGCGGTTCGCTTAAAAGCCAGGAGGGGATGAAAACTGGGCCAGGGAGGACCTCCCTGGCCCCAAATCCTCGGGTTCTATTTGGGTTCTCCGGGCCAGTCCCCCACCACCCCCGGCGCCGCCCACTCCATGGTGAGGAGCTCCTGGAGGGTGGCCTTTTTCCCCGCCGGGATCCGCACCACCCCCTTCCGGTCCTGGATGGGACCCGTGAAGGGGTCAAAGGTAGGCTTGGGGCTCTGCATATCTTTCAGAAGGGCCATGATGCGGTCGTAGACGCTCACCTTCTTCCCGCCCACCGTCATCTCCGCCTTCTGCAACAAGGGCACGTGCTTGGGGTTTATGGGCACCCCGTAGTCCGCCCCCATCTCCACCGCCTTGTGCTGCAGGAGCCAGAAGTAATCCACATTCTCCAGGTTCTTGGCGGTGTAGACCCCCTCCTTCACCTTCTTGAGGAAGTCAATGTAGATCACCTCCCAGTGGACGATCTGGCCGGAGACCACGTGGTCGGGAGCGAACTTCAGCATAGGGGTGTAGTGGCCGAAGGAGTAGGCTCCCTTCTTGGCCGCCGTCTGGATCACCGTGGGGGTGTCCTCGGTGAAGGCGAAGACGTCCGCGCCTTGGGCCAGAAGGGCTTCCGTGGCCTCCCGGGCCTTGGCCGGGTCGTACCAAGCGTTGATCCAACGCACCAGCACCTGGGCCTTGGGGTTCACCGCCCTGACCCCCAGGGTGAAGGCGTTGATGTGGCGCTTCACCTCGGGGATGGGGAAGGCAGCCACGTACCCCACCTTGCCCGTCTTGGAAAGGGCCCCGGCGGCCAGGCCGTTCAGGTAGTAGACCTGGTAGAAGTCCGCCATGTAGGTGGCTACGTTGGGAGCCCGCTTGATCCCGGTGGCGTGGGCAAAGATGACGTTCGGGTACTTCTTCCCCCCCTCGAGGACCGCCTCCATGTACCCGAAGCTGGTGGCGAAGATCACCTGGCACCCTTCCCTCACGAACCGGTCGATGACCGGAAGGGCCTGGGCCTCGGGCACGCTTTCCACGTACCGGGTCTCCAGCCAGGGAAGGGCGGCCTCCGCCTTCTTCCGCCCTTGATCGTGGGCGTAGGTCCAGCCCGCATCCCCAATGGGCCCCACATAGATAAAGCAGGCCTTGAGCTTATCCCCTTGGGCCCACGCCAACCCCAACGCCAACACCAGCAAACCCAGAATCCTCCTCATCCTTCACCTCCCCCGGTCAAAGGGCTGGCCCAGGGCCCTGGGGGCCCGGGCGCGGCCCGAGAGGGCCAGGACCAGGATAACCAAAAGGTAGGGCATGGCGGCAAAGGCCTCCGACGGTATGGGTACACTGCCCTGCAAACGGAACTGCAGGAAGAACAGGAGGCCAAAAAAGTAGGCCCCCAGCACGGCCCTCAGGGGCTGCCAGCCCGCCAGGATGACCAGGGCGATGGCCACCCAGCCCAGCCCCGAGGTCATGCCGTCCGTCCAGGAGGGGCGGTAGGCCAGGGAAAGGTAGGCCCCAGCCAAGCCGATCATCCCTCCCCCCAGGGCCAAGGCCAGGTACCGCACCCCATCCACGCTCACCCCGAAGAGGTCCGCCGCCTTGGGGTTTTCCCCCACGCTCCTCAGGTAAAGGCCATAGCGGGTGCGGGAAAGGAGGAGGTGGAGGCCCAGGGCCAGGATCAAAGCCAGCCCGGCCAACACCCCTTCCGGCAGAGGGTCGGGCAAGGGGGTTCCCTCGTACCGCTTCCCCAAAAGCCCCGAGGCCCCAAGGCCCAAGGCGGCCAAGGCGAGCCCCGCCACGAACTGGTTGGCCCGGAGAAACACGGCGAAGACGCCCAGGAAAAGGCCCAGCAAGGAGCCCACCCCAACCCCGCAAAGAACCCCCCAAACCGGCCCCGCCTCGAGGGCCGCGGCAAAGGCAGCCAGGGCGGATAGCGCCATCATGCCCTCCACCCCCAGGTTCACCACCCCGCCCCGCTCGGAAAGAAGGGCCCCCAAGGAAGCAAGGAGTATGGGGGTCCCGAAAAGTACCGCGCGCAAAAGAGCCTCTTCCATCAGCGCCTCCAGATCAAGCGACGTTGGCTCAAGGCCTCGGCCCCGATGAGGCTGAGGAGCAAAAGCCCCGCCACCACGTCCACCACCCGAAAGGGCATGGAAAGGGCGAGCTTCAAGGCATCCCCCCCGGCCAGGATGAGGCCAAGAAGAGGGGCGGTAAAGAGCACCCAAAGGGGTCTCCCCCGGGCCAGCCAGGCCACCAGGATGGCGGTGAAGCCGTACCCCAGGGAGATCTGGGCGGGCTCCAAAAGCCTCAGGTGGATGCCCGCCACCTCCCCCACCCCTGCCAGGCCCGCAAGGAAACCGGAAAGAAGCGCCGCCAAGAGGATCAGCCTGCCCCCCTTAAGGCCCAGGTACCGGGCAGCCTGCGGGTTTTCCCCCAGGATGCGCCATTCAAAACCCAAGGGGGTGCGGAAGAGCAGGAGTTGAAGCCCCAAGGCCGCCGCGATCCCAAGAAGCAGGGTGGGCCAGTGCACCAGGGTATCCCCCAGGCGGGGAAGCTGGGCCTCCGGGGGAAACCGGTCCGTGTAGAGGAAACCGAAGACCATCTGCCCCTTCCAGGGTCCCGCCACCAGGTAGACCACCAGGTAGTAGACCAGGTAGTTCTGCATGAGGGTGGTTAGGATCTCGTTGGCCCCAAAGCGCACCCGAAGCCAGGCGGCAAGCCCACTCCAAACCGCCCCCAGACCACCCCCCAAAAGGAACATGAGGGGCAGGGTCCAGGGTCCGGGAGGCAGGAAAAGGGCCACATAGGCCCCTCCCACCGCCCCCATGAGGAGCTGCCCCTCCGCCCCGATGTTGAAAAACCCTACCCTAAAGGCCAGGGCTAAGCCTGCCCCGATGAGGAGGAGGGGGATGGTGCGCCGCCCCACCTCGGCCAGGCCCAAGGAATCCCCCAGGGGGGAGAGAAGAAGCCCGTAGGCCTTTAGCGGGGATACCCCATAGAGGAGGAAAAGAAGGCCTAAAAGCAACAGGGCCAGGGCCACGAACAGGCTATAGGCCAAGAACACCTTCCAGAGGCTTGGGCTAGGATCCAGCTCCCACCTCATACCCGCCCCTCCGTCATCATCCGCCCCAGCCGCTCCCGGTCCGCCTCCTCCCGGGGAACGGGCCCCACGAAGCGCCCGTGGTACAGGGCCGCCACCCTATGAGAGAGGGCCAGGATCTCGTCCAGGTCCTCGCTGACCAAAAGCACAGCCGCACCACCTTGCACAAGCTCCAGGATACGCCCGTGAACCTCTTCGGTGGCCCCCACATCCAGCCCGTAGGTGGGATGCATGGCCAAGAGAAGGCGAGCCCCCCCCTGGAGCTCCCGGGCCAGGATCACCTTCTGCACGTTTCCCCCCGAGAGGAACCGCACCGGGGTGCGGGGGGAGGGGGTGCGGATGCCGTAGCGCTGGATCAAGCCCCCCGCCTCCATTTCCATGGCCCGGTAATCCAGCAAGCCCCTGCGAACAAAGCGAGGGTAGGTTCTAAGGGCCAGGTTTTCGGCCACGCTCATGCCCCCCACCACCCCCATGCTCCGCTCCTCGGGAATATGGGCCACCCCTTGGCGGAAGAGGCTCATGGGGTCCCGGGGCCAGGGCTTGCCAAGGAACCGCACCCGGCCCTGGTGGGGCCTGAGACCTGCCAGGGCCTGCACGAGCTCCGCCTGCCCGCTTCCCGCCACCCCCGCAATCCCCAGCACCTCCCCTGCCCGCAAGGCGAAGGAAACCCCCTGGACAGGGAAACCGTGCCGGGGCACCAGAAGGTCCTCCACCTCGAGGACCACTTCCTTCCGGGGCGGGGGCACCTTGGGGGGCGGGGCCAGGCTCCGGCCCACCATGAGGCGCACCAGGAGGTCCTTGTCCGCCTCCTGGCACCAAACCTCCCCCACCTTCTCCCCGGCCCTAAGCACGGCAATCCGGTCGGCGATGGCCAGGACCTCCTCCAGCTTGTGGCTGATGAAGATCACCGCCAGGCCCAAGGCCTTGAGGCGCCGGATCTCCTGGAAGAGCCCCTCCACCTCCTTGGGGGTAAGGACGCTGGTGGGCTCGTCCAGAACGAGCACCCGGGGGCGGTTAAGGAGGGCGCGAAGGAGCTCCACCCTTTGCTTCTCCCCTGCGGAAAGACGGGCCACGGGCGCCTCGAGGTCCACGCCCAAAGGATGCCCCTCCAAAAGCGCCGCAAGCCGCCGCACCAGAGCCCGGCGGGAAAAAGCCAGGGGCAGGTCCAGGCCCAGAGCCAGGTTCTCGGCCACAGTGTGGGCTTCGATGAGCTCCGGATGCTGGGGCACCAAGGCGATGCCCAGCCGCTGGGCGGCCTTAGGGGACGGGATACGTACCTCTTTACCCTCCAGGAGAATCCGCCCCTCATCCGGGGCATAAAGGCCGTAGAGGATGCTCACCAAGGTGGTCTTCCCCGCCCCGTTTTCCCCCAGAAGGGCCAGGACCTCTCCCCGGGCCACCTCGAGGCTCACCCGGTGGTTAGCCACCACGGGACCGAAGCGCTTGGTGATGTTCTCCAGTTTCAGCATGGACCAGGCCGCAAGGGCCGGCCTTGAGGATACCACGCCCTAAAGAGGGGTTAGGGCGGTGCTTGCCCTTAGGCGCTCCTGTCCCTCCGCAAAAGGAGCAAACCTGCCTCAGAGGAAAAGGCCGGGGGTAGACCCCGGCCCAGTCATGACAACCTTCTAAGGCCGCTTCATCCAGAAGGTGTAGGTACCAGATCCGCTGTACGCATAGATCCGCCAGCGGTAGTACCCCGCCGTACCGCTGTACTTGATGCTTTCCGAGGAGGAAGTGCTGGTGGCACTGGCCACCGTGGTCCAAGAAGAACCGTTCCACTTCTGCAAGTAGAGATCAAAGTCGCTCCCCGCAGGCCCCTGCAGGTAACCCTCGTGCGTGCCCGAGACACTGCTGTAGTAGTAGGTGCCGTTGGGCTGGTAAGCCGAAGCCCCTTGGCTGAGGCTTCCCGAGTACTGCTCACATCCCGTGCACGGTGAGGTGGAGCCTCCACCGCTTACCAGGCTGTAGAGGAGACGGTTGGGGGAACCCGTCCCCGCTCCGGTTACCTTGCCAGTCGTAGCTCCATTCACAATAGCCGAAGCCACCTGGGCCGGGGTAGCGCTGGGGTACTGCTGGAGGTACAGCGCCGCCACTCCCGCCACATGAGGAGTAGCCATAGAAGTCCCGCTGATGGTGTTGGTGGCGGTGTCGGAGGTATGCCAGGTGGACGTGATGTTCTGACCGGGCGCGAAGAGGTCTAGGCAGCTTCCGTAGTTAGAGAAGCTCGCTCGGGCATCGGTACTGGTCGTGGCCCCCACGGTGATCGCCTCAGGAACCCGAGCGGGAGAGGATAGACAAGCATCCTGGTTCTCGTTGCCAGCAGCCACAGCGAAAACTACCCCTGCATTGATGGCATTCTTGACCGCGGTGTCCAAGGCGCTAGAAGCTGCCCCACCCAGGCTCATGTTGGCCACGGCGGGCTTCACATGGTATTGACGGACCCAGTCCACCCCGGCGATAACTCCAGAGGTCGTGCCCGAACCGTTACAATCCAACACCCGAACCGCGTAGAGCCGCACTCCTTTGGCCACCCCGTATACGGAACCCCCGATGGTGCCAGCCACATGGGTGCCGTGCCCGTTGCAATCCTGGCCGTTACCTCCCAGGGCATCGTAAGCCACCGAGGCCCGACCACCAAAGTCTTGGTGCGTGGTGCGGATACCGGTGTCTATGACATAGACATTGACCCCGCTACCGGTATAGGTGTACGTGTAGGCCCCATCCAAGGGCAGATTGCGCTGGTCGATGCGGTCCAAACCCCAAGTGGCCCCCGTCTGGGTGGCCGATACATGAACGTAGGTGTCGGCTTCAATGAACTCCACCCGGGGATCTTTGCGCAAGGCCTCGAGGGCCCGCTCACTCAAGACGGCAGCGAAGCCCTCCAAGGCTTCCGTATAGACCGCCTGCACCTTAACCTCAGCGCTGGAGACGCCCAACGGCTCAAGGCCACCCGTCCCCGCCTCCAAGCTCTGAAGCAGAGCTTTCGCCTTCCCCTTCTTGAAAACCACGATGTACTGATCGGGCACCACGTTGGCCGCATCGGCGTTATAGAGGGGAGCCTCTGCCGCCTCCACGCTACCTGGGATATCGCCCCCTAGGGAGCCTGTTTGGCAAGCCCCCAAAACCAGGGCCAAAAAACCTACGATAACGCTTCGCCAAGCCTTATGCTTCATATCTTTCCTCCCAAAAAGGATTCGTTAACGGCTCATAACTTACCGTCAGATGCCCCCCGTGTCAAGCCACCCCCATCGGCAGCAAATGCTGCACTTTTTGGGCGTGCCTCTTCGGGGGGCATAAATGGGCTTTCATAAGGCTACATGAAGCCTAAAGCTACCACACGGTCCGTGCCGGCCCTCTGACCCGGACGCACACAATGCCCAGGCACAGCCACGCCGGCGGGAGGGTTCTGCTCCTCAAAACTTGCACCTCCCGAATACCCTGCATAAAC
>NZ_KZ672970.1 GCF_002964845.1 Thermus tenuipuniceus
ACCACCAGGGCGCTGGGAGAGGCATACCGCCTTTCCCTCTCCCGGTCCCGCCGGACCAGGGCCTGGGCTACCCTCTCCCAAACCCTTTCTTTCTGCCACTTGCGGAAGTAGTGGTAGACGGTGGACCAGTGGGGCAGGTCATGGGGCATGGCACGCCACTTGATGCCGTTTTCCAGAACGTACAGGATAGCGTTGACGATTTCTCGGCGAGGCACCTTGGCCGGGCGACCCCCGGGCTTGGGAGCGGGGATCAGGGGCTCAAGGATGGCCCATTCCTCATCGCTGAGGTCGCTGGGGTAAGATGTGCGTGTCCTCTGCACCCTTCAAGGATACAAGACTTTTACGACAGCCTCTTAGATAGTGCCGCTAGAAAGCATGGTACCTTTGTCGCCAGGGCTTCCCAGTCTTGTCTTCCCTACCCCGCTATAGGCCTCGTGGAACCCACCCCGCTCAAGGTTTTGAGGAGCCGGGCTGAAAAGCCCCCTTGGTATTAGGCCGGCCTTCGCTCTACCCAAAACCGCCGCATGCCGGACTGGGTAACCCTTCTCATGCCGGCGGGTTGAGCCACGGCGTTGGAATAAGGTTGGCAAAATTTGCTCGGAGACACCTGCTCTTCCTAGTGTCGCTCTAACCCGCCGGAGATTTACGGAAGCGACCTTTCGCAGTCCTCGGTGCACCAGCCTGACCCCCCAGCCCACCTTTATGGCCCGTGGAGGCCTTGGTGCTCACCCCCGAGGAGCTGATCGAAAGACAGGATCTCCCCTTCTTACGGGGGATTCTAAAGGAGGCTGTGCCCCTTTATGAGCGTGGAAAAGAGGCGGCTTGAAGGGGAGCGCTGGCTACTCCAGGCCGAAGATGACCTGGAGGCCGGCAGGGTTCTCCTGACGGTAGGCAAGCACGCTCAAGCCGCTTTTATGGCCCAACAGGCCGGAGAGAAAGCCCTAAAGGGCCTTTGGTTCGCTCTGGGCTTGGATCCCTGGGGGCATAGCCTTGCCCGATTTGTGCGCGACTTACCCGGGGGGTGGAAGAAGAGGCTCTCGCCCTTCTCTATTTAGCCCGGGCTTTGGAAAAGTTCTACACCCCCACCTGAAGCGCCAGGCCTTAAGCCCAGGGACCCATCGAGGCTCTAGGAAAACTCCCGTTCAAGCTCCTTAAGCCGCTCGGCAATGCCCGTGTATTCGAGCTCCTCCATGGGCAGCATGGCCGGGCCGTAAAAACCCTGACGGCGCATCTCCTGAGCCTTCTCCACCACCCTGGCCCGCACCGCATCCCAGACCGGATCTGCAAAGAGATCCACAGGCTCAGAGAACCGACCCTCCTTGAGGGAGAAGGCCAGCCCGCACACCATGGGTACGCAGAAAAAGGTGGAAGCGGGAGTGTTGGCCTTGACGGGCATGAGGGGCAGGTGGTGGCTTCCCCGTGTATCCCCGGCCACGAAGGGCGCCAGAGCAAAGGGGGGACCGAACTCCTCCGTTGCTGGAAAGATCTTCTGGGTACGGATAATGGCCACGGGATCGTCCTTGCCCACGTAGCGCCCGGCGATGTTGCGCAGGCGTGTGGTGCTCACCACCGCGGCTATCTCCCCATAGCGCCGGGACCAAATGGACTCTATCCCAAAGCGGTGGGAGTCCCTAAGTAAGGCGGCTATGTCATAAAGCCTTTCGGGAGCATCCAAAATGATGTAGCTATCCCTCTCCGTCTGGGCTAGGTCCATGATGCGGAAGCGGAAGCCGGGGCGCAACTCCGAGGAGAGCAGGAGACCAGAGGAGTACATGGGGTCGGCGAAGACCAGGTACAGGGGGAGGTTAAAGGCCCCGGGCTCGGTCTTATCGGCGGCCAGGACCATAAAGGGCTCGGCGGGCCGCTCCTCGAATTCCATCTCCGCCACCTGGGGTCCCAGGCCATGGAGGTTACCGGAGAAGGCATCCTTCAAAAGATCCTGCCCGGCCCCGTAAAGACCCTCCTCCTTGGCCACCTGGGTACCTTCCCGGAAGGCTTTCCAGGCCAGCTCGTGGATGGATGCGCTTCGAATGCCGTGGGTATGCGAGAGGAGGAGAACGATGTCGTCCCCGATATGGAACACGTGGGCGTCCAAGAGCAGGCGGCCCACCTCCTCCCGTACCACCTCCTCCACCTTGGCCAGCACCCTGCGGCTGGGTAAGGTGTGGCCTCCGATGGAACCGATGTCGGCTTTGAGGACGCTAAGGGTGATTTTCATAAGCTCCTCCTTCGTGTTCCATACTTCCACACTTATGGCGGGTTTGGCAACCCCCTATCGGCCGGATAGCGCCAAGGTGCTTGGAAACGTGGAAGAGAGCATGAAGTCACTTGACTATCCCCTTCTCCAGGGGTAGAGTGTACTTACCGACCGGTCGGTGAGATATGGGAACCACCACACGCGACCGCATCCTGGAAGAATCCGCCCGGCTTTTCACGGAAAGAGGCTACGAGGCGACCAGCGTCCAAGATCTGGCCGAGGCACTGGGCCTCTCCAAGGCGGCACTCTACCACCACTTTCGGAGCAAGGAGGAGGTTCTCTACGAGATCAGCCTTCAGGCCTTGGAGGGCCTTCGTCGCCAAGGAGAAAGAGCCTCATCCGAACCCGACCCGAAGGTAGCCCTCCTGCGCTTTATGGAAGGCCATGCCCGCTTCTTTGAAGAGAATCGGCCCTTTTTCGTGGCCATGCTTCAAGGGTTGCAAAGCCTTTCTCCCGAGAAGCGAGCCGTTACCATCGCCCTACGCGACCGGTACGAGGGCATGCTCCGAAGCATCCTGGAGCGGGGTATGGCACTGGGGGTATTCCGCCCCTTGGATGTGGGCCTCGCAGCCCGGGCCATCCTCTCCATGCTCAACTGGATGATCCGCTGGTTCCGCCCAGGGGGAGCCCTGCGGGCGGAGGAGGTGGCCAGGTTCTACTTTGATCTGATCCTAAAGGGGTTAGAAGATGGAGATTCCTGAGCACAAGGAGATCCGGCAGCTGGCCAGGCGTTTTCTGGAAGAAGCAGGCCCTGCCTTGGCGGAGTACGAGGCCCAGGAAGCCTTTCCTTGGCCTCTGGTAAAGCGGATGGGGGAGCTGGGCTTCCTGGGAGTGTTCGTGCCCGAGGAGCTGGGAGGCGCTGGCCTGGACTTTTGGGCCTACATCGCCCTTCTGGAGGAGCTTGGGGGATACGCTTCCTTGCGCTCCATTCTTTCCGTGCAGCAAAGCCTGGTCCTCACCCCCCTCCTCAGCTACGGCACCCCTGAGCAGAAGAAGCGCTACATCCCCCGCCTGGCCCGGGGGGAAATCCTAGGGGCCTACGGCCTAACCGAACCCGAGGCGGGCTCGGATGCGGGAAGCCTCCGCACCCGGGCTTACCGGGAGGGCGATCACTATGTGCTGGAAGGACAGAAGACCTTCATCTCCCACGCCAATGTGGCCCAGGTGTTCCTCATCTTCGCCAAAACCGATCCAGAGAAAGGCGGCGGGGGCATAACCGCTTTCCTAGTGGAGCGGGAGGACGGGGTACGCACCACGCCGTTAAAGGGGAAACTTGGGCTTAGGGCTGCAGACACGGGCATGGTCTTCCTGGAGGGGGTGCGCATACCCAAGGACAGGGTTTTGGGAGAGGAGGGACAGGGCTTCAAAATCGCCCTTTCCACCCTGGATACCGGCCGGGTCTCCCTGGCGGCGGGAGCGGTGGGGTTGATGCAACGGGCCTTGGACCTATCCCTATGCTACGCCAAGGAAAGGCACCAGTTCGGACGGCCCATCGCCAGCTTTCAGCTGGTCCAGGCGCATCTGGCCCAGATGAAGCTGGACCTCGAGGCCAGCCGCCTCCTCACCTACCAGGCGGTGGCCAAAAAGCTCAAGGGGGAAAGGTATACCCTCGAGGCCAGCATGGCCAAGCTCTTCGCCTCGGAGGCCGCCAACCGCGTGGCCTACCGGGCCCTCCAGGTCCACGGGGGCTACGGCTTCTTCGAGGAGTACGGGGTGGCCCGGCTTTATCGGGACGCTCGCATCCTCACCCTTTACGAGGGAACCAGCGAGGTGCAAACCCTGGTGATCGGGGCCCACCTCACCGGGATCAAGGCTTTTGGAGAAGGCTAAGGAGGTGATTGGGATGCCCATGTACTTTGAGGACTTCCAGGTAGGCCAGCGCTTTACCACCCCAGCCCGCACGGTGACCGAGGCGGATGTGGTGAACTTCGCCGGGGTATCAGGGGACTACAACCCCATCCACACCGACGCCGAGTTCGCCAAGAACACCCCCTTCGGGCAGCGCATCGCCCATGGGCTTCTGGTCCTTTCCATGCTCACCGGCCTCAGGCAACGAAGCGGGCATTTTGAGGGGACCATCATCGCCTGGATGGAGATCCGGAGCTACAAGTTCTTAAAGCCCGTATTCATCGGGGACACGGTGAGGGGGGAGAGCGAGATCCTGGAGAAGCACGAAACCAGCAAGCCCGACCGGGGTGTGGTGGTGCAACGGGTACGGGTACTAAACCAGAGGGGCGAGGTGGTGCAGGAGGGGGAATTCGTCACCTTGGTCCGCAGAAAACCGCAGGAATAGCCCATGAAAAGCCCCTCTGCCCGGGAGATTTTCTACCGGGTGACGTAGAAGCCCTACTGGGAATATCCTGGGAGCACATAGGAAAGGAGGCGGCATGTTCCCGAGCACCATGATGGAGGAGGAACTCAACCTGTGGGACTTCCTGGAACGGGCGGCGGAGCTTTTTCCCAGGAAAGGGGTGGTCTCCCGCCTCCACACCGGGGAGGTCCACCGCACCACCTACGCCGAGGCGTACCGCCGGGCGCGGCGGCTCATGGGGGGCCTAAGGGCCCTGGGCGTGGAGGTTGGGGACCGGGTGGCCACCTTGGCCTTCAACCACTTCCGCCACCTGGAGGCCTACTTCGCCGTACCCGGAATGGGCGCGATGCTCCACACCGCAAATCCCCGGCTTTCCCCCAAGGAGATCGCCTACATCCTGAACCATGCGGAGGACAAGGTCCTCCTCTTTGATCCCCAGTTTCTTCCCTTGGTGGAGGCCCTGCGCCCGGAGCTTTCCACCGTGCGCCACTTCGTGGTGATGGACGAGAAGGCACCAGAGGGCTACTTGGCCTACGAGGAGGTGTTGGGCGAGGAGGTGGACCCCATCCGGGTACCCGAGCGGGCCGCCTGCGGCATGGCCTACACCACGGGCACCACCGGCCTCCCCAAGGGCGTGGTCTACAGCCACCGGGCCCTGGTCCTCCACGCCCTGGCGGCGAGCCTCGAGGACGGCACCGCCCTCTCGGAAAAGGACGTGGTCCTCCCCGTGGTGCCCATGTTCCATGTGAACGCCTGGTGCCTGCCCTATGCCGCCACCTTGGTGGGAGCCAAACAGGTCCTGCCAGGACCCAAGCTAGATCCCGCCTCCTTGGTGGAACTCCTTGACGGAGAAGGGGTGACCTTTACCGCCGGAGTGCCCACGGTGTGGCTGGCCTTGGCCGACTATCTGGAGAGCACAGGGCACCGCCTCAAGACCCTGAAGCGCCTGGTGGTGGGGGGAAGCGCAGCGCCCCAAAGCCTAGTGGAGCGATTTGAGCGCATGGGCATAGAGGTGCGCCAGGGCTACGGCCTCACGGAAACTTCTCCGGTGGTGGTGCAGAACCTCGTGAAAAGCCACCTGGAAGGCCTTTCCTGGGAGGAAAGGATCCGCCTCAAGGCCAAGACCGGCCTTCCCATCCCCCTGGTCCGCCTTCGGGTTGCGGATGAGGAAGGCCGCCCGGTGCCCAAGGACGGCAGAACCATGGGGGAGGTCCAGCTCAAGGGACCCTGGATCACCGGAGGGTACTACCGGAACGAGGAGGCTAGCCGTAACGCCCTGACCCCCGACGGGTGGTTCCGAACCGGAGATGTCGCCGTGTGGGATGAGGAGGGATATCTGGAGATCAAGGACCGGCTCAAGGACCTGATCAAGTCGGGTGGGGAGTGGATTTCCAGCGTGGATCTGGAAAACACCCTCATGGGACATCCCAAGGTGAAGGAGGCAGCGGTGGTGGCCATTCCCCACCCCAGGTGGCAGGAAAGACCCTTAGCCGTGGTGGTGCCCAGGGGAGAGAAACCCAGCGAGGAGGAGCTTCGGGAACATCTCTTAAAGGCTGGTTTTGCCAAGTGGCAACTTCCCGATGCCTTCGTCTTCGTGGAGGAAATCCCCCGCACCAGCGCGGGGAAGTTCCTGAAGCGTGCCCTTAGGGAGCAGTATAAGGATCTGTTCCACGATCCCTCACGGGGGTAAGGGAGGATTATGTTTCTGGAGCAGTTCCGCCTAGACGGCAAAGTAGCCCTGGTAACGGGGGGATCCCGGGGGCTCGGCCTCGAGGCGGCCCTAGCCCTCAAGGAGGCCGGGGCCAAGGTGGCGGTTCTCGCCCGAAGGGCGGGCTTCTTTGAGGAGGCTCAAAAGCACCTTGGGGAAGCCCTTTACCTGGTAGGGGATGTTCGGGACGAAGGGCGGCTCCTCGAGGTGGTGGACCAGGTGGAGCGGGAGCTTGGACCCCTCACCATCCTGGTGAACGCCGCCGGGATCACCTGGGGGGCCCCCTCCTGGGAGATGCCCGTGGAGAAGGTGCGGGAGGTCCTCGAGGTCAACCTGGTGGGGGCCTTCCTGGTAAGCCGCACCGCCGCCCAGCGCATGCGGGAGAGGGGCTACGGCAAGATCATCCACATCGCCTCTGTGGCGGGGCTCAAAGGGGAGTACCCTGAGGTCCTGGATGCGGTGGGTTACTCCGCTTCTAAGGGCGGGGTCATCGCCCTTACCCGGGATTTGGCGGTGAAATGGGGCCGGTTCGGCATCCGGGTAAACGCCCTGGCCCCAGGCTTCTTCCCCACCCGCATGACGGAGAAGGTCCTGCCCAAGGCCGAGGCCTTCCTGAAGGCCACCCTGCCCCTGGGGCGTCCCGGGAGACCCGGGGAGCTGGGAGGAGCGGTGCTCTTCCTGGCAAGCCCGGCCTCCGACTACATCACCGGGGCCATTCTTCCCGTGGACGGCGGGGCTACCGCCCTCTGAACTAGGCGAAGTGGTTCACGGGGCCATGGCCGTGGCCCAAGGGAGGTGCGGTTTCCAAGGCCCGGGTGAGGTAGGCCTTCGCCTCGGCCACGGCTTCCTCCAGGGGCTTTCCCAGGGCCAGGAGGGCGGTGAGGGCTGCGGCAAGGGTGCAGCCCGTGCCGTGGGTGTTGCGGGTGGGAATGCGGGGGGCACGGAAAACCCGGATGCCTTCCCGAGTAGCCAGAAGGTCCACCGCCTCTTCCCCTTCGAAATGGCCGCCCTTAAGCAGGACCGCCTGGGGGCCAAGGGCCAAAAGTTCCCGGGCCGCCCCCTGGGCTTCCGCCAGGGTCCGGATAGGCCGGGAAAGGAGGGCCTCCGCCTCGAGGCGGTTGGGGGTGATGAGGGTGGCCAGGGGGAAAAGCCTTTCTTTGAGGGCCTGGACCGCTTCGGGGGAAAGGAGGGGGTCCCCACCCTTGGCCACCATCACCGGATCCACCACCAGGGGACGGATCCTATACCGCTTCACCCCCTCGGCCACCGCCTCCACAATGGCCGCGTTGCCCAAAGCCCCCGTCTTGGCAGCGTGGATGGGGAGGTCGTCCGCCACGCTTTGGATCTGCGCATAAACCAGGTCAGGGGATAGGAGTTCCACCCGTTGCACCCCCAGGGTGTTTTGGGCGGTGACCAGGGTAAGGGCGCTTACCCCATAGACCCCGAAGCGGAAAAAGGTCTTGAGGTCCGCCTGCACCCCGGCCCCGCCCCCGGAGTCGGAACCGGCGATGGTAAGGGCTACCTGCATGCCTCACCTCGAGAGGAGGATATGCGCGCCAAGGTGGCGTGGCCGAAACTTTTCGTCGGCATCCTGACCTCCCGCCCTAGCCCACAGGGTCTTGGACGTAAGGCGCACCCTGAAGTTCCATCCGAGCCTTGCCCCGCAAGACCGCCTCCACCAGGTTCATGGGGCAGAAGGGGCCGCACATGCTGCAGGCCTTGGTCCTGGAACCCCGCTCCTCCTTGAGGCGGCGGGCCTCCTCAGGATAAAGGCAAAGAGCGAACTGGCCTTCCCAGTCCAGGCGGTAGCGGGCCTCGGACATGCGCCGGTTCCTCTCCAAAGCCCGCAGGTTCCCCCGGGCCACATCAGCAGCATGAGCAGCGATTTTAAAGGCGATCACCCCTTCCTTCACGTGCCCCGGGGTGGGGAGGCCCAGGTGCTCCGCCGGGGTCAGGTAGCAGAGCATATCCGCCCCCATCCAACCGGCCAAGGCACCCCCGATGGCCCCGGCGATGTGGTCGAAGCCCGCGGCGGTATCCACGGGAAGCATCCCCAGGATGTAGAAGGGAGCATGGCCCGTGAGCTTCTTCTGGATCTGCACGTTGGTGGCCACCTCGTTCAAAGGAATGTGGCCCGGTCCTTCCACCATGGCCTGCACCCCGGCCCGCCTTGCCCTTTCCACCAGTTCCCCGATGGTGAGGAGCTCGGCGATCTGGGCCCGGTCGGTGCTGTCCGCCAGGGACCCGGGTCTCAGGCCATCCCCCAAGGAGAGGGTCATGTCGTGGGTGCGGGCGATCTCCAGGAGGTCGTCAAAGCGGGCGTAAAGGGGGTTCTCCTCTCCCCGGTGGAGCATCCAGGCGGCGAGAAGCCCCCCGCCCCGGCTCACGATCCCCGTGGTCCGGGAGGAATTCCGGTAGACCTCCAGGTTCTTCAGGGTAACCCCCACGTGCACGGTGATGTAGTCCACCCCCTGCCGCCCGTGTTCCTCTATGACCTGGAAAAGCTCGTCCGCGGACATGTCGAAGAAGCTCTTCCTCTTGGCGGCGCGGAACTCCGCCTCGTAAATGGGCACGGTGCCCAAGGGAACGGTGGCCACCTCCAGGATCCTTTCCCGGATGGCCCTCAGGTCCCCCCCGGTGGAGAGGTCCATGATGGTGTCCGCCCCGTACTGGATGGCCACCCTGGCCTTTTCCACCTCCTCCTCGAGGTTCACGTAGTCGTAGGAGGTGCCCAGGTTGGCGTTCACCTTCACGCTGAGCCCTTCCCCGATCCCCTTGAAGTCCCGAAGGGTGCGGTGGTTGGGGTTCCTGGGAATCACGATCCGCCCCGACGCCACCCCTTCCCGCACAAACTCAGGGGAAACCCCCTCCTTCTCCGCCACGTAAGCCATCTCCTCGGTCACGATGCCCTTCCTTGCCGCTTCCAGCTGGATCACGGCCTTACCCCCACAAGTTCCAGAATCCTCTTCGCCGTCCATGGGGCCAGGAGGATGCCGTTCCTTCCATGGCCCACCGCGGCCAGCACACCCCGCTCCACCTCACCCACGAAAAGCTCTCCCACCGGCCGGTACCCCCAAAGGGCCTCCCGGAACCGGGCCCCTTCCAAAAGGGGAAAGCGCTCGTGGGCGTAGTCGGAAAGCCACCTTAGGCCGAACAGATCCACTCCTTGAGCCCATCCCTCTCGCTGGGTAGCCCCCAGGTACACCCCGCCCTCCCGGGGCAACAGGTACCCGTCCCCGGCGAAAAGGGGCATGGGAGGCGCCGGGCCCTCGAGGACCAAGGCCTCCCCCTTCAGGGGCCGGACCCCAAGGCCAAACCGGCCACCCCAGGCGCCCACGGCCAGGAGGACGAACCGGGCCTGGGCGGTAAAGGGCTCCTCCAGCCCGCGCCCTCGCACTCCCCCTTCCTTCACCTCCTCCACCTCGGCTTGGAGGAAAGGGGTTTCCATGGCGTCCAAGGCCTTCAGTAAGGCCTCGCGGAGGGCCTTGGGATGGACATACCCCCCAGGGAAGGTACGCGCTCCCCTCCCATCCCGAACCGGGTAGGACAAGGACTCCTGGGCTTCCCAGGCCTCCTCTTCCACCTGGGACAGGGCCACCACCTGGGTGCCGCTAAACCCCGCCTCCACCTCCCATCCCTTGGCGGCAAGCTCCTCGAGGAGGCCTGGATAGTACCCCAGGCCGAAAAGGGCCGCCTCCAAAACCTCCCCGGAAAGCCCCTCGGGGTGGGGGGCCAGCATCCCCGCGCTGGCCAGGGTGGCCGCTCCCCCCTTACCGGCATCCAGGAGGAGGACGGAAAGCCCCCGCTTCCTGAGCTCGTAGGCGGCGAGGGTTCCGATAATCCCCGCCCCCACCACGATGACGTCCGCCTTCACCGCTTTGGCCCTCCCAAGGGGACGCCCTCGGTGGGGCTCGAGGGGCTCGCCACCTCCCGGGGCCGCATGGGACCAGCCAAATAGGCTTTCCTCCCCGCCTCCACCCCCAGGCGGAAGGCCTCGGCCATGGCCACGGGATCCTCGGCCTCGGCAATGGCGGTGTTGACCAGCACCGCGTCCAAACCCATCTCCATCACCTCCGCGGCATGGGAGGGAAGGCCAAGCCCCGCATCCACCACCACCGGGGGCAAGGAGGCCTTCTCCCGGGCGAAGAGCTCCAAAAGGGCCCGGGTCCTCACCCCCCACCCCGAGCCGATGGGGGCCGCCAGGGGCATCACTGTGGCCGTGCCCAGCGCTGCCAGCTTCTTGGCCAGGACCAGGTCGGGGCCGATGTAGGGGAGGACCACGAAACCCTCCTGCAAAAGCCTCTCCGCCGCCCTCAGGGTCTCCACGGGATCGGGGAGGAGGTAGGTGGGGTCAGGGATCACCTCCAGCTTCACCCACCTCTCCCCGGTGAGAACCCGGCCCAGCCGGGCTATCCTCAACGCCTCCTCCGCCGTCCTGGCACCTGCCGTGTTGGGCAGGAGGCACACGCCCTCTAAGGCCTCGAGGAGGCCCACGTGCCCGGGCATCCTGGCTTCTACCCGGCGGATGGCCACGGTGACCACCTCGGCCTCCGCAGCCTTTATGGCCTCTCGCATCACCCCAAAGTCCCGGAACTTGCCCGAGCCCAGGATAAGGCGGCTTTTAAGCTCTATGTCTCCGACCTTCCAGGTGTCCATCTAGCCTCCTTGCATGAGGGTGACCACCTCCACCACATCCCCCTCCTTCAGGACGCGGTGGGGGAGCTCCCGCCCCGGGTAGGCCTCCTCGTTGAGGAGGACCGCCACCCGGGAAAGATCCACGTCCAGCTCCTCCAGAACCTCCCTTAGCGTCTTGCCCTCGAGGGGCTTAGCCTCCCCGTTAAGCCACACCATAAAGCCGCTCCCTGAATGCCCGGGCCGCCTGCTCGGGGTTCTCAGCGTCCAGGATGGCGCGGACCACCACAACTCGGCGCGCCCCAGCCTCCAAAACCTCCCCCAGGTTCTCCAGGGTGATGCCGCCGATGGCGTACCAGGGCCTCTCCCCCAGGTTCTCCCGGGCCCAGCGCACGTAGCCCAGACCCGCCGCCGGCCTGCCCGGCTTGGTGGGGGTTTCCCACACGGGGCCTATGGAAAGGTAGTCCACGCCTTCCTCCAAGGCTTTAAGGGCCTGCTCAGGGGCGTGGGTAGAGCGACCCACCATCCCCTGAAAGAAGCGCCGGGCCTCCGCGGGCGTCAGGTCCCCCTGGCCCAGGTGCACCCCATCCGCCCCCAGAAGGGCTGCCAGGTCGGGCCGGTCGTTGAGGAAGAAGGGAACCCCGTACCTCCGAGCTAGGGAGAGCATCCTCTCCCCTAGCTCCAAGGTGGGCCGGGCCTCCCAGTCCTTGGCCCTTAGCTGCAAAACCTCCACCCCCCCTGCCAGGGCCCTCTCCGTGCGGTCCAGGACCTCATGGGTGGACCAGCCGGGCCTGGGGATCACCACCAGATAGAGCCTTCCCAACAAGCTTTCANATTCGGTTTGTAGGGGAATTCTTCCGCATAGGCTTCCCTCCGCCGGCATTACCCGGATCAGGTTCTAAGGGTTGCTGGGAGGTTTACCCAGCTCTCAGCCCCTCGCTTAGGGCACCCCTAGCCTGCCCCATCACTATAGCACGCCTAGGGGAAGGAGCAAGACCCTGTATTCGGCCACCACATTTGAGACACCTTGGGGAACCGAGTCCCTCCGTATCTTAGCTAAGAACTCCAAGGGGGCAAGGCCGCCCAGGGCCATGTGGGGCCTCCTGCGGTTGTAGTAGTCCAGGTAGGTATCAAGCTCCGCCTGTACCTCCCTCACCCTCGTGGGCAAAGCTTAGGAAGGCGGGACTTGGGTTTGAGTCCGGCTAGCCCCTTCTCCCTCAAAGCCCTTTCCCAAGGGTAGTAGGTGGCCCGGCTGATGCCCAAAAGCTCCTGGACCTCATCCCAGCTCCTCTTGCCCTCCCGCAAGGCTTTCACCAACTTCACCTTGCGAAGGCGTTCCTGGACATCCGGGTCGCCCGCTCCGGCCTCGGCCAGAGTCTGCGCTTCCTTAGCTCCTCGCCACAGGTCTTTGCCAACCGTGGTAAGCTGCATAGGGGGAACCTCCGCAGGGTCGGTTCCCCATCTTTTTATCCCCTTCAGCGTCTCACATGTGTTTGTCCGGGTTCAAACCCTAGAGGCACAACGGGGAGAGGCCCCTTTCAAACCTCAGGGGAAGCACCTCCGGCCAGGTTTGGGAGCCGAGGCTGCCCACCCTTCCAGGGCCCAATACCCTTGACTTTCATACACTCAATGGTATAGTATGCCGCCAACCCCCTTTCGGGGGACGGAGGCGGAAATGAAGGAAGCCCTGCGCCCCACAGGAATCGGCCTAAGCCAGGCAGCGGAAGCGGAGATCCGGTACCTGGAGGCCATGATCGCCCGCCTCGAGGCGGGGGAGGAGGATCCGGAGGACTTCCGGGTCTATCGCCTGAAAAACGGCATCTACGGCATCCGGGGCAGGCCCGAGCACCACATGGTCCGCATCAAACTCCCCGTAGGACGGATCAGCCCGAAGGCCCTGAGGGTCCTGGCGAAGGTGGCCGAGCGCTATAAAGATCTCCGGCTGCCCCAACTCCTGCGGCCAGCACCATATCGCCGACATCGGCTTCTACGGGTCGAGCCGCAAGGTGGAGGAAAGGGAAGTTCCCCACCACACCCTCCTCCTGGGGGGGGCGCACCCGGGAAGGCGAGGCCCGCTTTGGCCAGGTGGTGGCCCGCATCCCCGCCAGGCGCACCCCGGAGGCGGTGGAACGAATCCTTCAGCGCTACCTGAAGGAACGGCAAAACGGGGAAAGCTTCCAGGCCTATCTGGACCGGGTGGGGGCCGCTTCCTTCAGGCCCCTCCTGGAGGACCTCCAGAGTATCCCCCCCTATGAGGAAGCTCCCGAGTTCTACCAGGACTTGGGAGCGGATGGGCAGGCTTTCCGGGTCCAGCTAGGCCGTGGGGAGTGCGCGGTCTGAGGACCTTGGGAGGGAGAATGCGGATCGCTTACGCCGGTTTGCGCAGGAAGGAGGAGTTCCGGATTTTGGCGGAAAAACTGGGGCTTACCCCCCTCCTCTTTCCCGTACAGGCCACGGAGAAGGTGCCGGTGCCCGAATACTGGGATCACCTCCGGCGCCTGGCGGAGGGGGTAGACCTCCTGGTGGCCACCACCGGGGTGGGGGTAAGGGACCTGGTGGAGGGGGCCGAGCCTTTGGACTGTCCCTGCAGGAGCCCCTGAAAAGGGCCCACCGCCTGGCCCGGGGAACCAAGGCCGCCCGGGTCCTGAGGGAGCTTGGCCTTCCTCCCCATGGGATAGGGGACGGGACCACGCCAAGCCTCCTGCCCTTCCTACCCCAAGGGCCAGGGGTGGCGGCCCTCCAGCTTTACGGCAAACCCTTACCCGCCCTGGAGCAGGCCTTGGAGGAAAGGGGTTACCAGGTCCTTCCCCTCATGCCCTACCGCCACCTGCCGGACCCCGAGGGCATCCGCCACCTGGAAAAAGCCATCCTCGCTGGCGAGGTGGATGCAGTGGCCTTCGTGGCCGCCATCCAGGTGGAGTTCCTGTTTGAGGGAGCCAGGGAGCCTATGGAGCTGAGGAGAACCTTCCATCACGAGGTGAAGACCCTAGCCGTGGGCCGGGTCACCGCAGATGCCTTAAGGGAATGGGGAGTGCAACCCTTTTACGTGGACGAGCAGGAACGGCTAGGAAGCATGCTCCAGGGTTTCTTACGCCTGTGCCAGGAGGTGACATGACCTACTTTCCCCTCATGTTGGACCTGAGGAACAGGCCGGTCCTCCTCATCGCTGGCGGCCCAGAAGCGGGGGCCAAGCTCCACGCTCTCCTCGAGGCCCAGGCTCAGGTCACCGTCTTGGCCCCGGAGGACCACTGGAACCTGGCAGGTTTAGCCAGGGAGGGAAGGATCCGCTGGATCCCCCGGAGCTACCAAGAAGGGGATCTAGAAGGCTTTTACCTGGTGGTGAGCCACCCCAAGGACAAGTCCATCCACCCCAGGGTCAAAGCGGAGGCGGAAAGGCGAAGGGTCTTTCTGGTGGCGGTGGACGATCCGGAAAACGCCTCCGCCATCTTCCCCGCCGTGCTGCGAAGGGGGGAGCTGGTGGTGGCCCTCTCCACCTCCGGCGCAGCCCCCGCCCTGACGGTGCGCCTAAAGGAGCGCCTCCTCCAGGTTTTGGGCCCGGAGTACGGAGAGCTCGTAGCGTACCTGCGCAGCCTTAGGCCACGGATAGCGGGGGTCCCGGACTATGCGGAGCGCAAACAGCTTTGGTACCGACTCGTGGATCTGGCTTTAGAGGAACTGGACCTGGATCCGGAGGCAGGCCTGGCCAGGGCCAAGGAAAAGGTGGAGGAAGTGCTTGCGGAGGTTTAGCCATGGACAAGGTGAAAAGCGCAAGGGCCCTTATCCGGGAAGCGCTGGTGGAAAGCCAAAAGCCATGCTTCACGTGCAGTTTCCAAGCAGAGGACGTGGTGGTCCTCCATCTCCTCTTGGAGGAAAGACCCGACGTCCCCGTCCTCTTTCTGGACACCGGCTACCACTTCCCGGTAGCCCTCCTCCTCTGGCTTCTCTTCATCGGTGCCCAGCTGGTCTGGCGGGGGGTGGCCCATGGCTAAGGTCTACTTGGTGGGAGCCGGGCCAGGAGATCCCGACCTCCTCACCCTGAAGGCCTACCGGCTCCTCAGGGAAGCCCCGGTGGTCCTCCACGACCGGCTGGTGGACGGGAGGATCCTGGCCCTAATCCGGGGGAAAAGGGTGGAGGTGGGCAAGGCGGAAGGAGAAAGCGGCAAGCAGGAAGAAATCCACCGGCTTCTCCTCCACTACGCCCAGACCCACCCCTTCGTGGTCCGGCTCAAGGGAGGGGACCCCTTCGTCTTCGGAAGAGGGGGCGAGGAAGGGCTTTTCCTCAGCGCCCATGGGGTGGCAGTGGAGATAGTACCTGGGATACCCGGACCTAAGCACCTCCGCCAAGGTACCCACTCTGGTGGTCCTCATGGGGGTGAGAAGGCGGGCATGGATTGCCCAAGAGCTTATCCGGTTGGGAAGGAATCCCAAGGAACCTTGCCTCTTCGTGGCGAGGGCCACCACCCCCGAGGAAGTGCGGGTGTTAAGCCGGCTGGAAGAGGTGGCGGAGGGAAAGGTGGAGGTGGCCGCCCCAGCGGTCTGGGTGATCGGCAAGGTGGTGGAGGTCTTTGACGTTCTCCAAAAAACGCCACGGGCTTGGGCCGTTGCGGAGGTTTGACCATGGTGGAAACCCTACCCCAGGTGACCATTGGCGAGGACGAGCGGCTAGACCTAGAAAACCTGGCCACAGGAGCCTTCCACCCTGTGCGAGGCTTTATGACTCGGGAGGAAACCCTTTCCGTGGCCCAGGAGATGCGCCTCCCTTCGGGAGCGGTCTGGACGATTCCCATCCTCCTCCAGCTCCAGGAGCGACCCCGGGTGGGCAAGGGGGATCAGGTGGTCCTCACGCACCGGGAAAAGCCGGTGGCCCTTCTCCAGGTGGAGGACGCCTACGAGCTGGACTTGAAGACCTTGTCCCGGCAGGTGTTCGGTACGGAAAGCGAGGACCACCCCGGGGTCAAGAAGCTCTTAGCCAAGGGGCCTTACGCCCTCGGAGGACGAGTAGAGGTGTTGGCCTGGAGGCCTCGAGGACCTCTGGAAAAGACCCCAGACGAGGTGCAGGCCCTTTTCCAGCAAAGGGGATGGCGCAAGGTGGTGGCCTTCCAAACCCGCAATGCTCCTCACCGGGCCCACGAGTATCTGATCCGGCTGGGGTTGGAGCTGGCCGATGGCGTCCTGGTCCACCCCATCCTGGGGGCCAAAAAGGAGGATGATTTTCCCACTGAGGTGATTGTAAAAGCCTACCAGACCCTTATAGAAGGGTTCCTGCCCGGGGAGCGGGTGGTCCTCTTCGGCCTCGCCACCCCTATGCGCTACGCTGGGCCCCGGGAAGCGGTATTCCACGCCCTTGTGCGCAAGAACTTCGGGGCCACTCATTTCTTGGTGGGCCGAGATCATGCAGGGGCAGGAGATTTTTACGATCCTTACGCAGCCCACCGCATCTTTGACCAGCTTCCCCCCTTAGGCATCGAGATCGTGAAGGTCAAAGCGGTCTTCCACTGCCCCCTCTGCGGTGGGATCGCCTCGGAAAATACCTGCCCCGACCACCATCGGGAAAGGCGGACCTCCATCAGCATGACCAAGGTGCGGTTCCTCTTAAGGGAGGGCAAAACCCCACCCGCCGAGCTGGTACGACCTGAACTAATCCCTATCCTTCAAGAAGGGGTCTAAAGCAGCCAAGGCTTCCCCGTGGGTCTATGCAACTTAGCCTTCCTATGGGCCAAGGCCAGGAACCTTCCGGCTCCCTCCGGGCGGGCCGGCAGATAAAGGTGGACAAAGCTTCCCAGGACGCGCCCGTCCGTGTAACCCTCCACCCCCTGGCCTCCCACCTGCCGCCAGGCGGGGCTTGGAGGGGATTCCATCCGAGCGTAGTGGAACTCGTGCCCCTTGAAGACCTCGCCCCTTTGGGCCACCGGGTTATCCCTCACGGCCTCCACCTCCCGGTAGCCCAGGATGGGCTTTTCCGTCATATGGGCCTCACCGGGAACCAGGCCCACCATGGGAAAGAAGTCCTCCACCACCCAAAGCCCCTGGGAGAGGTACATGTACCCCCCGCACTCCGCCACCACCGGGCCAGGGAAACGACGGATGGCCTCCCGCATGGCCTGGTTTTCCGCAAGCCCCTCTGCGAAAAGCTCGGGGTAGCCACCCCCAAGGAGAAGGGCCTCCGCCTCGGGGGGGGCTGGATCCCCTAGGGGGCTAAAGGGGATAAGTTCCGCTCCCATGACCTCCAAAAGCTCCAGGGCCTCGGGGTAGTAAAAGCGAAAGGCCTTGTCCCAGGCGTAGGCCACCCGCACCCAGGCCGGCCTCCTCTCGGGGAGGAAAGAGGGAGCCTCGGGCAAGGGCAAGGCGGAGGTGGCCAGGCGCAAGACCGCTTCCAGGTCCACCTGGAAAGCCCGGCGCAAGGCAGCCAGGGGCGGGTGTATCTCCCCCGCAAGCACCAAGCCCAGATGGCGCTCCGGGATTTCCAGGGTGGGATCTTGGGGAAGCCAGCCCAAAAGGGGCAGGCCCACCTGGCCGAGGACCTCCCTCAGGAGTTCCGCATGCCGGGCTGAGCCCACCTGGTTGGCGAAGACCCCCACCACCTGGACCCCAGGGTCAAAGGCCCGGAAGCCCTGCACCAGGGGAGCGATGGAACCCGCCATGCCGGAGGCATCCACCACCAAGGCCACGGGGGCCCTAAGAAGCTTAGCCACCTGGGCGGTGGAACCCACCTGGCCCATAGGATCCTTGCCGTCAAAGAGCCCCATGACCCCCTCTACCAGGGCCAGGTCGGCTCCCTTGGCTCCATGCTGAAAAAGGGAAAGGAGGCCGGTTTCGTCCAGGAAAAAGCCGTCTAGATTGTAAACCCTTCGCCCGGAGGCCGCCTCGAGGTGGCTGGGGTCCACGTAATCCGGCCCCACCTTGAAGGGTTGGACCTTAAGACCCCGCTCCCCCAAGGCCTGGAGGAGGGCCAGGGCCAGGGTGGTCTTTCCCGCCCCGGAGTGGGGAGCAGCCAGGACCAGCCGGGGAATCCGCAGCATGGCCTTAGCCTGGGGAGAGGCTTCTGAGGAGGCGGGCCGCCTCCTCCTGGGCCCGCCTGAGGAACGCCCCCACCTCCACCCCTTCCGCCTGGGCCAGGGCCTCGAGGTAGGCGTGGAGGTAGCCCTCGGAGATCAAGGCCATGACGGTGAAACCCAGCCTGCGCCAGGCGTCGGCCAGGGCCTGGGCCTCCTCTTGGGGAAGCCCCTCCCGAGCCAAGCGGCCCACGGTCTCCACCACCCAGTTCCACATGGCGGCCATCATGGCGTTGGTCACCCCCCGGCGCACGTGCACCAGGCCCACCAGGGTTTGCCAGGCAAAGTACTGGCCGTTGAAGGGTCCTTCTACGGTGCGCAGGTACCAGTCCCTAAGGGTCTTCTCCCGGGCGGGCCTTTCCCCTTCCCGGAAGACGGCTCGGGTAGCTGGGTGGGCGAAGAGGGTGTCGTAGAAGCCCTGGACCACCTGGTCCACCCAGCCCCTCATGAGCTCCTTGTGGCGGGTAAAGACCTTTCCGTCCTCGAGGGGCCGGAAGCGGGCCTGAGGAGGAAGCTGGAACCAAAACTCCTGGGCCAGGGCATAGAAGCGGCCAAGGCTCTTGTCGGTCATGGCTACCATGTTACCCCCTGACCCGGGCATGACACAGACCCCCTACCCTGGCCTTGGAGGTGGCGGATGAAACGCAGGGACATCCTCAAGAGCGGGTTGGCGGCCGGCGCCCTGGCCTTTTTGCCCAAAGGCGGGGCCCAAGGGGCACAGCAGAACACCCCCAGCCTTGGCCGGCGGTACCGGAACCTCATCGTCTTCATCTACGATGGGTTCTCCTGGGAGGACTACGCCATCGCCCAGGCCTACGCCCGGAGGCGGCTGGGCAGGACCTTGGCCCTAGAAAGGCTCCTCGCCCGCTACCCCAACGGCCTCATGAACACCTACAGCCTCACCAGCTACGTCACCGAGTCCAGCGCCGCTGGCAACGCCTTCTCCTGCGGGGTCAAAACGGTAAACGGGGGCCTGGCGGTGCACGCGGACGGCACCCGGCTCAAGCCCTTCTTCGCTGCGGCCAAGGAGGTGGGCAAGGCGGTGGGCCTGGTGACCACCACCACCGTTACCCACGCCACCCCAGCCAGCTTCGTGGTCTCCAACCCCGACCGCAACGCTGAGGAAAGGATCGCTGAGCAGTACCTAGAGTTTGAGGCCCAGGTCTACCTGGGAGGCGGGGACCGGTTTTTCAACCCCGAAAAGCGCAAGGACAAGAAGGACCTGTACGCCGCCTTCGCCCAGGCGGGGTATGGAGTGGTGCGCACCCCAGAGGAACTGGCCCGCTCCAACAGCTCCAAGCTCCTGGGCGTCTTTTCCGATAGCCACGTGCCCTACGAGGTGGACCGCCGCTTCCAGGGAGTGAAGGTGCCCAGCCTCAAGGAGATGGTCCAGGCAGCGTTGCCCCGCCTGGCCTCCTACCGCAACGGCTTTGTCCTCCAGGTAGAGGCGGGCCGGATCGACCACAGCAACCACTTGAACGACCCTGCGGCCACCCTGTGGGACGTGCTGGCGGCGGATGAGGCCCTCGAGGTCCTTACCGCCTTCGCGGACCGCAACCCCGACACCCTCCTCATCCTGGCCGCGGACCACGCCACTGGGGTGGGAGCCCTGTACGGGGCGGGTCGGAGCTACCTGGAAAGCTCCGCGGGCATTGACCTCCTCGAGGCCCAGAAGGCCAGCCTGGAGCACATGCGCCGGGTCCTAGGGGCCAACCCCGACGCGGGCCAGGTGAAGGAGGCCTACCGGGCCATGAAGGGGGTGGTCCTTTCCGACGAGGAAGCGCAGATGGTGGTGGAGGCCATCGCCAAGAAGGCATACCGCCCCGACGGCGTGCGGTATGGCATCCAGCCGGACAACACCATGTCCTGGGCCATGGTGCAGAAAAACGCCCAGAAGCCCGAGCGGCCCAACATTGGCTGGAGCTCCGGGCAGCACACGGCAAGCCCAGTGATGCTGGCCCTCTACGGGCAGGGCCTGCGCTTCCTGAATCTGGGCCTGGTGGACAACACCCACGTCTTCCGGCTCATGGGGGAGGCCATGGGAATCCGCTACCAGAACCCGGTGATGAGCGAGGAGGAGGCCTTGGAGATCCTGAAGGCCCGGCCCACGGGGATGCGGCACCCTGAGGACGTCTGGGCTTAAGGGCTTGGCGGACCTTCCTTCCTTTCGGGCCGCTCCTAACGGGGCGGCCTAAGTACCTTATGGGCACCCAAAAGCCCATGGGCAAGGGCCAAAGCCCCTTGCCTGGGGGGCAATCCCCGCGGGCTCTTGGGTTTTCCTACCCCTTTTGCCAACCCTCCCTAGGGAGCGGCGCCGTTGACCCAAGCCTCAATCTATGGTAGCTTACTCCCCAGGACGCCCAAGACTTAGGGTGTCCTGGCCGCGATGCCAGGCCGACAGGTCTGGACGCCCTTTGGCGGTGGGGGAAGTCCGGTGCAAGTCCGGCGCTGTCCCGCAACGGTAACCGGCCCCGTCCGGAAGCCCGAGTACCCGCTTCGCGGCCTTGCCCCGTAGCCCTCGAGGCAAGGGTGAAGGTGGTGATGCCTGTGGGACCCTAGACCCTTAACCCCCTCACAAACTGTGGCCCAGAGCCGTGGGGCCAAGCGGCTATCGGCGTAAGGCAACAGGGGTTTGCCCTTCCCTGACAAAAGGGGGTTTTCCCTTCGGGGGAAGGATGCGGGGAGTTTCGCATGAAGGAAACGCGCATGGTGCATATCGTTTTCCCTGGGGAAACCAACCATTACGGAACCCTTTTTGGCGGTACCGCCTTGGCCTGGATGGACCAAGCGGCCTTCGTGGCCGCCACCCGCCACGCCCGGCACAAGGTGGTCACCGTCCACTCGGATGCGGTGGACTTCAAGCGCCCGGTGCCCTTGGGCTCCATCGTGGAGCTCAAGGCCCAGGTGGTGGAGGTGGGCCGCACCTCCATGCGGGTGGAGGTGGAGATGTGGGTGGAGCCCATAGAAGCGGGTAAAGAAGCCTACCTGGCGGCCAGGGGGGGCTTCGTGCTGGTGGCGGTGGACGAAAGGGGGCGCCCCGTTCCCGTGCCCCCCTTGGGAGGGGAGGGATGATCCACACCCTGGGCTTTGGTCTACCCCGCCTGGGCCCTAACCTGGAGTACAAAAGGCTCTTGGAGGGTTTCTGGTCGGGGCTCCTCTCGCAAGAAAAGCTCCTAGCGGGCTTGCAGGAGCTGGAGGGCCTAAGGGCAACCGCCTATCGGGAGGCCGTGGACCTCCACCCCACAGGGGAGCTCAGCCTTTACGACCCCATGCTGGACCTGGCGGTGGCCTTGGGCCTCTACGCGGTGCCCGCGGGGGAACTCGAGGCCTACTACGCCCTGGCCCGGGGCAAGGGAGCCCTTCCCTTAAGGAAGTGGTTCGGCACCAACTATCACTACCTGGTACCCCGGCTGCCGGAAAAACCCCGCTACGAGCCCCAGCCCGGTTGGTTCCCCTACCCCGTGGGCCGGGATGCGGATTCTGGGGAAGGGCTTCCCACCCTCATCGGCCCCTACACCCTGGTGCGGCTGGCGCAAAACCCGCCCACCTCCCCCACAGAGCTCCAAGCCCACCTGGAGGCCCTGGGGGAGGCCTATGCCGAACTCCTGAAAGGGGCTTCGGGAAGACCGGTCCTCCTGCAGGAGCCCGCCTTGATCCTGGATGGGGCGCAGGAAGACCTGCCCCACCTCCTGAGGCCTTACCGCCTCTTGGGGGCCCAGTTTCCCTTGGTCCTCCTCACCTATTACCTACCCCTAAGGCCCCAGGTGGCCGAGGCCCTGGCCGGCCTGCCCCTGAGGGGACTGGGCCTGGTGTATGAGCCAGGAGCGCCTTGGCCAAAGGTGTCCTCGGGAACGGCCTTGGTCCTGGGGGTGATAGAAGGGCTTTCCGTGTGGCGGACGGACCTCTTGCGCCTCCGCAAAGACCTAGGCCCCCTGGTGGAGGCAGGGCGCGAGGTGTGGCTGGCCCCCAAGGCCCCCCTATACCACCTGCCCTGGAAGGTGGCGGAGCTCCTCCCGCCGGAACTTGCAGGCCGGCTAGCCTTTGCGGAAGAGCGCCTAAGGGAACTGGCCCTCCTCAAAGGCCTTCTCCGGGGGGAAGCCCCAGAAGAAGCCCAGGCCTGGTACACTCCTCCCCCCACCTGGGACCAGAGCCTCCCCCCTCCACCTCCTCCAAGGCCCCCCAGGGAGGTGCGGAGGCAGGCCCAAAAGGACCTAGGCCTCCCCCCTTTCCCCACCACCACCATCGGGAGCTTCCCCCAGACCAAGGAGCTCCGGAGCCTCAGGAAGCGGCTACGCTCCGGGGATTTGGACCAGGCCGCCTATAGGCAGGAAATCCAGGAGGCCATTCGGAAAAACATCCGTCTTCAGGAGGAGCTGGGCCTGGACGTGTTGGTCCACGGGGAGCCCGAGAGGAGCGACATGGTGGAGTTTTTCGCAGAAAGGTTGGAGAGATTTTACACCACCCAAAAGGGGTTTGTCCTCTCCTACGGGAGCCGGATCTGGCGCCCCCCCATCCTCTTTGCCCCACCCCGGCGCCGGGAGCCTTTGGTCCTATGGGAAACCCTCTACGCCCAAAGCCTCACCCACAAGCCGGTTAAAGCCATTCTCACGGGGCCCATCACCTTAGCAGCCTGGAGCTACCTACCCGAGAGGGTGAGCTTTAGGGAGGCCGTCTTGGCCCTGGCGGAGGCGCTGAGGGAAGAGGTAAGGGAGGTGGCCGCCCATGGCATCCGGGTGGTGCAGGTGGACGAGCCCGCCCTCCTGGAGAAACTCCCCCTGCGGGCCGAGGACCACCCCGGCTACCTGGCCTTGGTGGGGGAAGCCTTCTTGCGGGTGGTGGGCGATCTGGAGCCTGGAGTGCAGGTGCACCAGCACCTGTGCTATTCCGACTACGCCGCCTTAAGACCCTTTCTGGAGGCCATGGACCCGGATGTGGTGAGCCTTGAGGGAGCCAGACAGGATGGGCGCTTCCTCGAGGCCCTATCCGGCCTGCCCTTGGAGCTGGGCCCCGGGGCCTTCGACGTCCACTCCCCCTTGGAGGCTCCGGTGGAGGAGATGTTGGCTCGTCTCCAAACCTATCTTCGCCACCTGCCTGCGGAGAGGCTCTGGATCAACCCCGACTGCGGCCTCAAAACCCGTAAATCCGAGGAAGCGCTGGCCAATCTCCGCAACATGGTGCAAGCCGCCCAAAGGCTAAGGGAGCTTTGGAGCAGTTCACAAGGAGGGCCGCATGCTGACGGAACCTAGACCTCACTACCGCCCCTACGAGTACCCAAGCCTTCTCCGCTTCCGGGACGCCATCCGCCACAGCTACTGGCTCCACACGGAGTTCAGCTATACCGCGGATCTTCAGAACTACGCCCTGGCCTCCCCCGAGGAGCGTTCCCTGGTGGAGCGCTCTCTTCTCGCCATCGCCCAGGTGGAGCTTTCCGTGAAGCTCTTCTGGGCGCGGGTCTACGAGGTCTTCCCCAAGCCAGAGGTGGCGGAGGTGGGGATGACCTTCGCGGAAAGCGAGGTGCGCCACGCCAACGCCTACGCCCACCTCCTGGGGCTTTTGGGCCTCGAGGACCGCTTCGTCCAGGCGGTGGCCGAGGAAACCGCCCTTAGGGACCGGCACCGCCAGCTGGCCTCGACCCTGGAGGTGGCCCGCAAGGGGACCCTCAGGGACTACGCCTTGGCCCTCCTCCTCTTTTCCGCCTTCACGGAGCACGTCTCCTTGTTCTCCCAGTTCTACGTGCTCATGGCCTTGAACAAACGCCTGGGTTGGTTCAAGGGGATCTCCAACGCCATCGAGGCCACCAGCAAGGAGGAAAACCTCCACGGCCTCTTTGGGGTGGAGCTCCTCCGCCTCCTCAGGGAAGAAAGGCCCGACCTCTTCGGGCCCCCCTTTGCCGAGGAAGCCCAGGAAAGGGCCCAGGGCTTTTTCCAGGCGGAAGAGGCCCTTCTGGACTGGATCTTCGTCCAAGGGGACGTGGCCGCGGTGAAGAGGGAGGAGGTTTGGGAGTTCCTAAAGTGGCGGTACAATCAGGTCCTCTCCCTCCACGGCCTCCCCGCCTCCTTCCCCGTGCGGGAGGAGGCCCTGAAGGGCACGGAGTGGTTTGACCTGGAGCTATTCGCGGACAAAGAGGTGGACTTTTTCAACAAGCGGAGCGTGGCCTACGCCCGCCGGGTGCAGAGCTTTGATCCGGACGAGCTCTTTTAGGAGGCGCAACATGACCAAGACCAAGCGGGAATACCGGCCCTGGTACTGGGCCAACGAGTGGACCCGGCTCTACATGAGCCGGGGCTACCTCCTCCCTGGGGTAACGGTGGAGGAGAGGGTGAAGCAGATCGCCGACCACGCCGAGCGGCTCACGGGCATTGAGGGCTTCTCCCAGAAGTTCCAGGCTTACATGGCCAAGGGTTGGTACTCCTTGGCCACCCCCATCTGGGCCAACTACGGCCTCAGGCGGGGGCTTCCCATCTCCTGCTACGGCACCTACGTGGAGGACGACACCGCCTCCATCCTGAGGGCGGTGGCGGAGATCGGCATGATGAGCAAGCAGGGCGGGGGCACCTCCGTGTACCTGGGGGAGCTGAGGCCCCGGGGAGCCCCCATCCGGGACAACGGGGAGAGCAACGGCTCCTATGCCTTCGCCTCCCTCTTCGACCGAGTCATCGAGGTCTTCAACCAGGGCTCCACCCGCCGAGGCCAGTGCGCCGCCTACTTGCCTATGGAGCACCCGGATTTCCCCGAGTGGCTTAGGATCCAGCGGGAGAACTCCCCCGTTCAGTCTCTCTTCTGGGGCGTTTCGGTGGGGGACGCTTGGCTGGAGGCCATGGTCGCCGGGGACCGGGAAAAGCGAGAGCGTTGGGCACAGGTCCTCAAGAGCCGGGCAGAGGTGGGCATCCCCTACCTCTTCTTCCGGGACAACGCCAACCGCCAGGCCCCCGAGATCTTCAAAAAGCTCGGCAAGACCATCCACGCCAGCAACCTTTGCACCGAGATCATGCTCCCCTCGGACCCCGAGGAGAGCTTCGTCTGCTGCCTTTCCTCCCTGAACCTCCTCCACTTCGACGAGTGGAAGGACACGGATGCAGTGGAGACCCTAACCGTCTTTTTGGACTCGGTGCTGGACGACTTCCTCCTGAAGGCGGAGGGCATCCCCTACATGGATCGGGCGGTGCGCTTCACCCGGCGCTACCGGGCCATCGGCATCGGCGTCCTGGGCTGGCACAGCTACCTCCAGTCCAAGGGGATCCCCCTGGAGAGCCCGGAGGCCATCCACCTCAACAGCCTTATCTTCAAGACCATCCGGGAAAAGGCGGAGGAGGCCAGCCGCTGGCTCCGGGCGCGCCATCCCGAGGACGAGCTGGCCGAGGTCATGGAACGGCGGAACGCCACCTTGTTGGCCGTAGCCCCCACGAAGTCCAGTTCCTTCATCCTGGGGCAGGTTTCCCCTTCCATCGAGCCCTACACCAGCAACTACTACCTGAAGGACCTACAAAAGGCCAGGGTGCCCTTCAAGAACCCCTTCCTGGAGGAGCTCCTGAGGGAAAAGGGTAAGGATGAGGAAAAGGTTTGGCGAAGCATCTTGGAGCACAACGGCTCCGTGCAACACCTGGACTTCCTCACAGACGAAGAGAAGGACGTATTTAAGACCTTCGCCGAAGTGTCCCAGAAAACCCTGGTGAACCTTGCGGCGGGGAGGCAGAAGCACATCGATCAAGGCCAGTCCCTTAACCTGGTGATCCACCCCGAGGCCCCGCCCAAGGATGTGAACGAGCTCTACCTGCACGCCTGGCGGAGCGGCCTGAAGGCCCTTTACTACCAGTTCAGCACCAGCGCCGCTCAGGCCTACAGCCGGGACCTCCTCCTCTCCTGCCGGGCCTGCGAGAGCTAAGCCCCCTGACAGAAAGGCCATGGGCAAGGCGCCCCGGCCCTTGCCAGGGGAGAAGCTGGTCCTCGAGGCCATGCCACCTTCCGGACCGGATCCGCGTGGGGTGGCATGGCCTCCTGACCCTCCCCGACCCAAGGCGCCTAGGGGCAGCCTTCATTTCCCGAAGGGGTGGGCCTCGAGGTCCATCTGGACCCGTGGCTCAGGGCCTACCGGGCAGGCCTTTCCTTCCGTTACCTACGGGGGTGCGGGTGCACGGGGGAAACGGGAGCCATGGGGCCAGGCGGGAGGAGCGTTCCCTATTCCTGGAGCCCCTCCAGGCCAAGCGCGGCCTCGAGGCCATCCCCCTCAAAGATCACCTGCGGTTAGCTATGGAAAGTGTCCTGGTTTCTTGACAATCTGTATACCATACCCCTGTATACTATCCATGTCGCTGGGGACAAACGCCCCGGGACGAGGAGGGAAGAGGATGAAAAAACCTATTCTGACCGCATTGCTGATGAGCATGGCTGTAGGCGGGGCTGCCGAGGCCCAGGGGCTCACCCTAGGGGAGCACTACGCCCTCAGGTCCTACACCGGCAAGGCCTTCGGCCAGGTGATGGCGGGGCCTTTGGGCTTTAAAAGCGTCCACGTCCTCACCAACAACACCTCCATCTGCGCCGCGTTGGTGGGGGCCATTGGGGCGGGGTACCTGGACCTAGAAGGCAACCGCCGCCTCCAGGTGACCCCCTTCGCCAGCCCAGAGGAGGTAGGTCCCCTCTCCCCCAAGGAGGAAGCGGTGGCCCTCATCTTTGGCGGCCAGGCCACCCCGGAGGTGAACTACGCCCTCACCAAGAACAGCCTCAAGTCCCTGGCCCAGGGGAACTACGGCGGGGCCATCTTCTTCCACCTCCGGGTCTGGGCCCCGGGCTTCGTGGCAAGGGCGGCCCAGGAGGACCCCGAGGTTGCCCGCTACCTGGCGGCTAAGGAGAACCTCTATGCGGTAACCGCCGACCTCAACGCCAAGGTGGTGCGGCTCTGGCAGGTCTCGGTGAAGGAGGGCAAGCAGGCCACGGTGAAGGAGCTGGGAACCGTGGCCCTGAACCCCGTTTGGGAGGATCTCCTGCGGCGCTCCCTCTGAGGGCTCCGCAAGGGGGCTAGGCCAGGCCGAGACGCTCTAGCGCCTCGGCCATATTCTTTTCCCGCTCAACAAGCAGAGCCTCCTTGAGGGCTAGGACTTCCCGGTCTGCGCCCTGGGAGAGGAAAGCCTCCAAAAGGCCCAGGAGGACCTCCAGATCCTGCAGGTTTCCAAGGGCCTCCTGAAGGATCTTTTCTCGCCTGCTAGGGAGACCTAAGAACTCCTTGGCGTAGCGCACCCGCCGGAGGGCCCGGCGGTAGGCGTGGAGAGCTTCGGGCGAGGGATTGAGGGACAGGGCTTTCCAGCGGCGTTTTGCTTTGGCCTCGAGGCGCCCCAAGGCCCGAAGGGCTTGCCCCTCCTCCAAGGGCGGAAGGACCTCCAGGGCCCCGAGGAGGGCCGCCGTCCAGGGAGAGGCAAGGAGGGGAGAAAGAGCCTCCCGGGCCAGGTGGAGCTCTCCTTCCAGGAAGCGGCGGAAGCCCTGGGGAAGAGCCCAAGGACCCGCTAGGACCACCTCCAGGTCCCGCACCCGGCCCGCCCCCTGCACCAGGCGGCGGAGGTCGTCCCGCAAAACCCGCCAGCCCAGGAGGTCCAGGTAGACCCTAAGCCGCCTCCCCGCCACCCGCACCTGGTGGACCCCCTCGGGGTCCTTCCCGGAAAGGGCCACGGGTAGGTGCGCCCGCAGGTGCTCCACCCAGGCCCGGGCATCCCTCATATCCGGAAAACCTTGGGAGGGAAAAAGGCCCTCAGGACCATCCCCCCGGGACGGGGCTCCCCCTCCAGCCAGGCCACCCCGCCCTTCTTGAGGGGGAAGCGGTCCTCGAGGCTGCCCAGGGCAGACTGTCCCAGAAAGTCCCCAAGGAGTAGCCAAACGAGAAGCTCCGAGAGG
Organism: Thermus tenuipuniceus; assembly: GCF_002964845.1. Classification (GTDB taxonomy): domain Bacteria; phylum Deinococcota; class Deinococci; order Deinococcales; family Thermaceae; genus Thermus; species Thermus tenuipuniceus. The sequence goes on from NZ_KZ672970.1 coordinate 27,840, forward strand.
TAAGGCTCATGCCCTACCACGGCCAACCGGCCCTCCTTGGGGAGCTCCGCCAGGAGGGCCTCGGAGGGAGGGGCTGCCAGATGGGAGCTTACCCAGCTCTCCCCTTCCAGAAGATCGGCCAGAATCTCCGCCGTCTCCAGGGCCCGTCGCTTGGGGCTGGTGACGATCAGATCCAGCTTAACCCCAAGCCCCCGAAGGCCCCGCACCACCTTGCGGAACCGCCGCACCCCCCGGGGAGCCAAGGGACGAAGGTGGTCCGCCTCCTCCCCCTCTCCCTCGGGAGGCAAGGCCAGGGCGTGCCGTACCAGGAGGAGCTCCATAGGGACATTATCTTCCCCACACCACCTCGAGGGGAAGCCCGAAGGCCTCCTGGAAAAGCCCCCCTTGCTTCTCCGCCTCCAGGCGTTCCACCCAGGGGTCCTCCCCCGCCTCCAGGGTCAGGCGCACCCTCTCCCCCAACTCCACCCCTACCCCCTTCACCCGACCCGAACGGGTGCGCTCCAGCATCTCCGCCAGGCGGAGGAGGCTCGCCAGGCGCAGCAGTCTCTTGCTGTCTCCCCGGGCCATGAGGCCCCGGTAACCTTCCAAGGAGGGTTTCCCCCGCCGGTGGTAGCGCACCAGGAGGGCCAAGAGGGCCTGCTCCCGGTGGGACATGCCCAAAAGGGGCTCGGAGAGGACCAGGTAAGCCCCGTGCTTGTGGTGCTCGTGGTAGCCCAGGTGCATACCGATGTCGTGAAGGTGGGCGGCCTCCAGGAGAAGGCGCTCCTCCTCCGGGCCGTAGCCGTGCAAGGGGGAAAGGCCACGGTACAGGGCCAAAGCCAAGGCCTTCACCCGGTCCCGGTGGTCCGCCCGAAAGGGGTAGCGGCGGAACAGGTTCTCCACGGCAAAGGCCCGGGGATCGGGGAGGAGGTGGGGTGGAGGCAAGAGGGACTGGAAGAGAACCCCTTCCCGGATCCCCATCCCGCTCAGCCAAAGGCCCGGGGCCCGGGTGTGGCGCAGGAGGGTGCGGAGGAACACCAAGGTGGCGGGAAGGGTCTTGGCCCGGTCCGGCTGGAGGCCGGGAAGTTCCGACCGGGCCTTCACGCTGAGGCTCAGCAGGTCCTGGTAAAGCTCCTCCACCCCCTCCCGGGGGAGGTAGTAGCCGTGCACGAAATCCAGGGGATAGCCCCGCCTTTTCTGGTGCAACCGGGCCACCGCCCGGACATTCCCCCCCAGGCCCACCAGGGGCAGACCGGGGGCCAGGGGCAGGGCCTTTAGGTGAGAGGCCACCGCCCGCTCCAGGGCCTTTACCTCCGCCTTGGCAGGGGGGTCGGAAACCAAGAAGGCCTCTGTGAGGCGCAACGCCCCCAAGGGAAGGGCCCTGCCCCAAAGGAAGCGGCGCGCCTGCATCCGGGAAACCTGGGCGCTACCCCCACCCTGGTCCACCACCAGCGCCTCCCCCTTAACCCCCAGGGGCAGGGCATTGGCCACCGCCACAACCCCCAGCTGGGCCTCCTCCTCCCCGGAGAGGAGCTTTGGGGAAAGCCCCAAGGCCAGGGCCTCCTCCAGAATCTCCCCGCCGTTTTCGCTATCCCGGATGGCGCTGGTGGCCAGAATGCGCACCTCGTCCGGGGTTACCGCCCTGAGAAAATCGGCAAAGGCCCTAAGGGCCTTCTTTCCCCGTTCCAAGGCCTGGGGGTGGATCCGTCCCCGGGCAAGCCCCTCCCCCAGGGCCACAGGCTCCCTTAACTCGTCCGCCAGGTGAAAGGAAAGGCCAGGCTCATATTCGTACACCACCAGGCGGAAGGTGCCCGAGCCCAGGTCCATGATGGCCAGGGAACGGGGCTTGACCACCTTCTGACCTTCTTCGGGCGTAATCTTTAACAAAATGCACCTCCTACCCGAGGCCAGCTGGCTACAGTTTAACCGCCGGGTCCTCCTGCAGACGGAGAGGCCCGATTTCCCCCTTCTGGAGAGGATGCGTTTTCTCGCCATCTGGAGCCGCAACCTGGATGAGTTCTTCGCCGCCCGCATCGCCAAGCCCTTTTGGGAAAAGCGGGGAAGCCAGGACCACCGGGCCTTGCTGGAGGAGGCCCACGCCCAGGCCAGGCTGGCCTACCAGCGCTATCAGGCTTTGCTAAGGGAGGCCCATCCCCGCCTCGAGGTCCTGGAGCCCCAGGATCTGGACGAAGAGGACTGGCTTTACTTCCGGGTCTACCTGGCGGAGGTGGTGGCCCCCAAGACCGATCTGATCCCTTGGGAGGCTGCCGCTGACGTTTCTCATGGGGCGCTCTACTTCGCCTCGGAAACCCACCTGGTGCGCCTACCCCAAGACCTCCCCCGCCTCCTCCCCGTACCTGGGCAGGAGGGCGCCTACGTGCGCCTGGGGGCTCTGATGCGGGCCAGGGCGGACCTCTTCCTGCCTGAGGAAGGACCCCTTTATGAGTTCCGGGTACTAAGGCTTCTGGAGAGCGAGCGGGCCCGGGCAGACTGGGACGAATTGGCCCAGTCCTTGGAAGCGCGACAGGAAGGAACGCCCACCCTCCTGGTGGTGGAGGAGGGTTTCCCCGAGGCCTGGCTAAAGGCCTTGCGGCAAACCCTGGACCTTCTTCCCCAAGAGGTTTTTGCCGTGCCGCCCCCCTTGAACCTGAGTTTGGTGGAGCGCCTGGTAGCGGAAGGGCCCAAGGAATGGCGCTTTCCCCCAAGGAAGCCCGAGCGCCCGCGCCGCTTCTTGAAGCGCCCCCTGGCCCATCTCCAGGATGGGGATCTTCTCCTCTACCACCCCTTCGCGGACTACGGGGCCGTGGAGCGCTTTGCAGAGGAGGCCCTGGCCCCGCAGGTGGCAGAGGTCTGGGCCACACTTTACCGCATCGGGGAGGAAAACCCCCTGGCAGAGGCCCTTCTGCAGGCCGCCAAGGCGGGGAAGCGGGTGCACGTGCTCTTGGAAGGGCGGGCTCGCTTTGACGAGCTCTTGAACCTCCACTGGTACCTGCGTTTCCTGCGGGCGGGAGTGGAGGTGCTGCCCCTACCCGAGCGCAAGGTGCACGCCAAGGCCCTCCTCCTCCTCACCCACGACGGCCGGGGCTACGCCCACCTGGGTACGGGCAACTACAACCCGCAAAACGGCCGCCTGTACACGGACTTCTCCCTCTTCACCGCCCGTCTTGAGGTGGTGAAGGAGGTGTGGGCCTTCTTCCAGGCCATGCGGGAGGAAAAGGTCCCCGAGCTTTCCCTCTTGCGCACGGGAGAGGCCATCCGCAGGCTTCTCCTGGAAGAGATCGCCCGGGAAAGCCACCCAAAGGGCCGCATTCTCCTCAAGCTCAACCATCTCACCGATCCGCAGGTCCTCGAGGGCCTGGCCCAGGCAGCGGAAGCCGGGGCCAGGGTGGACCTCCTGGTGCGGAGCACCCTTACCCGCCTGCACCCCGGGTTCCGTGCCAAGAGCTTGGTGGGACGCTTTCTGGAGCACGCTCGGGTGGCAGCCTTCGGCGCCGGGGGAAACCTCCGGGTTTACCTCACCAGCGCCGACGCCATGCCCAGAAACTTCCAAAACCGCTTTGAGCTCCTCTTCCCCGTCCTGGATAAGGAAGCCAGAAGGCAGGTTCTCAAGGTACTGAAGCGCCAAGTAAGGGACGACCGCAACAGTTTCCTCCTCACGCCGACGGGGGAGGTGCGCCGCTGGGGGGGCAAGTACGACGCCCAGCACCTCTGAGGCCTGCCTGGAAGGCTTGAATGGGACAACGTGTGGCCCCAAACCCTATGCGCCACGCCTTCCGAGTGCAGGATGCTTTCATGCGCGTCCCCGCTTTGGCCGTCAGCCTCGCCTTAGCCTTGGCTCAGGAGTACCGGGTCCTTCCCGGGGCGCCCACGGGCTGGCCCGAGCTGGATCACAGCTACCTTCTGGTCCACGAGACCCAGGCCCCCAGGGCCGTGCTCCTCCTGGTGCCAGGCCTCCTCGGGGGGAGCACCAACTTCGCCCTCATGGCGGAACACCTCAGGCGGGAGGCCCCCTGGCTGGAGGTCTGGGCCTGGGAGCGGCGGGCCAACGGCCTGGAGGATCGCGGGGGTTTCCTCACGCAAGATCCCATGGCCTACTACCAAAACCTTCCTGAGCCGGACCTTACCCCTCTTCGTTCTTGGGGCCTCGAGGTACACCTACAGGACCTGGACCTGGCAGTGGAGGCCGCCCGGCAAAGGGCCCCCGTGGTCCTGGCGGGCCACTCCCTGGGAGCGAGCCTTGCTACCCTCTACGCTTTCCGCCACGGGGAGAAGCTAAAGGGCCTCATCCTCTTGGACGGAGACCTCCCGCCGCAACCCCTTCCCCGGGAAGTCCTGGAGAGAGGGGGGTATGTTACCCCCTTGGGCCGCCTCCCCGGGCTGGAAGACCTCCTCCGAGGCCAGGCTGACCCCGTTTTCCGCCTGCCCTTTCTCACCCCCAAGGACCTGGCCATGGCGGAAGCCGAAGCCTTTCTAGCAGCCCGGCGCCCCCTGGAACCCGTGCCCTACGGCCCCTACCGGGCCACCCGGGAGGCCAGGGCCCTCCTGCGGGTGGATGACCACTATAGCCTCTTCCCCACCTTCAGCGTGAGCGCAGGCCGGGCTTGGGCCCGGGAGGGCCTGAGCCTCCTGGGCCTTCTTCAGGGGCGCTTCGTCTTCACCGTGCGGGGCCCTAGGGGCCGCGCGGTGGAGTGGCGGGACACTGGGGAGGCCACCGATCCCCGGGCCTTCCTCCGGGTTTTTGCCCGGCCCGAAACCGGCTTCTCCGAATGGTATTTCCCCTACCGCCTCCTCCTGGAGGTGGCGGGCTACCCCCACGTGGCCCCGGACTTGAAGCCAAGGACCCTCCCCTACCCTGTTCTGGCCTTGGGAGCGGGGCGGGGGCTCGTGACCCACTCGGAAGGCTTCCGCCTGGCAGAGACCTTCCCCAACACCCCCGCCCGGGCCCAGGTCCTCCCCGGCCTCACCCATCTGGACCTCCTCACGGAGCGGCACGGGTACACCGCCAAGGCCCTCCTAGGGTATGTGGAAGGCCTCCTGCCCCTCACCTCTCCGACCTTCCAGGGAAGGTCATCCCCGGCCGAGGGGCTCGGGCGCTCCCCCCTGGAAGGCCTCGAGGCCCAGGGCCTTGAGGAGAAGCCGCGCCGCCCGTAGGCCGGAAAGGGCGGCGGCAGGCACGCTCTGCCCCGGATAGACCCCCTCCCCCACCCGGAGGACGTTGGCCAAAAGGCGCACCCGGGGGAAGCGGAAGGGGTGGGTCTGGGGGTACCCCCCCACCCAAACCCGCCCCGCGAAGCGGCGGTAGGTGCGGGGGGTGGCGGCGAAGAGGAGCTCCGCCTCCCTAAGGCCCGGGAGGAGGGTCTCCCCTAGGGCCAGGGCCCTTTCCTGCCAGCGGACCTTGAGGGCCCGGTATGCCTCTAGGGAGAGCCCCTCCCAAAGGGCCAGGGGGGTGTGAAGGGAGAGGGAGAAGACCGTTTTCTCCCCTTCCGGGAAGAGGGAGAGGAAGGGGAAAGGGCGCTCCCGGGCGTTTTGCCGGTAGTAGGGGGGGTCTGGGCGGAAGGGGAGGACCCCAAAGAGGACGAACGCTCCCCAGCCGTCCTTAGGGATGCGCTCGGGAAGGCCGAGGAGGGGCTCGGGGGGCAGGTTGAGAAGGAAGAAATCCCCGAAGACCGCTTCTTTCTCTCCCCGTCGCCTGCCCCCATAGGCCACCTCCACCCCGTAGGCCCGCCCCTCCCTCAGGAGGAGCCGGGTGACCCGGGCCCGGTAGCGCACGTCCAACCCCTTCGCCAGGACCTGGGCCACCGCCCCTACCCCGCCCGGCACCCGGACGGGGCCCAGGTGGGGCAGGTCCAGGGCCAAGGCGGCGTAGAGGGCGTAGGGGTCCTCCGTCTGGGCGGCGATGAGGAGCTGGGCCTGGAGGAAGAGGCGGAAATCGGGGTCTTGCGGGGCCAGGCGGGAGACCCGGCGGAAGAGGTCGGGGAGAAGGGGCAAAAGCTCGGGGAAAAGGGAAAGGAAGGCTCCTACCTCCTCCCGCTCAGGAGGCCAGGGGAGCCGGGGAGCCAGGGCCATAAGCCTCTCGGCCCGCTCCCCCTGCCAGCGCCAGAAGGGGA
>NZ_KZ672971.1 GCF_002964845.1 Thermus tenuipuniceus
GCACGCCGCCAGCGTTCACCCTGAGCCAGGATCAAACTCTCCAACAAAAAACGCCCGAAGGCGTTATTGGCTTCTTGGTGTTCGCCTCTGCTCTCCCCTTTTCAAGATCCCCCTGCTTGGGCTTTCGCCCGCGCAGCAAAAGCTATGCTATCAAGCCCCCTCCTTCTTGTCAACACCCCCCAGGCGGCGGATCTCCTCGATGAAGCGCTCCACGGAATCAAACTCCCGGTACACGGAGGCGAAGCGGATGTAGGCCACGTGGTCCAGATCCCGTAAAAAGGCCATGGCCTTCAGGCCGATCTCCTCGGAGGTGATCTCCGGGCCCGTCACCTGGTCCTCAAAGGTGTAGGCAAAGCGGCGGAGCACCTCCGGGTCCACGGGGCGCTTTTCACACGCCAAAAGAAGCCCCCTCAGAAGCTTGTCGGGGTTAAAGGGCTCCTTGCGCCCATCCCGCTTGATCACCATCAAAGGCTCCAGCTGGGTGCGCTCGTAAGTGGTGAAGCGGCGGCCACAGGCGGGGCATTCCCGGCGACGGCGGATGGCCGCCCCCTCATCGGAGGGGCGGGAGTCCACCACCCGGGTATCAGGATGACCGCAGTAAGGGCACTTCATGGCACTTCCCTAAGGAGCTCGTAGATCTCGGGGGACGGGGGAGGCTCGGGAAGCTCCACCTCCAGCACCACCCCGCGGACCCCTTCGGAAACCATGGAACCCAGGCCCAGGGCCGCCCGGACCAAGGCCTGGTCGTAGGCTTCGGAAACCGGGTCCCGGGAGGGCACCACCCCGTTCACCCGCACCCCGGGAAAGGTCCGGGTGACCCCCTCGATGAGCCCCTCTACCGCCCGGCGCACGGAAAGGGTATGGGGCTCTATGCGCACCGCCGGCGGCAGCACCAGGGTGACAAACCCGCCCCCGGCCAGGTGGCGCAAACCCTGCTGGAGCACATACAGGCTGGACTTCACATCCTGGCTCATGAGGTCGTACCACTCCCCCTCCAGAAGCTCCACGAAGGGGGTCTTGCTCTCGGCGGTGGTCACGTGAACGATACCGTCCAATAGCCCAAAAAGCTCCTCCACCTTTTCAAAGGTGCTGGTCACATCCAAAACCACGCTCATATCGCCCCGGATGGGGATGGCCGTGGCCCCCAAGGCCTCCACCTCCGAGGCCACCCCCGTAGCCAGCTCCACGTCGGGGTCCACGGCGATCACCGTGGCCCCATTGCGCCCGTAGCCGTGGGCGATGGCCCGGCCGAAGCCCCTGCCGGCCCCGGTCACCATGACGATCCGCCCCTCGAGGCCCAAGATATCCCGTGACATCAGGCCCATTGTACGGGAAAATAAGAGCATGGCCCGCATCCGCGTGGCAGAAGGGGACATCACCGGGTTCCAGGGGGATGCCATCGTCAACGCCGCCAACAACCACTTGAAGCTGGGGGCCGGGGTGGCGGGGGCCATCCTGCGGAAAGGAGGCCCCTCCATCCAGGAGGAGTGCGACCGCATCGGCCCCATCCGGGTGGGGGAGGCCGCGGTCACGGGGGCGGGGAACCTGGGGGTGCGCTACGTGATCCACGCCGCCGTCCTGGGGGATGAGCCCGCAAGCCTAGAGAGCGTGCGCCAGGCCACCCGAAGCGCCCTGGAAAAGGCCGTGGAGCTCGGCCTAAGGACCGTGGCCTTTCCCCTTCTGGGCACCGGGGTGGGAGGGCTTCCCGTGGACCAGGTGGCCCAAGTGATGCTGGAGGAGATCAAGAAGGCCCCGGATACCCTCGAGGTCACCCTCTACGGTTACCGCAAGGAGGACGCCGAGGCCATCCGCAAAGCCCTCTGACACCAGCTCGCCTAGTCCAGTTGGGGGCTATAACCTTCTTGCAAGCCCCATCCCCACGGCCTTAAGGCAAGCTTTGCTCCTGGGGCGGAGGGGGAGCCTCCTCCTGTCCACCTGAAGGGGTGCTCCCAGGAGGCACCGGGGCGGTGACCTTGGGAAAGTAGCCCTGGCCCAACGCCTGCAGGTCGGCGCCTTCCACCTTGCCGTCCCCGTTCAGGTCCCCTTTGAGCTCCTTCCCCTCCTTGCCCCAGTTCTGGGCCAGCTGCAGGAGTTCGGCAAAGGGCTTGCCCCGCTTCAAGGCCTCCCCTAAGGGCTTCCCCTCCTTGTCGTAGAAGACCACCCGAGGGGCAAGCCTCGGGGTAAGGGGTTTTTGTGGGGTGAGGAGGAGGCGGAAGGCCTCCTGGTCCTTTAAGGCCTTGGCGAAGGCCACATCCAGGCGCAAAAGCCCTGCCTCCGGATCGTAATCCAGGAGGTAGACGGGGCTCGCCACCTTCAGGCTGGCAAGATCCGGGCTCAGATCCCGTAGGGGAAGCTCCAGCTGGAAGCCCAAGGCCTCCCGTACCTCCACCCGGCCCAGGAGCAGGAAGGGCCCCTCCACCTGGGTCGGGGGGGCCACCAGGGTGAGCCTGGGGGGAGGGGGGTCGCTGACGGTGAGGGTAAGCCGCTGGACCCGGCTATTCTTGGCCCCATCCTCCACGGTGAGGGTGAGGGGGAACTGTCCCTTCTCCTTGGGGGTTCCGGTGATCCGCCCCCCCTGGAAGGCGAGGCCTTGGGGGAGCTTCCCCTCGAGGCTAAAGGTATAGGGCCGTACCCCCCCTTCGGCGCTGAAGGTGGCGGTGTAGGCCTCCCCCAGGTAGGCGGGAGGAAGGTTGGCGCTGGTAAGGCGCAAGGGCTCCATCCCCGCCCCCGTGGGGTCTTGGGTGCCGCAGGCGGCCAGGAGGAGCAAGAGGGGCCAGAGCTTCCGCATGGGTCCAGTCTAGCGGGTATAGTTGAAGGCATGATTAAGCCGGACTGGTGGATCCGGGAGATGGCCAAAAAGGGAATGATCGAGCCCTTTGAGGAAAGGCTGGTGCGGGAAGGGGTCATCAGCTACGGGCTTTCCAGCTTCGGCTACGACCTCCGCGCCGCCCCGGAGTGGAAGATCTTCACCAACGTCTTCTCCACGGTGGTGGATCCCAAGGGCTTTGACCCCAAAAGCTTCGTGGAGTACGAGGGGGAGGAGGTCATCATCCCCCCCAACTCCTTCGCCCTCACCCGGAGCATCGAGTACATTCGGATGCCGGAGAACGTGATCGCCATCGCCTTGGGCAAAAGCACCTATGCCCGTTGCGGCATCGTGGCCAACGTGACCCCTTTAGAGCCCGGCTGGGAAGGGCACGTCACCCTGGAGATCTCCAACACCACCCCCCTGCCCGCCAAGGTCTACGCCAACGAGGGCATCGTGCAGATCATCTTCCTCGAGGGCCCGCGGCCGGAAACCACCTATAAGGACCGCCGGGGCAAGTACCAAGGGCAGAAGGGCATCACCCTGCCCCGGGTGTAGGCTATGAAGGTGCGCCTCCTCTTCCTCGCCTTCCTTCTCCTCCTGGGCGCCTGCAAGGGTGAGAGCATGCGACCCCTTCCCCACCTTTCGGAAACACCGGTCCGCTCCTTCAAGGCACCCCAAAAGGTGCTGGAAGACGGTAAGGATTACTACGCCCGCCTGAAGACCACCAAGGGGGATATCCTCCTGGACCTCCTGGAGAAGGAGGCCCCCAACACCGTGAACTCCTTTGTTTTCCTGGCCCTCCACCGCTTCTTCGAGGGGGTGGTGTGGCACCGGGTCATCCCGGGCTTCGTGGCCCAGACGGGGGACCCCACGGGCACCGGGCGGGGCGGGCCCGGGTATAGCTTCGGGTTGGAGATCGCCCAGGGTTTGGCCTTCGACCGGGAGGGCATGGTGGGCATGGCCCGCACCCAGGACCCCAACTCCAACGGGAGCCAGTTCTTCATCACCCTGGCCCCCACCCCCCACCTCACCGGGCAGTACACCCTCTTCGCCAAGGTGGTGGAGGGCATGGAGGCGGTAAGGCGCCTTGCCCCCACGGAGGGCCCAGGCGCCGCAGGGGAACGGGACAAGATCCTCAGCGTGGAGATCCTGGTCAAGGAATGATCCCCGAAGGCACCCGCTTTCTGCTTCCCCCCGAGGCCCGGCTTAAGGCCGAGCTCATGGCCCGGCTACGGGATCTCTTCCTCCGCCACGGGTATGAGCCCGTGGAGCTACCGGCCCTCGAGGTCTATGACCCCTCCCATCCCCTGGCGGAACGGGCTTTCAAGCTGGTGGACAAAACCGGGGAGGTCTTGGCCCTTAGGAGCGAGTTCACCACCCTTCTGGCCAAACTCCTAAGGCCCCACCTGGGGGAAGGGGTGGCCCGCTTCCAGTACGCCGGGGCCCTATGGCTTAGGGAAGGGGATGCGGAACTCGGCCGCTACCGGGAGTACACCCAGGTGGGGCTGGAACTCATCGGGGCCACGGGCCCCCTGGCGGATGCCGAGATCCTCTCCCTGGTCTTCGCTGCCCTCGAGGCCCTGGGCCTTGAAGGGGTGGTGGAGGTGGGCCTGCCCAGCCTGGTGGGGGAGGTGCTCAAGGCCTCAGGTCTGCCGGAAGAGGAGCAGAAGAAAGCCCAGCAGGCGATCCACCGTAAAAACTTGCCCGAGCTGGAAGACCTCCTTGGCCGCCACCCTGTGCCGGAGGAAGCCCGAAAGACCCTCCTAGCCCTACCTGACCTCTACGGGGAGCGCGAGGTGCTGGAGGAGGCTAAGAGGCTTCCCCTTCCCGATCGGGCCAGGAAGGCCCTGGAGGACCTGGAGAAGACCCTGGAACTTCTGGAAAGGCCCGTGCTCTTGGACCTGGGCATGGCCCGGCGCTACGAGTACTACTCGGGGGTCTTCTTCCGCGCCTACACCCCGGGATTCGGCCTGCCCCTTCTGGGAGGCGGCCGGTACGACGGGGCCCTCCTCCCCAGGGCGGCGGGGTTCGCCATAGGGGTAGAGCGAGCCCTGGAGGCCCTAAAACCCCCCAGGGTGGACGTAAGCCCCGAGGTTTTGGCCCTGGACCTAAAGGCCCTTCGCCGCTTCGCCCGGGAGAAGCGGGTGGAGCTCTTCCACGGGGAAGACCCCGTGGCCTACGCCAAGGCCCGGGGCATCCCCTACCTGGCCCAAGGAGAGCGCATCTTCAAGGTGGAGGAGGCATGAAGCGCTTTGCCCTTACCATTGCCCTGCCCAAAGGGCGAATGTTTCAGGAAGCCTACGAGGCCTTAAGGAAAGCAGGGCTGGAACTCCCTTCCATAGAGAACGAGCGGGCCCTCCTCCACGGCAAGGAAGGAGGGATCGCCCTCCTGGAGCTTCGCAACAAGGATGTGCCCGTCTATGTGGACCTGGGGATCGCCGAGGTGGGGGTGGTGGGCAAGGATGTGCTTTTGGACTCGGGCCGGGACCTTTTCGAGCCTGTGGACCTGGGCTTCGGAGCCTGCCGCCTTTCCCTCATCCGGCGCCCCGGCGATACCTCCCCCATCCGGCGCATCGCCACCAAGTATCCCCTCTTCACCACCCGGCTCCTGAAGGAACGGGGCTGGGTAGCGGATGTGGTGGAGCTATCCGGAAACATCGAGCTGGCCGCGGTCACGGGCCTGGCGGATGCGGTGGTGGACGTGGTCCAGACCGGGGCCACCCTGAAGGCGGCGGGCCTGGTGGAGGTGGAGGTCCTGGCCCATTCCACCGCCCGCCTCATCGTGAACCGCCAGGCCCTCAAGCTTAAACGCTCGCTTTTGAAGCCCCTGATCGCTAAGCTGAGAAACCGTGACGGAGGCCCGTAGACGCCGCATAGAGGAGGTCCTAAGGAGGCGCCAGCCCGACCTCACTGTCTTACTGGAAAACGTACACAAGCCCCACAACCTCTCGGCCATCCTGAGGAGCTGCGATGCGGTGGGGGTCCTCGAGGCCCATGCGGTGAACCCCACGGGGGGCATGCCCACCTTCAACGAGACCAGCGGGGGAAGCCACAAATGGGTCTACCTGCGGGTGCACCCCGACATCCAGACGGCCATCGGCCACCTGAGGGAGCAGGGTTTTCGGATCTACGCCACCGCCTTGCGGGAGGACGCCCAAGACTTCCGGGAGGTGGACTACACCAAGCCCACCGCCATCCTCCTGGGAGCGGAGAAATGGGGGGTTTCCGAGGAGGCCCTGGCCCTTTCCCACGGGGCCATAAAGATCCCCATGCTGGGCATGGTGCAGAGCCTGAACGTGAGCGTGGCGGCGGCGGTGATCCTCTTTGAGGCCCAAAGGCAAAGGTTAAAGGCGGGGCTTTACGAGCATCCCCGCCTGGACCCAGGGCTTTACCAAAGGGTCCTCGAGGACTGGCTCAGGAAGTGACGTAGGTAAGCCAACCCTCGTACTCGGGCCGTAAGCCCCTGGCGGCCTCCAGGTAGACCTCCCGTAGCCTCAGGGCAATGGGCCCGGCGGTCCCCGAGCCGATGGGCCGCCAGTCGATCATGGATACCGGGGTCACCTCGGCGGCGGTGCCGGTCATGAAGACCTCGTCGGCCATGTAGAGCTGGTCCCGGGTGGCCCGCACCACCTGGACCTCGTACCCCAGGTCCTTGGCGATGCGGATCACGGAATCCCGGGTGATCCCCTCCAGGTTCACCGAGTGCTCGAGGGCATAGATCACCCCATCCCGCACGAAGAAGAGGTTCTCCCCGCTGCCCTCGGCCACGTACCCCTCCTCGTCCAAAAGGAGGGCCTCATCGGCGCCTGCCGCCACCGCCTCCATCTTGGCCAGGGCCGAGTTTACGTAGTTCCCTCCCACCTTGGCCTTGCCCGGCATCACGTTGGCGGGGAAGCGGGCCCAGGAGCTGGTGATGAGCTTGGCCCCCTTGCGCACCGCCTCCTCCCCCAGGTAGGCCCCCCATTCCCAGGCGGCCACCATCACCTCGGCGGGGTTGTTGGGCAGGGGGTTCACTCCCAAGGCCTTGGCCCCCATCCAGGCCAGGGGGCGGATGTAGCAGCTTTTGTAGCCGTTTCGCCGCACCACCTCCTTGATGGCCTCCTCGATCTCCTCCGGGGTAAAGGGAATCTCCATGCGCAGGACCCTGGCAGAGTGGAAGAAGCGCCGCACATGCTCCTTTAGGCGGAAGATGGCAGGGCCTTTGGGGGTTTCGTAGGCCCGGATGCCCTCAAAGACGCTGGTGCCGTAATGGAGGGCGTGGCTTAGGACGCTGGTCTTGGCCTCCTCTTGGGGCAGAAGGGCCCCATTCATCCAGATGAGACCGGCTTTGATATGAACATCCCCACCTTTGGCCTCGGGCTTCACCATGATGAACCTCCGCCCCCATCATAACGCTTTTCCGCCCCTAGCCCTTTAACCGTAGCTCTTGGAAAACCCCCTTGGCCTCTTCCCCAAGGGCCCGGGCCACAGGTGCCTTGAGGCTTCCCTCCCGCACAAGAAGGTAGACGGTCCGCCCCGCCCCTGGGGGGCTTAGGAGCCGCAGGTGGACGTGCTTGGCCCGGGGAAGGGTCCACAGGGCCACCTCGGGCAGAAGGGTAAGCCCCCCCACCTCCTCCACCAGGAGGATCAGGGTTTCCAGATCCCCGCTTTGGAACTCCACCCTGCGCCTTTCCAGGCTGGGGCGGCAGACGGAAAGGACCTGGTCCCGGAAACAGTGGCCCTCCGAAAGGATCCAGGTGTCCTCGAGGGGGATCTCCAGGGGGTGGAGGCTCTCCTTGGCGTAAAGGGGGTGGCCCGGGGAGATGTAGGCCAGAAACTCCTCGGAAAAAAGGGGAAGGCTCTGCACCCCCGGTGCCCGCTCCTCCGTACCCACCAACCCCGCATCCAACCGGCCCTCCGCCAGCCCCTGAAGGATGGCCGGGGTGAGCTCCTCCTGCACCGAGACCTCGAGGCCCGGGTACCTTTCCAGCAACCGGGGCAAAAGCCTTGGCAGAAGATAAGGGGCCAGGGTGGGGATGACCCCCACGCGGAAAGGGCCTTGGAAGACCCCCTCCTCCCCCCGGGCGATGGCCTTGACCCTGGCCACCTCCTCCAGCACCCGGCGGGCCTGGGCCGCCACCCTTTCCCCGACCTCCGTGGGCTTCCCCTGCCTGCGGTCAAAGAGCTTGACCCCAAGCTCCTCCTCCAGCTTGCGGATCTGCACGCTGAGGGCAGGCTGGGTGAGGTAGACCCGCACCGCCGCCCGGGTAAAACTCCTCTCCTCCACCAGGGCCACCAGGTAGCGCATCCGCTCCAAGGTCATAAATTCAGTTTATAGTCACCACCAATAAAATGCATTGGACTTATGCGAGGACCTCCCCTAAGGTGAAAGCTGCCTGGTGAGACCAGGCAGGAGGTGAGAAGGATGTTCCTGAGAATAGACCGCCTGCAGATCGAGCTCCCCATGCCCAAGGAACAAGACCCCAACGCCGCCGCCGCGGTACAGGCCCTGCTGGGAGGGCGCTTTGGGGAAATGTCCACCCTGATGAACTACATGTACCAGTCCTTCAACTTCCGGGGGAAGAAGGCCCTTAAGCCCTACTACGACCTCATCGCCAACATCGCCACTGAGGAGCTAGGCCACATCGAGCTGGTGGCCGCCACCATCAACAGCCTCCTGGCCAAGAACCCGGGGAAGGACCTCGAGGAAGGCGTGGACCCGGTGGCCGCCCCCCTAGGCCTCGCCAAGGACGCCCGCAACGCCGCCCACTTCATCGCCGGCGGGGCCAACAGCCTGGTGATGGGGGCTATGGGGGAGCACTGGCACGGGGAGTACGTGTTCACCAGCGGCAACCTCATCCTAGACTTGCTGCACAACTTCTTCCTGGAGGTGGCCGCCCGCACCCACAAGCTCCGGGTCTACGAGATGACGGATAACCCCGTGGCCCGGGAGATGATCGGCTACCTCCTGGTGCGGGGCGGGGTCCACGCCGCCGCGTACGGCAAGGCCCTGGAAAGCCTCACCGGGGTGGAGGTGAACAAGATGCTCCCCATCCCCCGCATCGACAACGGCAAGATCCCCGAGGCCAAGAAGTTCATGGACCTGGGCTTCCACAGGAACCTCTACCGCTTTAGCCCCTCGGACTACCAAGACCTGGGCCTCATCTGGCAAGGCGCTTCCCCTGAGGACGGGAGCCAGGTGGTGGTGATAGACGGACCTCCCACGGGCGGGCCGGTCTTCGACGGGGGCCACGACGCCGCCGAGTTCGCCCCCGAGTTCCACCCAGCCGAGCTCTACGAAATCGCCAAAAAGCTCTACGACAAGGCCAAATAGGCCATCCCCTAGCTTTCCCGGCCGGGCCCTCGGGCCCGGCCGGGGTTATGTAGCTCCGTAGCGTCCCCCGGGAAGGGCCTGGGCCAGCCCCTTGAGCTCCAGCAGGGTGAGGAGGGAAAGCACCTTTTCCGCAGGAACCCGCAAGGCCTGGGCCAGATCCTCGGGTAGGGCTTCCCCTTGCCTAAGGAGGGCGTAAAGCCCCTCCTCTTCCGGGGAAAGCTCCACCGCCTTCCTGGGTTTCCCGGAAAACCCCAGGTAGGAAAGAACGTCCTCCGCGGAAAGCACCGGATAGGCTCCATCCTGGATGAGGCGGTTGGTCCCCATGGAGTTCGCATCCGTGGGACGGCCCGGCACCGCCAAAACCTCCTTGCCCAGTTCCAGGGCATACCGGGCGGTGATGAGGGCCCCGGACTCCATGGGAGCCTCCACCACGATCACCGCCCGGACCAGCCCCGCAATGATGCGGTTTCTTCTGGGGAAAAACTCCGGCTTGGGTCCGGTGCCGAAGGGGAACTCGGAAACCAGGGCCACCTTCCGGGCCAGCTCCCGGTGCTCGGGAGGATAGATGCGGTCCAAGGCGCTTCCCAAAACCCCCAGGGTGGGCCCGCCTCCCTCCAGGGCCCCGAGGTGGGCCTCCCGGTCCACCCCCCTGGCCAGGCCGGAAACCACGCAAAGCCCGGCCTCGGAAAGCTCCCGGGCAAGTTTGCGGGTGAAGGAAAGCGCCCAGGTGGAGGCTTTCCTGGTGCCCACGATGGCCACCGCCTTCCCCTCCCCCGGAAGATCCCCTTGCGCATAGAGGTGGGTGGGAGGTTGGGGAAGCCTCCTAAGCCCCTCGGGAAAGGCCTCTTCCCAAAGCCCCAGAATTCGAGCCCCCAGGGCCTCCGCCCGCTCCCTTTCCCGCCTGGCCTGCCTTTCCGCTTGGGGAAGCTCGGTTGCCGCCTGGGGAAAGCGTTCTTTTAAGGAAAGAAGGGGGTTTTCCTCTGCCAAAAGCTCAAGAAGCCGCTTGGGCCCGATGCCGGGAAGCAGGGCCAGGGCCAAGGGATCCACGGGTTTAGAGTATACTGAAACATCTGGGTCACGGGCGTAGCCCGTATCCCGGAGTCCGTGCCCGGAAGGTCCGGCCCCAGGCCCCAAGGCCAATCCAAGGGGGTCGGGATGACCTACCAGATATGGAAGAGAAAACTTACTCCGGCTTTGTGGCCATCGTGGGCAAGCCCAACGTGGGCAAGTCCACCCTCCTCAACAACCTCCTGGGGGTAAAGGTGGCCCCCATCAGCCCCAAACCCCAGACCACCCGCAAGCGCCTTCGGGGCATCCTCACCGAGGGAAACCGCCAGATCGTCTTCGTGGACACCCCGGGCCTCCACAAGCCCATGGACGCCCTGGGGGAGTTCATGGACCAGGAGGTCTACGAGACCCTTTCCGACGTGAACACCGTGGTGTGGGTAGTGGATCTCCGCCACCCCCCTACCCCGGAGGATGAGCTGGTGGCCAAGGCCCTCAAGCTCCTGGTGGGCAAGGTGCCCATCCTCCTGGTGGGCAACAAACTGGATGCTGCCAAATACCCCGAGGAGGCCCTTAAGGCCTACCACGCCCTCCTCCCCGAGGCCGAGACCAGGATGCTTTCCGCCTTGGACGAACGCCAGGTGGCCGAGCTCAAAGCGGAACTCCTGGCCCTTCTCCCCGAAGGCCCCTTCTTCTACCCCGAGGACTTCGCCAAAAGCGACCAGGACTTCGGGGAGTGGGTGGCGGAGATCATCCGGGAGGAGGCCATGAAGCGCCTATGGCACGAGGTGCCCTACGCCGTGGCGGTGAAGACCGAGGAGGTAGCGGAGAGGGAAAACGGCATCCTGTACATCAAGGCCGTCCTCTATGTGGAACGCCCCTCGCAAAAGGCCATCGTCATCGGGGAGGGGGGCAGGAAGATCAAGGAGATCGGCCAGGCGGCCAGGAAACAGCTGGAGATTTTTCTGAACCGGCATGTGTACCTGGACCTCGAGGTCAAGGTCTACCCCGACTGGCGCAAGGACCCCGAGGCCCTGCGGGAACTGGGCTACCAATCCTCTATAGGGTGAGGGAGAGCATTCCCCTGTGGGCCTTTTCCGGTTAGCATACCCATATGCCCTGGCTCCTTCCTCGAGGCATCGCCCCCCTTCACGAAAGGGCCCTGGATCGCTTCATCGGGGCTTTGGTGGAGAAGCTTTCCGATCCCAGCGTGGACCGGAGTGCCCTGGTGAGAGAGGAACTTGCCCGCCTCCTCTACGGCCGGCCCTATGCGGAACTCCTAGAGCTAAACCCCCTGGCCGCCATGGGGCTAGACCCCGAGGGCATCACCTTTGAGGCGGAGTACTACGCCGCCACCGACCAGGAAAGGTTCCAAAAGGTTAAACCCCTCCTTTGGTTCTGGAAGGTTTTGGACCTCACCCCCATCGGCCAGTCCGTGCACTCCGGGGTGGCCATCCGCCGGGCCTTAGCCCCCTTCATCTTCAAGCGGGTGGGGAAAAACCCCAAGTTCTTCCAGAACGTGGAGTTCTCCGTGGGGTACAACCTGGAGCTGGGGGACGACGTGGTGGTTCACCGCTATGTGCTCCTGGACGACATCGGGGGCATCAAAATCGGAGACCGCACCTCCCTTTCCGACTACGTGAACGTCTACAGCCACACCCACCACGTCCTGGCCTCCCCTGACGTCACCCTCAAGGAAACCATTATCGGTAGCGGGGTGCGCATCACCTACCACGCCACCATCCTGGCCGGGGTGCGCATCGGGGACGACGCCATGGTGGGCACGGGGGCCATCGTCACCAAGGATGTGCCCCCCCACGCCATCGCCCTGGGGATCCCGGCCCGGCCCGTGCGCTACAAGGTGCGCCACGACTGCCCCTACTGCCGCAAGGGGGAGCCCCATCCCTCGGACCTCGTCCCCAGGATGCCCGACCGCAAGGGCAACCCCGACTACCCTGATTTCCTCCCCCCTGGCTTCGGAACCCGGGAGGCCTAGGCCATGTGGACCAAGGAGGAGCTGGACCGGTACCACCGCCAGATGATCCTGCCCCAGGTGGGCCCCGAAGGGCAGGAAAAGCTGAAGCGCGCCTCCGTGGTGGTGGTGGGGGCCGGAGGCCTGGGGGTGCCGGTTTTGCAGTACCTGGTGGCCGCCGGGGTGGGGCGGGTGGGCATCGTGGAGATGGACCGGGTGGAGCTTTCCAACCTTCACCGCCAGGTGCTCTACACCACGGAGGACGTGGGCAGGCCCAAGGCCCTGGCCGCCAAGGAGCGCCTCTTAGCCCTGAATCCTCTGGTGCAGATCGACACCTATCCCGTGCGCCTCACCTCGGAAAACGCCCTGGAGATCCTCAAGCCTTACGACCTGGTGATCGATGCCTCCGACAACTTCCCCACCCGCTATTTGGTGAACGACGCCTGCGTGTTCCTAGGAAAACCCCTCGTCTACGGGGCCATTTACCAGTTTGACGGCCAGGTGGCGGTCTTCCACCACCTGACCCTCGAGGGGGAGATGGGCCCCTGCTACCGGTGCCTCTTCCCCAAGCCTCCTCCCCCGGGAAGCGTTCCCTCCTGCGCCGAGGCCGGGGTCTATGGGGTGTTGCCGGCGGTGGTGGGAAGCCTCATGGCCGCTGAGGCCCTCAAGGTGCTTTTGGGGATCGGAAAACCCCTGGCTGGGTCCCTGCTCCTCTACGACGCCCTAGAGACCCAGTTCCGCAAGCTCTCCCTGCGCCGCAACCCCGCCTGCCCGGTCTGCGGCGACCACCCCACCCAGCGGGAGCTTATCGACTACGAGGCCTTTTGCGGCCTCTAATACCCCCCCCCCCCCCCCCCCCCCCNGGCGAAGGAGACGGGAAAAAGGGCATAGAGGACAAAGCCGAGGGCCTTGCCCCCGGCTTCCCCATAGCCTCTCTCCTAAGCCCGGGCCTCGAGAGGCACGTAGGGCACGTCCAGCTCCCCGGTATACTTGGCATCCGGCCTAAGAAGGCGGTTATCCAGAGCCTTGTACTCCAGGATGTGCCCCACCCAGCCCGCGATGCGGGCCACGGCGAAGATGGGGGTGAAGAACTCCAGGCCGAAGCCCAGGTCGGAGTAAACCACCCCGGAGTAGAAGTCCACGTTGGGGTAGATGCCCCTGGGGTTCAGGACCTTGCCCGCCTCCTCCTCCACGACCTTCAGGATCTGGTACTCGGTGGAGTGGCCGTGGGTTTCCGCCACAATCCGGGCCAAGCGCTCCAGGACCCCGGCCCGGGGGTCAAAGGCCTTATAGACCCGGTGGCCCATGCCCATGATGCGCTCCTTCTTGGCCAGCTTTTCCCGCACCCAGTCCCGGGCCCTTTCCGGGGTACCGATCTCCTGGATCATCTTCATCACCGCCTCATTGGCCCCCCCGTGCCTGGGCCCCTTAAGGGAAGCCACGGCGGCGGTGATGGCCGAGTAGAGGTCGGTCTCCGTGGAGAAGGCGGCGATGGCGGTGAAGGTGCTGGCGTTGAACCCGTGCTCCGCGTGCAGGATGAGGGCAGCGTCCATGAGGCGCTCCTGCTCGGGGGAGGGCTCCACCCCATTAGCCATGTACAGGAAGTTGGCCGCGTGGGAGAGGTCCTCCCGGGGAGCTAGGGGCTCTTTTCCCTCCCTCAAGCGCTTGTTGGCGGCCACGATGGTGGCGAACTTGGCGATGAGGGAAAGCCCTTTTTGGTAGAGGGCCTCTTGGGAAATCTCCCCCTCGGTGGGATCCAGCATCCCCAGCTCGGAAACCGCCGTGCGCAGGAAGCTCATGGGATGGGCTGAGAGGGGATAGCGGCGGAAGGATTCCAGGAGATGCTCGGGCAAGGCCCGTCGCTCAGCCAGCTCCTTTTTGAACGCCTCGAGCTCCTCCCGTGTGGGAAGTCTCCCATGTAGCAGAAGGAAGGTGGTTTCCTCAAAGGTGCTCTTCTCGGCCAGCTCCTGGATGGGGATCCCGTAGTAGTAGAGGCGGCCCGCCTCCCCGTCGATGAAGCACATCCGGCTTTCCGTAAAGAGCACGCCTTCCAAACCCCTTGCCACTTCCATACGCTCCTCCTTTTTTCGCACCCCCAGGGTGCTTCCACGCCCATCATACCAGGGCGACCTGGTCCTGCCGGGCTATGGCAGCTACAGGGCATCCTCCTGCAGGATCAGGGTCTTTAGATAAAGGCTTTCCGGCACGTGCAGGCTCCAGGGATGGTCCTTGGGCTGGTAGGTGAGGCCGTGCACCCTAAGGCGCATTCCCCGGTCGGCAGCTGCCCGCCGGGCCACTTCCAGAAGGTCCTCCGCCTTGAGGTAGTAGCTGCAGGTGGAAAGCCAGAGGTACCCTCCGGGAGCCAGAAGCCGCAAGGCCTCCCGCAGAAGGTCCACCAGGTGCCTCTTCATGGGGGGAATCTCCTCCGGGCGCTTCACCAGGGTGGGAGGGTCCAGGAGGATATGGTCGAAGGGCCCTTGAAGACCTCTAAGCACCTCCAAGGCCTCCCCATGGCGGATGTCCACCCTAAGGCCCATCCTCAAGGCCACCTGGTCCAGGACGGCCAGGGCCTCGAGGTCCTTGTCCACCGCCAGGGCGTGGGCTCCTTTTCGCGCGGCCCTCAGGGCGAAGCCCCCCACATAGCTAAAGACATCCAAGACCCTCTCCCCCGGGCGCACCATGCCCTCAAAGAGGCGGCGGTTCTCCCGCTGGTCCAGGTAAAACCCCGTCTTCTGGGCCAGGGCCAAGGGGATGGGGAAAACCAGGCCATCCTCCTCCACCGCCAAAACCTCGGGCACCTCCCCGTAGACCGCTCCCACCCTCTCGTGAAGCCCCTCCTGCCTCCTGGCCTCCATGTCGCTCCGCTCGTAAACCCCCTTGGGGCCCACTGCGTCTAGGAGGGCGGGAAACCAGACCTCCCTCAAAGCCTCCATCCCCCGGGTGCGCACCTGGAGAACCAGGACCTCTCCAAAACGGTCCACCACCAGGCCGGGGAGGCCATCCGCCTCTCCATGCACCAGGCGGTAGCTTTGGCCCATCCCCTCCCTCTTGCGCAAAGCCCGTTCAAAGCGGGCCAGAAAAAAGGCCCTATCCAAAGGGCCGGGATCAAAGCGATAAGCCCGGAACGGGATGCGGGAATCCGGATCCAGGTAGCCCACCGCCAAAAAACTGCCATCGGCAGCCACCGCCTCCGCCACCCCTGCTTGCTTGGGAATCCCCTCCAGTTCGTCCCGGTAAAGGTTAGGGTAGAAGTTTCGAACCTTCTTTTCTTTTCCCGGCTTGACCACCACCCTCAGCACGGGCTCAGCATACCCTTGTGCTACCTTGGAACCATGAACCCAAAGCGCTGGCTGGCCCTTCTCCTCTTCGTGGCAGTGGCCCTTCTCGTGGTGGGCCTGGGGCGCCTCATCCAGCCCCGGGAAACCGGCCATCCCTGGCGGGAAGCCACCCTGTACGGCCGGGGCGAAAAAGTCGTTCTCCTGGAGGTGGTGGGCAGCATCCCCATGGGGAAGGACCTCGAGGACCTCCTATCCAAGATCCGCCAGGCCCGGGAGGACCAGAGCATCCGGGCCGCCGTTCTCTTCGTGGATAGCCCCGGGGGCAGCGTTACGGAAACCGAGGCCATCCATCGCGCCCTGAAGGACCTGGCGCAGGACAAGCCCCTGGTGGCCGCCTTCGGCACAGTAGCCGCCAGCGGGGGCTACTACCTGGCCACCGCCGCCCGGGAAATCTTTACCCCCGCTACAGCCATCACCGGGTCCATCGGGGTCATCGCCACCCTTCCCCAGGTCCAGGGTCTGTTGGATAAGCTGGGGGTACGGGTGGAGGTACTCAAGGAGGGGAAGCTCAAGGACATGGCCTCGGGCTTAAGACCCCTGACCCCGGAGGAACGGGCTGTGATCCAGAGCTATATGCGCGAGGCCTATGCGCTCTTCATCCAGCGGGTAGCGGAAGGTCGCAATCTGCCCAAGGAAAAGGTATTGGCCTTGGCCGATGGCCGCATCTACTCCGGCCATCAAGCCATAGCCCTAGGCCTCGCAGACCGGGAGGGCTATCTGGAAGAAGCAGCCAAAAGGGCAGCTGAGCTTGCTGGCCTAAAGGAGTTCCGGCTGGTGCGCTACACAAAGCCCAAAGGACTTCTGGAGGACCTCCTCGGCAAGGGATTCCCCCTTTTGGCCCAAGGCGAAGCCGAGCGCCTGGTGGCACTCCTTGGGCAAAGCCGGTTCCGCCTCGAGTATCGCTACCTGGGAGGTGGCCTATGGTGATCGCAAGCCCCTGGCGCAGGCTCGTGGCCTCCCTTATTGACAGTCTCATCCTGGTTCCCCTGAGCTTCCTCCTGATGGCCCTGGCCGGGATAAACCCCCTGGCGCAAACCACCACCTTCGTCCAGGACCTTCTCTTCAACTGGCTACCCAGCTGGGCCTACTACGTGATCTTCACCGCTTCGCATGGGGCAACCCCGGGGAAAATGGCCCTGGGTCTCAAGGTGGTCCGCACGGACGGCCAGCCTGTGGACTGGCTCACCGCCTTTATGCGGGAGGTGGTAGGCAAGACCCTTTCCACCCTTCCCCTCCTCCTCGGCTACCTCTGGGCTTTCTTCCACCCCAGGCGCCAGGCCTGGCATGACCTCATCGCCGACACCCTGGTGGTGCGTCCAGGCCAGGCCCATGCTAAGACGGAAGGGGACAGGTTTGAGTGAATCAGCCGGGGTGATAGAAACCCATCCCGGCAAGGCAGGGAAAGGACAAGAGAAGGGCTTTCTCGGGCCATCCCCACGTGCGTGGGGACTACGTGCGGTGCTGAGGTTTTTGGAGGGACTCCCCCGGTCCATCCCCACGTGCGTGGGGACTACCGCCCGCGATGGGACGACCGGCAGTATTGGGACGGTCCATCCCCACGTGCGTGGGGACTACCTGAGTGGGCGTCTCCAGGACCCGTGGTGCACCGGTCCATCCCCACGTGCGTGGGGACTACGGGGCCACCTCCGTACCCTCTCGTGGTAATCCTGGTCCATCCCCACGTGCGTGGGGACTACATATGCCGGGTCTTCTCTGTCCACTAAAAATAGGTCCATCCCCACGTGCGTGGGGACTACCGTACCAGAGGAGCTGCAGGTACCAGGCCACCGGTCCATCCCCACGTGCGTGGGGACTACGGTGTGCCAGGGCCCCCTACCCGTCCCCATCTCCGGTCCATCCCCACGTGCGTGGGGACTACGTAGACATCTGCAACCGGGATGATCCCCGCCCCGGTCCATCCCCACGTGCGTGGGGACTACATGGGATTGCGTTCAACCAGAGCGCCTTCCCCCGGTCCATCCCCACGTGCGTGGGGACTACTCTGCCAGAAATGTGGTAAGGTCAGGAACGTTCGGTCCATCCCCACGTGCGTGGGGACTACTCATCGTCCTCGAACACGAAGCGCAGCACCGGCGGTCCATCCCCACGTGCGTGGGGACTACTCCGCCCGCCCCTACCAGGGCACCTTGCCCGCGGTCCATCCCCACGTGCGTGGGGACTACGCTCATCAACCTGGCCAACAGCGCGGTCAACGCGGTCCATCCCCACGTGCGTGGGGACTACGCGTACACGCTCACCCCCTCGCCGATGGTGAGCGGTCCATCCCCACGTGCGTGGGGACTACCCCAGTACAGAATCACGGCCCGCACCTCATCCCCGGTCCATCCCCACGTGCGTGGGGACTACACTTGACCCAGACGGCAAAAACCCCCGCTGACCCCCCTCTATGTCTATGTAAAGGGAACCAGTCTAAGGATTAACTGTCAAGATCCCCGTACGTAAGGCTGGGTGCGCATCCATCAAGACACCTATGGACCCACCTGCCTCCCTCGCACCTCGAGCCCTACTATACCACCCTACCCAGCCGCCTACACGTTGAACCCGAACATGCGCATCATGCGCTTACCCTCCTCGGTCATCCGGGCAGGGGTCCAGGGAGGGGTCCAAACGAACTCCACATTCACCCCCTGCACCCCGGGCAGACGCATCACTGCCATTTCCGCATCCGCCTTCACCATGTCCTGGGCGGGACAGCCGATGGCGGTAAGGGTCATGGTAAGGTCCACCACCCCGTTTTCGTGGATCTCCACATCGTAGACCAGCCCCAGGTCCACGATGTTCACGGGGATTTCCGGGTCATAGACCACCTTCAAGGCCTCGAGGACCTGCTCCTTGGTGGGCAGACCCTCTTTGCTCCCCGCCTGGTTCGCATTCTCCTCCTGCAAGCCAGCCTGCCCCTCCGGCAAACCCTCGCGGTGCCTCTCGTCCATGCTTTACAGGATACCCCTTCGCCCAGCATCCTGCCCACCCAGGCTCACCATTCCCCAAAAGCTTCCTGGTCCTGGCCAAACCGCCAAGGGTGTGGCACAATGTCTTCCGGTTGGGGAGTAGCCCCAAGGCCAGCCTCCCGTCAAGACGGGCATGGGCCCCGGGAGGCTGGGGGCGGAAAGCCCGGGCAAGACCACCGCTATAGCGGTGGTCTTTCTCTTTTAGGAGGTGCGCATGGAAGCCAGTGTCCTCTCGGTGATCCTAATCCTGGTGGCCCTCGAGGTCATCCTCTCCGCGGACAACGCCCTCATTTTGGGGGTCATCGTTCAAAAGCTACCCGTCCACCTGAGGCGGAAAGCCCTTTTCTACGGCATCCTGGGGGCCTACATCCTCCGGGGTCTGGCCCTCCTCTTCGCTGCCTTGGTCATCAAGCTCTGGTGGGTGCAGGTCCTGGGGGCAGCCTACCTCCTCTACATCGCCCTGAAACACTTCCTGAAGCCCGAGGCAGCCCACGCCCCTCCCCCTTTGGAGGTAAGCGCCGCCCAGTTCTGGAAGGTGGTGACCCAGGTGGAACTCATGGACCTGGCCTTCGCCGTGGACTCGGTTCTGGTGGCCGTAGCCCTTTCCGATAAACTCTGGGTCATCTACACCGGGGTCTTCCTGGGCATCCTGGCCCTCAGGATGCTGGCCAGCCTGGTGGTGAACCTCCTGGACCACTACCCTCGCTTCAAGCACCTGGCCTACGTGGTGGTGGGGCTTGCGGGGGTGAAGCTCCTGGTGGGCGGCTGGGACAAGCTCGCGAAGGAGATTCTCCACCGCCCCGAGCTGGCCGTGGGATTGGACAAGGAAGCCTTCAGCCTCCTCATCCTGGCGGTGCTCCTTCTGGGAAGCCTCTGGGCCTTGCGCAAGCCCGCGGCCCAACCCTCATAGGATGAGCCCCCGGACCTATTTTCTGCCGACCCTTCTCCTCTTTTTGGAGGTGGGGTTCCCCTTCGGCCTCCTCGTTCCCGGGGGGGATACCCTCCTCTTGGCCCTGGGAGCCCTGGCCGGGGAGGGTAGGCTTGGCCTCTTCCCCCTTCTTCCCCTCCTCTTCCTGGGCAGCTACCTGGGGCACGGAGTGGGGTACGCCCTGGGCCGGGCCTTGGGGCGCAGGCTTCGGGCCCGTTTCCCCGAGGGGCTCATGAGGCGGGCCGAAGGGCTTCTTCTCCGCTATGGCCCTTCCGCTCTCCTCCTCGCCCCCTTCGTGCCGGGGATGCGCACAGCGGTACCCTTCCTGCTTGGGGCCCTAGGGTTTCCCCTGTTGCCCTACCTTCTCCTCGCCGCCCTGGGAAGCCTCCTCTGGACCCAGGGCTTGGTCCTTTTGGCCTTCTTCCTGGGAAAGACGGTATCCCCCTGGATCCTCTGGCCCATCCTTCTCCTCCTGGCCCTTTCGCCCCTCCTGCGCCAGAAGTTCAGGACGCCTGAGGGCTGAGGGGCCGAACCGGGGCCTACACGTACTTCTCCCCCCGCACCACAAAGACGTTCTCCACGTAGGCGATTACGGCATAATGGGGAAAGTAGGCCTCCTGCAAGCGGGCCAGGATCCTAAGGGCCACCTCCTCGGGAACGATGGTTTCCAGGCGGATGTTCTGGCCCTCCCAGTCCAGGCTGCGCATGCCCCGGGAACCCTCTCCCCTGGCGGGCACGATGGTGTACCCCTTGGCCCCCAGGCGCTTGATCTCCTCCACCAGCCTCTTCTCCAAGATGCTTTCCGCCACGATGGTGACCAGCTTCAAAGGCACCAGATCCATGCTTCACCCTCCCATCCCTTGGGCCAAGGCGTGGTAGATGGGAATACCCAGAACCAGGTTAAAGGGAAAGGTTACCGCCAAGCTTGCCGCCAAATACAGGCTGGGGTTAGCCTCGGGCAGGGCGATGCGCACGGCAGCGGGGGCAGCGATGTAGCTGCTGCTGGCTGCCATGGCCCCCAAGACGGTGGCCCCGCCCACGGAAAACCCCACCAGGTGCCCCACATATACCCCTATGGCCCCGTGAAAGAGGGGAAGGAGGGTTCCGTAGAGGACCAGACGGAAGCCCACCTGCCTTAAGGTGGCGAACCTCGAGGCCGCCACCATCCCCAGGTCCATGAGGAAAAGGGTGAGGGCCCCGTAGAAGGGATCCACAAAAAAGGGCTTTACCCGTTCCATCCCCGCCTCGCCGGAAAAGGCCCCGATGAGAAGCCCACCCACCAGGAGGACCACGCTCTTCCCGGTGAGGACCTCCTGGAAGGCCTCCCCCAGGTTTCCACCCCCCCGCTTGGCCAAAAGCAGGGCCACCACGATGCCGGGCACCTCCAAAAGGGCCACCAGGGTGGGCAAAAACCCCTCGGGTCGGTGGCCCACCGCCTGGGCGAAGGTGAGGGCTGCCAGGAAGGTTACCGCGGAAACCGAGCCGTAATGGGCGGCCAGAGCCCCGGCATCCACCCGGCCCAAGACCAGAAAGCGGCGGGCCAGAAAATAACTGGAAAGGGGCCGGAAAATCCCCAAGCCCAGGGTGGCCAAGGCAGGAAGAAGCACGATGGTCAGGGGCGTTTTGGAAAGCTCCACCCCCCCTTTGAAGCCGATGGCGAAGAGCAGGTAGATGGAAAGCGCCGTGTACATGGCCTCGGGAAAGGCGAGATCGCTTCTAAGAAGCCGGGCCGCCACCCCCAGGGCGAAGGCCAGGACCATGGGAGAGAGGAGGTTGAGCCGAAGGAGCTCCAAGGCATCCATGGCCTGCCTTTTACCACGGGCGGGAGGGCTTGGTACAATCCGGTACGATGCGGCCTTTGGTGGGCGTCATCATGGGCTCCAAGTCCGACTGGGAAACCCTACGCCATGCGGCGGAGACCCTCGAGGCCCTGGGCGTTCCCTATGAGGTGCGGGTGGTCTCCGCCCACCGCACCCCGGACCTGATGGCGGAGTACGCCAAGACCGCCAAGGAGCGGGGGCTTTTGGTGATCATCGCCGGGGCCGGGGGCGCGGCCCACCTTCCCGGCATGACCGCCGCCCACACCCCTTTGCCCGTGCTGGGGGTCCCGGTGGAAAGCAGGGCCTTAAAGGGCCTGGATTCCCTCCTTTCCATCGTACAGATGCCCGCCGGCATTCCCGTGGGCACCCTGGCCATCGGCAAGGCGGGGGCGGTGAACGCCGCACTTCTCGCCGCCAGCATCGTGGGGCTTTCCCACCCTGAGGTGATGGAGCGCCTCGAGGCCTATCGGAAAGCCCAGACCGAAGCCGTCCTGGCCCACCCCGATCCCAGGGAGGAAAAGGGCCCCGAAGGGGCTAGGTTGGCTAGGGAGGAGGGATGAGGCTGGGCATCCTGGGCGGAGGCCAGCTGGGGAGGATGCTGGCCCTGGCGGGCTATCCCTTGGGTCTTTCCTTTCGCTTCCTGGACCCCTCCCCCGAGGCCTGCGCCGGGCAAGTGGGGGAGCTGGTGGCGGGGGATTTTCTGGACGAAGAGGCCCTCCGACGCTTTGCTGAGGGGCTTGAGCTGGTCACCTATGAGTTCGAAAACGTGCCGGTGGAAGCCGCTCGGTTCCTGGAGGCAAGGCTTCCCGTCTTTCCCCCACCCAAGGCCCTGGAGGTGGCCCAGGACCGCCTGGCGGAAAAGACCTTCATGCACAGCCTGGGGATACCCACCCCTCCCTTTCGCCGGGTGGATGGCCTCAGGGAGCTTAGGGAAGGCCTCGAGGCCCTGGGCTTCCCCGCCCTCCTCAAGACCCGCCGGGGCGGGTACGACGGCAAGGGCCAGGCCCTTCTCACCTCATCGGAGGAGGCGGAAAGGGCCTTCCACGCCCTGGGGGGAGGGGGGTTGATCCTCGAGGGGTACGTTTCCTTCCAGCGCGAGCTTTCCCTCCTGGGGGTGCGGAGCCGAACCGGGGAGATGGCCTTCTATCCCTTGGTGGAAAACCGCCACCAGGGGGGCATCCTGCGCCTCTCCCTGGCCCCGGCTCCAGGGGTTTCCCCCACCCTGCAACAGAAGGCGGAAGCCTACGCCAGGAATGCCATGGAGGCATTGGGGTACGTGGGCGTGCTGGCCCTGGAACTCTTCCAGGTGGGAGAGGAACTCCTCTTCAACGAGATGGCCCCCCGGGTTCACAACTCCGGCCACTGGACCCTAGAGGGCGCCGAGACCAGCCAGTTTGAAAACCACCTCCGGGCCCTTTTGGGCCTCCCCTTGGGGAGCACCGCCCCCAGGGGCTATAGCGCCATGGCCAACCTCATTGGAGTGAAGCCCGACTTCCCCCAGGTCCTCGCCCTTCCCGGAGCCCATCTGCACTGGTACGGCAAGGAGGTGCGCCCGGGACGCAAGGTGGGGCACATCACCCTGCGGCGGGACACCTGGGAGGATCTTGCCCGGGACCTTCCCCATCTCCTCACCCTGGCCCAGGCTCCCGAACCGGTATAATCCCTGTGTTCCCTGCGGGAGCGGTAAGGAGGCAGGCTATGGACCGGAACGCTCGGCTCAAAGAGGTGGTGCGCGCGGCCAAGGAACACCCCGTCTACCGGGAGAAGCTTAAGGGAATCCACCCGGAGGAAGTCACCCTGGAGAACCTGGGGGAGCTTCCTCCCACCACCCGGGAGGAATGGGTGGCCTATCTCAAGGAAAACCCACGGCCCCCGGCGGGGGCAAGCCTCATGCACCTCACCCCAAGCCCCCTCATGGGCTGGATGCCCGAGTACCTCTCCCAGGAGGACCTCCGTTACCAGACCGAGGCCCTGGCGGAACACTACCGCAGGCTCGGCCTCACGGGGAAAAAGGTGCTGGTGGCCTTCAGTTACCACGTGTATGCCGGGGGGTGGCTCTTCCACCAGGCCCTCTGGCGGGCGGGGAACCTGGTCTTCCCCCACGGACCAGGAGAGGCCTCCCGCATCGCCGAAATCGGCCATATCTATGGCTTTGACGTGTTGGTCACCAATCCCTCCTTCGCCCTCAAGGTGGGCCAGGCGGGAGGGCGGTTCGCCCTCCTTCTGGCAGGGGGCGAGCCCTTCACCTCCGTCCCCGGCTTCCGGGAAAAGGTGGAAGCCCTTTTGGGGTGCACCGCCCTGGATGCCTATGGCACCAGCGAGCTGGGCATCGTGGCCGGGGAGCGGCTCGCCAAGGATGGGCTATGGGAGATCCCAGAGATGGCAGTGCTGGAGGTCTTGGACCCCGAGACATTGAAACCCGTGCCCAATGGGGAGAAGGGGGAGCTGGTGGTCACCGCCCTAAGCCGCACCCTCATGCCCATGGTGCGCTTCCGCACCGGAGACCTAGCCGTGGCCGAAAGGCGGGAAGGGCTCACCGTCCTACCCCGGGGGGTCTTTGGCCGCACCGACCAGATGGTTAAGGTGAAAGGGGTAAAGTTCTACCCCACGGAGCTCGCCCCCATCCTGGGCGGATTCGGCCTGGACCCCAGGGGCTTCCAGGTGGTGGTGGAAAGGAAGCTGGAGGGCACGGACAAGCTGGTTCTCCGGCTCAAGGCAGAGAAGGTGCCGGCAGGGCTTTTGGAAGCCATCACCAAGGCCACGGGGCTGAAGGTGGACGAGGTGGAGCTTTCGGGGGAGCTGGAAGGCGGCCTGGTGGTGGACCGGCGCTTCTAAACCACCCCACCTTCGCCTCCGCCAAGGTGGGGGCCCCAGTAATCCCCCCCCCACCTGGACGCAGCCCAGGTGGGGACCCTGGTACATCCCTTCTCTAGGCCATGTTCTTGGGCACCCATGGAGGGCGGGACGGCGAGAAAGAGTACAAGGCCATCTTCGTGAGGCCACTTGTTATATTCTTCTCATAACCCCGGGGTATACTTCTCCCAAAGCAACGGGGCCCTTGCGCTATAGTAAGGGCAAACCCTGTGCCTTGCGGGAAGGAGGCAAGATGCGGTTTTTCGTGGTGGGCGACGTTTCCGTGGACCTGCTCTTCTTCGTAGAGCGCATACCGGAGCCGGGGGAGGAGGTTCCTTCCCGCCGCGCCCTGATGAAACCGGGAGGCGCCGGGGCCACCCTGGCGGTGCAGCTTTCCAGCCTAGGCCACCGGGTCTACCTGGCGGGCCGGGTGGGGCAGGATCCCTTCGCGGAGCTGGCCCTTTCCCGGGTGCGGGAGCTGGGGGTGGACCTAAGGCACCTTCAGGAGGACCCCGACCACACCACCAGCTCCGTGCTGATCCTTTTGGTGCCAGGGGGGGAAAGGGCCATGGTGAGCGCCGAGGGAGCAAGCCGTTACCTAGATCCTTCCCTCTTCAAACCCCGTTTCCTAGACCAGGCGGACGCCGTGGTCCTCTCCGCCTACGCCCTGGTGGGAGGGCCCAGCCGCAGCTACGCGGTGGAGGTCCTCGAGGCCGCCAGGAAGCGGGAGATGCCCATCTTCGCCGACCTGGGAACCGGGGCGGTACGGGCGGCGGGCAGGGAGCTCTTAAGGTACCTGCGGGGCGTAACCTGGCTCCTCATGAACCAGACGGAGCTCTTGGTCCTGGCGGAGGCCTCCTCCCTTTCCCAGGGGGTGGCCCGCCTCCGGGAAGAGGGCTTCCACCACCTGGTCATCAAGGTAGGGGCCATGGGCTCCATTGTGGTCACCCCGGAAGGGGAGGAGCTCATCGAACCCTTCCCCGTGGAGGACATCGTGGATTCCACGGGATCCGGAGACGCCTATACCGCTGCCTTCGCCCACGCCATCCTGAGCGGGAAAAGCCCCCTGGAGGCGGGCAGGCTGGCCAACCTGGCCGGGGCCTTGGCCGCCACCGCCATCGGCGCCCAGGGCAGGCTCATCCGGCTAGAGGACCTGGAAGTAGCGGTGGGCCAGGGCTAAAAAGGCCAGGCCCGCCTTTCCGCTCTTTTCCGGGTGGAACTGGGGGGCCAGGAGGTTTTCCTTGGCCAGCAAGGCGGTGAAGGGGGTACCCTCGTACCCCCCCCGGCCCAGGGAGTAGGGAGTAAGGGGGCCGTAGTAGGAGTTGGCGAAGTAGAAGTGGCGCTCGGAAAGCTCCTGGAAAGCGCCTGCGAAGCGCACCCGGTTCCACCCCATCTGGGGCACGCGGCCTTGGGTAAAGCGCCTAACCACCCCCTCCACCAGGCCCAGCCCCCTGACCCCCGGGGCCTCCTCGCTTTCCTGGTACAGGACCTGCATGCCCACGCAGATGCCCAGGAAGGGAAGGCCCCTTTCCAGGTGGGCCAGGACCCGGTCCACAAAACCGCTATTCCGGAAGGCCTGCATCACCTGGCCGAAGTGGCCCTGGCCAGGAAGGACCAGGAGGCTGGCCTCGAGGTGGGCCTGGGGGTCCGAGGAAACCCTGACGGCAAAGCCCGCCGCCTCGAGGGCCTTGGCCGCACTTCTCAGGTTCCCGGAACCGTAGTCGATGAGCAAGGCCTTCATGCCCTAAAGCACCCCCTTGGTGCTGGGAAGCCCCTCCCCCGTGATCCGGGTCGCCCGGTGCAGGGCCCGGGCCAGGGCCTTGAAGCTGGCCTCCACCACATGGTGCGCCTCCCTTCCCGAAAGAAGCCGAAGGTGCAGGGTGAGGCGGCCGTGGTTGACGAGGCCCCTTAGAAACT
Source organism: Thermus tenuipuniceus (assembly GCF_002964845.1). Taxonomy (GTDB): domain Bacteria; phylum Deinococcota; class Deinococci; order Deinococcales; family Thermaceae; genus Thermus; species Thermus tenuipuniceus. Next base: position 25,925 of record NZ_KZ672971.1, read on the forward strand.
CCCGGAGGTGGTAGTGGTTCACCCCCCCCGCCTCCCCCACCACGGGCCACGCCTCCGGGCGGTACTCCAGGTGGGGCCTCCCCGAGAGGTCCAAGACGCAAAGCACCAGGGTCTCGTCCATGGGGGCAAAGGCCTCGGCGTAGCGTTCCACGCCCCTTCCCTCCCCCAAAGCCTCCCTTAAGGCCTGGCCCAGGGTGATGCCCACATCCTCCACCAGGTGGTGCACGTCCACCTCGAGGTCCCCTTTGGCCTCCACCTCCAGGAGAAAACGCCCGTGGCGCTGGAGCTGGAGGAGCATGTGGTCCAGGAAGGGAAGGCCCGTGGCCACCTCGCCCCCCACCGGTCCATCCAAGCCCAGGCGCACCCGCACCCAGGTTTCCGCGGTCACCCGCTCCACGGAAGCCTCACGCATAGGCCACCTCGAAGGCCACCTTAAGAAAGGCGTCCATCTCCTCCTTGGAGCCCACCGTGACCCGAATGCACCCCAAAAGGCCCGGGTAGTGGTCCTGCCTGCGCACCAGGATCCCCTGGGCGAGAAGGTGGCGGAAAGCCTCCTCGGCATCCGGGGTCCGCACCAACAGGAAGTTGGTGTGGCTCCTATAGGGCCGCCAGGTGGGATGGCCCCTAAGCCTCTCATAAACCCGCTCCCGCTCGGCCCGCACATGAGCCGCCACCGCCTCCACGTAGCCGGGGTTTTCCAAGACCACCTCCAGGATGGTCCCGGTGTGGGCGGGAAGGACAAAGGGAGGAAGCACCTCGCGGACAAGGGCGGCCACCTCCGGCGAGGCCAGCAAATAACCCGCCCTCACCCCTCCCAGGGAGAAGGCCTTGGAAAAGGTGCGCAAAAAGGCCACATGGGGGTTTCCCCGTCCCAGGGAGCTAAAGTCCGTACCGGCGAACTCCCGGTAGGCCTCGTCCACCACCAGTAGCCCCTCCGCCTCCTTGGCCCTCTCGGCCAGGGCCCAAAGGGCCTCCTCGGGGAACAGGGCCCCCGTGGGGGCGTGGGGGTTGGGCAGGAAGAGGACCCCACCCTGGAAGGCGGAAAGAAGCTCCTCCAAAGGCAAGGCGAACCCTTCCTCCCCGGCCTCCAAAGGTATAGCCCGGTAAGGGGTTCCCGTCACCCGGGCGGCATGGGCGTAGTGGGGAAAGGAGGGGCTTACATCCAAAACCGCCGCCGCCGCCACCGCCAGGGCCAGGATGAGGAGGTTGGAACCCGGTGCCAAGACGATGCCCTCCTCCGGCCACCCCACCCGGGCGGCAAGCCTTTGCCGCAAGGCCTCGGCGTGGATCTCCGGGTACCGGTTCCAGGAAAGGTGGGCCAGGCGCGTCAGGGCCTCCGCCTTCAGGGCCTGGGGAAGGTCAAAAGGGCTTTCGTTCTGGTCCAGCTTCACCGGGGCCTCCACCTTCTTGTAGGGATAGGGGGAGATTCCCCGGAGGTGCGCCTTAAAGGCCCGCATGGGTCAAGTATAGCTAGAAGTGGACGTAACCCCGCCGCTTTACGGGCGTGCCCAGGAAGTACACCCCCTCCCCCTCGGACACCTGTCCGGCGCGAAAAAGGGGAAGCCCCGCCTCCTTCGCCCGGGCCAGAACCTGGGCCTCCTGCTCCGGGGGAACCGCCAGCACCGCCTCAAACTCCTCTCCCCCGTAAAGGACCAGCTCATGGGCCAGGGCCTCATCCCCGGCGAAGGCCAGCACATCGGGGTAAAGGGGAAGGGCCTCGAGGTCCACCCGCACCCCCTGTTCCGAAAGCTGCCAAAGGGTTTCCGCCAGGCCATCCGAGGAGTCTAAGCCACCCCGGAGGAGGCCCTTAAGGCTGAGGAGCTCCAGCCGGGGCAAAGGGTAGAAGGCCGCCTCCCGGATCTCCGGATAGGCCCCCAGGTCCCGGGCTTGGTAGTGGGCCTGTATGGCCGCCCCCGTCCTGCCCCAGCGGTCCCCGGCCAGGTAGAGGAGGTCCCCCGGAAGGGCCTTACGGGGTAAGGGAACCTCTGCCTGGGCGAAGCCAGAAACGGTGAGGGCCACCTCCTCGCCGGCGTTGGTGTCCCCCCCAAGGAGCACGGCCCCAAGACGCCCTGCCGCCTCCGCCGCACCCTTGACCAGCTCAAGGGCGAAGTCCTCCTCCAAATCCGGGGGCAGAAAAAGCCCCAGGGTGAAGCCCAAGGGCCTTCCCATCTTGCAAAGAAGGTCGGAGGCCGTGGCCGCCACCCCCCGGAAGCCCACCTCAAAGGGCCCCATCCCCAGGAGGGCCACTTCCCGGTAGAGAAAGCCATCCGTCTTCAAAAGCCAGGCCACCTCCCCCACCCAGACCCCCCCGGCATCGTCCCCGGGAGGCAAGGGGGCCCCCGACGGGTAGCCGATGGGAGCCAGCTTCCCAAGAAGCGCCCGCTCGCCCAAGTCCTTAAGCCGCATACGCCCAGGCTAGGGTATCATGGCGGGGTGTGCCGGGTTGACCTTTGCCTCACGCCAGCCCGCGGCCCCCTGGTCCTGGTGGAGGTCCTCCCCGCAGGGAGCCTCCTCACCCAGCTCCTGGCCCAAGGAGCCCTGGAGGTCTGGGTAGCCCCAGGGCCCAAGGTGGCCCGCCTTCTGGCCCAGGAGCTGGGCCAAGGGGTCCTTCTCCTGGGCGAGGTGGAAGGCTTCCCTCCCGAGGGCTTCCACGGCCGGCTTTCCCTGGTGGACCTGGAAAGCACCCCTGTGGCGGGAAAAAAGGCCATCCTGGTGGCTCCCCTCCTCAACGCGAGCCTCCTGCCCGGAGAGGAGGAGGTGTACGTGGCGGGGTTTCGCAACGCCAAGGCGGTCCTGGAAGCCCTTCGCGGCCTAAAGGGGCTGGTGCTCCGGCCCTCCGGGGCCCCGGAGCCCCTGCTCTCGGCGGTGGTGGCGGCCGGCTTCCTGCAGAAGCGTCTCTCCCCCGATGGCCCCACCACCCTGGCCACCGCCCTCCTCAAAGCCTTCCCCGATCCCCAGGAGGCCCTCTTCCAAAGCCCAGAGGGCCAGGCCCTTCACAAGGAGGGGCGCACGGAGGAGCTGGCCCGGGCAAGCCTTATCGGGGTGGATCCCGTGGTGCCCAGGCTCGCCGGGGTGCGCTTCTTCCCCAAGGTGGAGTTCGGCCTGACCCAGGACCGCTACGCCCAGAGGTTTGTGGCATGGAACGGGTAGACCTCCTAGGCCTTCCCCTGGATCCTGTGGGGATGGAGGAAGCCCTGGCCCGAATCCAGGGCTTCCTAAAGGAGGAAGGCACCCACCAGGTGGTCACCCTGAACCCAGAGATCGCCGTGCGGGCCCAGGAGGACCAAGCCCTCAAGCAAGCCATCCTCGAGGCGGAACTGGTAACCCCGGACGGGGTCGGCATCCTCTGGGCTGCCAAAAGGCTTTTGGGCCTGGAACTTAAGGAGCGGGTCACCGGGGTGGACCTCACCCTGGCCCTTCTAAGCCGCTTCCCCGGCATCCGGGTCTACCTCCTGGGGGGCAGGCCCGGGGTGGCGGAGCGGGCGGCCCTCGAGGCCAGACGGCTCGGGGCGGAGGTGGTAGGGTACCATCACGGCTACTTCCAGGAGGAGGAAGGGGTGGTGGAGGACATCCGGCAAAAGGCCCCGGACCTCCTCCTGGTGGGCATGGGGGAGAGGCAGGAAACCTTTATCCACCGGCACAAAGCCCACCTGAGGGCCAAGGTGGCCATGGGGGTAGGGGGCACCCTGGACGTGCTGGCCGGCGAGGCCCGACGCCCCCCGGCTTGGGCGCAGAGGCTCGGCCTGGAATGGCTTCTCCGGGTGGGGCTGGACCCCAAGCGTTGGAAAAGGGCTCCCAGGCTTTTCCGCTTCGCTTATATGGTTCTCAAGGAAAGGCGCTAGAATGCGTCCATGGTGACCCCAAAGCGCTTCCTCGCCCTTCTCCTTCTCCTGGGGCTCAGCCTGGCCCAAGGGCTGGTCCTGCCCTTTGAAGGCCCCCAGGGCTTCCGCCTGGCCCAGGCTTTCGCCCAAGGCCTCAAGGCCCCTCCCCCCACCCTCCTGGCCCTTCTCCTTCCCGATCTGCCCTGGCGGAGCGGCTACGACCTGGCCGGAGGGCTTTACACCCAGGCAGGGGCCCGGCTGGCCCAGGCGGCCACGGGGGCCGAATGGGTCCTCCTGGGCAAACAGGAGGAAGGGGGCCTGAGGCTCTTCCTAGCCCGCAGGGATGGGGTCAAGGAGGGGCGGTTCGCCACCCCGGACCTGGCCTGGCTCTGGCTCCAGGGGGAGGGTCTGGTCCAAAAGTTCAGCTCCCTACCCCACCCCGCCCTCTCCGAGGAGGAGCTCAGGGCCCTGGCCCACGGGGAAAACCCCGATCCCCTCCACCAATCTGCCCTGGACCTCAAGGAGGGGCGGGGAAGCGGGCTTTTAGAGGGGATCCTTCCGGAAAGGCTCCTCCTTCTCTGGCAAGGAAAGCTCCCTCCCGCCTACCAGGCCTTCGCCCTCCTCTCCCAGGGCAAGCGGGAGGAAGCCCTAAAGCTGACGGAAACCCTCCTGAAAGGGGATGTCCTGGAAAAGACCGCCGCAGAACTGGTCTTTAGGACCCTCGAGGACCCCCGCTGGAAGGAAGCGGCCCGCAGCCTGGCCCAGGCCTTCCCCGAGCTTCCCCTGGCCTGGGAGGAGGTGAGCTTCGCCGCCTTCGCCGACGAAAAAGGAGAGGAAGCCAGGAATGCCCTGCTGAAGGCCATCCGGCTCAGGCCAGATTACTGGCTTTACTGGACCAACCTGGGCTGGGCCTACTACCTCACGGGGGATCTCCCCAGGGCCATCCTGGCCTCAAAGCGGGCGGTGAAGCTCATGCCCAACGCCACCGCCTACTACAACCTGGGCCTGTTTAAGGCCATCTACGGGGACTTCCTGGGGGCCAAGGCCGCCTACGACCGGGCCCTGAGGCTGGACGAGGGGGAGGACTTCCCCGAGGCCTTAAAGGACCTGGAGGGGCGGAGCGAGCCCCTGGCCTTTTTCTTCCGGGCCTATGTGGCGGAACGGGCAGGACTTCCGGCCAAGGGGCTTTACCAAGCCTTTCTGGAAACCCATCCCCGGCATCCCCTGGCCCAGGCGGCAAGGAGGGGCCTGCATCAGGAAGAGGGAAGGCTTGCTCTGGAGGTGAAAAAGCTTTCCCTGATCCCCGGGGACCTGGAAGCCCGGCCCTTCCACGCCGGGGAGGCGGTCTTCCCCGAGGTCAAGCTCATGGGAAGCCCCTACCTTCCCCGGCGCGAGCTGCAAACCCTCCTCTACAAGGAAGGTGCCCTGGTGGCCCAGGAGAAAAAGCCCTTGGGCTTCCCGCCCCTCACCGCCGCCCTCGAGGAGGTGGCCCCTGCGGTCAGCCTGCCTGAGCCAGGCAGGTACGTGCTGGAGGTGCGCTACGGCGAGGCCCAGGCCCTCATCCCTCTGGAGGTGGGTCCCGAAAGCCTGGCCCGGAAGCTTTATGCCCTAGGCCTCGAGGTGCGGGACCTTTCCGGGAACCTTCTCCTCACCCCCAAGGAAACCCTGGGCCCCGATGGGGACCAGCTTCTTCTGGAAAGGACCCTGGAGGCCCTCAAGGAGGCTGCCCCTCTAGCCACCAGCGCCCGGCTCACCGCCCCCCTCCCCCAGGGTCCCTATGCGGGAAAGAGCGTCCAGGAACTGCTGAAGAACCCCACCTTGGAAATGGTCCGCTCCTTTTTCCAAAAGGTGGTGGAAGCCCCCGAGCTCCTGGCGGATAACGACGTGGTGAACGCCCTGGTGAACTGGCTCCTGGAAAGCCGGTAACGCTGTAACGGCCCTGTAACGCTTGATCGGGTTTACCCTAATCCTGGTCTCATTAGACCGGATGGGAGGCGTATTCGTATGGGGATTTCTCAGCATTGGCGTTTGGGTATCCTGGCATTGGTAGCGGCGTTGGGCGCTTGTTCCAGCCCTCAAGGGGTTAAGCCCAACATGGTGGTTCCCGGGCCCCGGGACGACGCCGGGGGCGACCCCGCCCAGGCTTGCGGCAAGGTCCTCGAGGCCCCCATGGGCAAGGTGGGAAACCTCCTGGTGTGGAACACCCAGGACACCCTTTTTGTAAGGCTCTCGGGGATCGCTCCCTGGCAGCTCACGGAAAGCCACGCCTATGCGGGAACAGCGGCCCCGGGTGGCTGGTGGACCTTCCCCGCCCAGGCGGTCCACGATCCTTACGTGACCACCTTCACCTACGCCTTTGCGTTGGCGGACATTGGGGTTAACCCCGGGGACACCCTCCAGGTGGCGGGCCACGCCTTCTTCCTGACCCCCAGCTACAACTTCAGCGAGGCCCAGGGCCAGGTGGAGTTTACCGTGAACCGGTGCGGCACCACACCCCCACCCCCGGGTAAGGACATCGTGGTCTTCAACGACATCAACCCCTTTGACAACACGGGCATGGCCAACGACAACAACAAGCTTATGGTGAAGAACCTTGTCAGCTACATCACCTCCGGCCCCCGGGGAACCGGCACTAAGGTCCTCTTTGACCGCGGGAGGGATTCGGTCTGCGGCGGCACCGGGGAGTGCAACGACAGCAACCTCTCCACCATGCGGAGCATCATCGCTGGGGAAGGGTTTGCCATAGAGGAACTGGGATCCACCGCGGGCTCCATTACCGCCCTCCCCGCAGACGTCAAGGTCATCTTCCTCTGGAACCCCAGGGAAACCTTCACCAACGGGGAGATCCACGTGTTCAAGCAGTTCGCCTCCGAGGGCGGGCGGGTGGTCTTCATAGGGGAGTGGCAGGGCTACTACGACGCCATCACCTTAGAGAACGACTTCCTGAGCAAGATGGGAGCGGTGATGACCAACACCGGCCAGGCGGTGGACTGCGGCTACAACACCCTGCCCCAGGCCTCCCTGCGCCCCCACCAGATCACCCAGGGCATGACCGATGTGACCATCGCCTGCTCCTCGGTGCTGGTGCCAGGGCCCAACGACTACCCCCTCTACTACGACTCCACCAATACCAAGGTGCTCTCCGCCGTGGCCACCATCGACACCACCCCCTTGCCCCTGGGCCTGGTCCAGCCGGCCCGGGTCATCGTGTCTCCCCAGAGCCTGCACCCCCTCTTGAACCCTGGCTCGGCCACCGGTTACTAGAAGTTGCAAAAGGCAAACCTCCCGCCGCAGCGGGAGGTTTTTTGGTGGAGCCGACGGGACTCGAACCCGTGACCTCCTGAGTGCGATTCAGGCGCGCTCCCAGCTGCGCCACGGCCCCACGCGCCCTATATGGTAGCCGGGGGCCTTGGCCTTGTCTAGTCCCCTTCCTTGAGCCGGACCTCCACCCGGCCCTTCTTGTCCTTCACGGAAAGCTTAGCCTTGGCCTTACCCTTTTTGTACTCCGCCTTCCACTCGTCCTTCTTCGCCTCGTACTTCACCCGCACCCAGCCCCGGCGGCGAAGGTCCTCGTCGTGGTAGCGGAAGATGGCCTCCGCCTGGGAATAGCGGTACACCACCACGAGCCCTTGGGGCTCCGGAAGGCGCTCCGCCACCACCGCCTGGGGGAAGAGGTGGAAGGAGAGGCTGGCGGTGATGCGAAGCTCCAAAGAGGGGGTGGGGCTGGCCTCGAGGGCCCAGGCCAGAACCAGTAAGGGCAGCATCCCCAGCACCCTGCGCATGCCCTTAGCCTACCCCACCTTCCCCCGCACCTCCTGAGGGCTACCTAAAGTACTGAGCTCCCCCTCTAAGTTCGGACATCCTTTACCTCCTGGGGATGAGGGGGAACAGGAAATAGC
>NZ_PRDA01000050.1 GCF_002964845.1 Thermus tenuipuniceus
CTTTCCCAACGGTAGTAGGTGGCCCGGCTGATGCCCAAAAGCTTCTGGATCTCATCCCAGCTCCTTTTGCTCTCCCGCAAGGCTTTCACCAACTTGATCTTGCGCAGGCGTTCCTGCACATCCGGGTCGCCTGCTCCGGCCTCGGCCAGACTCTGCGCTTCCTTAGCTCCTCGCCATAGGTCTCTGCCAACCGTGGTGAGCTGCATACGGGGAACCTCCTCTCTAGGGTCGGTTCCCCATCTTTTTATCCCGCTCGGTGTCTCACATGTGTTTGTCCGGGTTCAGAAGGAGACCCCGGGAACCTCCCGGGGTCCGGCCAAGGCCTGGCCTAAAGCTTCTTCAGGGCCTGGGTGAGCTGGGCAAGCACGTGTTGCGCATCCCCGTAGAGCATCCGGGTGTTGTCGGCATAGAAGAGCTCGTTCTCCACCCCGGCGAAGCCCTTGCCCTGGCCCCGCTTGATGACGATGACGTTCTTGGCCTTGTCCACGTCCAGGATGGGCATGCCGTAAAGGGGACTTCCCGGGCGGCGGGCGGCAGGGTTCACCACGTCGTTGGCCCCGATGACCACCGCCACGTCCACGGTGGGAAACTCGGGGTTGATCTCCTCGAGGTCCTTGAGCTTGTCGTACTCCACCCCAGCCTCCGCCAGGAGCACGTTCATGTGCCCCGGCATCCGCCCCGCCACCGGGTGGATGGCGAACTTCACCTCCACCCCCTTGCTCTCCAGGAGGTCGGCCAACTCCTTCACCTTGTGCTGGGCCTGGGAAAGGGCCATGCCGTAGCCGGGCACAAAGACCACCTTGTTGGCATAGGCCAGCATGACGGCGGCGTCCTCCACGTCGATGGGCTTGAGGCTCCCCTTGACCTCCCCCGCCTCCTGCTCCACGCCAAACCCGCCCACCAGCACGTTCCACACGGAGCGGTTCATGGCCCTGGCCATGAGCACGGTGAGGAGGGTACCCGCAGCCCCCACCAGGGTCCCCGCCACCATCAGGGCTGGGTTCCCCACGGCAAAGCCCTCAAAGCCCACGGCCATCCCGGTGAAGGCGTTGTAGAAGCTGATGGCCACGGGCATATCCCCCCCGCCGATGGGTAGGGTCATGAGGATGCCGAAAAGAAGGGCCAGGAGGAAGAAGAGCACGATGCTCAGGGTGGGGTCGTTCCAGAGCAGGGAAAAGCCCAAAAGCACCGTGATGAGGAGTGCCAGGGCGTTCACCACCTTCTGCCCGGGGAAGAGGATGGGCCGGCTTTTCATGATGCCCTGGAGCTTAGCGAAGGCGATGAGGCTTCCCGTGAAGGCCACGCTCCCGATGAGGCCACCCAGGATGGCCAAGGCCATGAGGCCCGGGTTCTCAAAGGCTCCCTTCAGGAGCTCCACCGCAGCGATGGTGGCGGCCGCACCCCCACCCATGCCGTTGTAGATGGCCACCATCTGGGGCATGTCGGTCATGGCCACCTTGATGGCCGCCCACCAGGCCACTACGGAGCCCACCAGAAGAGCGATGAGCATGAGGCCAAAGTTCTGCATCCCCGGCCAGAAGAAAGTGGCCAGAACCGCCAGGGCCATGCCCCACCCCGCCCACACGATGCCGCTTTTGGCGGTGGTGGGGTGAGCCATGCGCTTTAGGCCCACGATGAAGAGGATGGCCACCACGAAGTAGGCTGCCTGGATGAGATCCATTACTGACCACCCCCCTTGCCCGGCTTCTTCTCAAACATCTCCAGCATGCGCACCGTAACCGCATACCCCCCGGCAGCGTTGGCCGCCCCTAGGATCACCCCCAGGAAGCCGATGATCTTCTCCAAACCCGTCTCCGCGTGGCCCAGGACCACCATGGCCCCCACCACCACCACCCCGTGGATGAAGTTGGACCCGGACATCAAGGGAGTGTGGAGGATCACCGGCACCCGGGTGATGAGCTCATACCCCAAAAAGGCCGTGAGCACGAAGACGTAAAGCGCTGACCAGAAGCCAAACTCCATCACGCACCTCCCACGAGGGCCTTGGTGGGCCCGTGCAAGATCTCGCCTTCCTTCATGAGAAGCGCCCCCTGAACGATCTCGTCCTCCCACTTGGGGGCGAACTCGCCCTTCTCTATGAGCAGGCTGGAGAGGTTCAGGAGGTTCTTGGCGTACATCTCCGAGGCGTGGACGGCAAGCTCGCTGGGAAGGTTCAGGGGGCCATAGATGCGCACCCCCTTCACCTCCACCACCTCCCCAGGCTTGGTGAGGACGCAGTTGCCGCCCGATTCAGCAGCCAGGTCCACCACCACGGTGCCCGGCCTCAGGCGCTCCACCATGTCCTCCGTGAGGAGGATGGGGGCCCGGCGGCCCGGCACCTGGGCGGTGGTGATGATGGCGTCCATCCCCGCCACGTGCTCCCTGAGGGCCTCGTGCTGGATGCGCTTTTCCTCCTCGGTGAGCTCGCGGGCGTAGCCGCCTTCCCCTTCCGCGCTAATGGGGAGTTCAATGGGCTTGGCACCCAGGGAGAGGGCCTGCTCCACTGCCGCCTTGCGTACGTCGTAGGCGAAAACCTGGGCCCCCAGGCGCTTGGCGGTAGCGATGGCCATGAGGCCCGCTACCCCCACCCCCATGACCATCACCTTGGCGGGTCGGATGGTGCCCGCCGCCGTGGTGAGCATGGGGAAGAAGCGGGGGGAAAGCCTTGCCGCGTGCAAGGCCGCCAGGTATCCCGCCACCGTGGCCTGGCTGGAGAGGGCGTCCATGCTCTGGGCCCGGGTGATGCGGGGGATGAGCTCCATGGCGATGACCGTGGCCTTCTTGGCGGCCAAGGACCTCACCAGGTCCAGGTTCTTGTGGGCCTGGACGAAGCCCACCACGATGGCCCCGGGCTCGAGGGCCCCGATCAGGTCCTCAGGAGGCGGCTGGACGGTGAAAAGCAGGTTCACATTCTTCAGGAGCTCTCCTCGCTCCACCACCTCTGCCCCAACTTCCTGGTAGGCGGTGTCGGGGTAGTAGGCGCCCTCACCGGCGCCTTTTTCCACCCGGACCCGCGCCCCCTGCTTGACCAGACGGGCCACCACCTCGGGCACCAGGGCCACCCTTCTTTCCCCTGGAGCCCTTTCCTTGGGAACCGCTATGGTCACCATAGGACCTCCTTCCGCGTCAGTATACCAATGGGGCCACGGGCATCTGTCCTTGGCCTCGAGGGTGACCCACTGGTCAGAAGCGAATCCTTATGGAAAAATGCCCCCATGCGGCCCTCCGGGCTCAAGATCGCCTCCGTACTGCTTCTGGGCATCTTCGCCATCAGCTTCGGCAGCATCCTGGTGCGCCTGGCCCTGGCGGCCTCCGGGGATAGGAGCCTGGCCTTCAGCCTGGTGATGAGCGCAGGGCGGATGGGCCTGGCAGCCTTGCTCCTCCTCCCCAGTTGGCGAAGACCCATGGGAAGTCCGGCAGGGCTTCCCCATGCGGTGGCCGCCGGGACGTTTCTGGCCTTGCATTTTGCCCTTTGGATTACTTCCCTTTCCCACACCTCCGTGGCCGCCAGCACCGCCTTGGTGACCACCAATCCGGTCTGGGTCACCCTGTTCGGCTGGCTCTTCTTTCGGGAAGCCCCTTCCGGCCTTACCCTCCTGGGGATTGGGGTAGCCCTTTTTGGGGGGCTTCTCATCGGCTTAGGGGATGCACAAGGGGGAAGTGGGGGAACGAACCCCCTCCTGGGGGACTTCCTGGCCCTCCTGGGGGCGGTGGCCGCCTCCCTTTACTTCCTCCTAGGGCGGGAGGCCCAGAGGAGGGGGCTCTCTATTCTGGAATACATCCGCGTCGCTTACACCACCGCCGCCTTCCTCCTCCTTCCCCTCCCCTACCTCTTCGGGGGTGGGTATGGGGGTTATCCACCCCTGGTCTACGGATACATCCTGCTCATGGCCCTTTTGCCCCAGCTTGTGGGCCACACCAGCTTCAACTGGGCTACCCGGCACATCCCCCCGGTGCTGGTCACCCTGGCCATCCTCTTTGAGCCGGTGGGGGCAAGCCTCCTGGCCTTCCTCCTCTTTGGGGAGCTTCCCGGGGTTCAGGTGCTCCTGGGAGCCCTGGTCCTCCTCATCGGGGTGGGCATGGCCGTAGTGGGGGCACGGCGATGATCTACGTGGCCCTGGCCGCACTCCTTTGGGGCCTGGGCGGGGCCCTGGCGGGGCGGTTCATGGGGGAGATCCCCCCCTCGGTCCTCATCCCCTTGCGCTTTCTCCTAAGCTTTTTTCTCCTTCTCCCCCTGGTGCTCCGGTTTCCCCCGGCCGCCAAGGAGTGGCCCCGGCTCCTCCGGGTGGGGCTCGCCCTCTCCGGGGCCCAGGCTTTCTACTACCTGGCCATCCACGCCACCACCGTGGCCACCGGGATCTTCCTCCAGTATCTGGCCCCCGCCCTCCTCACCCTCTACGCCCTCCTAAGGGGGGAAAGGCTTCCCGGCAAGGCCCTTTTAGGGGTGGCCGTGGCCCTTTTGGGAGCCTACGTGCTGGTGGTGGGGTCCAAGGGTTTCACGGCAAGCCCCCTGGGGGTGGCCTACGGCCTTCTCTCCGCCCTTTCCTTCGCCCTTTACGCTGCCTTCTCCCATGGGCTCAAGACCCCGCCCCTGGTGAGCCTGGGGGTGGCCACGGGGGTGGGAAGCCTCCTCTCCCTCCCCATCCTTATGGGCAACCTCCCCCGGGTTTGGACCTTGGACCCAGGGGACTGGGGGGCGGTGGCCTACCTGGTCATCCTGGGCACGGTGGTGCCCTTTAGCCTCTTCCTCTTGGGGGTGCGCACGGTACCCGCCCGGAACGCCACCCTCACCGCCATGCTGGAGCCGGTGGCTGGGGCGATCCTCGCCTGGCCCCTGGCGGGGGAGCCCTTGAGCCTCGAGGCCCTTCTGGGCGGCACCCTCATCCTCTTGGGAGTGGCTCTGAACCGGAGGTGATATGGCAGCGCGGGTTTTTCTCCTCTTCACCCTAGGCTACTTCCTCTCCTACTTCTACCGGTCGGCCAATGCGGTGCTGGCCAAGGACCTGTCCCAGGACCTGGGCCTAGGCCCGGCGGAGCTGGGCTTTATGACCAGCCTCTTCTACCTCTCCTTCGCCGCGGTACAACTCCCCTTGGGGAGCCTCCTGGACCGGTACGGCCCCAGGATCATCACCCCGGCCCTCCTCTTGGTGGCGGCCTTGGGAAGCGTGGTCTTCGGGCTGGCGCAGAGTTTCCCCACCCTGGCCCTGGGCCGAGCCCTGATCGGGGTGGGGATGGCCGCCGCCCTTATGGGCTCCCTAAAGGCCTTTAGCCTCTGGTTCCCCCGGACCTACGCCACCGTTTCCACCCTCCTGGTGGGCCTGGGGGCCACGGGGGGGCTTTTGGCGGCCACCCCCCTGGCCCTCATGAAGGAGACCATGGGCTGGCGGGGGATCTTCCTCCTGGGGGCAGGGGTGGTGGTCCTGGTGGCCCTTCTCATCTACCTGGGGGTGCGAAACACCCCCCCTGGGGTTCCGTGGCCCAAGGGCGGGGGAGGCGGAGGGTTAAGGGAAGTCCTGGGCAATTCCAGGCTCCTGCGGGTGGCCTTTTTGGCCTTGGCCTTTGCGGGAAGCTTCTTGGCCTTGCAAACCCTCTGGGCTGGGGCCTACGCCTACGCCTTGGGCCTCGAGGCGGTGAAGGTGGGGAACCTCCTCCTCCTCTACTCGGGGGGTGCGGTCCTGGGCTTTTTGGTATCCGGCTACTTGGCCGACCGCCTAGGCACCGCCAGGGTACTGGTAGGCGTGGCCTTTTTCTTCGCCCTGGGCCTCCTCCTCGCCCTTTTCAAGCTTCTTGCCCTCGCCTATCCCCTCATGGGGTTCTTCGGAGCCTTCAACATCCTCACCCTTACCCAGGCCCGGGAGCTGGTGCCCCCTCACCTGGTGGGCCGGGGCACCACCTTGGTGAACCTCTTCGGCATCGGGGGCACCTTCCTGTTGCAGTGGGGGGTGGGGGTGGCGGTGGGAACCCTGGGATACGCCTTCGCCTTCGGCAGCCTTCTTGGCCTTCTTCTCCTGGCCCTTTTCCTTTACCGTCCCCTTCTCGGTTTGGGGAAAATCTCAGGGTGAAAACCTCCTGGACCCCCATCCGGTCAGTCCAGGCGTTCTTGCGGAAGCGGATCGGGAAAAGGGGTGGGCGTTCCCAAGGGCCCAAAGGGTGGTACCATTCCCAGGTCTCGGGCCAGCTTGGAGCCAATGCCAGTTCCCCCACCAAGCGGCGAACCTTGTTATATGGCCTCGAGGCCTTGCAGGGACCTTTTGCGATTAGGAGCCGACATATGACCTGTTAGCCAATGGCTGAGCCTGGGCAAAACCAACACTTTTGGGTTAAACTCCCTCCATGCTAGCCCAGGTGCGCAGCTACACCCTCTTCGGCCTGGACGCGGTTCCCGTCACCGTAGAGGTGGACGTCAGCCCTGGGCTTCCCAGCTACGCCCTGGTGGGCTTGCCGGACAAGGCGGTGGAGGAAAGCCGGGAGCGGGTCAGGGCGGCCCTGAAGAACTCGGGCTTCCCCTATCCCCAGGCCCGGGTGGTGGTGAACCTGGCCCCGGCGGAACTCCGTAAGGAAGGAAGCCACTTTGACCTGCCCATCGCCCTGGGGCTTTTGGCCGCCCAAGGGGTGGTGCCCCTGGAGGGCCTGGCGGGCCTGGCGGTGGCCGGGGAGCTGGGCCTGGATGGAACCCTGCGCCCGGTGCCCGGGGCGGTGAACCTGGCTTTGGGGGCCTTGGGCGAAGGGAAAAGGCTCCTCCTGCCCCTGGAAAGCGCCAAGGAGGCCGCCTTGGTGGAGGGGGTGGAGGTCTACGGGGTGGAAAACCTCCTTCAGGCGGTGTCCTACCTGAGGGGAGAAGAGGAGCCCAGGAGGGTGGAACCCGACGATCCCGTGGCCGCCCTGGAGGCTTTGGACCTCCGGGACGTGAAGGGCCAGGCCAAGGCCAAAAGGGCCCTGGAGATCGCCGCCGCCGGCTACCACCACCTCCTCATGGTGGGAAGCCCCGGCTCGGGGAAGACCATGCTGGCCAGGCGCCTTCCCTTTCTGCTTCCCCCCCTGAGCCAGGAAGCCGCTTTGGAGGTGAGCCGCATCCACTCCGCCGCCGGGCAGATCCTTAAGGGCCTGGTGCGCACGCCCCCCTTCCGCGCCCCCCACCACACGGTGAGCTACGCGGGCCTCATCGGGGGCGGGGCCATCCCCAAGCCGGGGGAGGTTTCCCTGGCCCACCGAGGGGTGCTTTTCCTGGACGAGTTCCCCGAGTTCTCCCGAGATGCCCTGGAAGCCCTCCGCCAGCCCCTCGAGGACGGGGTGGTGACCGTTTCCCGGGCCAGGGCCAGCCTCACCTTTCCGGCCCGCTTCCTCCTGGTGGCCGCCATGAACCCTTGCCCCTGCGGCTGGTACGGGGACCCGGAACGGGCCTGCACCTGTACCCCCGCAAGCCGCCAGCGCTACGTGGGTCGGATCTCCGGGCCTCTCCTGGACCGGTTTGACCTGGTGGTAGAGGTGCCCCGCTTAACCCCAGCCGAGCTCGCCCGCGCCCCTGAAGGGGAAAGCACCGAAGCGGTGCGGGAACGGGTTCTGAAGGCCCGGGAAAGAATGCTCGCCCGCCAAGGGCGGCCCAACGGGGAGCTTGCGGGAAGGGCCTTGCGCGAGCACGTGCGCTTAAACCAGGGGGCAGAGGCCCTTCTGCAGGCCGCCGCCAAGAAGATGCTCCTCTCGGCCCGTAGCTACGACCGCCTCCTGAGGGTGGCCCGCACCGTGGCCGATCTCATGGCCTCCGAGCGGGTGGAAGAGGCCCATGTGGCCGAGGCCTTGGCCTACCGCAAAAGCCTTTAGCCCACCTGGGTCTGGAGCCAGGGAACCAGGGCCTCCGCCGCCTCGAGGTTGGTGGCCAAGGGCACCCCGTGCACGTTGCACACCCGCATGAGGGCCTGCACGTCGGGCTCGTGGGACTTGGGGGTGAGGGGGTCTTGGAAGAAGAGCACGCAAAGCACCTTCCCCTCGGCCACCCTGGACCCGATCTGCATATCCCCACCCAGAGGACCGGAAAGAACCCGCTCCACCTCAAGGCCGGTGGCCTCCTGGATGCGCCTTCCCGTGGTGCCCGTGGCCAGGAGGGGGAAGCGGGAAAGAAGCTCCCGGTGCCGTTGGCAAAAGGCCACCATATCGGCCTTCTTGGCATCGTGGGCGATGAGGGCCAAGGCCTTCATGGGGCCATTGTATGCTCCTTTCCATGGAAGTCCTCACCCTTAAGGAGGCCCAGAGGCAGGTGGACGCCTGGATCAGCCAGTTCAAGGAAGGCTATTTCCCACCTCTTCTCATGCTGGCCCGCCTGGCGGAGGAGCTAGGGGAGGTGGCCCGGGTCCTGGCCCACCGCCACGGGAAGAAGCCCAAGCCAGGGGAGGAGGAAGGGGATCTGGCCATGGAGCTCGCCGACCTCCTCTTCGTCCTCATCTCCCTGGCCAACCGGGAGGGCATCGACTTGGAGGAAGCCTTCCTCAAGGCCATGGCCAAGTACCGGGACCGGGACGGGGAGCGCTGGACCCGGAAAGGAGGCTAGGATGGAGCGCCCCTTCCTGGAAGCCCAGGGCCTGCACAAGCGCTTTGGGACCCTCGAGGCCGTGCGGGGCGTGAGCCTGGCGCTTCGCCCAGGGGAGGTGCTGGCCTTCCTAGGCAAGAACGGTGCCGGCAAGACCACCACGGTGAAGATGCTCTCCGGCCTCCTCCTGCCCGACAGGGGGGAGGTGCGCCTCCTCGGCAAAGATCCCTTCCGCGACCCCTGGGCCCTGAAACACCTGGGAGCGGTCTTAGAGGGCAACCGCAACACCTACTGGCGGCTCACCGCTTTGGAGAACCTGGTCTACTTCGGGGTGGCGCGGGGCCTGCGCCTGGCCGCGGCCCGGAAGCGGGCCCTGGCGCTTCTGGAGGAGTACGGCCTCTTGGAAAAGGCCCACACCGAGGTGCGCCACCTCTCCCGGGGGATGCAGCAGAAACTGGCCCTCCTCCAGGCCCTGGTCCACGATCCCGAGGTGCTTCTCCTGGACGAGCCCACCCTGGGCCTGGACGTGGAAACCAGCCTCCAGATGCGGGACAAGATCCGCGCCTTAGCCAGAGGAGGCAAGGCCATCCTGCTCACCACCCACCAGTTGGAGGTGGCCGAGGCCCTGGCCCACCGGGTGGCCATCGTCCACCGGGGAGAGGTGGTGCTGGAGGAGAGTAAGGAGGCCCTCCTCGCCCGCTTCGCCGGGGAGCACTACGTGCTGGAGCTGGAAGCCCCCCCACCCCCTGGGGTCCTGGCCCGGCTCCGCGCCCTGGGGGTGGAAGGCGAGGGCCCGTTCCTGGTTCGGGGGGACGGGGAGGCACTTTGGCGGGTGCTGGAGGCCCTGAAGCCCCTGCCCCTTAAGAAGGTGGCCAAGGCGGAGGCAGACCTCCTGGAGGTTTTCTTGAAGGTGGTGGGGCGTGCTTGACCTCTTGCTGGTGGAAGTCTGGAGAAGCCTTCTGGCCCTCCGCCGTTACCCCCTGGAGCTTTTGGGGGCGGTGGTCACCTTGAGCCTCATCTTCTACCTCCTCTTCCTGGGGGCCCGCTTCCTGGCAGGGCCCGGGGTGGAGTTTGGAGGAAGGCTCGAGGCCGTGCTGGTGGGCTATCTGCTTTGGACCTTCACCCTTTCCGCTTACAACGGCCTCTCCTTCGGCCTTATGGAGGAGGCCCAGACGGGAACCCTGGAACAGGTCTTCCTCACCCCCTACGGGCCGGTGCGCCTCTATCTGGTTCGGGACCTGGCGAGCCTCTTCACCCAGGGGCTTTTGGTCTTCCTCATCGCCCTGGTTCTGATGGCCCTCACCGGGGCCCGGCTTTCCTTCACCCCTCAGGTCCTCCTCCCCTTCCTGGCCGTGCTCCTTGGGGGGTACGGCCTGGGCTTTGCCGTGGGCAGCCTGGCCCTTCTTTACAAAAGGATCGGCCAGCTCCTGGGCCTCTCCCAGTTCCTCCTCCTCTTCCTCCTGCAGGCCCCCGGAGAAGGGCTCTTCCGCCTCCTGCCCCTGGCGCCGGGAGCGGCGCTGGCCCGCAGAATGCTGGCGGAAGGCGCCCCCCTTGACCCTGCCACCCTTTTCCTTAGCTTCCTGAATGGCCTGGCCTACCTTACAGTGGGGCTTTTCCTCTTCCGCCGCGCGGTGCGCCTTGCCAAGGGGCGCGGGCTCCTCCATGGCTACTAAGGCCCTCCTTCTGGCCCTGGGGCCCGCTTTAGCCCTGGGCCTGGGACGCTTCGCCTACGCCCTGGTCCTGCCCCTCATGCAGGGGGCCTGGGGCCTTTCCTACGCCGAGGCGGGCCTTTTGGGCAGCGCCAACACCCTGGGCTACCTCCTGGGGGCCTTCCTCAGCCACCGCCTCCTGGGGAGGACAGGCTACCGCCGGAGCTTCTTTCTGGCCCTCCTCCTTCAGGGAGCGGTGCTGGCCCTCACCGGGTTCGGGGGGTTTCCCTGGGTGTCCGCCCTCAGGCTTTTCCAGGGCTTCCTGGGCGCCCTGGTCTTTGTGGGCGGGGCCGCCCTCCTCATGGCCCTGGGAGGCTCGGGCCGGGCCTTGGGGGTCTACTACGGGGGCGTGGGGGTGGGGCTTCTTCTGGCCCCGTGGCTCCTATGGGGAGCCGCCGAGCCCACGGGGGCCTGGGCCAGGCTGGGCCTGTATAGCCTCCTGCTGGGCCTGCCCACTCTCCTCGCCTGGCCTCTTCTGAAAGAGCCCCCACCCCCCGTCCAGGGCGAGGGAAGCCTCTGGCCCATCCTTCCGCTACTCCTGGCCTACGGCCTCTACGGGGCGGGGTACATCGGCTACATGACCTTCGTGGCGGCCGCCGTGGGGGACGCCCTCCTCCTCTTCACCCTCCTGGGCGTAGGGGCCCTCCTCACCGGACCCCTTTGGGGGCCCTGGGTGGAGCGGGTAGGGGGGAGAAAAGGGCTTTTCCACGTGCTTCTGGTCCTCTTCCTGGGGAGCCTGCCCCCTTTAGCCCAAAGCCTTCCTGCCCTCAGCGCCTTCCTCTTTGGCCTCTCCTTTTTAGGCGTCATCACCGCCCTCACCCAGGCCTTCCGCGCCCTCCTGCCCCCTTCCGCCTGGCCCCGGGCCATGGGGCTTTCCACCGCAGCCTTCGCCCTGGGACAGGCGGTGGGACCCACCGTGGCTGGGTTTTTCGCCGAGATGGCTGGCCGAGGGGAGGGGGCGCTTTGGACCGCCACCGCCCTTCTTTTCCTGGCGCTTCTGCCTGCAGGGCTCCGCCTTCAAAAGCCGTAAAGGAGGCGGTACTTTGCCTCGAGGTAGGCCAGGAAGGGCTCTGCGCTGGGGGGTGCACCGGTCACCCGCTCCACCAGGGCCTTGGGCCGGAAGCGGCTTCCCTCGGCATGGATCTTCTTCCGGGTCCAGTCCAAGAAGGTGCGGAACTCTCCCCGGTGGAACTGGGTTTCCAGGTCCCCAAGCTCCTCCTTTGCCTTTTGGAAGAACTGGGCGGCATAGAGGTTGCCCAGGGTGTAGGTGGGGAAGTAGCCGAAAAGCCCCCCGGACCAGTGCACGTCCTGCATCACCCCGTCCTTGTAGTCCCTGGGGGCCACCCCCAGGTAGGCCCGGTACCGCTCCGCCCAGGCCCCGGGGAGGTCCTCCAGGCCAAGCTCCCCCCGGAAGAGGGAAAGCTCCAGCTCTAGGCGCACCAGGATGTGGAGGTTATACGTGACCTCGTCCGCCTCCACCCGGATGAGGGAGGGCTCCACGGCGTTGATGGCCCGGTGGAAGTCCTCCAGGGCCACGTCCCGGAGGCTTGGGAAGTGCTCCTTGGCCCGGGGGAAAAACCGCTCCCAGAAGCCCAAAGAACGGCCCACCAGGTTCTCCCAGGTGCGGCTTTGCGACTCGTGAACCCCCAGGGAAACCGCCTCCCCCCGTGGGGTCCCCCAGTGCTCCTTGGGCAGGCCTTGCTCGTAGAGGGCGTGGCCCATCTCGTGCAAGGTGCCGAAGATGCCAGCGTTGAAGAAGTCCTCGAAGTAGCGGGTGGTGATGCGCACGTCCCCGGGGCCGATGGAGATCTCAAAGGGATGGGCGGTGGGGTCCAGGCGGCCCGCCTCCAGGTCGTAACCGCAGGCGGCCAGGAGCTCGAGGGCAAAGGTCCTCTGGGCCTCCTTGGGATAATGCCGGTGGAGGATTTCCGTATCGGGCCTCCTCCCACTTCCCAAAATGCGGTCCAAAAGCCCCTGAAGCCCCGCCCTAAGCCCGGCGAAGAGCCCCTCCAGCTCCCGGGCCCGCATCCCCGGCTCAAACCCATCCAGGAGGGCATCGTACGCCTCCCCGTAGGGCGGGTCCCCAAGGGCTACGGGAAGGCCATAGAGGATCTCCGCCTTCTCCTTGGTGAGAGCGAACACCCGGCGCAAATAGGGTAAAAACCCCTGCCAGTCGTTCCTGGGCCGGGCCTCCTCCCAGTAGCTTTCCGCCTCGCTTTGCGCCAAGGCCAGCTCCACCGCCAATCGCTCGGGGATGGCCCGGGCGCGCTCGTAGGCCTGCCGCCACTCCTTTACGTTCACCGCAGCATCGGAATGGGGATCCTGCACCAGGGAAGAGCCCTCCACCGCCGAAAGCCACTCCCCAACCCTAGGGTCCGTGGCCCACTGGTGGAGGAGGCGGGCTAGGGCGGCCATCTGCCTAGCCCGGTGCTCGTGCCCCTTCTTGGGGATCATGGTGCGCTGGTCCCAAGCCGCCAGGGCCCCCAAGGAGGCCAGGTAGGCGGTTTCCCTTTGGAACTCCAAAAGCTCCTGATAAGCGGTTTCCGGCGTCACGGGAGCATCATACCCCTCGAGGTGTTAAAGGCCCATGAAACCCTCCTGATCCCAGGCCCCCCACCAAGATGAAGACTTTGCTTATTTCTGACATTGATATGTTAAGATATCCTTATGAGGATGGCCCTGACCCTCGGAATCGGAGTCCTGGCCGTATGGTTTTTCAGCCTCGGTGGGGCCTGGTCCTTGTTGGGAGTGCTCCTCTTCTTCCTCCTGGCTCTCCTCTTTGAGGATACCGACCGCCCAGGGAAGCAGGAAAACCCTTTGCGCCAGGCCTAAGGCCTTGGCCGATCCCCGCACCTGGGAACGGCACCCCTGGCCGGTTGCCGGTAACCCGGGGCCCGGGTCTTAAAATGCCCCCATGTGGCCCCTCTTTTCCCTGATCCTTGGCCTGGTGGTGGGCTCCTTCCTGAACGTGGTCATCCACCGCCTGCCCAAAGGGGAGTCCATCGTCTTCCCGCCTTCCCGCTGCCCCACCTGCGGGCATCGCCTGGCCCCTTGGGACCTGGTTCCCGTGTTCTCCTACCTGGCCCTTAAGGGGCGGTGCCGCTATTGCAACAACCCCATATCCCCCCGCTATCCCCTGGTGGAGGCCCTCACGGGCCTGCTTTTTGCCCTGGCTGCCCTCTTCTACCCTCCCTCGCCCCAGGCTTTCCTCACCTTCGCCTTCCTGGCCCTCCTGGTGGCCCTTTCCTTCATAGACTTGGACACCTTTGAGCTTCCCGATTCCCTCACCTACGGCCTCCTCTTCCTGGGGCTCCTTTCCGCCTACCTCCTTTCCTTCCCCCGCCCCTTTGCCGAGGCCCTGGACGGGGCCCTGATCGCCGCCGGGGTCCTGGGACTGGTGGCGGGGTACGGCGGGCTCTTCATAAGGCGCTTCCGCGAGGCCAGGGCGGAGGTGCCCGTGGGACCCCACCAGGTGCACATGGCAGCCCTTTTCGGTGCCCTCCTGGGCCCGGGGGTGGGCATGGCCCTGGCCTTCCTCACCTGGGCCCTTTCGGGGCGCACGGGAAAACCCGTGGTGCTTCCTGACCGCCTAACCCTCCCCCTTCTCCCCCTGATCTGGATCCTGTCCCCCTACCTGGGAGCCGACCTCCTTTCCACCCTAAAGGGTTCCCTGGTAAGCGCAGGGGGGTTGGCCCTGGCGGGGGGGCTGTACTGGGCCTTTAAGCCCCAAGGGGCGGAAGAAACCGATCCCGTGGCCATGGGCTATGGGGATGTGAAGCTTTTGGGGGCCTTGGGGGCTTGGCTTGGGCTCTATAGCCTCCTGGCCCTGTTCCTGGGGGTCTTCGCCGGAGCCCTGGTGGGCCTGGCCCTCCGGCAACGGAGAATCCCCTTCGGCCCCTATCTGGCCTTAGGGGGTGGGGTGGCCTTCTTCTTCGGGGAAACCCTGTGGCGGGCGTACTTGGCCTGGCTAGGCCTATAGTGGGGAGGATGGCGGTGGACCTTCTTCCCATCCTGGCCCAAAGGCGAAGCGTGCGCCGCTTTAAGCCGGTGCCCATACCCGAGGCAGACTTAGAAAAGCTCCTCTTCGCCCTGCAAAGAGCCCCCACCGACGCCAGCGCCCAACTTTACAACGCCATCCGGATCACGGACCCCGGGCTCAGGAACAAGGTGGCCCAGCTTTCCGGTAACCAGGAGCACATCCGCCAGGCAGCGGAGTTCTTCGTTTTCCTGGCAGACGTCCATCGCCTGGAGAGGCTTCTCGCCCACCGGGGGGAAAGGATGGCCTTCTGGCCCAAAACCGCCTTGCACTTCGCCCTCTTGGATGCAGGGCTTGCTGCCAGCTACCTGGCCCTCACCGCCGAGGCCCTGGGCTACGGGGTCTGCTTCATCGGAGGGGTGCTGAACGGGATGGAGGAGCTCATCAACCTCCTGGAGCTTCCCAGAGGGGTCATCCCCGCGGTGGGCCTGGCGGTGGGGGTTCCCGATGAGGAAGGCCCTCCCAGGCCCCGGCTTCCCAGGAGCCTGGTGGTGCACGAAAACCGGTACCGGCCCTACGGCCCGGAAGACCTCGAGGCCGCCTTCCAGGCCATGGCCCCCTATAGCCGGGTGGGGAACTGGGGAAGGGTTCTGAGGCGGTACTTCGCCCAAGGGGGAACCATGGAGGAGCGGGAAAGACCCTACGGCCGGGCCCTGGCCCGTCAGGGCCTGGATCCCGACCTTCCCCCCGGTACCCCCTTCTACTCCCTGGGTGCCCTGCTGGCGGAGGCCCTGGGGGAAGGCCGGGCCGTCCTTTTCCGACAGGGGGAGGCCTGGCTGGAGCGGGAAACCGAAGCCTTCCGAGGGGAAGGAAACCCGGGGGAGGCCCTCCTCACTGCCCTCAAGAAGGCCCGGGGGGAGATACAGGACTGGCCCTAAGACCCTAGAAGGCTGCCGGTCGGCCTATTTCCTCGCCTCCTGCACCACCCGCCGAGCCCCCCGGTAGGCCTTCTGGTAGAAGGGGGCCTCGAGGCTCTCGATCACCACCCGGCTCCCGTAGCTAGAGGCGTGGGCAAAGACACCCCGGCCCAGGTAGAGGCCCACGTGGTCTATATCCTTTCCCCCGAAGCTGAAGAAGACCAGGTCCCCCGGGCGCAGGGACTCGGCGGCGGGAAAAGCCCGAAACTGTTCCCGGGTGGTGCGGGGTAGGGCTATGCCCAGCTCGGCGTAGACCTGGGCCACAAAGGCTGAGCAGTCCACGGAGGTGGGCGAGTTGGCCCCGTACTTGTAGGGCACCCCCAGGTAGCGGAGGACGATTTTGAGAAGGGGGCTTTCCGGGTCGTAGTCATCCTGAACTTCCTGGGCCTCCTGTGGGGGCTCCCCAGAGGAGGCCGTGGGCGAAGGGGCAGGCTTGACCTCCTCCCCGGAACCGGGTGCTTGGCCAGGGGTCCCGGGAAGCTTGAGGACCCGCCCCACCTTGAGCTCCGAGGAGGAAAGGCCATTCAGGCGCATGAGCTCCTCCACCGTGGTGCCATAGCGCCGGGCCAGGGAGAAGAGGGTGTCCCCCGGGGCCACCACGTGGACCCGCTCCCCCCTCTCCGGAAGCTTCAGCACCTGCCCCGGCTGAATGAGGAAGCTCTCCAACCCGTTCAGGCGCATGAGCTCCTCCACCGTGGTGCCGTAGCGGCGGGCTATGGAAAAAAGGGTGTCCCCAGAGGCCACGGTGTAGGTCTGGGCTGAGGCCAGGGAGAGGAAGAGGGCTAAGACCAGACCGCGGGGCATGGCCCCATTCTATGTCACGCGCCCCTTGGCCTCTGCTTGGGAGTGTGCTACAATCCCTGGAGGCGGGGGCCGTTAGCTCAACTGGCAGAGCACCGGTCTCCAAAACCGGGGGTTGGAGGTTCGAGTCCTTCACGGCCCGCCAAACGGCCCTTCGGGGCCTTTTTTCGTTATGGACGGCTACCAGGTGCTCATCGTGGGGGCGGGCTTTGCGGGCAGCGAGGCCGCCTACCGTTTGGCGCAAAGGGGGGTGCGGGTGGGCCTCCTCACCCAGAGCCTGGACTCGGTGATGATGCCCTTTTTGCCCCCAAAGCCCCCTTTCCCGGAGGGGAGCCTCCTGGCCCAGGTCTACCACCCGGCCGATCCCCGGCTTTGGGCCTTCCACGCCCGGGCCAAGTACCTCCTGGAAAACCAACCCAACCTGCACCTTTTTCAGGCCACCGCTACGGAGCTTCTCCTGGAGGGGAAGAGGGTGGTGGGGGTGGGGACGTGGGAAGGCCCCCCGGCTAGGGCCTTCCACGTAGTGCTAGCGGTGGGAAGCTTTCTCGGGGCCAGGCTCCGCATGGGCGAGGTGGAGGAGGAGGCGGGCCGGCTCTCCGAGGCCAGCTACCCGGACCTCTTCCTCCACCTCCAAGCCCTGGGCTTCCGCTTCCAGAAACGGGAAAGGGAGGTACCCAAAACCCCGGGAACCCCTGGCTACACCGTCAGCTACCACGCCTTCCATCCGGAGGAATGGGAGGAGACTACCTTCCGTCTAACCAGGCTCGAGGGGCTTTACGCCGTGGGCCTTTGCGTGTGGGAAGGGGAATATGCCCTCATGAGCCAAGAAGGCCTGCGCCTGGCGGAGCACCTTCTCCATAAGCTTGGGTAAGGGCTTTTCCCCAGGATCCACAAGCTGTTCCCTTCGGGAAGCCGCCCCCTCTCCATCCCAAGGAGCCACGTACACCCCCACCCGCAGCCTGCGGTGGGTGAGGGTGTGGTGCACCTCCCCGGCGAAGCGGGGATCCACCCCAAAGCTTCGCACCCTCCGGGGAAGTTCCTCCTGGGGAAAGAGGGGCACCCCGTAAAGCCCGGCGAAACGCCCTTCCAGCCTCTCCAGGTAAACCCCTTCCCTCCCCCAAAGGACCAGGGCCGCCAGGGCTTCCTCCCGTACATTTCGCCTCCTGGCCCCTGGGTAACGGCCCGGGTCCGCCCGCCCCTGGCAGAAGGGGGCGACGGGGCACTCCGAGCAAAGGGGCCTCCGGGGTAGGCACACCGTGGCCCCCAGGTCCATGAGGGCTTGGTTCCACTCCCCCGGGGCTTCCCCTTGGGGCAGGAGGCCTTGGGCCAGGTTTCGAAGCAGCCTGGGGGCAGGGTTTTCCAGGGCAAAAACCCGGGAAAGCACCCGTCTCACGTTACCGTCCACCGCCGCTACCCTTTCCCCAAAGGCCAGGGAGGCCACCGCCGCCGCCGTGTACGGACCCAGGCCAGGAAGCTTAAGAAGCTCGGCGTAGCTTCGGGGCAGGGCCTCCACCTCCTGGGCCAGGCGGTGGAGGTGAAGGGCCCGGCGGTAGTAGCCCGCTCCCTGCCAGGCCTTAAGCACCTCCTCCAAGGAAGCCCCCCGCAAGGCCTTCAGGGTAGGAAAGCGGGCAAGGAAGCGGTAGTAGTAGGGGATGGCCTGGGCGGTGCGGGTTTGTTGGAGGAGCACCTCGGCCACCAGGATGCGGTAGGGATCCTTCTCCCCCCGCCAGGGCAGGGAGCGGGGGTTTTCCCGGTACCAGGCGAGCAGAGCTTCCTGAAACTTCTCCATGATCAGTGGACCCCGAAAAGCCTTCGGTGCTCCACCATGAGACAACGATCGGCCACCACGGGAATGCCCGCTTCCTTTAACGCCCCTTCAAAGCCCGGATGGCGGATGCCGGTCTGCAGCCACACCAGGCCCGGCCTCAGGGCCAAGACCTCCGGCAGGTGGGCCAAGAGGGCCTCCGGAGAGCGGAAGACATCCAGGATATCCACGGGCTCGGCGATCCCCTCGAGGCTCGCCACCACCCGCATCCCGAAAAGCTCCTCCCCGGCAAAGCGAGGGTTAACGGGCAGGATGCGGTACCCCTTCTCCCAGAGGTACCGGGGCACGTAGTGGGCGGGGCGGGAAGGATCCTTGTGGGCTCCGAGAACGGCGATGTTCCTGAGCTTTTCCAGATAGGCCTTGAGTTCCAGGTCGGTCATGGCCGGTAGTCCAAGGGCCTCAGGTAAAACTCCCCGATGGCCGTGGAGGAAAGGAGGGCCACGGTGGGAAGGGCCCGCTTCCAGTGGGTGCGGTTTACCCGCTCCTTGACCCGCCCTATTTCCTCCTGGGTGTAGCCCAGGCTCTCTATGTAGGCATCGGGGTAGCCCTTCAGATAATGCTCCAGGATAACATCCGCCCGGAGGTAGCGCACCCCCAGGTCCCCCTCGTCCGTCTGGCCCGGGATGAGATCCGCGGTGGGGACCTTCTCCACCACCGCCTGCGGCACCCCCAGGTGGCGAGCCAGGCCCCAGACCTGGGTCTTGTAGAGGTCCCCCAAGGGGTTCACGGGGGGAGTGTCGTCCCCGTGCCAGGTGAAGTAGCCGAAAAGCCTTTCCGTCTTGTTGCCCGTGCCCAGGGGCAAGGCCTGGTAGGCCTGGGATTTGTCAAAGAGCACCATCATCCGCGCCCGGGCCATGAGGTTGCCCTTGCGGTGGGGGGTGAGGTCCGGGGTCATGGCGGCATAGCCCTCCACCATAGGGGTAATGTCCACCTCCTCCAGGTCCACCCCGAAGGTTTCCGCCACCAGGTAGGCGTGCTCCCGGGAAAGGGGGCTGGAGTCCCGGTGGGGAAGGAAAAGGGCATGGACCTGCTTTCGCCCCAGGGCCCGCACCGCCAGGGCCAAGGTGGTGGCGGAGTCCACCCCTCCGGATACCGCCACGACGGCCTTCTCGTAGCCTCGCCAGGCCAGCTCCTCCCGGATAAAGCGGGTGAGGAAGTCCGCCACCAGGGGCCAGTTGAGCTCCAGGCTTTCCTGGGCTTTGGGCGCCTGAACGATCCTCATTCTCCCCCCTTTCCAAGAACCCTCTCCAGGTCCGGGAGAAGAAGGGGAAGGGCCGCCTCGAGGTCCGAAAGCAGAGGGCTATCGTAGCGCACCGGGGGAATGCGCCCGGGGTCCAGGTCGAAGAGCAAAGCCGCCTCCTCAAAGAGGGGGGCCTCGGCTAGAATCCGCCCTTCAGGCCCCACCGCCAGGCTTCCCCCGCTCATCCCCTTCCCCCCCTCAAACCCCACCAGGCTGGAGAGCACCACGTACACCCCGTGCTCCGCCGCCACCGCCCGGGCCAGGGTTCGCCAGCGCTCCACGTTCTCCGGGCGTTCCCCCTGGAAGCCCCTGGCCGGGCTTGCCGCCGGTACGTAGATGGCCTCCGCCCCATCCAAGGCGGCGATGGCCGCGGTGATGGAGTGCCAGAAGTCCTCGCAGATGAGAATGGCCACCCGGCCGAAACGGGTGTTAAAGGCCTCCACCCGCCTGCCCCGGGCCAGGTAGCGCTCCTCGTCAAAAACCCCGTAGGTGGGCAGGAAGACCTTGCGGTGTACGTGAACGACGCGGTGGGGAAGCTCGAGGTATGCGGCGCTGTTGTAATAGGCTCCCTCATCCCGCTCATAAAAGCCCACCACCACGTCCAAAAGCCCCTCCCACCCCACGGCCCGGTGCACCCCTGAAAGGAGCTCCAAAAGCTCGTGGCGGGTCAGGGCCAACTCCCGCACCCCTCCCTGCAGGAAATATCCGGTCAGGGCGGCCTCGGGAAGGACCACCACCTCGGGGGTATGGGGACGGAGGGCCTCGAGGCGCTCCGCCAAGCGGGCCAGGTTCTCCTTAACCCTGGCCTTCTCCGGACGAAACTGCAAGACGGCGTGCCGGATCACGGATCTAGCCTACACCCCCATGAACCGTAGCGCTGGGCTCCAGGTAAAGCCTGGGGTCCGCCTCCGGGAAGGGGTTATCCCGCTCCTCCAAGGCCTTAAGCTCCTCGGGGGAAACCCCTCGGAGGAGCTGAAAGAAGGCCTCGGCATGCCCCCGGTAGCGTTCCTTGGCGTACCCCACCGCCTGGGCGGTATCGATGAGGAAGGGCCAGTCGGAGGCCTCGAGGAGCAAGAGCTCCCGCATGGCCTGCTGGAGCACCCTGGGGGGCAGGTTGCCGTGGCGCACCGCCTCCCGCATGGCCCCTTCCGCCCGGTACACCGTGCGCCAATAGTCCAGGGTGGCCTCGTTGAGCCAGACCCGGTGGTCCCCGCCCCGACCCCAGGAACCCTCGGGCAAGGCGGAGCGCATCGCCTTGCCCTGGACCGCCTCCTTCGCCGTCACCGCCTGCACCCCCCTCCTTTGGGCCAGAAGCCTCAACACCTCCTCCAACCAGGCTACCCCCTCGTACCACCAGTGGCCGAAGAGCTCGGCGTCGTAGGGGGCCAGGATCACCCCATCCGGGTGCTCCCGGGAGAGCCGCTCCACCAAATCCACGAAGTGAACGGCATGCTCCTTCACCTTGAGAAAGGCCGCCTCGGGATCGTAGGGCGCCTTGGCGGAGAGGTCCGCCTGGCGGTGGGTCACCCGCCAGTGGTGGAGGCCGGAGATGGGGTCCTTGCGGTGGAACTCCCGGTAAAGCCCCTCCCCCGGGTAGCCGTAGTCGGCGCTCCAGACCTGCAAGGAGGTCTCCAGGTTGCGGGCCAAAACCCTCAGGCCCGACTCCAGTTCGTGGACATAGTAGGTGGCCTCAGCGCTTTCCACCGGGCCCAAGGAGGCCTCCCCGTAAGGAGTAAGGGGCCTCCCCCCTTGGACCAGGTGGGCGTCCACGAAGGTGTAGCGGATCCCGGCCCGCATGAGGAGCTCGTCCACCCCTGGCCTGACCCTTTCCGGAGCCCCCTCCACAGGGGGCTTCCAGGGGCCCCTGGGCCGGTAGGCCATCTCGGGAAGCCAGTAGCCCGTGGGATCCTTGGCGAAGTAGCGGCGGTAGGTGATCACCCCGGTTTTGATCTGGGCCCAAAGGGCCTCGTCGTACCCCAGAAGGGGGGAGTAGCCGTGGGTGGCACTGGAGGTGAGAAGCTCCACCTGGCCCCGGTCCTGGGCCTTGCGGAAGGCGGAAAGGAGGTCCCCCTTCAGGTGGTGGAAGTGGTCCAGGGTGAGCTCCCAGAAGGCCACCTGGTGGCGGGCGCTGGCCTCGAGGTCCGTCCCCTGGTAGCGCAGGTAGTCCCTCTGGGCCCTCTCCAGGCGGTCCTTGGCGTAGGCCCAGAAACCTTCCTTAACCTTGGCGTCGGCCAGCTGCTCCGCCAGGATGGGGGTGATGCCCAGGGTGAAACGGGTCTCCACGCCCTCGAGGTGGAGCCTTTCCAGGGCTCTCACCAAGGGAAGGTAGGTTTCCGCTATGGCCTCGTAGAGGGTTTCCTCCCCAAAGGGCCACATCCCGTGGGAGCGCACATAGGGAAGGTGGGCGTGGAGGACCAGGGCAAAGCGGGCCATGGTTCTAGCGTACCACGGTGCCCTCCCCCGCCAGGGCCCGCTTTATGGGGTTTTCCACCCGGGCATCGGCAAAAACCACCCGCTTCACCCCCCCCTTCACCGCCTCCACCGCCCCCATCACCTTCCGCTTCATCCGCCCCTGGGCCAGGGAAAGGTACTCGGGGTCCTCCACCCTATCCACGGGGATTTCCCGCACCAGGCTGGCCTCATCGGGGTAGCGGGCCAGAAGACCCGGCACGTTGGAGAGGTACACCAGGGCCTCCGCCTGGTAGACGGTGGCGAGAAGGGCCGCCACCTGGTCCCCGTCGGTATTGATGGCCTCCCCCTCGTAGCTGATGGCGGGAGGGGTGATAACCGGCAGGTACCCCGCCCCCAGGAGGAGGTCCAGAAGGGCCCGGTTCACCCGTTCCACGGTGCCCGTGTAGTCCCCGCGGTGGATCTTCACCTTACCGTCTTCCACGTACTTCACCGCGGCCTTCCTGCGCCCCTCTAGAAGCCTTCCATCCACCCCGGAAAGCCCCACGGCGTTGACCCCCTCCTTCTGCAGGAGTTCCACCAGGCGCTTGTTGGCAAGGCCGCAGTACACCATGAGGAAGATGTCCAGGGTCTTCTTGTCCGTAAGACGGCTCACCTGCCCCCCGGGGTGGGTGAGGAAGCGGGGCGGGTGGCCCAAGGCCTCCGCCACCTGGTTGGTGAGGGCGCTTCCCCCGTGCACCAAAAGAAGCCTCACCCCCTCCTTCCACAAAGCGGCGGCGTCCTTGGCCACTGCCTCGTAGTTGATGCCCTCGGCACCCCCTACCTTGACCACGATCACGGCAACCCCCCTTGCACCTACGGGTGCAGCCCCGGGAAATCCAGGCCCAGGGTCTCGGGCCAGCCCATGCGGAGGTTTAGGGATTGCAGGGCATGCCCGGCGGTGCCCTTCACCAGGTTGTCGATGGCCACCATGACCACCAGGCGCCCGGTGTCTTCCTCCAGCTCAAAGCCGATGTCCGCATAGTTGGTGCCCTGGACGAAGCGGGGGTCGGGATAGCGGTGGATGCCCTTTTTCTGCTTGACGATGCGGATGAAAGGCTCACCCCCATAGGCCTCCCGGTACGCCTGCCAAACATCCCGCTCGCTCCAGCCATCCTGCAAAAAGGCCTGGGCGGTCATGAGGATGCCCCGCACCCGGTCGGTGGCGATGGCGGTGAGGTGCACCTCGGGCCTTCCCGGGAGGTTCTCCACCACCTCGGCGGTGTGGCGGTGGCCCGTGGGCTTGTAGACCCGGATGGAGCCGGCCCGCTCGGGATGGTGGCTGGCAGGGCTGGGCTCAGCCCCCGCCGCCGAGGTGGAGATGAGGAGGGTGACGAAAACGGGACCGGGCTTGAGCACGCCCCCGCGGAAGAGGGGGTAGAGCCCGAGGAGGGTGGCGGTGGCGTTGCACCCGGCCCCTGCCATCCAGTCCGCTTCTTTAAGCCTCTCCCGGTAAAGCTCGGGCAGGGCGTAGACAAACCGGCCGAGAAGCTCGGGCCTGGGATGCTCCCCGTAGTACTTGCGGTAGAGGTCCAGGTCCTTAAGGCGGAAGTCCGCGGAAAGGTCGATGAGGATGGGGGCTAGATCCGCATAGCGCTCAAACTCCTGGGCGAAGACCCCGTGGGGCAGGGAAAGCACCAGGATGTCGGCGGGCTCCAGTTTCTCCGGGGGGATGAACTTCAGGTTCGTTCTCCCCCTCAGGTTGGGATGGACGAAGGCCACGGGCTCACCGGCGAAGCGCCTCGAGGTCACCTGCTTCACCTCGAGGTGAGGGTGGGAAAGGGCCAGGCGCAAGAACTCCCCCCCCGCGTACCCCGAGGCCCCCACGATGGACAAGGTCTTTTTCGCGGCGCTCATGAAGCCGTCCCCCCTTGCTCCCATGTGTACCGGAGGATCTCCCCCGGGATGTCCACCCCCGTGGTGTGCACGGAGTTCTTGAACTCCATGGTGTGGTTCACCTCGTTCACCAAAAGGCCCCGCTCGGACTCAAAGAGGTCGATGGCCACCACCCCGCCCCCCACCGCCTGGGCCGCCTTCACCGAAAGCTCGGCGATCTCGGGAGTAACAGGGCAGTTTTCCGCCTGTCCCCCCCGGGCGGTGTTGGTGATCCAGTGCTGGCTCCTCCGGTAAATGGCGGCGATGGCCCTATCCCCCACCACGAAGACCCGTATGTCCCGCCCGGGCTTCCTCACGTACTCCTGCAGGTAAAGGAGCTGGTGCTGAAACCCCCCCAGGACCTCCTTGTGCTCCAGGATGGCCTCGGCGGCCTCCCGGTCGGTGATCTTGGCGAGAAGCCTTCCCCAGCTCCCGATCACCGGCTTCAGCACCACGGGATAGCCCCATTCCTCCATAAGCTTCAGGGCCTCCTCCGCCTCGGTGAGGAGGGCGGTTCTGGGCTGGGGCAGGCCATGGCGCTCCAGGGCCACGCTGGTGGCCCACTTGTCCCCGCAGGTTTCCATGACCTCCGGCCGGTTCACCACGGGGATGCCCAAGGCGGTGAGGTAACGGGCCACAGCCAGGCCCCGGCTCTGGCTCACGCACCGCTCCAGGGCCACCGTGACCCCTTCCAGCTCCTTGGGCCTCTCCCCCAGGACCATGCGCAAGGCGGGAACGTAGACCTTCTTGTAGGGAATGCCCAGGGCCTCAGCCCTTTCAAAGAGCATCTTCTCGTCGGGGCGGATGCGGTCGTACAGGATGGCCAGCATGGCGATGGCTCTTCCCCCTTTCAGGAACCCCCGGACCAGGCTGAAGCCCGGCCCGGGGCCTCGAGGCTCCCTACCCTAAGGGGATGGCCTCACTCTCCCCAGTCCTCCGCCTCCTCCGGGGCGGGCTCCAGGCGAAGGGGGTCCAGCCCCACCACCTCCAGCTCCGCACCGCAGTCCTCGCAAACCAAAAGCTCTCCCAGCTCCGGGTTCTCCAGAGTCAGCTCCGCACCGCATTCAGGGCAAGTGGCTACCATTCCTCGTCCTCCTCGTCCACTTCACTCCAGTCAGGGACGAACCGGAAGCCGCATTCCGGGCACTCCACCTCTTGGCCTTGATCCTCCTCGGATACCTCAAAGGTGTAGCCGCAACGGGGGCAGTCCACGAAGAAGGCCTCGAGGCCCTCCTCCGTCACCTCCACCTCTAGGGGATCCAAGGAGACCACCTCCAAAAAGGCGCCGCAGGCTTCGCACTCCAGCACGTCCCCTACCTCCAGGGTCTCCATGTCCTCGGCCAGCACCACGCTGACCTCGCCGCACACCGGGCAGGCGATCTCCAGGTCCTCCATAAACCCCAGTCTACTCCCCCGGGAAGCGGCCGTGCTTCTTGTAGTAGTCCAAAAGGGAACCCTCCCTCAAAGCCTCCAAGAGGAAGGGCGGCGGGGGGCGAAGGGCAAAGCGCTCCCCTCCCCGCACCAGAACCCCCGTTTCCAGATCCAGCTCCACCCTATCCCCGTCCTCTAGCGCATCCACCACCTCCTCCGACTCAAAGGGAATGATCCCCAGGTTCACCAGGTTGCGGAAGAAGATGCGGGCGTAGCTCTTGGCGATGATCACCTGGATGCCCAGCTTGCGCAGGGCCTCCGGGGCGTACTCCCGGCTACTGCCAAGCCCGGCATTCCTTCCGAAAACCAGGATGTCCCCGGGTTTCACCTCCTTGGCAAACTCGGGCCGCAGGTGGGCGAAGGCGAAGGTGTGGAACCGGTCCTCCCCCACCATGAAAGGAGCGTACTTGCCGGGAAGGATGTCATCCGTGTTGATGTGGTCGCCAAACTTCCAAACCCTAGACATGGGCTTCCTCCTGAGGCAAAGAGGCTAGGTCCTCGGGGGTGGCGATATACCCGGCCACCGCGCTGGCCGCCGCCACACGGGGGCTTGCCAGGTAGATCTCGGCATCGGGAGCCCCCATCCGCCCCCGGAAGTTGCGGTTGCTGGTGGACACGCACACCTCTCCCGGGGCCAAAACCCCCATGTGCCGCCCCATGCAAGGACCGCATCCAGGGGTGCCGATGGTGGCCCCGGCCTCCAGCAGGGTGAGCAGGGTGCCATCCCGGGTGGCCTCCTCCAAAACCTGGGAGCTTGCGGGAATCACCAAAAGGCGCACCCCGGGGGCCACCTTCTTCCCCTTTAACACCTCGGCGGCGGCCCTCAGGTCCTCTATGCGCCCGTTGGTGCAGGTGCCGATGAACACCTGGTCCACCCGCTTGCCCCGGACGGCAGCCACCTCCTGCACGTTGTCCACGTAGAAGGGTACGGAAACCCTGGGGGAAAGGGTGGAAAGGTCGATCTCCACCTCCCGCACGTACCGGGCGTCGGGGTCGGGGTAGAGCCAGTCAGGCACCCGGTAAAGGTCCAGGATCTCCCCCGAGGGCACCACCAGCCCCGCCTTGGCCCCCGCCTCCACGGTGAGGTTGGCCAGGGTCATGCGCTCACCCCGCCCTAGGGCCTCGGCCCCGTCCTGGAGGTGGATCTCTACCGCCATGTAGGTGGCCCCCTCGGCGGTGAGAAGGCGCACCATCTCCAAAGCGGCATCCTTGGCGGTAACCCCCTTAGGAAGCCCCCCCCGGAAGACCACCTTGACGCTTTCCGGCACCCTGAACCAAGTACGGCCGCTGGCGGCGGCCAGGGCGATATCCGTGGCCCCCATGCCCGTGCCGAAGGCCCCCACCGCCCCGTAGGTGGTGGAGTGGGAGTCCGAACCCACCACGATCCACCCCGGCTGGGCCAGGCCCTCCTCGATGAGCACCTGGTGGCACACGCCTCTTCCCACGTCAAAGACCCGGATGCCGTGCTTCCTTCCCCATTCCCGGATCTCCTTCTGGGCCTTGGCCACCTCCAGGTTCGCCGCCGGGGCCACATGGTCGATGACGATGGAAACCCTTTCCGGGTACCGGGGGGTGGCCTCCAGGTAGGCCAGGCGCTTGAAAAAGCTCCCGGCGATGGAGTCCACCACCATCACCTGGTCCACTTCCACCACCACCAGCTCCCCGGCCCGCACCTCTCTTCCCGCCTTCCTGGAAAGTATCTTTTCCGCCAAGGTCATGCCCATGCCCGCCTCCTATACAGGAGATATGAAGCGCTACCGGATCCGGGCCTATCCCGACCCTGAAGAACCTGGGGTCTGGCTGGCCGAGGTCCCCGCGGTATACGGGGTGCGCTAAGACGGGGATAGCCGTGAAGAGGCCATCCGCAATGTGCAAGAAGCCCTCGAGGCCATGCTGGAAGCCTTGAAGGCCAAAGGCCTTCCCATCCCCGAGGCCGAGGAGGAATGGGTAGAGGTGCGAGTGGATGCCGCCTAGACCCGAGAAGGTCCTTATCCGCCCCGATGGCCGGCGCACGGTAGTCCCCTTTCACCGCAGGGAACTTAAGGGGGACACCTTCCTTGGCCTCCTTAAGGGCGTAGGCCTCACGGCGGAGTTCCAAAACCTTTAGCCTCATGCCCTGATCCACCCCCTGAGAATCCGGTCCAGCTCCTCGAGGGTGAGCTGGCTCTGGATTGCCCCCCTATACTGGGGGTATGACCTACACCGCCCTCGTCTATGAGGACCCAGAAACCCCGGGCATCTGGATCGCCGATTTTCCCGCCATTCCCGAAGCCCATTCCTTTGGCCGAACCCCCGAGGAAGCCTTGGCCCATGCCAAAGAAGCCTTGGAGTTGGTACTGGCCTACCTGAAGGAAACAGGCCGCCCTCTTCCCCCAGATGTCCGCACGGTGCAGGTGGGGGTAGATGCCGCCTAGACCTGAGGAAGTAGCCAGAAAGCTTCGGCGCCTGGGGTTTGCGGAGCGCATGACCAGAGGGGGGCACCGGCTTTACGCCCATCCCGATGGCCGGATCGTGGTGATTCCCTTCCATAGCGGAGAGCTTCCCAAGGGCACCTTCAAAAAGATCCTGAAGCAAGCCGGCCTCACGGAGGAGGAGTTCCAGAACCTTTAGCCTCATGCCGTGATCCACTCCCTTAAGATTCGGTCCAGCTCCTCCAAGGTAAGCTGACCCTTATCCGCCAGGGCCTTGATGTGCTGGGTGATGCGGGCTAGCTCCTCCTCCCCGTAGTGGAGGCCAAGCTCCTCCGCCCGCGCCTTTATGGCATGCCGGCCCGTGAGCTTGGAGGCGATGATGAGCTTGCGCTTCACCCCAAAGACCTCCGGCGGATAGGGCTCGTAGGACTCGGGGTTGATGTAGATGGCCTTGAGGTGCATCCCCGCCTTGTGGCTGAAGGCCGTTTCCCCGGTGATGTAGTTGTTGAAGGGAATCTCTACCCCCACCATCCGGGCCACCATGCGGTCCAGCTCGGGAAGCATCTCCAGCTTGTACTTCCGGCGCACGTATTCGGGTTGCAGGGTGTACATGCGGGCCAGAAAGCCCCCTAAAGGGGTGATCCCGTTCCGCTCCCCGATCCCCAGGATGGTGGTGTCCACATGGGTGGCCCCCGCCTCTATGGCCTCAAAGGCGTTGGCGACGGCGCAGCCCGTGTCATTGTGCCCGTGGAACTCTATGTCCACATGCGGGCCCACCACCCGCCTTACCTCCCGCACCAGGGCATAGACCTGCCTGGGGGTGGCGATGCCCACGGTATCCGCCAGACCCACCCGGTCCACATAGGGGGCGATGGCCTGGTAAATCTCCAAAAGGTCGTGCTCATCGGAGCGGAAGGTGTCCTCGGCGGAGAAGCGCACCTCCACGTGGGGGGCCTTCTCGCGGATGTAGCCAATGACCTCCCGGGCCTCCTCGATGATCCGGGGGATGTCCCGTCCGTGGGCGGCCCTGAGGTACTTGCTGGTACCGAAAAGGAGGTCTATGCCCTGCACCCCGGTTTCCACCGCCACCTTGGCCGCATCCAGCCGGGTCTGGATATGAGTCACCACCTTGGCCCTGAGGCCCAAGGAGGCCAGGACCTCCGCATCCTTCCGGGACTGGGGGGAGGCCATGGGGGTGGTCACCTCGATGTACTCCACGCCGAACTCGTCCAGGGCCTTGGCGATCTCGATCTTGTCCTGGGTGGAAAAGTTGGCCCTTTCAAACTGCTCCCCTTCCCTTAAGGTGGAATCGATAATCTTCCATTCCCGCATGCGCTCCTCCCCAAAAAGAAAACCGGCCCAAACTCGGGCCGGGGGAGAAGGAACCCTCTGGGGCTACCCTACCCCCCGGCGGCCGAGTTTTTTCTCAAGGGCCAGCATCTTGCCTGTAAGGGTATACGAAACCCTCCTTTTTGTCAACGCCCAAACCGCCTTTCGCGGGCCTGGTAGCTCCTGAGAGCCCTCAAGAAGTCAATCTTCCGGAACTCCGGCCAGAGCACATCGGCGAAGTAGAACTCGGAGTAAGCCGACTGCCAAAGGAGGAAGCCGGAAAGCCGGATCTCCCCCGAGGTGCGGATGATGAAGTCGGGGTCGGGAAGGCCTGCGGTGTAGAGGTGACGGGCGATGTCCTCGGGGGTAAGCCTTTCCGCAAGTTCCTTGGGGGAAAGGCCTCTTTCCCAAGCCTCCAGAAGAAGTCTTTTCACCGCGTCCACGATCTCCTCCCGCCCCCCGTAACCCAAGGCGATGTTCAGCACCATGCCCTGGTGGCGCTGGGTCTTGGCCTCGAGGCGCTCCAGCGCCCTCAGCACCTCCTCGGAGAATCCCTCCCGCCGCCCGATGAAGCGCACCCTCACCTGGTGCTCCAGGATGCGGTGGTCCTCCGCCATCCTTTCCGCCTCCCGCACGAAAAGGCGCATGAGCTCCTCCACCTCCTCGGGGGGGCGCCTGAAGTTGTCCGTGGAAAAGACCCAGACCGTCACGGTTTTAATGCCCATCTCCAGGCACCATTCCAGGACCTCGTAGGCCTTCTGGACCCCGAACTCGTGCCCCTTCACGGGGGATAACCCCAAGGCCCTGGCGTAGCGCCGGTTCCCGTCCAGGATGAGGCCCAGGTGCTTGGGAACTGGGCCTCCTTTCACCTCCTTAAGGAGGCGCTTTTCGTAAAGCCAGTAGAGGGGCCGGGAGAGGAAAAGGAGGCGGCGGACCATACCCTTTCCACCCTAAGGCGGGAGGATGAGAAAGGGAAGGGCCTAGGCAGGCTACCGGTAAAGCTCCCGGGCAATGATGTGGCGCTGGATCTCCGAGGTGCCCTCGTAGATCTCCGTCACCTTGGCGTCCCGGTAGTAGCGCTCCACCCGGTAGTCCCGGTGGTAGCCGTAGC
Source organism: Thermus tenuipuniceus (assembly GCF_002964845.1). Classification (GTDB taxonomy): domain Bacteria; phylum Deinococcota; class Deinococci; order Deinococcales; family Thermaceae; genus Thermus; species Thermus tenuipuniceus. The sequence continues at coordinate 29,655 of NZ_PRDA01000050.1, forward strand.
CCCCCAGGACCTGCACCGCCTCCCGGGTCACCTCCACCGCCACGCTGCTGGCGAAGAGCTTGGCGGTGCTGGCCTCGAGGGTGAACCGCTCCCCGGAGTCCTTTTTCCTGGCGGCCTCCAGCACCAAGGCCCGGGCGGCGGCGATTTTCACGTGCATGTCGGCAATCTTGAAGGCGATGGCCTGGTGCTCCCTTAGCCTCTTGCCGAACTGCTCCCTTTGGTCCGCGTAGGCCTTGGCGATCTCAAAGGCCCCCCGGGCGATGCCCACCGCCTGGGCCGCCACCCCAATGCGCCCCGAGTCCAGGCCCGCCAGGGCATAGGCCAAGCCCCTTCCCTCCTCACCCAGTAGGTTTTCCTCGGGCACGAAAACCCCCTCGAGGCGCACCTCGGCGGTATGGGCGGCGTGGAGGCCCATCTTCGCCTCCGGGGGGCCGAAGGAAAGGCCAGGGGTATCCTTCTCCACCAGGAAGGCGCTGATGCCCTTTTCGCCCCTGGCCATGACCACGTAGAGGTGGGCCTGGCCTGCGGAGGTGATCCAGCTTTTGGTGCCGTTCAGCACATAGCCCCCGGGCACCCTCCTGGCCTCCGTGCGAATGCCGGCAGCATCGGAACCCGCCTGGGGCTCGGTGAGGCAGAAGGCCCCGATCCACTCCCCCCGGGCCAAAGGAACCAGATACCGGCGCTTTTGCGCCTCGGTGCCGAAGCGAAGAAGCATGTACTGGGGAAGGCCGCTGGTCACCGAAAGGACCACGGCCACGCTGGGATCGGCGGCGGCGATCTCCTCGAGGGCCAGGGCCCAGGTGACGGAGTCCAGGCCCACGCCCCCCCATTCCTCCGGGGTGGTCATGCCCAAAAAGCCCAGCTCGGCCAGGGCCTTCAGCTGGGGCCAGGGGTATTCCCCCGTGCGGTCGTACTCCGGGGCCAGGGGGTAAAGAACCTCCTTGGCCACCTGGCGCACGGTGTCCAGCACCAGTTTCTGCTCGGAAGTGAGGGTCATCAGGAATATCGTATCACCGCATCTGCGTAAAAAAGCGTCACGTATGGGGAAGGCTAGGAGCGGACAAGAGGGAGGTCTGGCCTGGAAAAAGCCCCCCACCTGGGCGCAAAGCCCTCCGGCCCTCAGGAAGAAGCTTCACCCCAGCGGGGAGCCCGCTCGGCGCTCAAACCCAGGTGGTCCAGGATGCGCTGGGTGATGAAGCCCAAAAGGTCCCGGATCTCCCTGGGCCGGTGGTAGAAGCCGGGGCTTGCCGGCAGGATCAAGGCCCCGGCCTCCGCCGCCTGCACCATGGCCCTAAGGGTGGGAAGGGGCAGAGGAGCCTCCCGGGGCACCAGGATCAGGGGGCGCCGCTCCTTCAGGTGCACGTAGGCTGCCCGGGTGAGGAGAGTATCCGCCAGGCCCAGGGCGATCTTGCTAAGGGTGGTGGCGGAACAGGGCACCACCACCATGCCCTGGGTACGGAAGGAACCCGAGGCAATGGGGGCACCGAGGTCGCCGTCCTTGTACACCCGGCCGGCCAAGGGGTAGAGGTCCTTCGGGCTTAGGCCCATCTCCTCCCACAAGACCCGCTTGGCCCCCTGGCTTAAGACCAGGTGCACCTCGGCAAGGCCCTGTAGGGTTTCCAAAAGGTCCAGGGTATAGGGCATGCCGCTAGCCCCCGTCAACCCCACCACCACCCGGGGAAGATCCGCCATGGCTCCCATGGTATCCCCAATCCCAAAGCCTTCCCATAGCCCCATAAGCAAAACCCCAGACCCAAAGGGCCTGGGGGGCACCCCGTGGAAGCGGAGGGTTACTTGAGCTCCACCACCGCGCCCACGGCCTCGAGCTTCTTCTTGATCTCCTCGGCCTCGGCCTTGGGGATGCCCTCCTTGACGGGACCGCCCTTCTCCGCCAGGTCCTTGGCCTCCTTGAGGCCCAGGCCGGTGATGGCGCGAAGCTCCTTGATGACCTCCAGCTTCTTGGCCCCGGCGTCCTTGAGGATCACGTCAAACTCCGTCTTCTCCTCCACGGGAGCCGCAGCCTGGGCCGCAGCAGGAGCCGCCGCCACCGCCACCGGAGCCGCCGCCGTCACGCCCCAGGTCTCCTTGAGCACGTCGATGAGCTGCTTGAGTTCCAAAACCGTAGCCTGAGAAAGCTCTTCCTTAATGCGTTCGATGTCCAAAGCCATCTTCCACCTCCTATGCCGCCTTCTTCTCCGCGTACGCCTCCAGGATGCCTACCAGCTCGCGGGCCACGCCGCCCAGGACCCCCACCAGTTCCGCCATGGGCGCCTGCAAAACGCCCAAAAGCTCTGCCCTGAGTTCATCCATGGTGGGAAGCCCCGCCAGGGCCACCACGTCCTTGGCCAAAAGCACCTGGCCCTGCAAAAGCCCGCCCTTGGCCTCAGGGATGCCCTTGGGGTTCTTCTTGGCGAACTCCGAAAGGGCCTTGGCCGCCGCCACCGGGTCCCGGTAAAAGACCACGGCGCTCGGGCCCTCTAGGCCATCCAGCTCGGGCAGGCCAAGCTCCTTGAGGGCAATGCGGATCAGGGTGTTCTTGGCCACGAAGAGCCTAGCCCCCTTCTCCTTTAGGGCCTGGCGCAGGGCATGGGTTTCCTTGGCGGAAAGCCCCTGGTAGTTCACCAGGAAGAAGGAGCCATGGGCCCGCTCAAGGTTTTCCTTGAGGGCGGCAAGAAGCTCAACGTTACGCTTATTGGGCACGCCTTCCTCCCTTTGGGGCAGGGGAACCCCAGCCAACTTTTCGGGCTTCTCGAGAAACGCTCCCCCTGCAAGCGCCTCGGCGGGATGTTTAAGGCCTTAAGCCCCCCGCTGTCTTTGGCCTGGGCGCTGCTTGCGCCCGGGGTGCCATAGGAAAGTGTAAAGGGCAAAGGGCCAGGGGTCAAGCCAGTGTATTCGGCCACCACATTTGAGACACCTTGGGGAACCGACTCCCTCCGTATCTTAGCCAAGAA
>NZ_KZ672972.1 GCF_002964845.1 Thermus tenuipuniceus
GCTATTTCCTGTTCCCCCTCATCCCCAGGAGGTAAAGGATGTCCGAACTTAGAGGGGGAGCTCAGGTGTAATTGGCCACCACATTTGAGACACCTTGGGGAACCGACCCCTTTTGCATCCTAGAGGCTGTCGTAAAAGTCCCCCGCCTCACCTCACGCGGCTCTCGCCAGCCGCTTCCTCATCTAAAAGGCCCGGGGATTAGGCCCCAAGCCTGAGCCCAATAGCCCCCCAAATAGCCCTCCAAAGCATTTCCCCCCTCTGTAGCGAGGGGGGAAGTTTTGCGTTTTCATCGTGGTGGGCGATGGTGGACTTGAACCACCGACCTCACGCTTATCAGGCGTGCGCTCTGACCAGCTGAGCTAATCGCCCCCGCACGCAAAAGATAGCTTAGCTAGGAGTCTGCCTCCCGTCAAGATGATGTATTCGGCCACCACATTTGAGACACCTTGGGGAACCGACCCCTCCTAAGTACCCCGTCGTGGCGCAAGCCACGACGGGGGCCCCAAAAAGGCCATAGGCAAGCCGCTTCTGCTTTTGCCAATGGAGCACCCTTCGTGCACGAGCATTAGAGGCTGTCGTAAAAGTCCCCCACCTCACCTTACGCGGCCCTCGCCAGCCGCTTCACCAGCAAGCGTAGCATGCCCAAGCACAACCACGCCTCGCTGACGGAAGGATGCTGCTCGTAATCTTTGCTCAACCTCCGGTTCCTCCCCAACCACACCGCTTGGGCAACGGCTTGGTCACAGGCATAGCCTGGCGTAAGAATGGGCCACCACCTCCAGCTCTAACCCTAGGGCCTGCAACACTGGTCGTGTACGTTGGCCCGGTAAACGTAAGCCCGGAGCATCCTCCCCCCGGTATCCACCACCACCTGGCGTTTCCGCCCCTTCACCCTCTTGGCCNGCGCTGGGAGAGGCATACCGCCTTTCCCTCTCCCGGTCCCGCCGGACCAGGGCCTGAGCTGCCCTCTCCCAAACCCTTTCTTTCTGCCACTTGCGGAAGTAGTGGTAGACGGTGGACCAGTGGGGCAGGTCATGGGGCATGGCACGCCACTTGATGCCGTTTTCCAGAACGTACAGGATAGCGTTGACGATTTCTCGGCGAGGCACCTTGGCCGGGCGACCCCCGGGCTTGGGAGCGGGGATCAGGGGCTCAAGGATGGCCCATTCCTCATCGCTGAGGTCGCTGGGGTAAGATGTGCGTGTCCTCTGCACCCTTCAAGGATACAAGACTTTTACGACAGCCTCTTAGAACTTCAAGGCAGGCAGCACTAGCCGGGGCAGGCCCATCTGGGCGGTGAGGAGGTCCACGTAGACCCTGAGGTAGGGCCAGAGGTTGAGGGGCAGGTTCCGCTCCTGGAAGACCCGGAAGAGGGCCCCGTCGGGGAAGATGGGGCTTTGGTAGCGGGCGGCCAGGCGCAGGTGGATGAAGCCAAAGCTTCCCTCGTCGTCCTGAAACTCCAGCCTAAGTTCTAGGCCCGCCTGGAAGCCCTCCTCGGTCCTCGTGGGGCCGAAGGCCGAAAGCCCATCTGGAGGGGGACCGAAGCGCCTTTGGCCCTGGGGCGGGCGTTCCAGCTTGGCGTGGACCTCGAGGAGCTCCACCCCCAGGATCTCCAGACCCTTGATGAAGTCCGCATAGGCCTCCGGGGAGGGTTCCCCGCCCCCCTTGGTGGGGAGGAGCCCAGCCCGGCGCAGGGTGTTGTAGACCCGTTGGTAGGTTAGGCCAAGCTCCTTGGCGATGGCGGAGATGCTTTTGCCCTCCTGGTAGAGCCTACGGATGGTGGCGGATTTGCTTTCCATCGGCCTAGGCGATTCCCTCAAAAGCCTGCTTCCTCTTCTGGGTCAAGGCGGCCCAGGTTGCTGCCACGGGCTCCCAGCCCTTGGCCGCACCGATGGCCAGGGGCTCGTCCGTGCCCACGTGGAAGCGGGCCAGGACCTCACCCTCCTCGTCGGTGAACTCCAGGTGTAGGGAAAGCCCCAGGGCCTGGGCGTAGCGGGCCAGCCCCTCGAGGGTCATGGAAAGCCCGGCGGAGGTTTCCATCTGGCTCACGCGGCTCCGGGACACCCCCAGCCGCTCGGCCACCTTCTTCTGGGAAAGCCCCTTCTGGTCCCGCAGGTAGCTCAGGAGCCAGGAAAGCTCCTCGTCCAGAACCTCCCGGTAAAGGCGAGCGTTCTCGGGATCCTTCAGAGACTCCTGAAAGTAGTGGTGGAAGTCCATGTACCGGCCCATAATCAGTTCACCTTTCTCTTCTTCATGGCCTTGTAGGCCTGGACAGCCAGCTCCAGGAGCTTGGGGTCCGGGCTGTCTTGGTCCTTGACTTCCCCCGCCGCCACCACGAAAAGAAGCTCCTCCTGGCGCCAGTAGTAGAGGCGGATGCCTGTGCGGTGACGAAGCTCCCAGATGGGTGCCCCCAGGTGGGCAAGCGGCTTGGCCAAAGGCGGGCGGAGGTCCGGGCCTTGCTCCTCCAGCATGCGCAGAAGGCGCAGGGCAAAGGCGTGGAGCTTGGGGTTTTGGCGTTTGAGGTTGTCCAACCAGTCTTGCGCCTGCGAGCGCCCTTTGGCGTCCACGTGGAAGACCACCCGGTAGCGCCCCACCTCACACTCCCATGGTATACCTACCCATAAGGTTAGTCAACGCTAACCTCAGAAAAGCTCCCCCTGCACCGCCTGCCGGGTCTTGCGGGCTTCCACGCTGAGGTGGCTGTAGCTTCCTGCCAGGAGGTTGAAGTCCTGGGCCTCCGCCAGGCGGCCCTTGCGCTCGGCCAGGCCGTAGAGGCGGTAGGCCAGGGCCCGGGCCCCCTCCGCCAGGGCCTCGGGGGCCTGGGCCAGGAGGTGGGTGGCGGCGGTCTCCCCTTCTTTCTTGAGCGCTTTGATGAGCCTGTGGGCTACCTCCCAGGCGGAGAGGCGCCGGTCTTGGGGGAGGTCCCAGCCTGCGGGGTACTCCTCAGGGTGGAGGAGGCGCACCCTGCCCCCCTTGGCCCGCAGGATGCCCCCCTCCGCCACGGCGGCCACAGGCACGTTCTTGGCCAGGGTCTCGGCGTCCCCGTATGGGCCTTCGCCGTAGCCGTACTGCTCGTACCAGGCGATGGCGAAGCGGGTGGGGGCGTCCAGCTCCGCCTCTTCCTCCGCCAGGAACTCGTCCAGCACCTGGTTGATGAGGGCCAGGGCCTCCCGCACAGGGATGGCCCGGCCATCCGGCTCCAGCACCGCCCCGAAGCGGCTGTAAACGGCCATGCCCGGGCCGATGGCGCTTTGGGCCAGGTCCACGGGGGGGATGCTCCCCTGGGTGAGCTGGCGCAGGGCCAGGGGAAGCTCCCGCCTGAGGGCCCGGAGGAAGTCCTGGCGGGTGGCGATGGGGGCGCCCTGGGGGCGGGGGCGGCAGACCAGAACGATGGAGGAGGCCAGGGCGTTGGAATTCTGCCCCCTGGGACGGTTGGTCAGCTCCGTGCGCATGGGCCAGGTGGCGGTGACCTGGAAGCCCGCGTCCACCAGGCCCTGGAGGAAGGTTTCCCAGCCGGTGGAGGCCACCTTGGGGGTTTCGTCTTCCTCCTCGTACTCTGCTTCCTGCTGCTTGAAGGCGTAGTAGAGGGAGAGGGGGTAGTCGGGGTGGGCCTTGGCCCGGAGGTTTTGGAAGACCTGGCGCATGCCCTCCTCAAAGTGCTGCTTGGCGGCTTCCCTGCCCCCCTGGCGGTAGGGGTCGGCCACCAGCTCCTCGGCCTTGGGGGTGAGGAGGGTGCGGAAGAGGGCGGGGTAGGTGTCCCCTAAGACCTTGCGGAGCCAGACGTAGAAGAAGTCGGAGAGGTCGGCGTAGGGAACGTTGTCGTAGTAGGGCGGGTCGGTGGAGAGGAGAGGCGGGGCGGATACCCCGTTCACCGAGTCCAGGGCGTTTGCCTGGCGGGCCTGGCCTTCAGGGTGGGCGGGGAGGGCTTCCAGGGCCCTTGCTACCCACTCCACCGCACCTTCCCAGGAGCCCGTGGCCTCCCCAAAGGGGTTGGCCTCGGCATAGTCCCAGGTCATGGGGAGGGCTTGGCGGTTGAAGACATGGGCGATAGTTTCTCTGTTTATATGCCAAATGCACAAAGAGGAATGGTAGTCAGCGAGACGGTCTATTCCTGTTCCCAGATACACCCCCACCGCCTCCGCGTAGGCCCTGGCCCCCCGGCCCCCTTCCGCCAGGGGGAGGCCGTGGTCTGGGAGGCCGGCCTCGAGGGCGTCCCGGTAAACCCGCTCCCGCGCCTCCGCCACCAGGTCGGCAAAGGTGGTGAGGGCCAGGAGCTGGCGGGGGGTGAAGAGGTCGGAAAACTTTTCCAGGCCGTAAACCCATGGGGTCATGTGTCGGCTATTCTTCGTAAACTCCTGGTCGGGCTTCCAGATAGGTGTTATTCCCTCTGCCACCGCTTCATGCTCCGGGGTGGGGGCATGGTACTCCCTTCCCCCTGCCTCCTCGGTCACGATGGCCATGAGCCGGGCCCCCAGGCGCCCCGCCCGCCCCTCCTTCCGTACATGCTCCAGGGGGATGTGGGCCCCGCACACCAGGCACCGCCCGCCCCGCCTGCCCACGGTGCCCTCCACGGGGGGCTCCTTTCCACTCGCCACCCGGAAGGAGACCCTTCCTCCTTGCACCTCGGGAACCACGAAAGCCTCCTTTCCCCCTTTCTTGGAGAGCCAGAAGGAACGCACCAGGGGGGCCTCGGCCCGGCAGGCGGGGTTGGGGCAGGCCACGGTGCGGGCCCAGAGCCAGGCGATGACCCGCTTGCCCTCCAGCCGGGGGTAGAGGTGGCCTATGCGCCTTTCGGCCTCCTCCCGCATCCAGGCCCCGTAGTGGCGCACATCCTGGGCCAGGCCCCTGGCCCGGGGGAAGCGGTCCGTGGCCTGGGCCCTGGCCCGGTACGCCGGGTTCACCGGGGGTAGCCCGGCGAAGCGGGCGGGGATCTCCAGGAGGGCCTTGTTGATGAGGACGGCCACCGGGTTCAGGTCCCCCGCGTGGGCCTTCAGGCCCAGGCGCTGGGCCTCCAGGGGGATGGTGCCCCCACCGGCGAAGGGGTCCAGGACGGGAGGGGCCTTTTCCAGGAGGGCCCGGATGCGCTCCCTGTCCCTGAGGGAGGCGGGGGGTGCTTCTCCCAGGGCACGGGCCAGGCTTCTAGCGATCTCGTACTGGGCCTCCCGGAGGACCCCGTTTTCCCCATCGGCCTTCTCGGGGTCCTTCACGTGATCCCAGTTCACCAGGCGCTCCAGAAGGCCAAAAAGCCTTTCCCTTTCCCTCTTGGCCTCCTCCTCGGGCAGGTACGCCCCAGGGTCGTCCACCAGGCTGGCGAAGAGGACCGCCCGGGCGGAGGCCAGAGGCCGCCTGGCCCACCACAGGTGCAGGGTGGAGGGGTGGCCGTGGCGGATGGACTTCTCCCGGGAGGACTCCCGGTTGATGGCCTCGAGGGGGAGGGCAACCTCAATCAGCTTTTGCATGGGCCTTTCTCTCTCCAAATGGCAGGGGGCCTCATGATACGACCCCCCCTTTTGTACCACAACCTCCCGGGTGTGATACAGGCGTATCACAAGACCACCACCTGCACCGCCTTGGCCAGGAGCTCCTTCAGGCTGTAGTTCACGCTGGTGGCCCCGAAGTCGGGCTCCCGCACGAAGGGCGTGGGGATGTAGTGGACGTTGAGGGGCTTCTCCCCGTCCGTCTCCACCACCGCCAGGAACCAGGAGGTGGGCTTGTTGAGGGCGGTGAGGATCTGGGTGCGGGAAAGGGTCACCACCTCCGATCCTGGACCCTTGCCTTTGACCTCAATGAAGCGGAGGGTGCCCTGGGGGGTGCGGGATTCCACGTCGTAGCCGGGCCAGCCGGGGGGCATCTCCTGGGGTTCGTGCCCTAGGCGGCGCTCCGCCAGGAGGACCGCCTCCACCGCCAGCCGCTCCAGGCGCTCTTGGGCTTCCGCCTCGAGGGGCGTTGCCTTTGGGTCCAGGAGGGGCACCACCAGGATGGCCTGGGAGAGGCGGGGTGGCAGGGACTGGAGGTGCCGGGCCGCCTCCAGCTCCCGCTCCCGCCGCTTGAGGCGCTCCTTGAGCTCGTCCGCCCTCCGGCGGGCGGCCTCTGCCCGGCCCGAGGCCCCCGCCTTTCCCGCCTTGGCCCGTTCCTCTTCCTTGGCGGCGAGGCCGTCCCAATGGTAGATCTCCGAAAGAAGCCTATCCCGCACCGCCCGGAGGGTGCGGTCTACCTCCGCCTCGCGGAAGCGGCGTACCTCCTCGAGGTGCTCCCTGGCCAGCCTGGTGGCGGCGTAAGCCTCCGCCTGGGCCAGAAGCCCTGCCACATCCCAGCCGGTCCAAAGCCGCAGGGCCTCGGCCTGTTCCTCCTCCGCGGCCGGGCGCAGGTCCAGGTAGGGGGCGGCCCCCTCCGCCCGCACCTCCCCCTCGGGGCCTAGGCTCACGTAGAGGAAGCGGCGGGAGACGGGGCCAAGGGCGTCTTGCACCTCGTGCTCCAGGGCCAGGAGGAGGCGGGGGGCCGTGGCCTTCTCATCCACCAAGACCGCGCCCCGTTCCAGGTGGTGGCCCCACTCCCGGAGGACCGCCTCCAGGACCCCCTCCAATAGGGGGTGCCCCGGCACCAGGAAGTCGGCCACGGGCTTCCCGGGGAGGCTTACCCGGTCCTTGTGGAAGGTGACCCGGGTGTAGCTCCGCAGGATGCCCGGCCTGGCCTCGCGCACCTTGGCGGGCACGAAGCTCACCTCCATCCGGCCTTCCTCCCGAAGATGGGCGGTGCCTCCGAGGGCCTCCAGGGCCTTGCGGAAGAAGCTTCCTAGGTGGTGGGGCTGGAGCCTTTGGGCCTCGGCCCGCTCCATGTCCAGGCGCAGGGCCTCCAGGCGCTTGGGGTCCAGGACCTCGGGGGCCAGGGCGTTCTGCAGGAGTCCCTCCAGCCTCTTCTGGTCCACCGCCCCCTCCACCTGGCGGAAGAGGCGGGCCCGCACCTCGGGGTCCTCCCCGTAGCGGATGGCCTCGAGGAGGAGTTCTCTGAGGGGCCTCTCTTGGAAAAGCCTGCCCAGCACGTCAAACACCCGCCCTCCCAGGGCTTGGCTGGCCTCCTCCAGCTTCCGAAGGAGGCGCAGGTAGACCTCCCCCTCCCGGGTGTTCTCCGCCACCAGGTTCCACATGTGGCAGACCTCCGTCTGGCCGATGCGGTGAATGCGGCCAAAGCGCTGCTCCAGCCTGGCGGGGTTCCAGGGGAGGTCGTAGTTGATAAGGAGGTGGGCCTGTTGCAAGTTAACCCCCTCCCCGGCGGCATCCGTGGCCACCAGGATGAGGGCCTCCCGGTCCTGGGTGAAGCGGGCCTGGCGTAGGCGGCGCTCCTCCCGGGAAAGCCCCCCGTGAAGGCTCACCACCTGCTCGGGCCGCCCCAGGTAGGTTTGGAGGCGGCCTTCCAGGTAGTCCAGGGTGTCCTTGTGCTCGGTGAAGATGATGAGCTTCCGTCCGCGGATGCGCTCGTCCTCCAGGAGGGCCTGAAGCTCCTGCCACTTCCGGTCCTGCTGCCCCCGGAGGAGGGCCTTGGCCTGGGCCTCGAGGCGCCTTAAGGTGGCGATCTCCGCCTCCAGCTCCTTCAGGGTGCGGGCGGCGGTGGCCTGGTCCAGCACCTCCGGAGCGGCCTCCAGCTCCTCGTCGGGGAACTCCTCCCTCTCCTCGATGTCCTCCTCCTCCAGGGTGGGGAAGGCCAGGGTCAGGCCCCGGCGCACCTCCTTCTGGCGGGCCTCGAGGCGTTTCCGCCGCCTCTCCAAGGAGCGGTGGATGGCCAAGGGGCTGCTGGCCAGCCGCCTCTGCAGGAGGGTAAGGGCAAAGCCCACGGTGCGCCTTTGTCCCTCCTCCAGGGCCTCGGCCCGGTTCATCTCCTCCCGCACGTAAGCGGTCACCGCCTCGTAAAGGGCCATCTCCTTGGGGGAGAGGCGGTAGGCCACGGTGTAGGCCCGGCGCTCGGGGAAAAGAGGGGTGCCGTCGAAGCGCACCAGGTCCTCCTTCTGCCGTCGGAGCCACAGGCCTTGGGCGTCGGGTGGGGGGCTGTGCGGCCGGGGCTTGCCCAGGAAGCGGTCGGGGTTCAGGAGGGCGAGGAAAAGGCGGAAGTCCTCCTCCTTCCCCCGGTGGGGGGTGGCGGTGAGGAGGAGGAGGTGCTTGGTCCGCTGGGAAAGCTCCTGCCCCAGGCGGTAGCGGCGGGTGGCCTTCACCTCCTGGCCGTAGTAGGTGGCGGCCATCTTGTGGGCCTCGTCCACCACCACCAGGTCCCAGTCCACCTCGAGGGCCTTGGCCGCCACCTCGGGGAAGCGGGCCAGGCCGTCCAGGCGGGCGATCCAGAGGGGGTGTTCCCGGAAGGGGTTGGCCTGGGAGGTCTCCAGGGTGAAGCGGGAGAAGACCCGGAAGTCCAGGCGGAACTTCTCCCAAAGCTCCTCCTGCCACTGGAGGACCAAGGCCCCGGGAGCCACCACCAGGCACCGCTCCAAGGCTCCCCGCAGGGCCATCTCCCGGATGTAGAGCCCGGCCATGATGGTCTTGCCCGCCCCGGGGTCGTCGGCCAGGAGGAAGCGCAAGGGGGTCTTGGGCAGGAGGTGGCCGTAGACGGCCTCGATCTGGTGGGGAAGGGGCTCCACCAGGGAGGCGTGCACCGCCATCATGGGGTCAAAGAGGTAGGCCAGGCGGATGCGCTTGGCCTCCGCGGCCAGGCGGAAGCGGTCCCCGGGAGCGTCCAGGGGGAAGCGGGGGGCTTCTTCCGTCCGGAGCCGGGCCAGGTCCTCGGGGTAGAGGAGGGCCTCCCCCAGCCGGCCGTCCGGGTCGCGGTAGGTCACCCGCAGGGCCTCCCCTAAGGGGTGCACGTACTCCACCATCACGGCCTCCCCAGGCAGCAAGCCCAGGAGGCGCACCCCAGGGCGCACCCGCTCGGGGGTCAAGGGAGGATCGAGGGCCATGAGAACAGCTTAGGGTAAGAAGGTGGGTCCATCGGGCGGATGCGGGCGGGACATTTCACGGAAGAGGACCAGAAAGCGGGGGCTATTGGGGGGCTATTGGAGCCGGAAGTGGGGGGATACCCCCTTACTATACCAGAAAAAAGTAATGATGAATAAGGGTTATCCCGGAGCTGCCCGAACGGGTACGGAGGTACCTTTTGGGCCTGATAAGCGTGAGGTCGGTGGTTCAAGTCCACCATCGCCCACCAAGGAAGGTCCCCCGGGAAAATTCCCGGGGGGTTCTTGTTTGGAGTGCTCGCTGGAGGATCTGCTTATGAAGCCTACCCCTCACCTTGGCCTTTTCCAAATTTAAAGAGAAGCTCCACCCCCAAAAGAAGGCCAAGGACCACGAGACCACCGTAGAGGAAGGCTCCACCAGGGAAGTGGGTTCCCAACCATCCTGCAACGGGATAGGCCAGAACCCACCAGAGGTGGCTCCAGGCAAAGTGGGCTCCGTGAACCCGCCCCTGGAGGGCCTCGGGGTATGGTCTGCGATCAGGGCTTGTGTGGGCAGATTAACCCAAGTTTTGGCCTGCGCCAGCCAGAACCCAGAGGCAAAACCTCGTTTACTCAGGGCATAAGCCCTACCATCCCCATTCGCCCCAGGTCCGCACCTGCCATCAGCTTCCTCCGGTCCACCCGGTCGGCCAGGATCCCAGCCCACGGGGAGAGAAGGACAAAGGCCGTGACCCGCAGGATCAGGGCTCCGGCCAGGATACTTGCCGACTTTGCCCCACCCACCCCAAAGGCCAGAAGGGCTAGGGCGACCCAGGTGAAGGCATCGCCTAGCAGGCTGGTGATCTGGGCGGCGTACAGGCGGGCAAAGAGGGGGTTACGCAGACTCTGGAGAAGGCAGGGAAGGGTTCTCATGGCTAGGCTCCATGGTCCGGGAGGCCCAGGCGCTGGTGCTCGGCGTGGGCGAGGGCTTGGATGAGGAGGTCCGTAACATGGCTTTTGAGGCGGTAAAACACCTGGGTGCCCTGCCGGCGGGCGGCCACCACCCCCGCTCCCCGCAAAACGCCAGGTGCCTCGAGGTGGTGCTTTGGGGAAGCTGTAAGCGTTGGGCCAAGCGGCCCACGCTTTCCTTGCCTTCCAGAAGCCCTAAAGCGATGCGCAGGCGGGTGGCCTCCGCCAGGGCGGAGAAGATCCTCAGGACGTGCTCGAGGTCTTCCGCTGGGAACCGGCTTTCCCGTGGGAATGCGGTTTTGCGTGGGGTGGACTTCGGGGTCTTGGCTCTAGACGGGAGGTCAGGGGGGCGTATAGCCTGAAGAACATGTACGAGGGTAAGATCCTCTACGAAGGCCTCACCTTTGACGACGTTCTCCTCCTCCCCGGGTACTCGGAGGTGCTACCCCGGGAGGTTTCGGTGAGGACACGGCTTACCAAAAAGCTTCACCTCAACATCCCCATCCTTTCCGCGGCCATGGACACGGTGACCGAGGCGGAGATGGCCATCGCCATGGCCCGGGAAGGGGGGCTTGGGGTGATCCACAAGAACCTCAGCATCGAGGCCCAGGCCAGCATGGTGCGCAAGGTGAAGCGCTCGGAGGCGGGGATGATCCAGGATCCCGTCACCCTGCCCCCCACCGCTACCCTCGAGGACGCCGAACGCCTCATGCGGGAGTACCGCATCGGGGGGCTTCCCGTGGTGGACCTTTACGGGAAGCTTCTGGGCCTGGTGACCAACCGCGACCTGCGCTTTGAACGCAACCTGAAGCGACCCGTCACCGAGGTCATGACCCCCTTGGAGCGCCTCATCACCGCTCCTCCAGGCACCACCCTGGAGGAGGCGGAGGAGATCCTGCGCAAGCACAAGGTGGAGAAGCTTCCCCTGGTGGACGAGGCGGGTAGGCTCAAGGGGCTTCTTACCCTAAAGGACATCGTGAAGCGCAAGCAGTACCCCAACGCCGCCAAGGATCCTCTGGGCCGGCTTTTGGTGGGGGCGGCGGTGGGGGCGAGCCGCGACCTGCCGGAGAGGGCGGCGGCCCTGGTGGAAGCGGGGGTGGACGTCCTGGTCTTGGACTCGGCTCACGGCCACTCCAAGGGGATCCTCGAGGCCCTCACCTACCTGAAGGAAACCTTTGGGGACAAGGTGGAGGTTATCGCCGGCAACGTGGCCACCCGGGAAGGGGCCCGGGCCCTGGCGGAACGGGGAGCGGATGCGGTGAAGGTGGGCATTGGCCCCGGCTCCATCTGCACCACCCGGGTGGTAACCGGGGTGGGGGTGCCGCAGATCTCCGCCATCCTCGAGGCGGTGGCGGGGGTAAAGGACCTGGATGTGCCCATCATCGCCGATGGGGGTATCAAGTACACCGGCGATGTGGCCAAGGCCCTGGCGGCGGGGGCCCATTCGGTGATGCTGGGAAGCATGCTGGCGGGCACCGACGAGGCCCCGGGGGAGGAGGTGCTGAAGGACGGGCGCCGCTACAAGCTCTACCGGGGGATGGGCTCCCTGGGAGCCATGAAGCAGGGCTCCGCCGACCGCTACTTCCAGGAGCCGGGTAGGGGAGGGGAGACCGAGGCCAAGAAGCTGGTGCCCGAAGGGATCGAGGGTATGGTGCCCTACAAGGGCCCTGTGGCCGATGTCCTCTACCAGATCGTGGGGGGCCTGAGGAGCGCCATGGGTTACGTGGGGGCCCCGGATATAGAAACCTTCCGGCAAAAAGCCCGCTTCGTGCGCATGACCATGGCGGGCCTCATCGAAAGCCATCCCCACGACGTGGTGGTCATCAAGGAGGCCCCCAACTACTCCCGCTAAGGCCACCCCACCCTCTTTGGGCTAGTCCCCGAAGAGTTTTTCAAAGGCCTCCCCGCCTCCCTTCTTGCGGGCCAGGCGGTAGGTGCCTTCTTTTTCCTCCAGCCTTCCTTCCGCCACCAGGGCCTTCAGGGTGTCCTCCAGCTCCTTTTTGGAGAAGGCTTCCCCCTCTTCGTCCAGGTAGCGCTGGATCTCCTTGAAGGTGGCAAAGCGCAAAACCTCCACCGCCCGCATGACCCATCCCTTGCGATCCATACCACCATCCTATCCCCTTTCCCCGTGGCATCCTGGACGTGTGGACCCCTACCGGGAGTACCAGGACTACGTGGTGGCCTCGAGGCTCCTGGTGGCCCTAGGGCTTTCCCGGGAGGTGCTTTCCCTGGCCCAGTATGCCCGGCTTCGCCTCAAGCGCATGGAGCTTGTCCAGAAGGGATGGTTCGGCCGCCTGGAAAGTCTGGATGAGCGCCTGCGCTATGGCTTCTTCAGCAATCCCCTAAAGCTCAAGGAGTTCCTCAAGCGCACCGCGCATGCCCCTTTTTGGGCCTCCCCCTTGGCCTTCGAGGCCCTCCTTTTCCCCGAGGAGCAGGCCCGCCTTACCTACCCGGGGCAGGCAGGGGAGTACTACCTGGGCTGGCTCAGGCTACCCCATCTCCTCATGGAACCCCTGGCCTTTGAGGAGGCTCTACGGGAGCAGGAGGCCCGGGCCCAGGCCCTTCCCCTCTTCCTCAACGCCTTCCACCGGGTGCCTGGTCCCTGATGCGGCAGGTTTAGGCCTCTTCCTCCAAAAGGGGCAGGCGTACCCGAAAGAGGGTGCGGCCGGGCCGGCTTTCCACGGCGATTTCCCCTCCGTGGGCCTTGGCGATGGCCTGGGCGATGGCCAGGCCCAGGCCGGTTCCGCCCCCGGGCCCCCGGGCAAAGCGCTCAAAGAGGTGGGGAAGGAGGTCTTCGGGGATTCCTGGGCCATGGTCCTCCACCTCCACAAGGGCGTATTCCCCTTCCCGCCTGAGGTGCACCCAGACCCCTTCCCTTCCTGCGGCCCGGACACCGTTGGCGATGAGGTTCCTGAGCATTTGTAAGAGCCGGTCTGGGTCCCCCAGGACCTCCAGGGCCTCCCCTTGGAAGGCCACCCCGTATTCCCGGGCGGCCTCCTCCGCTAAGGCTTTGAGGTCCACGATGTGGGGGTTCAGGGTGCGCTCCGCCTCCCCCCGGGCCAAGGAGAGGAGGTCCTCCACCAGGCGGCGCATCCTCTCCGCGGTGGCCCGGGCGGTCCCAAGGGCTTCGGGGTCTTGGGGGTTTCGCCCTAGCCGGTCCAGGTGGCCCAGAAGCACGGTGAGGGGGGTCCGGAGCTCGTGGCCGGCCTCGGCCAGGAAGGCCCGCTCCTTTTCCTTGGTTTCCTTGAGGGCCAGAAGGAGGCTATTCACCGCCTCCACCATGCGGCCAAACTCGTCCTTGGGGAGGTTCAGGGGTACGGGGTCCAGGCGCTCAGGGTTACGCCGGGCGATTTCCCTGGCGGCCTCCTCCAGGGGCCTGGTGGTGAACCGGGCGGTGAGGTAAACCAAGGCCATGCCCAAGGGGAAGAGGAGGAAGAAGGCCTCGAGGAGGGCCTGCCTCAGGGCCTTTTGCGCCAGGTCTATGGGAGCAGTGTCCTGGGTGAGGGCGAGAAGGCCCAAGGGGGTGCGCACCAAGGCAGCGGCAAAGCCCCTTTGCCAGGTGACCCTAGGGGTCTCGCCCACCCCCTTCAGGGCCTCCGGGGGGAGGCGGTGGGCCTCCTGGGTCAGGACCAGGGCCTCCCCGTCCTCCGCATACAGGTGAAGGTAGACACCCCCGGTGGTGAGGAGGGCCCCTGTCCGACCCTTGCGGTAGGCCTCCGCCGCCCGTTTGGCATCCTCCAGGAGGGTGGCCTCGAGGTGGCCTTTAAGGGCTCGCTCCACCCCCTGTCCCGCCAGGTACAGGGCCCCTACCAAAAAGAGGAGCCAGAGGAGGCTGAAGGAGAGGAAAAGCCGAAGCCGGAAGGACATGGGTCCGGGCTAGGTCCCCCGTCGTGGCTTGCGCCACGACGGGGACCCCAAAAAGGCCATGGGCACGCTGTATCCACCCTTGCCGATGAAGCAACCTTCCTGCGTGAGCACTTAGGTTTCCTCCTCGCCCCTTCCCGGGCGCACCGCATACCCCAGGCCCCGCACCGTGCGCAGGTAGCCGTAGGCCCCGGCCTCGCGGAGCTTGGCCCGGAGGTTGGCCACGTGCACGTCCAGGACGTTGGAATCCCGGCCCAAGGGTTTGCCCCAGATCTTCTCCTCGATCTCCTCCCGGGGGAAGACCCTTCCCGGGCGGCCCATGAGCAGGTGGAGAAGCTCAAACTCCTTGGGGGAAAGCCGCACCTCCTTCTCCCCGAAGAAAACCTGCCGCCTCTTGGGGTAGAGCTCCAGCCGTCCCACGCTCAGGACCTCGCTTCCTTCCTTGTGCCTCAGCTGCACCTGGATGCGGGCCAGGAGCTCGGCGGGGTGGAAGGGCTTCACCAGGTAGTCGTCGGCCCCGTCGGAAAGGAGGCCCACCTTGCGCTCCACGGCATCCTGGGCGGTGAGGACCAGGATGGGGGTATCGTCGGTGGCCCGGATCCGCCGGGCCACCTCGGCCCCGTCCAGGTCCGGAAGGCCGAGGTCCAGGACCACCAGGTCAGGCTTCCGTTCGCGGTGCTTCACCAGGCCTTCCATGCCGCTTTTGGCCCATTCCATGGCGAAGCCTGCCTCCTTGAGCTCCAGCTCCACCAGTCGGGCCACCTCCGCATCGTCCTCGATGAGCAGGATGCGCTTCATGGCCAGAGCCTTTCCGGAGGGGCGAGGCCGTAAACCTCCTTGAGGAGCCTAAGGAGGCTCACCCGCTCCTTGTCCTGCAGGAGGACCACATCCCCGCGGTCGGCCACCCCGGGAAAGGTGCGGGGCTTCTCCCCCGGGAGCACCAGAAGAAGCTGTACCTCCTGGCCCAGCCTGGGGGATATGGGGGCGGAGAGGGGGATCAGCCTCTTGCCCTCCACCCGCCAAGCCCCGTGCAGGATGCGCAGGTCCTGGGAGAAAAGCCTCAGCTCCGTGCCCGGGGGGAGTCCAGGCCCCAGGAGGGGAGGGAGGGCGGCCAAAACCATCCCCACAAAAAGGAGGAGGGCCAGGGAACGCATCGTCTTCCATTCTACGCCGGGGGCCCGGCCCTTTGTGGGAGGGAGGTTAAGGAGCCTGAAGGTTTTTCCGGGAGGAGGAAGCCCGCAGAAACCACGTACTTAAGCGCATCCTCCACGCTGATCTCCAAGGGGATGACCTCCTCTGTGGGCACCAGGATGACCAGGCCGCTGGCGGGCACAGGACTCGTGGGCACCAAGACGGCGGTGTACCCTTCCGGCAAAGGGGGAAGGCGGCCGTCCACCGGCTGCACCACAAAGCAGAGGGTGTAAAGCCCTCTCCGGGGGTACTCGATGACCGCGGCCCGGCTGAACTTCACCTCCTGGTGGCCGAAGAGGGTGTGGGTGATCTGCTGCACCGCCTTGTAGATGTCCCGCACAATGGGGAAGAGGAGGAGGGAGCGCTCCAGGGAGACGATGAGCCTTCGGCCCAGGTAGTTTTCCGCCACGGTACCCACTAGGTAGATGAGCACCCCGGCCAGGAAGAGCCCCACAAAGGGAAGGAAGGGCTGGTAGGCCCGGGGCACCTCGAGGTTCAAGAAACGCAGGAAGGTCTGGATATACCCGCCGGAGTAGTTGTAGACCCAAGCCAGAAAGTACAGGGTTACCAAGAGGGGGAGAAGGGTCACCAGGCCGGTGAGAAGTCGCTGGCGCAGGCGCATGACCTTCAGTTTACAGGAAGGGGGGCTTGGCTGGGCCCCCTAGGGGCGAAGCCGGGCCCCCAACCGGGCTTGGCCCGGCTGGGGTGGCATGGCTAGCGCCCGTCCCCTCGGCTTCGGGCCAGCTCCTTAAGGCCCTTGATGTCCTTCAGGACGATCTTGCCGTAGCCGGAGCGGATGTAGCCTTCCCGGGTAAGCTCCCCGATCACCTTGGTCACGGTTTCCCGCACGCTCCCCACCGCTGCGGCCAGCTCGTCATGGGTGGCGCGGAGGACCAAGCCCTCCGGCTCCTCCTGGGCCAAGGGGGTTTCCGCCAGCTCCAGGAGGCTTGCGGCCATGCGGTTTTTGAGGCGCTGGGTGGCCAGGCGCTCGATGCGCCGGTAGGACTCGGAAAGGGCCTGGGCCAGGCTCTGGAGCACCTGGCGGACCTCCTCGGGGTGGGGTTCCTTGGGGAGGGGCTCGGCCACCACCTCGGTCACCGCCTCGGCGAAGTACGTCCGCTCCATGCCCGCCCAGGCTTCCTCGCCGAAGTACCCCCCGGGGCGAACCAGGCGCAGGGTGAGGGCATTCCCCTCTTCATCCACCGCCTCGAGGCGCACGAGGCCCTCGAGGACCCGGTAGACCCGGTCCCGGGGACCCGGCACCCCTGGGTACAGGATGACCTCGCCGGGCTTGAAGGTTACGGTTTCGCGGGCCTGGGTCATGGCTGCCTCCTTGCCCCTAGGCTAGCACGCCCTCCCGGTTTTGTAAACCTTTGGGTTACAAAAATCGTCTCCGGCTACGGTTTTGGCAGGGAATGTTTCCTCGCCACGGGAAGAAGGCGGTCCGTGGCGATCTCGGCTTCCCTTCCCTCCCGCCTGGCCTTCTCCCTTTCCAGCTCCGCCCAGAAAAGGGCCATCTCCCACACGGCCTCGAGCCGCTCCTCCAGGGGCAGGCTCTGCCACTCCCTCCGGTCGTCCAGGGGGGTTTCCAGGGAAAACCTGCGGGCGATGGGCCGGATTTTTCTCATAGCTCCTCCAGATCGCGCAGATCTAAAGGGCGTCCAAAGGCCCTCTTTAGGGTTTTGAAATCCTCGGGGTGGACCACGTACACCGTTACGTTCTGGACGGTGTACTTGCTGGCCCGGGCGAAGGACTCATCAAAGGAGGGGCTTTCCAGGATCACCAGGTCAATGCGGTTGGGGGCATACCCCAGCTGGACCACCCCAGGGGTGGCGAGATCGGAAGGGGTGAGGCCAAGGTCGTCCCCACCGAAGAAGGCCCGGATGGCGGCCAGGACCTTTTCCGCCTCCTTGGCGTCCACCCATAGGTCCAGGCCCTTGGTGAAACGGGGCCGTCCCAAAAAGACCAGGGCATACCCGCCGATGACCAAAAACCTGGCTCCGGCCCCGTGCAAGGCTCGGAGGAAGTCCAGCATGTCAGGGGTCACCGCACGTTCTCCTTAAGCCAGTCCAGGTAGGGCCCGTGCCCCTCGGCGATGGGCAGGGCGATGATCTCGGGCACGGTGTAGGGGTGGAGGGAGAGAACCCGCTCCCTAAGCCGGGGGAAAGCGAAGGTGGTGGTTTTGACGATGAGGAGGACCTCCCGGTCCTCCACTACCTCCCCCTGCCAGCGGTAGACGGAGGTAAGGCCTGGCACCAGGTTCACGCAGGCGGCCAGGCCCTCCTCCACCAGGGTGCGGGCCAGGGTGCGGCCCACCTCCTCGCTGGGGGCGGTGATCAGGACCACCTCCTCCATCACGGCTCCTCCTCCACGGCGAAGGCGCTCACCACCTCGTCGTCCTCGGGGAGGTTCATCACCTTGACCCCGGCGGTGTCCCGGGAGTACTGGCGGATATCGGCCACGGGGGTGCGGATGGCCAGGCCCTTCTTGGAAAGGACCAGGAGGTCCTCCGTGCCCCGCACCTTGAGGAGGGCGGCCAGGCGGCCTACCTTGGCGGAAACCTTATAGGTGATCACCCCCATTCCCCCCCGGCCCTGCAGGGGGTACTCGGCGAGAGGGGTGCGCTTGCCGTAGCCCCGGGTGCTCACCGCCAGGAGGTCCACCATCTCCCCGGGCTTCATCGTTACCAGGGAGACCACCCGGTCGCCCGGCTTCTTGAAGCGGATCCCCGTCACCCCCTGGCTGTCCCGGCCCGTGGCCCTCACCTCCTCCAGGGCGAAGCGGATGGCCTGCCCCTCCTCCGTGGCCAGGATGGCCTCGTCCTCGGGGTCGGAAAGGGCCACCCCGATGAGCCGATCCCCTTCCAGGAGGCGGATGGCGATGAGCCCCGCCGCCCCCAGGTTCTGGTACTCCCTTAAGGCGGTGCGCTTCACCAGGCCCCGTTCCGTGGCGAAGACCAGGTAGCCCTCCCCGTCCAGGCCCCTTACGGAAAGCAGGGCGGCCACCTCCTCCTCCTCGGCCAGGGGAAGGAGGGTCTTCACGTGCACCCCCCGGGCCTGCCGGCCCATCTCCGGTAGCTCGTAGACCTTCAAGCGGTAGACCCGGCCCCGGTTGGTGAAGAGGAGGAGGTCCTCATGGGCCTGGGCCACGAACACCTGGATGGCCTCGTCCTCCTCCTTGGTCTTGCCGGCGATCAGTCCCTTCCCCCCCCGCCCCTGGGCCCGGTAGCTCTCCAGGGGAAGGCGCTTTAGGAAGCCCTGGGCGGTGAGGGTGATGACCATGGGCTCGTCCTCTATGAGGTCCTCAGGGTTGAAGCTTTCCTCGAACTCGGTGATCACCGTGCGCCGGGCATCCCCGTACTTCTCCTTGACCCTAAGGAGGTCCTTCTTGACCTCGGCCCAAAGCCGCCCTTCCTCCTCGAGGATGGCCCGAAGCCGGGCGATCTCCTCCATGAGCTCCCGGTACTCCTCCAGGAGCTTTTCCCGCTCCAGGGCCACCAGGCGTTGCAGGCGCATGTCCAGGATGGCCTGGGCCTGGATTTCGCTGAGGCCGAAGCGCTCCATGAGCCCCTTTCGGGCCTCGCTGGCATCCTGGGAGGCCCGGATCAAAGAGATGACCTCGTCGATGTGGTCCAGGGCGATGAGGAGGCCCTCCAGGACGTGGGCCCGCTCCTCGGCCTTCTTGAGGTCAAAGAGGCTTCGCCGGCGCACCACCTCCTTGCGGTGGTCCAGGTAGTGGCGCATGAGGGAGAGGAGGGAGAGGACCTTGGGCTCCCCGTTCACGATGGCCAGGAGGTTCACCGTGAAGGAGGCCTGCAAGGCGGTGTGCTTGTAGAGCTGGTTCAGGACCACCTGGGGGCTTGCCCCCCGCTTGAGCTCTATGGCGATGCGCAGGCCCTGGCGGTCGGATTCGTCCCTCAGGGCCACGATGTCCTCGATCTTCTTGGCCTTAACCAAGGCGGCGATCTGGGCGATGAGGCCCGCCTTGTTGACCTGGTAGGGGATTTCCGTGACCACCAGCATGGGCCTTTGGCCCTTCTCCTCGATGCGCACCTTGGCCCGTACCTTGAGGCTTCCCCGTCCCGTGGCGTAGGCCTCCCGGATGCCTTTTCGGGAAAGCTTCCCCCCGGTGGGGAAGTCGGGGCCGGGGAGGTAGCGCATGACCTCCTCGAGGGTGATCCCGGGATTGTCGATCATGGCCACCAGGGCGTCCACCACCTCGGAGAGGTTGTGGGGAGGAAGGCTGGTGGCCATGCCCACGGCGATGCCGCTCGCCCCGTTCACCAGGAGGTTGGGGATGGCGGAAGGGAGGACCTCGGGCTCCTTAAGGGAGCCATCGTAGTTGGGGCGGAAGTCCACGGTCTCCTTGTCGATGTCCAGAAGCATCTCCGCCCCCAGGGGGGAGAGCCTGGCCTCGGTGTAGCGCTGGGCTGCCGGGGGGTCCCCGTCTAAGGAGCCGAAGTTCCCCTGGCCATCCACCAGGGGATAGCGCAGGTTCCAGGGCTGGGCCAGACGGGCCAGGGCGTCGTAGATGGCAGCGTCCCCATGGGGGTGGTACTTGCCCATGACCTCGCCCACGATCTTGGCGCTTTTCACGTGCTTCCGGCCGGGGAGCACCCCCTCCTGGTAGGCGCCGAAGAGGATCCGCCTCTGGACCGGCTTAAGCCCGTCCCGCACGTCGGGCAGGGCCCGGTCCACGATGACGGACATGGCGTAGTTGATGAAACTCTGTTTAAGTTCCTCGGTGATCTCTACAGGCAGAACCTGGGACATAGCGCTCCTTGGGCGTTTCCGCCTCTTTTAAGTATAGCAACTTCCCCGCCGGGGCCTTCCCCGGCCAGGAGGGGATGGAGCCCTAGGGGGCTCCCACCTCCAGGACCTCCGCCAGGTAGACCAGGGCCAGCTTATAGGAGAGGATCCCAAACCCGGAGACAATGCCCCGGCAGGCTCCTGCGGTGACCGAGTGTTGGCGAAAGGGCTCGCGGGCGTGGAGGTTGGAGAGGTGCACCTCCACCACGGGCAGGGGCTGGGCCCTTATGGCGTCCAGAAGGGCATAGGAGTAGTGGGTGAGGGCCCCGGGGTTAAGGACGATGGCCAAGAACCCCTCCCGATGGGCTTGCTGTACCCATTCGATCAGCTGCCCCTCGTAGTTGCTCTGGCGGAAGGCCACCCCCAGGCCCAGCTCCGCGCCCCAGGCCTCGCAGAGGGCTTCCAGCTCCTCGAGGGTGGTGCGCCCGTACACCTCGGGCTCCCGCTGGCCCAGAAGGTTCAGGTTGGGTCCGTTTAGGATCAGCACCATATAGGCTCCTTTGCCCATAGGATAAGCCCATGCCCAGGTTCTTGGCCCTGGCGATCCTCGGGCTTCTGGCCCTGGCCCAGGTGGGCCCCAATCCGCCTCAAAGGAGCCACCTGGAGGGGGCTACCCTTTGGCACACCGTGGCCCCCGGGGAAACCCTTTTTTCCCTTGCCCGCCGTTACGGCACCACGGTGGAGGAGCTGGCCCGTCTGAACGGCCTTAAGGATCCCAGCCGCATACGGGCCGGGCAGGTGCTCCGGGTGCGCCCCGGGGTGGAGGTGGCCCTGCCCAGGGGGAGCCTGGTTTATTTTCCCCCGATCCAGGGTCGGGCCTTTGCCCTCTGGGTGGAGGGCTACACCTGGGGGTATGCGGAGTTCTTGGGGGTCCGCTACCCCCTGGTGCCCGGGGAGAAGGGCCACAAGGTACGGGCTACGCCCGTGGCTTGGGCTCTTCTGGCCGTGGGAGCCCTGGTGGAGCCGAAAGGGTATCCCTTACGCCTGGTCCTCGAGGGGGAGGAGATCCCCCTTTCCCTCCAGGTGGCTCCGGGGGGATACGGCCAGGAAACCCTGGTTCTGAGCCCTTCCCTGGAGGGCCTGCTCCAGGACCCCAGCCTGAAGGCGGAGCGGGCGAGGGTGGCGGGGGCCTGCCCGAGGGAAGGGCCCTTGACCTTTTCCCGTTTCCTGAAGCCCCTGGAGGGTGGGCGCATCACCAGCGCCTTCGGTACCCGCCGGCGCTACGGCACCCTTCTCACCTCCTATCACGAGGGCCTGGATTTTGCCGCCCCACCCGGCACCCCCGTGCGGGCGGTGGCCGGGGGGGTGGTGGTGCTTTCGGAAAGGCTAAGGGTGCGGGGGGAGGCAGTGGTCCTGAGCCACGGGATGGGCCTTTGCACGGGGTACTGGCACCTTTCGGAAAGGAGGGTGAGGGTGGGGGAGAGGGTGAAAGGGGGCCAGGTCATCGGCCTTTTGGGGAGTACGGGGCTTTCCACCGGGCCCCACCTGCACCTGGAGGTGCGCCTTTTCGGCATCCCCGTGGACCCCGCGCCCTTCTTCCAGGGCCTTCCCTCGCCCTAGCCGCAGGAGGGAGAGGACCTCCACGTGGTGGGTGAAGGGGAAGAAGTCGTAGGGCCGGGCGAAGGCCAGTTGGTAGCCACCTCCCACCAGCTCCCCCACGTCCCTGGCCCAGGTGGCCGGGTCGCAGGCCACGTAGAGGACCTCCTTGGGCCGGGACTCCAAAAGGTAGGCCCTCACCTCCGGGGAAAGGCCGCTGCGGGGTGGGTCCAGGATCACCAGGTCAAAGCGACCGAGATTCCTGGCCTCCTTGGCGTCCCCCCGGTGGAAGCGCACGTTTTCTATGCCAAGCCGCCTCCTATCCGCCTCTCCCCGGCGCACGGCCTCTTTGCTGATCTCCACCGCCACCACCTCCTGGAAACGGGGGGCCAGGAGAAGGGAGAAAAGGCCGCTTCCCGCATAGAGCTCCAGGGCTCGTTTCCCGCCGGAAACCAGGTTCAGGGCCTCCTCCAGGAGCTCCCCCATGGCCAAGGGGTTCACCTGGCTGAAGCTTTCCACGCTTATGGTGGCGGTGAGGGGGCCGAACCGCTCCAGCAGGGTCCTCTCCCCGTGAAGGGGCTGGACCCCTCCCCGGAAGCGGCCCTTGGGGGAGGGTTCGGCCCAGACCACCCCGGCGAACCCCTCCCGCACCAGGGCCCTGGCGGGGTGCTTGAGGCTTTCCGGGTTGCCCCCGATGAGGCCGAGGAGCACCCGGCCCTCGAGGAGGCTTCCCCTCAAGGCCACCTCCTCCACCGGCAAGGGCCAGGTCTTGAGAAGGGAGAAGGCCCAGGCCAGGGGCTCGGCCAAGAGGGGGTCCTCCTCCAGCCGGAAAAGCTCCTGGGCCTCCGGCAGCCGGTAGGCCAGGCCCCCCAGGGGATGGCGGGCGTACTGGGCGGCGGTACGGTAGCCCAGGGCTCTGGGGGAGGGGTGGATGGGAGCCAGGGAAAGGGAAAGCCTGGCGATGCGCATAAGGGCGTCCTGCACCAGGCCTTCCTTCAGGGGAAGCTGGCTTTCGTAGGCCAGGGGCAGGTCGGCGGAAGGGGGGAGGGGGTGGGGGTAGCGGTCGGGGCGGGGGGGGAGCACCTCCAACTCCTCCAGGAAAAGGGTTCCCTTGCGGCGCACGGGTTTTCCCCGCACCACCTCCCCCGGCAGGGCCCCCTTGATGAGGACGGCTCCTTCCTCGGTGCGGGCGAGGCCATAACCCCCCGGCACCAGCTTCTCCACGGTGAGAACCTTCACCCTTTCACCCTACACCAAGCCCGTCAGCGCTAAGATGAAGGGGTGATTCGGGTGCTGTTAGCGGACGACCACGCCCTCTTCCGCCAGGGGCTCAAAAGCCTTTTGGAGGCGGAAGGGGATTTCCGGGTGGTGGGGGAGGCCAAGGACGGTTGGGAGGCGTTAAGGCATGCCCTCGAGGCCAAGCCGGATGTCATCCTCATGGACATCCAGATGCCGAACCTGGATGGGGTGCAGGCCACCCAGGCCATCCTCAAGGAGTGGCCCGAGGCCAAGGTGATCATCCTCACCATGTACCGCCAGGATGCCTACGTTTTCGAGGCGGTGAAGGCAGGGGCCAGGGGCTACCTCCTCAAGGACACGGATGCCAGCGAACTCATCGGGGCGATCCGCCGGGTGCACGCCGGGGAGGTGCTCCTGGATGCCGATCTGGCCGGGCGGATCATCCAGGACTTCCGGGCCAAGAAGGAGTCCAGCCTTCCCCTCCATGCGGAGCTTTCCGAGAGGGAGATCCAGATCCTCAAGCTGGTGGCCCAGGGCTACACCAACCTGGAGATCGCCGCCGAGCTTCAGCTTTCCGAGAAGACCGTGCGCAACCGCCTCTCCGAGATCTTTCAGAAACTCCACCTGAACAACCGCACCCAGGCGGCCCTTTACGCCATACGGGAGGGGCTGGCCGGACCCGAGCCCCAGGAGTAGTGGACCCGGTACGGCTTCTTCTGGAGCTCTCCCCCCTGGCGGGGGAGGGGGCGCGGGGGGAGCTCGTGGCCGCTCATCTTCCCAAGGCCCGGCGGGACGGCCTGGGGAATGTGTGGACCGGGGAAGGCCGGGTGCTTCTCCTTGCCCACCTGGACACGGTCTTGCCCCCAGAGCCCCCCAGGCGGGTAGGGGAGAGGCTTTACGGCCCGGGGGTAGGGGATAACTCCAGCGGGGTGGCCGTCCTCCTCTCCCTTCCCGAGATGCCCGGGGTGGTGCGGGGTTTCACCGTGGGGGAGGAGGGCCTGGGGAACCTCAAGGGGGCACGGGCCCTGGTGGAAACCCTGGCTCCTGAGGTGGTGGTGGCGGTGGATGGGTATCTGCCGGGGGTGGTGGACCGGGCTTTGGGCTCGGTCCGTTTCCGGATCACCTTTCTGGGCCGGGGAGGGCACGCCTGGGGGGACAGGGGGACCCCCAATCCCGTGTTTGCCCTGGCAGAGGGGCTTTCCCGGCTACACACCCTTTTCAAGGAGGTGGGGAGCGAGGCCAGCCTGAACGCCAGCGGTCTCCGGGGGGGCGAGGCGGTAAACGCCATCCCCAAGGAGGCCTCGGCCTTGCTGGAGATCCGCGCCTTGGAGGAGGAGGCGCTTCGCACCCTCTACCACAAGGCCCAGGAGGTCCTGGAAGAGGTGGCCAGGTTCCACGGGGTGGAGGTTTCCTCGGAGGTTCTGGGGACGAGGCCTGCGGGGAGCACCGCCACGCCTAAGCTTCTGCAGGCGGCGGAGGTGGCGCTGGCCCAGATCGGGGAAAGGCCCCAGTTCCAGCCAGGTTCCACCGATGCCAGCGCTGCCATCGAACGGGGTATCCCCGCCTTGGCCCTGGGGGTGTACCGGGGGGGTGGGGCCCACACCCCGGAGGAATGGGTGCTTCCCCAAAGCCTTTGGGAGGGGCGGGAGGTGCTTCTGGCTTTTTTAAAGGCCCTTGGCGTAGGATAGGGCGTATGCGCGTGGGTGTCCTGAGGGGCTTCCTGTCCCGGCGATACCTGGGCTTTTGGGAAGCGTATTTAAAGGCCTTGGGGGTGGAGGTGGTGCGGGCGGAGGTGCCGCCTGCCCGCCACCAGCCCTACTGCCTGCCGGTGCAGGGGCTTTTGGCCCAGGTGGAGGCCCTGAAGACCCAAGGGGTGGACTACCTGCTCCTTCCCGACCTCCAAGGGGGGGTGGAGTCGGAAAAGGGCGGGGGGCAGTGCCCGTGGCTTCTGGACCTCGAGGCCACCCTCCTCCGTTACTTTCCGGGGCTTCCCCCGGTGCTCAAGGTGCCCGCGGAGCTTTCCGAGCGGGTCCTGGGCCGGGCGGGGGAGGTGGGCCACCTCCTCACCCAGAACCCCATGCTGGTGGGGCGGGCCCTGGACCGGGTGCGGGGGCTTTTGAAACCTCCTCCTCCCCTCAAGACCCTCCTGGGGAGCGTGGGGGTGGTGGCCCAGCCCTACCTCCTCGAGGACGAATCCTTCCGCAAGGCGGTAGAGGAGGCCTTGGCTCGGGAGGGGCTCATCCCCTACTTCCCGGACCTGCCCCCGGAGAAGCTCAGGGAGGAGGGGGATAGGCTCCTCCCCATGGACCTTCCCACCGATCGGGAGCTGGTGGGTATGGTCCACTACCTCCACCGCCTGGGCCGGGTGAAGGGCCTTTTGCTGGTGGTTTCCTACGCCTGCCCGCCCATTCCCGGGCTCTTGCGCAAGGCGGTGCGGCGGCTTGCCAAGCCCTACCGCCTCCTCACCCTGGGGGAAGACTGGGGCGAGGCCTTGCGAGGGCTCAAGGAAGAGCTGGCCGGTGCGTGAGCCAGGCCCCCTTCCCCGGGGACGGATGGGGTAGACTGTGGATCATGACCGGTCGGTCAGTTCTGTTGCGCCGCCTGCTCCCCTATCTGGCCCGCTACCGGACCCGGTACCTCCTGGGGGTGCTCTCCGGCCTGGCCTCCATCTTCTTCTTCGTCCTCTCCCCGTACTTCCTGCGCAAGACCATCGATGCTGTGGGGCACGGGGGCCCCTACGGGCACTATGTCCTCTGGCTCCTCCTTTCCGCCGCGGCCACCGCCCTGCTTTCCTACCTCATGCGCCGCCTCTCGGTGGCCGCCAGCCGTCAGGTGGAGTATGACCTCAGGAGGGACCTCTTCCGCCACCTCCTTTCTCTGGACCGGAGTTTCTACCACCAGACCCGGGTGGGCGACCTCATGAACCGCCTGAACACCGATCTCTCCGCGGTGCGGGAGATGGTGGGGCCGGGGATCATGATGGGTAGCCGCCTTTCCTTCCTGGTGCTCCTGGCCTTCCTTTCCATGTATGCGGTGAATGTGAGGCTGGCCTTGTACCTCACCTTGATCCTTCCCTTGATTGCCCTGGCCATGGTTTACCTGCTCCGCCTCGTGGACCGCCGTTACCGGGAGGCCCAGGAGGCCTTTGACCGGATCAGCACCCTGGCCCAGGAGGCCTTTAGCGGCATCCGGGTGGTGAAGGGGTATGCCCTGGAGGGGCGCATGCTATCCCGCTTCCAGGAGCTGAACCGCATCTACATGGGTAAGAGCCTGGCCCTGGCCAAGGTGGAGGGGCCCATGCAGGCCCTTCTGGGCTTTCTCATGGGGTTTGCCTTCCTCACCGTCCTCTGGGTGGGCGGGGGGATGGTGGTCCGGGGGGAGATGAGCGTGGGCGAGCTGGTGCAGTTCAACGCCTACCTGGCCCAGCTCACCTGGCCCATATTGGGCCTCGGCTGGGTGATGGCCATGTACCAGCGGGGTTTTACCAGCTTGAAAAGGCTTTTGGAGCTTCTGGACCGGGAGCCCGCCGTTCGCGACGAGGACCCCCTGCCCCTTTCCGTGGCCGATCTTTCCGGGGAGGTGCGCCTCGAGGGGGTGGGCCTTTGGCGGGATGGGCGCTGGCTTCTTAAAGACCTCACCCTCACCGTCCCCGAGGGCATGACCCTGGGGATCACCGGGCGCACGGGCTCGGGGAAAAGCCTCCTTACCGCCCTCGTACCCCGCCTTTTGGATCCCACGGAGGGACGGGTCTACGTGGGGGGGTATGAGGCGCGGAGGATCCCCCTGGCCACCCTGCGCCAGGCGGTGGGGGTGGCCCCCCAGGAGCCCTTCCTATTTAGCGAAACCATTCTAGAAAATATCGCCTTCGGTCTGGAAACCCTGGATCGGGAACGGGTGGAGTGGGCGGCCAGGCTTGCTGGCGTCCACGAGGAGATCCTCGCCTTCCCCAGGGGGTACGAAACCGTGCTGGGGGAGCGGGGGGTGACCCTATCGGGTGGCCAGCGGCAGCGGGTGGCCCTGGCCCGGGCCTTGGCCAAGGGGCCCAAGATCCTCATCCTGGACGATGCCCTAAGCGCCGTGGACACGGAAACCGAGGCCAGGATCCTTCAGGGCTTGAAAGGGGTCCTAGGCCGCCAGACCACCTTCCTCATCTCCCACCGCACCGCCACCCTGCGCCATGCGGACTGGATCATCGTTCTGGACGAGGGAAGGATCGTGGAGGAGGGTACCCATGAAAGCCTCCTCGAGGCTGGGGGCCTCTATGCCGAGCTGGACCGCATCCAGCGCATGGAGGCGGAGGTGGAGGGATGACCCCCGAGGACGCCTACAGCAAGGCCTTTGACCGGGTGCTCTTTGCCCGCATCCTCCAGTACGTGAGGCCCTACCGGGCCCAGGTGGCCTTGGCCCTTCTCTTCCTCCTCCTCACCACCCTCACCGCCGCCCTCACCCCCCTCTTTTTCAAATGGGCCATCGACGGGGCCCTGGTGCCCAAGGAGGCCAAGCCCCTGGCGGAGCGCTTCTCCCTTCTCCTTTGGGTGAGCCTGGGCTTCCTCCTGGTGCGGGGGGTGAACTTCGCCGCCACCTACGGCCAGACCTACCTGATCCAGTGGGTGGGGCAAAGGGTGCTCTTCGACTTAAGGAGCGCCCTCTTCAGCAAGCTCATGCGCCTGCACCCCGGGTTCTACGACAAGAACCCCGTGGGCCGCCTCATGACCCGCATCACCTCGGACGTGGACGCCATTAACCAGTTCATCACCGGGGGGCTCGTGGGGGTCATCGCCGACCTCTTCACCATCCTGGGCCTCTTGGCCTTCATGGTGGCCTTAAGCCCCAAGCTCACCCTGGTGGTTCTCCTGGTGGTGCCCGTGCTCCTTGGGGTCACCGCCTGGGTGCGGAACGGCATGCGCACCGCTTACCGGGAGATGCGCCTGCGCCTGGCCCGCCTTAATGCGGCCCTGCAGGAAAACCTTTCCGGGGTGGAAACCATCCAGCTTTTCGTGAAGGAAAGGGAACGGGAGGAGAAGTTTGACCGCCTTGGCCGGGACCTTCTCGAGGCCTGGGTGGAGATCGTGCGCTGGTTTGCCCTCTTCTTTCCCGTGGTGGGGTTTTTAGGGGATCTGGCGGTGGCGGGCCTCCTCTTCTACGGCGGGGGCGAGGTGGTGCGGGGGGTGGCCACCTTGGGGCTTCTGGTGGCCTTCGTGGACTACACCCGCCAGCTTTTCCAGCCCCTGCAGGACCTTTCGGATAAGTTCAACCTCTTCCAGGGAGCCATGGCCAGCGCCGAGCGCATCTTCGGGGTTTTGGACACGGAGGAGGAGCTCAAGGACCCGGAAAATCCCAAACCCATCGCCCGCTTCCGGGGGGAGGTGGAGTTTCAAGGGGTCTGGCTGGCCTACACCCCCAAGGGGGTGGAGCCCACGGAAAAGGACTGGGTGCTCAAGGGGGTTTCCTTCCGCATCGCTCCGGGGGAGAAGGTGGCCCTGGTGGGGGCCACGGGGGCGGGGAAGACCAGCGTGGTGAGCCTCATCGCCCGCTTCTACGACCCCCAAAGGGGCCGGGTGCTCATCGATGGGGAGGATGTGCGGAACTACCGCCAGGAGGAGCTAAGGCGGCACGTGGGCATTGTGCTCCAGGACCCCTTCCTCTTCTCCGGCACCATCCTGGACAACCTGCGCCTCTTTGACGAGAACATCCCCGAGGAGAAGGTGGAGGAGGTGGCCCGCTTTTTGGGCGTGCACGAGGCCATCCTGCGCCTGCCCCAGGGCTACCACACCCGGGTGGGGGAGCGGGGGGCAGGGCTTTCCACGGGGGAGAAGCAGCTTCTGGCCCTGGTGCGGGCCCTTCTGGCCAGCCCCGATATCCTCCTCATCCTGGACGAGGCCACGGCCAACGTGGACTCGGAGACGGAACGGCGTCTCCAAGAGGCCCTCTACAAGGCCATCGAGGGGAGGACCTCCCTTATCATCGCCCACCGCCTTTCCACTATCCGCCGGGTGGACCGCATCCTGGTCTTCAGAAGAGGGCGCCTGGTGGAGGAGGGTACCCACGAGGAGCTTCTCCAGAAAGGGGGCTACTATGCCACCCTGTACCGGCTCCAGTACGCGGAGGGCTAGGCCATGACCTACCGGGAGGCCACGGGGTGGCTCTTTGCCCAGCGCCGCCAGGGGGCGCGGGGCACGGGCCGGGTGCGGACCCTCCTGGAGCGCTTGGGGCATCCGGAAGAGGGCTTTGCCGCGGTGCACGTTCTGGGCACCAACGGAAAGGGAAGCGTGGTGGCCTACCTCGAGGCCGCCTTCCGCGCCGCGGGGCTTCCCTATGGCGCCTATACCAGCCCTCACCTCCTGGACTTTCGGGAGAGGATCCGCACCCACCAAGGCCTCATCCCCGAGGAAGAGGTGGTGCGCTTTGTGGCGTGGGCCCAGGGGCAAAGCTGGCCCGAGCCCCCGGGGTTCTTTGACCTGGCCACCGCTTTGGCCTTCGGGCACTTCCGGGAAAGGGGGGTGGCCCTGGCAGCGGTGGAGGCGGGGGTGGGGGGGGAGAAGGACGCCACCAACATCCTCCCCCGGGTGGCCCTCACCGTGCTCACCCACGTGGGAGAGGATCACCTGGAGGCCCTGGGGGGGAGCCTCGAGGGGGTGGCTTGGGAAAAGGCGGGGGCCTTCCGCCCTGGGGTCCCCGTGGTCACGGGGGCGGAAGGGGTGGGCCTCAGGGTGGCCCGGCAGGTGGCGGCGGCGCGGGGGTGCCCCCTCCATGTCCTGGACCCGGAAGCCCCCCTCTTCGCTCTCCCCGTAGCCCCCGCCCTGAAGGGGGCCTTCCAGGAGCCAAACGCCCGGCTGGCGGCGGCGGCCCTGAGGCTCCTGGGCTTTCCCGAAGAGGCCATTGCCCGAGGGCTTCGGGAAGCAAGGCATCCGGGCCGGCTGGAGCGCTTCCTGATAGAGGGGGTGGAGGTCTACCTGGACGGGGCCCACAACCCCCCGGCGGCCCAGGCCTTGGCCCGGGAGTTTCCCGCCTACCACCTGGTCTTCGGCGCCTTCCCCCGCAAGGACGTGCGGGGGGTGCTGGCCCACCTCCTCCCCAAGGCCAAAAGCGTCCGCTACACCCGGGCCGGGGAGGGAGCCATGGGGGAGGAGCTGGGAGAGCCCTTCTTGGAAGCGCCCTTGGAGGCCCTTCAGCACGCGCTGGAGGCCGCGCGGGCGGACGGCCTCCCCGTCCTAGCCACGGGCTCCTTGTACCTGGTGGGGGCCCTAAGGGAAAGGCTCCTTAGGAACCTCCCGGCCGAAGAGCCTTAGGAAGACGGTCTCCAGGCTGGGCTCCCCCCGGGAGACCTCCAGCACCTCCGCGGGCACCCGGGGCAGGGCCTCCTTGAGGGCCGCCCACTCCCCCAGGAAGACCAAGCGGTCCTTCCCCTCCGCCAGCCACCCCGGGCCCAGGGCCTCCGCCAGGGCCTCGGCCACGGGCTCGGCCAGGCGGAGGAGGTACCCCTCCCCCGCCCACTCCCGCAGGAGGGCCCGGGTGGGCCCTTCCCGAAAGAGCCTTCCCCCCTTGAGGAAGGCCACCCGGTCGCTCACCCGCTCCACCGTGGCCAGGTCGTGGGAGGTGAGGAGGATGCCGATCCCCTCCCCCTTGAGGCTCAGGAGGATGGCCTCCAGCTCCCCCCGGCTCACCGGGTCCAAGCCCAGGGTGGGCTCGTCCAGGAGGAGGAAGCGGGGCCTTAGGGCGAGGGCCAGGGCCAAGGCGGCCTTCTGTTGCATGCCCCGGGAGAGGGAGGCCAAAGGGGCATGGAGGCGCTCCTTCAGGCCAAAGCGCTCCAGCCAGTGGAGGAAGCGGGGGCGCACCTCCTTGGGGCTAAGCCCCCGGATGCCCCCGAAGTAGAGGGCGTTGGCCAGGAGGGGGAGGTTGAGGTAGAGGTTGCGGCTTCCCTCCAGGAGGACCCCGAACTCGTGCCCCTGGGGCCTGCGCCGCCTGCCCTCTTCTTCCAACAGCACCTCCCCCTCCTCCGGGAGGAGGAGGCCCAGGATCACCTTCACCAGGGTGGTCTTGCCCGCCCCATTGGGGCCAAGAAGGCCCAGCACCTCCCCCGCCCGTAGCTCCAGGCTCACCCCGGCCAGGGCCTGTACCGGGCCGAAGCGCTTGTGGACGTTTTGCACCAGCAGGCGCATCAGTACCTCCCCAAAAGGCCCCGCAAGCGGACCAATCGGTACATGAAGCTTAAAGCCAGGAAGCCAGTTCCCAGAAGGAGCAGGCTCTGGGCGAGGGCGAAGAGGGCCACCTCACCCTTCCACACCCCTCCCGTAAGGCTTTGAGAAAGCAGGTGGGCTGCCGGGGCCAGGGGGAGGTAAACCATGTGGCCTTGCCAGTTGGCCACGGAGAAGAAGTAGAGAAGAAGACCAAACTGGATAATCATGAAGAAACTCAGAATACGCTTAAAATAAAGGGCCAAGGCGGCCATGGTAAGAGAAAACCCAAGCGCTCCCAGAGCTAGCAAGCTAATAGCTACCGGCCAGAAAGCCTGGGGGTTCAGGGGGATGCCTGTTATCAAGGCGAGCACCCCTATGAGGATAGCTGTTCTGAACAGGTTGAAAAGCGTATCCGAAAATCCTCTTAGAACGAGCTGGATCAAGAGGCCCCCACGGGCAAGGGCTAAATGTTCCAAAGTGCCGCGATCCGCTTCCTGTGATATGGCAAAGGCTAGAGCTTGAAACGTTCCGACTACGCTGTTAAAAGCGGCGTACATTAGGAGGATATTCCCCCCGTGACCAATATGTGGGCGTGTGTCTGAGGGAGAGAGGGAGGTTAGAGCCATCCATATAGCGTAGAAAAAGACCGCGTCCGCAAAAAGACCCGCCAGCTGATTGGGCAGATAAACCCTCGCAGCAATAAGGGTTAGCCGAACCTCGGCTAGGAACTGGTGGGCGAGCTTCACGATGCACCTCCTCTAGGAAATCCCAAGATGAGCCCGGGCTCATCTTGGGGGTTGCTGGGTAGGCTATTTAGGGCCGGAATTGCTCCCACAGATAAAGATGCCGCACCCCAGAGGCTCAGCAGACCTAGTCGGTTTTACAATATACCGCATCTTTCACCTCCTTTCCCTAGCCCGTGCAGGGCCTGGCCGGGCCCGTAGCCTCATCCCCTGCACGTCAAGATACAGAGGGGAAGGTAACCTCCACGTAACTCATTGGTTTCTCATAAAACCCCTTGGGCGTTGCGAGGGAGTTACGTTTCCTAGCTCAAAACTTGCACCTCCCGAATACCCTGCATAAACACCCCCTTCCCCCCGCAGGCGGGGGC
>NZ_PRDA01000053.1 GCF_002964845.1 Thermus tenuipuniceus
CGAAGTCGTAACAAGGTAGCTGTACCGGAAGGTGCGGCTGGATCACCTCCTTTCTAAGGAGCATGGAGCCCGTTCCTGCGCTTTCAAGACCCCGTGGTCCAAGCCGGCGCAACCCCTGATGGGGGTTTTTTCAGGGAAAAACCGACCCCCCGCCCTAGGGCGGGGGGTTTTTCGTGGAGAGGCTAGAATCCCCTCACGTTCAGGAAGGGCTCGGGGTGCGGATTCCCCGAGGTGTTTTGCCAGCTGGCGGTGCTTTCGGCGTTCTGGAGAAGGGCCTGCTTCACCTGGACCGGGGTGTAGCTGGGGTGGCGGGAAAGCACCAAGGCGGCGGCCCCGGCCACATGGGGGCTGGCCATGGAGGTGCCGCTGATGGTGTTGTAGCTGGTGGTGGAGGAGTTCCAGGTGGAGAGGATGGAGACACCGGGGGCGGCGAGGTCCACGTCGGGGCCGTAGTTGGACCAGGAGGGCCAGTCGTCCTGGCTGTTGGTGGCGCTTACGGTGATGACCTCGTCGTAGGCGGCGGGGGTGTGGTTGGCGGCGTTGTCGCCCTCGTTGCCGGCGGCCACCACCACGGTGATCCGGTAGTCGCACACCGCCTTCTGGATGACGTTGTGGAAGGCGTGGGTGGAGCGGGTGCTGGGGCAGTACTGGCCATCCTGGTCGTCGGTGCCACTCCCCCCAAGGCTCATGTTGATCACCTTGGGCTTGCCCCCGTTGTTGTGGCCGATCACCCAGTTGAGGCCCTGGACGATGCCGCTGATGCTTCCGGATCCGGAGTTGGAAAGGACCTTCACCGCCCATAGCTCGGCGACGGGGGCCACGCCCAAGACGCCCACGCTGTTGTTCAGCGCGGCCGCCGTGCCCGCCACATGGGTGCCGTGGCCGTTGTCGTCGTCGTAGGCCGTGCGGCACTTACCCCGGCACTTCACCACCGCATACCCCCCCATCAGGTTGGTGAGGTCCTCATGCCCCACCTTGATGTCGGTGTCCACCACGTACACGGAGACGTTGGCTCCCTTGGCGGTGGTGGTGGAGGCGCCGATGCGGTCCACCCCCCAGGGGATGGTCTGGGCGTAGGCCTTCACCTCCTGGTCCGGGGTCAGGGCGTAGACCCTGGGGTCCTGCGCCAGGCGCTGGGCCTGGGCGGGGGTGAGGTTGCGGAGGATGATGGCCCCCAGGGCCTCGAGGCAGTCCTCTGCGGGGATGGAGAGGCCGTGGGCCCTTTCCAAAGCGGCAAGGCGCTCGGAGAAACGGGCGGGAAGCGTGGACGAGGCCGTGGGCTCTAGGATGGCGATGTAGGTCTGGCCCACTTCCCTAAGGGCCTGGGTTGCACCGGGGCCTGCTGCTGGCAGGCGGCCAGGACCAGAAGGCTTAAAGCCAGGATGAGCTTCTTCATACTCCCTCCTTGCGGTACCCTGGCAACTCTATGCCCGGAGGCCTGGGGTTGTCAAGGCCTATAGTGGAAGGCATGGACTTTCTCCTGGCGCTTTCCCGCCCTCCTTTGGTCCTCGGGGTGGATCCCAGGCCCGAGCTTCACGGGCGCGAGCCCGTTGCCCACTTGAAGCGGTATACGGTGGAGCTTCTTGAGGCCTTAGCTCCCAGGCTGGCGGCGGTCAAGTTCCAGCTGGCCTTCTTTGAGGCCCTGGGCCCAGAGGGGCCCGGGCTTCTTTTTGCGCTGGCCAGCGCCGCGCGGGTCATGGGCCTACCCGTGATTTTTGACGGGAAGCGGGGGGATATCGGTTCCACCGCCGAGGCTTACGCCCGAGCCTACCTCCTGCGCTTTCCTGGCAGCGCCCTTACCGTGAACCCCTACCTGGGCCTGGATACCCTCACGCCCTTCTTCCAGGCGGCCAGGGAAAGCCAGGGGGTGGTTTTCGTCCTGGTCAAGACCTCAAACCCAGGATCAGGGTTTTTGCAGGATCTTCTGGTGGAGGGAAGGCCCCTTTACCTCCACCTGGCGGAGGCCCTGGCCCGGGAGGGGGAGGGATACCGGGAAGGGGAGTGGAGCCGCGTGGGCATGGTGGTGGGGGCCACCTACCCGGAGGTGGTCTTGACATTGCGGGAAAAGGCTCCCCGCGCTCCCTTCCTCCTCCCCGGCATAGGGACCCAAGGGGGAAGGCCCTTGAAGGGTCCTGGCCTCTTGAACGCTGCTAGCCGGGCCCTCTTCTACCCGGGGGGCAGGCCCGATCTGGAGGGAGCCTTACAGGCGGCGGAGGACTTCCATAGGGCTTTGGTAGAGTAGGGGGGATGGATGTCCTGGAGCTCTACCGCAGGACGGGAGCCCTTCTAGAGGGGCACTTCCTCCTGCGCTCGGGGTTGCACTCGCCCATCTTCCTGCAATCCGCTGCCCTCTTGCAGCATCCCCTCTATGCGGAGGCGGTGGGGGAGGCCTTAGGCAAGCTATTTGAAGACGAGAAGGTGGATTTTGTCATCGGGCCCGCTCTGGGGGGTGTGGTGCTCTCCTTCGTGGTGGCCAAGGCCCTGGGGGCCAGGGCCCTCTTCGCGGAGAAGGATGGCCAAGGAGGCATGACCCTGCGCAGGGGCCTCACCGTGAATCCGGGCGACCGCTTTTTGGCGGTGGAGGATGTGGTGACCACCGGGGAGAGCGTGCGCAAGGCCATTCGGGCGGCGGAGGCCAGGGGAGGGGTTTTGGTGGGCGTGGGGGCCATCGTGGACCGGAGCGGGGGAGAGGCGGACTTCGGTGTCCCCTTCCGGGCTCTTCTGAAGCTGGAGGTGCCCCAGTACCTTCCCGAAGCCTGCCCCCTGTGCCGGGATGGTGTGCCCTTGGAGGAGGTCTGAGGCCATGCGCCCTCTGGCCTTTCTTCTTGTTCTTTTTCCCTGGGCCATGGCCTCTTCTGCGGTGGAGTTGGCCCGCCAGGCGGCGGAGGCCTGGTTTACGGGAAAGCTTTCGCCGAGCCTCGAGGAGGTCCTGAGGGCTTCCCCTGAGGAGGCCCCCAGGCTTTTGGAGCGCTACGCCTTTTTCCCGCCACCCCCCAGGGGCCTTTCCCTCAACCTGGATAGCCCCAGGGTGGAGGGAAACCGGGTCCTCTTCCCCGCGGCCGTGGGGGAGAAGGTGGGGGAGGTGGTGGTGGTCCTGGAGGGTGGCGAGGCCAAGCGGGTCTACTTCCGCCCCGAGGGGCTTGCCCTTCCCGGGTACCTCCTTAACCCGGCCTCGGGGTGGGGGTTTTTGCTCCTCTCCCTCTTTTGGGGCTTTCTCCTCTTCCAGCCCTCGCCCTTTCGCGCCTGGCTTTTGGAGGCCCTGGCCCTGCTTCGCGCCTATAGGGGGCTTTACCTTTTCACCAACCTCTTCCTTTATGGCCTCTTTGCCCTGGGGAGTTTGCTGGCCTACGGGATGCCAGAGATGGCCCGGGCGGTGCAGGCCCTTTTCGGCGGGGCCCTCGAGGCCATAGGCTTGGAGGAGGCTATGGGAAAGGGCATCCTGGTCTTGGCCGGGGTGATCTTCCACTGGAACTTCGGCCAGGGGCTTTTCCTCACCGGGCTTCTGCCCGCCTCGCTTTTGGGGGTTCCCGTCTTTCTTTTGAACGCCCTCCGCTATCTGGTCTTCGGCTTCGCCTTGTCTCCGGCGCTTCTGGGCGCCGCCTTCCTGGTTCACCTCCCCACCCTTCTCCTGGAGCTTCAAGCCTACATCCTGGTCACCTTCGGGGGGCTTGTGCTCCTGGCCAAGACGGCGGGAGGGGAGGGGTATAGGAAGGGGCTTAGGGCCCTGCTCCTCACCTTCTACTTGGGGGCCCTTTTCCTGCTTTTGGCGGCCTGGTATGAGGCCTGGGAGGTGAGCGTGCTCCTATGAAGGTGGCCATCCTGGGAGCCGGGGCCTGGGGCACCGCCTTGGCGGTCCTTCTGGCCAGCAAGGGGATTCCCACGGCCCTGTGGGCCAGGAGGAAGGAGCAGGCGGAGGCCCTCAGGGCCAGCCGGGAGAACAAGGACTACCTGCCAGGGGTGGCCCTCCCCGCTTACCTGTACCCCACCGCCGACCCGGAGGAGGCCTTGGAGGGAGTGGAGCTGGCCGTGGTGGCCCTGCCCTCCAAGGCCTTGGAGGAAACCCTCAAGGCCTTGCCCCGGGCCCCCTGGTACCTTTCCGCCACCAAGGGGCTTTTCTTCAAGGAGGGGAGGCTTAACACCCCCAGCGAGGTGGTGGAGGCCTTAACCGGCAGGCCCGTGGCCGTCCTTTCCGGCCCCAACCACGCGGAGGAGGTGGCCCGCTTCCTCCCTACGGCCAGCGTGGCGGCAGGGCCCCGGGAGCTGGCCCGGCGGGTCCAGGAGCTCTTCTCCGGTCCCACCTTCCGGGTCTACACCAGCCAGGACCGGCGGGGGGTGGAGCTGGGCGGGGCCTTGAAGAACATCCTGGCCCTGGCGGCGGGGATGGTGGACGGGCTTCGCCTGGGGGATAACGCCAAGGCGGCCCTCCTCACCCGGGGCCTTAGGGAGATGGTGCGCTTCGGTACCGCCTTAGGAGGGGAGGAGGCTACCTTCTATGGGCTTTCCGGCCTGGGCGACCTCCTGGCCACCGCGTATAGCCTCCACTCCCGCAACCGGGGGGCGGGGGAGAGGCTGGTGCGGGGGGAGGCCCTGGAGCGCCTCGAGGACCGGGGGGTGGTGGAGGGGCTTTATGCGGTCAAAGCCCTCATGGCCTGGCGGGAGCGAGCCGGGCTCGAGCTTCCCATCGCCGAGGCGGTGTACCAGGTGGTCTACGAGGGGCTGGATCCCTTGAAGGCCCTTTCCACCCTCATGGCCCGGGAGCCCAAGGCGGAGTAGCCGGCTGAACCGCCCTGCCTGGCCTTGGGACCCTGGGGAATCCCTTTCCCAAGCCTCCTTATTGGTCTGGCTAAGGGCGGGGCTGGGCGAGAAACCGTAGAACGGGATTGGGAATGCTAGCCCCCAAGCTTCCCAAAGCTCTGGAAGTCTACCTGGAGGAGGAGGCCCAATCCCCGGTGAGGCGGGAGTACTTGCGGGGGCGTCTTTACGCCATGGCAGGGGCCAGCGCCCTCCATAACCGGGTGGCCCTCAACATCGCCGCCCGGTTTCTGGAGGCGGCCAGGCCCAGGGGGTGCCGGGTGTACATGAGCGACATGAAGCTGCGGATCCGGGATGAAGCCGTTTACTACCCTGACGTGATGGTGGTGTGCCAGCCCGGGCCTCCCCACCCTTATTACGAGGAGGCCCCTTGTGCCGTGGTGGAGGTCCTTTCTCCCGCCACCGAGGTGCAGGACCGCCGGGAAAAACGGGCCCTTTGTGAAACCCTGGACAGCTTGGAGGTCTACCTTCTGGTGGACCTCGAGGCCCGCCGTTTCACCCTTTACCGCAGAACCCCCGAGGGCTTCGTGGAGGAGGAAGCCCCTATCCCCTGCCTGGGCATTGTCCGGAAGGCGGAAGAAGCCTTCCGCCTCTAGAGCACCTCGGCCAGGAAACCCAAAAGGGCCGTGCGGAAGGCCTTGGGGTTTTCCAGGTTGGAAAGGTGCCCGGCCTCGGGGAGGATGAGCAGGCGGGCGTCGGGCAGGGCCCTGGCCATTCGCTTGGCCTCCTCCGGGGGGGTTAGGGTGTCCTCCTCCCCCACCAGGACCAAAGCCGGGCGGCGCATCCCGGGGAGGAGGGGGGAGGAGTCGGGCCGCTCCGCCAGGGCGAGGAGACTACCGGCCACCGCCTCGGGGCTGGCCTCCAGGATGAGGGCTTTGGCCCTGGCCACCACCTCAGGCTTTTCCTCCCGGGTGGTGCGGCCCAGGTGGCCCGGCAGGAGGGCCTCGGGGAGGAAGCCCACCCCTTCCGCCAGAACCTTTTCCCTTAGGGCATAGCGGTTTTTCCGGCCCTCCTCGGTGTCGGCCCCCGCGCGGGTATCCGCCAGCACCAAGCCCAGGAAGCGCTCGGGGGCTCTGCGCCAAAGCTCGAAGATGAGGTAGCCCCCCATGGAAAGCCCCACGAAGACGGCCTCCTCGATTCCCGCCTCGTCCATCTCCCGGAGCACCTTCTCCGCCGCCTCCGGGAGGGAGAGGCCTAGGTAGGAAGGGGCCAGCAGGGGAAGCCTTCCCCGGAAGTAGGCCACTTCCTTTTCCCACATGCTGGGGTTGTAGGGGAAAGCGTGCAGAAAGACCAGGCCGCGGGTCATCTTTCCTCTATGGGCTCGCCTTCCACGCCCAAGGCCTTGAGCCGGGCGATGAGGCTTGGGTCTTCCACCACCACGTAGTTTTTCCCGCCTTGGGTTTCCGCCCGCAGAAGCCCTGCCTGAGCGGCCTCCTTCCAGGCTTCCATCAGGTCCGGGTACTGCACCAGGAGGGGCGTGACCCTGTGGGCGGGGTAGCGCTTCACTTTAAGGCCTCCTCGAGGGCGTGCCAGGCTAAGGTGGCGCACTTCACCCGGGCGGGGAGCTTGGCCACCCCCTGAAGGGCCAGGAGATCCCCAAGGGCCGGGTCGGGGGGGGCTCCTTCCACCACCATGGCCTGGAACTTCCTGGAAAGCTCCAGGGCCTCCGCCACCTTTTTCCCCTTCACCAGCTCGGTCATGAGGGAGGCGCTGGCGGTGCTGATGGCGCACCCTTGACCCTGGAAGCGGATGTCGGCGATGGTATCCCCTTCCAGCCGCACCATCACCTCCACCTGGTCCCCACAGGAGGGGTTCATGCCCCCGGCGGTCTTGGTGGCCTGGGGCAGGACCCCGAAGTTTTTGGGGTTCTGGTAGTGCTTGAGGATGATCTCCCGGTAAAGCTCGTCAAGGACGCTCATGGATTCCCCCATTATAGCCAGGCCCGGTACCGGGTGTGGATGCGAAGGAGAGCTTCCACAAAGCGGTCCACCTCCTCGAGGGTGTTGTAGAGGTAGAAGCTCGCCCGGGCCGTGGCGGCCAGGCCCAGCTTCCGGTGCAGGGGCTGGGCGCAGTGGTGCCCGGCCCTTACCGCAATCCCCTCCTGGTCCAGGAAGGTGGCCAGGTCGTGGGGGTGGAGGCGGCCTAAGGTAAAGGGGATGACCCCGCCCCGATCCTCCCCCCTGGGACCGTAGACCCTGAGGTCCGGCACCTCCGCGAGGCGCTTTAAGGCATATTCCAAAAGGGCCCGGTCATGGGCATAGACCCGCTCCATGCCGATCTCCATCAGGTAGCTGGCCGCTTCTCCCAAGGCGATGGCCTCGGCGATGGGGGGAGTGCCGGCTTCAAAGCGTTGGGGAGGGGGAGCGTAAGTGGAGCGGTCCACGTGGACCTCCCGGATCATCTCCCCTCCTCCCAGGAAGGGCATCATCCCCTCCAGGACCTCGTACCGCCCAAAGAGTACCCCGGCCCCCGTGGGCCCCAGCATCTTGTGCCCCGAGAGGGCGAAGAAGTCCGCTCCCAAGGCCTTCACGTCCACGGGCAGGTGGGGGGCGCTTTGCGCCCCGTCCACCACCACCAGGGCCCCCGCCTCCTTGGCCCTCCTGGCGATCTCCGCCACGGGGTTGATGGTGCCCAGGACGTTGGACATGTGGACCACGGAAACCACCTTGACCCTTTCCGTGAGGAGGGTGTCCAGGGCGGAAAGGTCCAAGCGGCCCTCCTCGGTGAGGGGGATGGCCTTGATCCGGGCCCCCTTGAGCCCCGCCACCAGGTGCCAGGGCACGAGCCCCGCGTGGTGCTCCATTTCCGTGACCAGGATCTCGTCCCCTTCCTTCAGGTTCCTCAGGCCCCAGGCGTAGGCCACCAGGTTCAGGGCCTCGGTGGTGTTGCGCACGAAGACGATCTCCCGCTCCTCCGCCCCCAAAAAGCGGGCCATGCGGCGCCGGGCCTCCTCGTAGGCCTCGGTGGCCGCCACGGAGAGGCGGTAGGCCCCGCGGTGAACGTTGGCGTTGAGCTCCCGGTAGTAGCGGTCCAAAGCCTCCAGGACCCGCTTGGGCTTCTGGCTGGTGGCGGCGGAGTCCAGGTAGACCAGCTCGGGATGACCCGCGATGAGGGGGAAGTCCTCCCGAATGCGGCTCAGGTCCATGCCCCTAGTGTAGCGCGCCCTCTTTTCCCGGAGAGTGGGCCGCAGGGGCAGACCCTCGAGGCCTAGGCACCCCAATTCGCCCTTGCCGATAGGGCAACCTTCGTGCAGGGCTGCTAAGAGTTAAGGCGCATCGGTTTCCCGGAAGCCAGGAGAACCCTCAGGCAAGATCGCGCTTCATGCGCTCAAAGGTTTCCTTGTCGATCTCCCCCCGGGCGTAGCGCTCCTTGAGGATCTCCAGGGCCCGGTTCTCCTGCTTAGGGGCCAGGGCCCGCGCCACCAGGTACACCCCCAGGACGAGGAGGACCAGGAACAGGAAGGGGTAAAGCCAGCCCAGCCATCCCCAGCCCCAGCCCATGTGAGGCCCATAGCCGTATCCTGCGTGTGCCCATGCCATCATGCGGTACCTCCTTTCGGGGAGAAGGCCTCCCCGCTTTGCCAGCCTAGGAAAGGGCGGTTAGCCGGGGGTAAGTCCGGAAACCTCTAAGCCTCAGGGAGTTGGTGAGCACGAAGAGGCTGGAGAGGCTCATGGCCCCGGCCGCCAGCATGGGGTTTAGAAGGAGCCCGGTGAAGGGGTAGAGAGCCCCTGCTGCCACCGGAATGAGGAGGATGTTGTAGGCATAAGCCCAGAAGAAGTTGAGGTAGATGGTCCTTAGGGTGCGCCGCGAGAGGAGAATGGCCTGCACCAATCCCTCCAGGCTCGGCGAAAGCAGGATCACATCCCCCGCCTCCACCGCGATGTCCGTGCCCGTGGCCAGGGCGATGCCCGCATCCGCCTGGGCCAAGGCGGCGGCGTCGTTGATGCCGTCCCCCACGAAGATCACCTTCCGCCCCTCTTCCTGGAGGTGCCGTATGGCCTCCACCTTGCCCTCAGGGCGTACCCCGGCCAGCACTTCCTCTATGCCCAAGGCCTCGGCCACCCGCTTGGCGGGGATGGGATGGTCCCCGGTGAGGAGGACGGGCTTGAGGCCCAGGGCCTTTAAAGCGGCCACCACCCTTCGCGCCTCGGGCTTGGGGGGGTCAAAGACCCCGAAGGCGGCCAAAAGCCTCTCCCCATCCGCCAGGTAAAGGGGAGTGTAGCCCTTCTGGGCAAGTTCCTGGGCCTCTTGGGGAAGGGCCACCTTGAGCCGCTCCATGAGGGCCGGACCCCCCAGGTAAAGCCTTCTTCCCTCCACCACCCCCTCGAGGCCCTCCCCGGGCAGGGCCCGCACCCCTTCGGCCTCGGGCAGGCTAAGGTCCTTAGCTGCTTCCAGAACCGCCTTGGCGATGGGGTGTTCGCTCCCTCGCTCCAGGGCGGCGGCGAGCCGCAAGGCCTCCTCAGGGCTTAGGGCGAACCCCAGGGTTTCCGTGAGGGTGGGCTTTCCTTGGGTCAGGGTCCCGGTCTTGTCCAGGACCACGGTATCCGCCCGGGCGAGGCTTTCCATGGCCTGGCCCTTGCGGAAAAGGAGGCCCATTCCCGCCGCCCTTCCTGTGGCCACGGCGATGGCCGCCGGGGTGGCCAGGCCCATGGCGCAGGGGCAGGCGATGAGGAGCACGGAAAGAAGGGCCACGAAAGCATGGGAGAGGCCGGGGCCATAGAGAAGCCAGAGGCCGAAGGTGACGAGGCCGATGAGGAGCACGATGGGCACGAAGACGCGCGCGATGCGGTCCGCCACCTCCTGCACCCGGGGTTTGTAGGCCTGGGCTTCCTCCACCAGGCGGGCCATCTGGGCCAGGACCGTGGCCTCCCCCACCCGGCTTACCCGGATGAGGAGGGGGCCTTCCCCGTTCACCGTTCCCCCCACCACCTCATCCCCGGGCTTCTTGGCCTTGGGGATGGGCTCACCGGTGAGCATGGCCTCGTCCACATGGCTGAAGCCTTCCACCACCACCCCATCTGCGGGGATGCGCTCCCCAGGAAGGACCCGCACCAGGTCCCCGGGGATGAGGGCTTCGGCGGG
The DNA here is from genome assembly GCF_002964845.1 of Thermus tenuipuniceus. Classification (GTDB taxonomy): domain Bacteria; phylum Deinococcota; class Deinococci; order Deinococcales; family Thermaceae; genus Thermus; species Thermus tenuipuniceus. The sequence continues at coordinate 9,895 of NZ_PRDA01000053.1, forward strand.
GATTTCCCTTTCCTCCCCCTCCTGAACCACCCGGGCGGTCTTGGGCCTCAAGGCCAGGAGCCTCTGGATGGCCTCCGAGGCCTTCCCCTTGGCCCTTTCCTCCAGGTGCTTGCCCAAAAGGATCAGGGCCAGGATCACCGCTCCTGCTTCCAAGTAGAGGTGGCGGGCTTCCCCGGGGAAAAGGGTGGGAAAGAGGAGGACCAGAAAGGAGTAGAGGTAGGCGCTTCCCGCCCCCAGGGCCACCAGGGTGCTCATGCCCAAGGAGCGATGCCGGATCTCCGCCAGGGCCTGGCGGAAAAAGCGCCGGCCGGCGTAGAGGACGGGGAGGGCGGTGAGGACCTGGAGGAGTGGGGGAACGTGGGGAAGGGGAAGGAGCATGGGCCCCATGGCCAGGAGGAGGGTGAGGGAGGCAAAGGGTAGAGCCAGGAGGAGGTCGGTGGGGTAGGCAGGGGTTTTTCTTTCCTCCTGGGCCACCTCCAAGGGTTCATAGCCTGCATCCCGGATGGCCTGGCGCAGGCGAGGTAGGCTCACGGTATCGGGCAGGTATTCCACAAAGGCCTTTTCCGTGGCCAGGTTTACCTGGGCGGAAAGCACGCCAGGGAGCTTTTTTAAGGCCCTTTCCACCCGGGCCACGCAGCTGGCGCAGGTCATGCCCCGGATGGGGATCTCCACCCGGGACACCACTGGCTCGTAGCCGGCTTCCTCCACCTGCTTCAGGACCTCCTTGAGGTCTATGCCTTCCTGAAGGCGCAAAAAGGCTTCCTCGGTGGTGAGGTTGACCCGGGCTTCCTCCACGCCCGGGGCCCTTTTCAAGGCCCTTTCCACCCGCGCCACGCATGAGGCGCAGGTCATGCCCCTGACCCCCACCTTTACCTCAAAAGCCATAGCCTAAAAGCGTACATCTCCTTGGCCTGGGCCAGGATGATGTCCCGGGCTAGGTCCAAGACCCGCCGGTCCTTGGCGGTGGGTAGGACGGAAAGGGCCATCTCCACCGCACCCTTGTGGTGTAGGAGCATGAGCTCCACGAAAGCCCGGTCGGGGTCCGGGGCGGCCCTAAGCTTCTGTAGCATGGCGGCCATCTCCTGCTGCATGGCCCCGTAGGCTGCCGGGTTCAGCCCGCCCAGGCTCACCAGCCAGCTCCGCATGAGGGCGATTTCCCGCTCCTGGTCCTTTAGGATGGCTTCTGCCCAGGCCCGCACCTCCTTGTCCTTGCCCCTTTGCAGGGCGTAGCGGGCCATCTCCAGGGCCCCCTCGTGGTGGGCGATCATTCCCGAGAGGAAGGCCCTTTCCCCCGCGTCCGCCTGGGGGGTGTGGGCGTGCTGGGCCAGGGCCGGCAGAAAAAAGGCTATGAGCAGGGCGAAAACGCGCATGGGTCACCTCCTAGCGGTACTTGAGGGCCTCCATCAGTTCCTCCACGATCTCCTCCACGTCTCCCCGCTCGTGGGCGGTGGCCACGTGGTCCCTGAGGTGGGCCCTTAGGACCATCTCCCCCACCCGGTCCAGGGCACCCTCCACCGCCTTCAGTTGCTTCAGCACGTCCACGCAGTAGACGTGGGGATCCTCCAGCATGCGCAGGATGCCCTCGAGGTGGCCCTTGGCGGAGAGAAGGCGCCTTTTGGCCTCTTCCCGCACCTTGGGCTCCAGGTGGAGATGGCCGCGGGGCACAGGGCCTCCTTAGCTCGCCAGGGCGGCCCGGTAGCCTTCCTCTTCCACTGCCCGGATCAAGGCCTCGGGGTCCGCCTTGCCCTCCACCAGGGCCTCGGCCCGTTCCAGGCTCACCTCGGCCCTCTCCACCCCAGGCACCTTCATGAGGGCCTTCTTGACCGCCATGGCGCAGTGGTTGCAGGTCATGCCTTCTACCTTGAGCTTCAGCATCCTCGCACCTTCCCCCCACCCCAGGGGGGGTGGGTACTCTCACGCTAGCGCTTCTTCCGCCTGCCGTCAAGGACAAAGGCCCCAAGGAGGACTTGGGGCCTTGCGGACGGGGTGGACGTTTAGAGATCCAGGAGGATGGTGTCCCCCTCCAGCCTGGCGGGGAAGACCCTGACGGGCCTGGGGGCGGGCAGGGTTTGCCGCCCCGTCCTCAGGTCAAACCGGGCCCCGTGCCGGGGGCAGACGATGTGCCCATCCTCGAGGTCCCCTTCGTGCAGGGGGCCGTCGTCGTGGGTGCAGATGTCCTCCAGGGCGAAAACCTCCTCCCCGGTGTAGAGGAGGAGGATGGGCTTCCGGTGCTCGGGCCTTTTGACCACCAGCCGGCCGTTTTCCAAATCGCCCAGCTTGGCTACCGGGGTCCACATGGCCTTCAGATTCTAACCTTTTCCTCGATCACCGCCTCGAGGTGGGCCCTTAGGGCCTTTAGAGGAATGCGGTTAAGGACGTCCGCCAGGTGGGCTTTGACCAAGAGTTCCTGGGCGAGGCTACGGGGCAGGCCCCGGGACTGGAGGTAGAAGAGCTGCACCTCGTCCACGGGGGCGGTGGTGCTCCCGTGGGTGCAACGCACGTTGTTGGCCCCGATCTCCAGCTGGGGAATGGAGTCCACCCGGGCGGTGGGGGAGAGGATGAGGTTGCGGTTGGCCTGGTAGGCGTCGGTTTTCTGGGCTCCCCGCTCCAGCTTGATGAGGCCGGAAAAGACCGCCCGGGCCTCGTCCTTCACCGCTCCCTTGTAGAGGAGGTCCGAACGGGTATGGTGCTCCACGTGGTGCTGCAGGGTGTAGTGGTCGAAGTGCTGGAGGCCGTGGCCGAAGTAAAGCCCCAGCATCTCGCTTTCCGCTCCCGGGCCCAATAGCTCCGAGGCCACCTCACTCCTGGCGTAGCGCCCGCCCAGGTTCACCACCAGGTCGTTTAAGGCGGCATCCCGCTCCAGCAGGGCCCTTTGCCGGTGGAAGTGCCACACTCCCTCGCCGAAAGTCTGCACGTGGGCGTGGCGGAGCTTGGCTCCAGGCCTCAAGACCATCTCCGTGGCGGAGAGGTGCAGGGTGGGGGGGAGGTCTAAGGAGAGGTACTCCTCGATGTAGGCGGCCTTGGCGTTGTCCTCCAGGAAGATGAGGCTCCGGCCCGCCGAGGCCTTGCCTCCTTCCAGCACCTTGAAGACCCCCAGGGGCTTTTCCACCTCCAGCCCCGCGGGCACGTAGAGGAAGGCCCCGTGGGTGAAAAAGGCGGAGTTTTCCGCGGCGAACTTGTCCTCCACGTAGACCCCCCGGAAGAGGGTGGCCTCCACCTTACCAGGGTGGGTCTTCAAGGCCTCGGCCAGGCTGGTGAAGACCAGGCCCTTGGCGGAAAGCTCCTCCGGCACCTCGGCGTAGACCAGGTCCGGCCCCACGAAGACCAAAAAGCCCGAAACATCGGTCTTCTCCAGGCGGCGCTTCACCAGCTCGGGAAGCTCATCCCGGGAGAGGCTAAGCCCCTTGGGGGTTTCCACCTCCTGTTCCAAGGGGGCTTCGGAGAGGTCGGTGTAGCGCCAGTTCTCGTCCTTCTTGCTGGGGTAGGGGAGGCGGGCGAAGGCCTCGAGGGCTTTTAGCCTTTTCTCCAGCACCCAGCCCGGCTCCTTTAGGGCCCGGGAGATGGCTTCCACCTGCGTTTTATCCAGTACCTGCATGAATCCTCCTAGCGCAAAGGTTAAGACCCTTGACGGAAGCCCTTAGCCTACGGAGCCCTCCATCTCCAGCTCGATGAGCCGGTTCAGCTCCACCGCGTACTCCAGCGGCAGCTCCTTGGCGATGGGCTCGATGAAGCCCCGCACGATGAGGGCTGCGGCCTCGTCCTCCTTGAGGCCCCGGGTCTGCAGGTAGAAGATCTGCTCGTCGTTGATCTTGGACACCGTGGCCTCGTGGCCCACGTGGGCGGTGTCCTCCTCGATCTCGATGTAGGGGTAGGTGTCGGTGCGGCTCTCCGGGTCGATGAGGAGGGCGTCGCACTCCACGTTGGCCTTGGCGCCCCTAGCCCCGTCCAACACCTTGACGAGGCCCCGGTAGCTGGCCCGGCCTTCCCCCTTGGAGATGCTCTTGGAAACGATGGTGCCCGAGGTGTGGGGGGCTCCCAGGATGATCTTGGCCCCGGTGTCCTGGTGCTGGCCGGTTTTGGCAAAAGCGATGGAGAGGATCTCGGTGCGGGCCCCGGGCTCCAGGAGGTAGCTGGAGGGGTACTTCATGGTGACCTTGGAGCCCAGGTTTCCGTCCAGCCACTCGTGGAAGGCATCCCCGTAGACCAGGGCCCGTTGGGTCACCAGGTTGTACATGTTGGTGGACCAGTTCTGGATGGTGGTATAGCGGCTCCGGGCCCCCCGCTTCACCACGATCTCGATGACCCCGGTGTGGAGGCTTTCCGTGGAGTACATGGGGGCGGTGCAGCCCTCGATGTAGTGCACCTCGGCCCCCTCGTCCACGATGATCAGGGTGCGCTCAAACTGGCCGAACTCGGGGGTGTTGACCCGGAAGTAGGCCTGCAGGGGAAGCTCCACCTTCACCCCGGGGGGGATGTAGACGAAGGAGCCCCCGGACCAGGCAGCGGAGTTCAGGGCGGCAAACTTGTTGTCCTCCGGGGGGACCACCTTGGCGAAGTGCTCCTTGAAGAGGTCCTCGTACTTCTTCATCCCCTCCTCGATGGCCACGAAGATGACCCCCTGCCGCTCCAGCTCCTCCTTCACCCGGTGGTAGACCATCTCCGAGTCGTACTGGGCCCCTACCCCGGCGAGCACTTTGCGCTCGGCCTCGGGGATGCCCAGGCGCTCGTAGGTCCGGCGGATCTCCTCCGGGATCTCCTCCCAACTTTTGGCGTCCCTCACCTCTGCGGGCTTCACGTAGTAGACCAGGTTGTCCAGGTCCAGGCCCGAGAGGTCCGGGCCCCAGGTGGGCATGGGCTTCTTCTGAAAGATCTCCAGAGCCCGCAGACGGAACTTCAGCATCCACTCGGGTTCCCCCTTGTGGTAGCTGATGGCCTCGATCACCCTTCGGGTGAGGCCCCGCTCGGCCACGAAGACCGGCTTGACCTCGTCCACGAAGTGGTACTTGTACTCTTCCCCCAGTGCCCTCAGATCGGCCTCGCTCATGCTTCCTCCTTCACCCTTTCCCGGAGCCACTCGTAACCCTTGGCCTCCAGCTCCAGGGCCAGCTCGGGGCCGCCCTCCGCCACGATGCGCCCGTCCATCATCACGTGCACCCGGTCGGGGACGATGTAGTTCAGTAGGCGCTGGTAGTGGGTGATGACCAGGGCGCCGAAGCTGGGCCCCCGCATGGCGTTCACCCCCCGGGCCACCACCTTGAGGGCGTCAATGTCCAGCCCGGAGTCGGTCTCGTCCAAGACGGCGTAGGCGGGTTCCAGGACCAAAAGCTGCAGGATTTCGTTCCGCTTCTTTTCCCCGCCGGAAAAGCCCTCGTTGAGGTAACGGGAGAGGTAGCCCTCGTCCCAGTCCAGAAGCTCCAGGGCCCGCTTCACCTTGGCCCAGAACTCCGCCACCCCCACCTCCCGGCCCAGCTTGGCCTGCAGGGCCAGGCGCAGGAAGTTGGCGATGGTGACCCCCGGTACCTCCACCGGGTACTGGAAGGCCAGGAAAAGGCCCTTCCTCGCCCGCTCGTCCGGGGAGAGGTCCAGGATGCTTTCCCCGTCCAGGAGAATATCCCCCTGCTCCACCGTGTACTCGGGGTCCCCGGCCAGGATCTTACCCAGGGTGCTCTTCCCGGCCCCGTTGGGGCCCATGAGGGCGTGCACCTGGCCCTTAGGGACCACAAGGTTGACGCCCTTGAGAATGGTTTCGCCGTCGATGGAAGCCCAGAGGTCGCGGATTTCCAGCTGGTTCATCGTTCTACCTCCTGATGCCGGGTCGGGTTCTTACTGCGACCCATTCGCAGTAAGAGTATAACCTCCCACCCCCTAAAGTATAGTGATTTAGTCGGGATTTGCCAGGTGGAAGCCCAGGGCCTCAGGGAGGGCCAGGGGGGTGGGAGGAAGGCGCCTTTGGAGCTCCGGGCAGAAGCGGCCCAAAGCCCGGCCCAGTTGGAAGCGGAAGGGCTCGGGGAGAAGGCTTTTCCTCACCTCCGAAAGCTTTTGCCAGGCGGCCTCCTTCTCCCCCAGGCCCAGAAGGGCCAGCACCTCCACCGCCCGGGCCTGGGCTAAAAGGCCAGGGTCCTCCAGGGGAGGCAGGGCCACCACCTGGGCCAGGGCCTCCCCCAGGTTGCCCTCGCGGACCAGGGTTTCGGCGTAGCTCAGGCGGGCTTGGGCCCTGAGGTAGGGGTTTTCCACATCCAAAAGGGGCTTTAGGAGGGCTTTTCCCTCGGCGGGGGGAAGGAGGAGGGCCAGGAGACTCGCGGTGTCCAGCCGCAAGGCGGTGTAGCGATCGGTGGCCTCCCAGGGGATCTCTTCCAGGAGGCCCTCGAGGAGGCGCTGGGCCGTGGGAGCGTGGAGCCCTCCCAGGAAGGGGGCCCGGTAGGGCTGCCCTGCCTCCAAGAGGAGGTAGGTGGCTCCCAGGCGGAAGAGGGTGCGCAGATGGCGGTAGCGAGCTTCCTTGGGCCTCTCCTCGGTGGAGCGGAAGTAGGCCTCAGCGGGGACCAAAAGGCTTAGGGCGGCAAAGGGACGGCCGCGGGCCGCCTCGAGGATCCCGGCCTCGCTTTCCACCCGGGCCCGGGTGAAGGGGTCCTCCGCTTCGGCCAAGGCCTTCTCCATGGCTTTTCCTGCTTCCTCGTACAGGCCCAGGCGCCGGAGGAGGGTGGCGTAGCGGGCCCGCACCCGGGCCACCTCGTCCTTGGGGGCACCACCCTCCTCCAGGGCCTTTAGGCCCTCCTCCATGCGGGGCTTGGCCTCCAGGCTTCCTAAGCGCATGAGGAGGTCCCCCATCTGGTAGCGGGCCCTCCCCAGGAGGAGGGGGTCATGGCCCACCCGGGAGAGGGCCTCCAGGGCCTCCGGGTAGCGGCCCAGGTCCTTGGCCACCAGGCCCCGCCACAGGTATACCCGGTCCTGCAGGAAGGGGGCCACGGGAAGCCCCTGCGCCTCCTCCACAAAGCGGGCCGCCTTCTCGTAATCCCCCTTCCAGCGCTCCACCGCCGCCATGACCAAAAGCCCCTCCGCCTGGGCGGTATCGTCCAGGAGCTTGAGGTCCTCCTTGGGGGGCAGAAGCTCCTCCGCCTCCTTGTAAAGGGCGGCATCCGCCTTGGCCTCCGCTGCCTTGATGCGGGCCCAGGTGCGCAAGGAGGGGTTTTGGGCCTCCGAGAGGACCCTGAGGGCTTCCTCCGCCTCGGGGTGGGCGTACTGGCCCAAGACGGCCCGGTAGCGCACCACCACCGCGGCCAGGGCCTCGAGGTCCTCCCGGGGCCAGGCCTGGGCCTCCTGCCAGAGCCTGGGAAGGAGGGCCAGCCGGGCGGGATCCTCCTGGAGAAGGTCCAGAAGTATCCGGGTTTCCCCCGCCTTGTAGGCGTGGTGGAGTTTGCGGAAGAGGTTTTCCTTGGGGAAAAAGGAGAGGGCCAGGCGGTGGAGCTCCTTGGGAGCCTCCTGGGGGAGGAGGCTTCTTAGGGCGGGGCGCACCAAGCCTTCCCCCACCCAGTCCAAAAGGGCCCTTTCCGCCTGGGAAAGGCGTTCCAGAGGCTTGCCCAGGGCTTTCTCTAAAAGCTCTGCGGGAAACGCAGGGTCGGCCTCGGGGCTGAGGGCGGAGAGGGCCAGGAGCAGGGGTTTGAGGGCGGGGTCGTCCTGCAAAGGGGTTTTGGGATCGTGCTTGGCGGCCTCCAGGAGGACCAGGCGGGAAAGCTCCCCGAAGTTGCGCCCCGCTTGGTTCACCAAGGCCTCCAGCCTTTCCGGGGGCAGGTGGGGAAGCCGTTCCCGCACGAAGCGCCTGGCCTCCTCCCGGCTCGGGGGGGAAAGGGGCTGGTGGGGCAGGGTGGGGGGTGGCTCGCTTAAGGCCACCACGTAGGGGATGGTCAGGGCCTTCAGGAAAGGTTCCAGCCAGGCGGCAAGCCCCCGTTGGGTGCCGTCTGGACCCCGCAGGGGAAGGCCTTCTAGGGTTCCCTCCGCCTCGGCCCGAAGCAGTAGGGGACGGCCTTCCCGGTTTAGGCCCCGGGCCAAAAGGGCCAGGACCTCCTGCTCCAAGGCCCCCTGCAGGATGTAGGGCTGGGTGGGGGAGAGCTGGGCCAAAAGGGCCCGCACCTCCTCCCCTATTCCCAGGCCCTCGGCTAAGGGGACCAAGGCCTGGGCCAGCTCCCCTCCCAGGTTGAGGAGGAAGGGTTCCTTGCCCGGCAAAGCGGATAGGGCGCGGCTCAAGGCCGCCAGGAGGACTCCCTTGCCCGTGGCCGGCCCCCCCACCACCACCATCTGAGGCCTCACCCCGGCTTCCAGCTCCTTCAGAAAGCGGCGAAAGATGCGGCGCTTGTCCCGGCCCAGGGTCTTGCGGGCGCTTTCCAGGAAAAGCTCCGCCGGGGGAGGGGGGGGTGGGAGGCCCGCCTCTTGGTACAGGTCGGCGATGACCCCGTAAAGCCTTTCCTTCTCCTCGGGGCTTCCCAGGTCCTTGTAGAGGATGTTGCGCACAGTCCCTGCCTTCCCGCCCCGCTCGGCCATGAGGGCCTCGAGCCATCTTAAGGAGCCTCGCTTGCCCCGGTGGTCCCGGCCCTTGAGGTAGGGACGAAGGTCTTCCAAGTAGCGCAGCCAGGGTGTATTGGCCTCTGGCATGGTGATTACACTATATCAGCTTTGGTGTGCCTTCGGTCTACCACGGAAAAGGAACCTGCCGCCCTCCGTACTTGGAGGACGGCAGAGCAGGCTTCCCACTAAACCTAGTGCACGGGTTCGTTGAACTGGGCCTCCTCGGTGGAGCCCTTGAGGGCCAGGGTGGAGGCCTCTCCTTGCGTCAGGGCCAGGACCACCTCGTCGAAGTAACCCGCCCCCACCTCCCGCTGGTGCTTCACCGCGGTGAAGCCCTGGGCCTGGGCCAGGAACTCCTTCTGCTGGAGCTCCACAAAGGCGGGCATGCCCCGGGCCTTGTAGCCCTTGGCCAGCTCCCAGGTGTAGTAGTTCACCGTGTGCCAGCCCGCCAGGGTGATGAACTGGAACTTGTACCCCATCTCCCCCAGCTCCCGGTTGAACTTGGCGATGGTCTCGTCGTCCAGAAACTTCTTCCAGTTGAAGGAGGGGGAGAGGTTGTAGGCGAGGAGCTTATCCGGGAACTCCTTCTTCACCGCCTCGGCGAACTTGCGGGCCTCCTCCAGGTCGGGCTTGGAGGTTTCCATCCAGATGACATCGGCGTAAGGGGCGTAGGCCAGGGCCCGGGCGATCCCCGCCTCGAGGCCGTTTTTCACCCGGTAGAAGCCCTCGGGGGTACGCTCCCCGGGCAGGATGAAGGGCCGATCCCGCTCGTCGATGTCGCTGGTGATGAGGGTAGCGGCTTCGGCGTCCGTGCGGGCGATGATCACCGTGGGCACCCCCAGGATGTCCGCGGCCAGGCGGGCGGCCTGCAGGGTGCGGATGTGCTGGGAAGTGGGCACCAGGACCTTGCCCCCCAGGTGGCCGCACTTCTTCTCGGAGGCCAGTTGGTCCTCGTAGTGGATGCCGGCAGCCCCCGCCTCAATCATGGCCTTGGTGAGCTCAAAGACGTTCAAGGCCCCGCCAAAGCCCGCCTCGGCGTCGGCCACGATGGGCACGTACCAGTCCCGGGTCACCTTGCCCTCGGAGCGCTCGATCAGGTCGGCCCGCATCAGGGCGTTGTTGATGCGCTTCACGATCTGGGGCACGGAGTTATAGGGGTAGAGGGACTGGTCGGGATAGGTCTGCCAGGCCAGGTTGGCGTCGGCGGCCACCTGCCAGCCGGAAAGGTAGATGGCCTCCAGGCCGGCCCGCACCATCTCCACCGCCATGGCCCCGGTGTAAGCCCCAAAGGTGTGCACGTAGGGCCGCTCGTGGAGAAGCTGCCAGAGCTTTTCCGCTCCTCGCTTGGCCAGGGTGTACTCCACCTTCACACTGGGGCGGAGCCGCACCACGTCCTCGGGCCGGTAGTCCCGCCTCACCCCCTTCCAACGGGGGTTGGTGGCCCACTCCCGCCGAAGCTCCTCCGCCTCCTGCCGCATCTCTGGGGTCAGCACGCTTAAGGGATCCATCCCTCACCTCCCAGGTCCAGTTTGGAGCCGGGAGGAGTTGCGGTGTAGGGTGTAAGGAAAGGGGCTTAACACCTTTTGGTGGTGTTGTCTCCCTTTTCCTACACCATTTCACTTTACCTGCTGGGCGGCGATGAGGAGGGGGTCCCAGACGGGGCTGTAGGGGGGGGCGTAGGCCAGGTCCAAGGCGAGGAGGTCTTCCACGGTGCCTCCCTGGTGGAGGAGGGCGGCCAGGGCGTCAATGCGCAGGGCCCCGTGCCCATGGGCCACCACCGCTCCGCCCAGAAGTCTTCCCGTGCCTTCTTCGTAGACGAGCTCCACCCAAAGGGGCTGGCTTCCTGGGTAGTAATGGGCCCCGTCACGGCTTTGGATGAAGACCTTCTTGGCCTGGAAGCCCTCCCTAAGGGCGGCTTCTTGGGAAAGCCCCGTGGTGGCCACCGCCAAGCCGAAGGCTTTGAAGATGGCGGTGCCCACCACCCCGGCGAAGCGGGCCTCCTTGCCGGCGATGACCGCCCCAGCGGTGCGCCCATGCTTGTTGGCCACGTCCCCCAAGGGAAGCCAGTAGGGGCGCTTCAGCACCTGGTGGAAGCTTTCCGCCACGTCCCCGGCAGCATACACTCCTTCCAGGTTAGTGCGCATCCTCTCGTCGGTGGCGATGGCACCCGTGGGGCCCAAGGCCACCCCCATGGCCTGGGCCAAAAGGGTGTTGGGCCTGACCCCCGTGGCCACCACCACCAGGTCGGCGGGCACCACCCCTTCCGAGGTTTCCACCGCTTCCACCTTGCCCTGGCCCCTCAAGGCCACCACCCTCACCCCGGTCCAGACCTCTACCCCGTGCCGCTCCAGCTCCTCCCTAAGGAGATGGCCCACCTCCCCATCCCAGTGGGGTAAGGGGCGGTCCTTGAGCTCCAGGAGGGTGACCTCGAGGCCCCGCTTGCGGAAGGCCTCGGCCACCTCGAGGCCGATGTACCCAGCCCCCAGGATGGCGGTCCTTCTGGCTCCCTCCAGGGCCTTAAGGATACTCTCCCCATCCTCCATGCTCCTGAGGGTATAAACCCCTTCCTGCTCCGTGCCCGGGACGGGGGGAAGGGTGGGCTTGGCCCCTGTGGCCAGGACCAGGTGGTCGTACCGGTCCTGGAGGGTGCGCCCCTCCCGATGGTCAAAGACGGTGAGGGTCCTAAGCTCTGGGTCCACGTCCACCACCTCGTGGTGCGTGTGGATGCGGATGCCCTGCTTCTGGAACTCCTCTGGGGTCCGGGCCACCAGCTTTTCCAGACGGGGAATCTCCCCGGAAAGCACGTAAGGCAGGCCGCAGGCCCCATAGGAGACCCATCCCGATTTCTCGTAGACCACCACCTCGAGGTCCGGGTTTTCCCGCTTGGCCTTGGCGGCGGCGGAGGCCCCGCCCGCCACGCCGCCCACGACCACCATGCGCTTGCCCATAGGGGGTATTGTGCCACAGGCGGGGTGGGCAGGATGTCCCGGGGCAAGGGTGGGGGGTAGCTACCGCGAGGGCCCAGGCACCTCCTGCCGCACCAGCCGGCCTCCTTTGAGGTAGAGGATGCGTTCTGCCCGGGCGGCCAGCTCCAGGTCGTGGGTGACCAGGACCAGGATCCGTTCCTGCCCCGCATGAAAGAGAAGGGAGGCTACCTGCTCCCGGGATTCGGCGTCCAGGTTGCCTGTGGGCTCGTCGGCGAAGAGGATGGGGGGGTCCAGGGCCAGGGCCCGGGCTAAGGCCACCCGTTGTTGCTCCCCGCCGGAGAGGCGGCTTGGCAGGTGGTGGGCCCTTTCCAGAACCCCCACCTTTTCCAAAAGATCCAGGGCCCTCTCCTTGCGGGCCCTTGGGGGGAGGCCAGCCAGGAAAAGGGGGAAGGCCACGTTCTCCCAGGCGGTGAGGGTGGGGATCAGGTTCCACTGCTGAAAGACGAAGCCCATGTGCCTAAGCCGCACCTCAGCCCTTTCGTCCTCGGAGAGCCGGTGCAGGGCCACCTCTCCCAGGTATACCCCTCCTTCCGTGGGCAGGTCAAAGCCGGCCAGAAGGTTTAAAAGGGTGGTTTTGCCGCTACCCGAAGGCCCCACCACCGCGGTGCTTCCTTGGGGGAAGGCGAAGGTGAAGCCCTCGAGGGCCACCACCTCCTTTTCCCCTTGCCGGTAGCGCTTACCGAGATTCTCCGCCCGCACGGCGCCCATCATATCCCCGTATCCTCCTACACCAGAACGCTGGACCACCCGGCCCCTCCCCTTAGCGAAGCCCAGGTGGGGCGGCATCAAACCCTTCCCAGGGCTTCCACCACGGGTATGCGGCTAGCGTGGTAGGCGGGAAGGAGCCCTGCGGAAAGCCCAAGCCCCAGGGCCACCAGGAGGGCGAAGAGGGAAAGCCGAAAGGTGACGGCGGAAAGGGCCAGACCCACCTGCCCCAGGGTGTAGAGGTTGATGGCCTGGGAGACCGCGCTTCCCAAGGCCAGGCCCAGGAGCCCCCCGAAGGAGGCCAGGAGAAGGGCCTCCAGCACCACCAGCCGAAAGATGAAGCCCCGCTTGGCCCCGAGGGCCCGCATGACCCCGAACTCCCGGGTGCGCTCGTACACGGACATCATCACCGTGTTGGCCACCAAAAGCCCCCCCACCACCAGGGCCACCAGGCTGATGCCGAAGCGCACCAGGTCGCTGATGCGCAAGGCCCTTTCCGCAAAGCGCATCACATCTCCCGTGGTCTGGGCCTTGAGGCCGGGGAGCCTGGCCTCGAGGGCCCGGGCCACCTCCTCCGCTTTCTGCCCGGGGTTTAGGGCCACGAGGAGGGCGGTGTAGTTTTCCGTGCCCAGGACCTCCTGAAGGGGCTTCAGGGGCACGAAGATGAGGTTATCGGCAAGCCCCCCGCTTTCCTCCAGGATGCCCTCCACCCGTAGCTCCACCCGGGGGGAAAGCCGGAGGGGGTTTCCTAGGGCAAGCTGGCTCCGCTTGGCCACCTTGGCCCCCACGATGGCTCCCTCTTCCGAGGGGAGGAGCCGACCGGCCTGGGGCTTTATCCCGGGGTAGAGGAGGTCCGGGGCCACCCCCTCCGGCAGGCCCTGGAAGAAGAAGCTCGTCTGGGGGTCAAACCCTCCCCGGACCAGGAAGAGGGTGGGGGTGATCCTCTTCACCCCCAGGTCCTTCCCCGCGGCCACCGCCCGCCGGTACTCCTCGGGGGTGATCTCGGGGTAGCCGGAAAACCCAAGCCCCTCCATGCCCTCAGGGACGATTTGAATGGCGGGGCCCACCCGGGATAGCTCCTGGGCCAAGGAGCGCCTTAAGCCCTCCCCGAAGGAAAGGAAGAGGACCATGCTGGTGGTGGCGATGACCACGCCCAAAAGGGTGAGAAAACTGCGCACGGGTCGGGCCAGAAGGTTGCGGAGAACCAGGTGAAAAAGCTCCACGGTCCCAAGCTTACGCCCTGGGCCTTAGGCGAGGTGTGGAGGAGCCTACAAGGACGCCCCCGGCTTCTTAGAAAAAAGAGGGGGCGTGGGGGAGCTATAATCCCCCGGACTTTCAGCCCGTGGGATACATGGACTCCCCCACGTGGGCGGCGGATGCGCTATTCTGGCTACAATCAGGTGGACGATGACTAGGAAGGCATTCAAGTACCGCTTGTACCCCACCAAGCCCCAGCACAAAGACCTGGAGCGCACCCTTGCGCTGTGCCGCCAGTTGTACAACGCGGCCCTGCAGGAGCGTAGAGATGCCTACAAGAAGGCCGGGCGGACTGTCGGCTTCTACGAACAGAAGAGGTATCTGCCCGAGATACGGGCCGAGCTGCCGGGGTACAAGCGCATGCATTCCCAGGTCTTGCAGAACGTCATCCAGCGGGTGGACAAAGCCTTCCAGGGCTTCTTCCGTAGGGTCAAGGGGGGACAGAAAGCGGGATACCCTCGCTTCAAGGGGCAGGGGCGCTACGACTCCTTCACCTTCCCCCAGGCCGGGACCACTGGGGTCAAGCTCCAGGAGGGCGGCAAGCGGGTGCTCATCCGCGGCATCGGCTCGGTGAAGGTGAAACTTCACCGCCCCCTGGAAGGCAGGCTCAAGACAGCTACAGTTAAACGGGAAGGGGAACATGGGTACATCGTCTTCGTTTGCGAGGTAGACCCCAAACCCCTACCCCTTAGCCAAGAGGCCATAGGGATAGATCTGGGCACCAATCCCTACTTCCTGGTGACCTCAGAGGGGGAGAAGGTAGAAGCACCTAGATACTACCAAAAGGCCCAGGGGAAGCTTGCCCGTAAGCAAAGGGAGCTTTCCGGGAAAAGGAAGGGCAGTACCCGCTGGAGGAAAACAAAAAAGGAACTGGCCAAACTTCACCGTAAGATCGCCAACCAACGCAAAGACTTCCACCACAAACTCGCCAGGAGGCTCGTGAACCGGTATGGCACCATCGTCCACGAAGACCTGAACATCCTCGGACTGGCCCGCTCCCGGACCGCCAAGGGGGTGCAGGACGCGGGATGGGCAGAGTTTCTCCAAATCCTCGCCTACAAGGCGGAGGAGGCTGGTAGGCGGGTCGTGGGGGTAGACCCCAAACATACCAGCCAGGACTGCCCGGTGTGCGGACACCGGGAGAGGAGACCCTTGTGGGCCAGGGAGTTCACCTGCCCCGCTTGTGGGGCCACTCTTCACCGGGATGTGGCTGCGGCCATCAATGTCCTGGCGCGGGCTCGGGTCAGCCCGCAGGGCTACCTTGCCGGAGCCTTCGGGGATGGGTACGGCGTGGGCCGTCCCGTGAGAACCGAGAAGCCCCGCTCTGAAGAAGCGGGGAGTCGTCACAGAAGCTTCTCCACGAAGCGGGTTTCCATCTCCTCCAGGAACTGGCTGGGGTCCACCTTCTGGCGCTCAGGGTGTTGGTAGTAGGCCTTTTCCGCCTCCTGAAAGTTCTCGTGGCCCACGAACCACAAAAACTCCCTTTCCCCAGTCCAGTAGGCCTCCAGGACCTGGAAGCCCGTGGCCTGGCGCAAGGGGACGATGACCTCCAAGAACACCTTCTGAAAAGCCTCCCTGGTACCTTCCTTAAGCCGGTAGCGGCGCATCTGGACCGTCATGGTCCAAGTTTACTGCCTATAATCAAAGGCATGCGCACGGCGGAGATTCGGGAGAAGTACCTGTCTTTTTTTGAGGGCAAAGGGCACCTGCGCCTTCCTTCCTTCAGCCTCATCCCCGAGAACGACCCTTCCCTCCTCTTCACCTCGGCGGGCATGGCTCCCCTAAAGCCCTACTTCCTGGGGGCCAAGCCCATCTTCGGGGGCAGGGAGTGGCGAAGGATCACCACCTGCCAAAAGTGCCTCAGGGTGGGGGATATAGAAAACGTGGGGAGAACCGCCCGGCACAACACCTTCTTCGAGATGCTGGGCAACTTCTCCTTTGGGGACTACTTCAAGAAGGAGGCCATCCTCTGGGCCTGGGAGTTCCTCACGGACCCCAAGTGGTTGGGCCTGGACCCGGATCGGCTTTGGGTCACGGTCTACGAGGACGATGACGAGGCCTACGCCATCTGGCGGGACCTGGTGGGGGTGCCCGAGGAAAAGATCGGCCGCTTCGGGGAGGACGAGAACTACTGGCCGGGGGGAGCCATCACCCACGGGCCCAACGGGCCTTCGGGCCCCTGCTCGGAGATCTTTTACGACCGGGGACCGGCCTTCGGCACCCCGGACGAGACCGGGCCCAACACGGGGAGCGGGGACCGGTTCGTGGAGATCTGGAACCTGGTCTTCACCCAGTACGACCGCCAAGGCCCCATCCCCGGCCCCGGCATCCTCAAGCCCCTGCCCCAGAAGAACATCGACACGGGGATGGGCCTTTACCGGGTGGCGGCCATCCTGCAGGACGTGGAGGACTTCTACCGCACGGACACCTTCTTCCCCCTCATTGAGCAGGTGGCCCTTTGGAGCGGTAAGCCCTACGAGGGCAAGGCAAGCGTGAGCCACCGGGTCATCGCCGACCACGTGCGGGCGGTGGTGGCGGCCTTGGCGGACGGGGTGACCTTTGCCAACACGGGCCGGGGCTACGTGATCCGCCGCCTCCTCCGCCGCGCCCTGAGGCACGGCTACCTCCTGGGCCTCAAAGGGCCTTTCCTCCACCGCCTGGCCCCCGTGGTGGCCGAGCTTTTGGGCGACTTCTACCCGGAGATGCGGGAGAACCTTCCCGCGGTGGAGAAGCAGATCCGCCTCGAGGAGGAGCGCTTCCTGGAAACCCTGGAAGGGGGTTTGAGGCGGCTGGACACCCTGCTTTCGGGCCTCAAGCCTGGCGAGGTGCTTCCGGGGGCGGAGGCTTTCCGTCTCTACGACACCTACGGTTTCCCCCTGGACCTCACGGTGGAGATCGCCGCGGAAAGGGGCTTCGGGGTGGACACCGAGGGCTTCGAAAGGGCCATGGAGGAGCAGCAGGAGCGTTCCCGGGCGGCCATGACCTTTGAGCGGGAGATCTTCAAGAAGAGCGCCCAGGTGCTGGAGGAGCTTTACGCCGAGAAAGGGGCCACGGAGTTCTTGGGCTACGGGACCCTGGAGGCGGAGGGCACCGTCTTGGCCCTTCTGGCGGGGGATCAGAGCCTGGAGGAGGCGGGGCCCGGCACCGAGGTCCAGGTGGTCTTGGACTGGACTCCCTTCTACGCGGAAGGGGGCGGGCAGATCGGGGACTTCGGCCACCTGGAGTGGCCCTTGGGCCGGGCTAGGGTGGAGACCACCCTCAAGACGGAAAAGGGAATCTTCCTGCACCGGGCCAGGGTGGAGGAGGGCACCTTGCGGGTGGGGGAAAGGGTGCGGGCGGTGGTGGACCCGGCCCGCCGGGACACGGAGCGCCACCACACCGCCACCCACCTTCTCCACGCCGCTTTGAGGGCGGTCCTGGGCCCCCATGTGCGCCAGGCGGGGAGCCTGGTGGCCCCGGACCGCCTGCGCTTTGACTTCACCCACCCCGAGCCCCTGACCCAGGGGGAGCTGGAGCGGATTGAGCTTTTGGTGAACCGCTGGATCCTGGCGGATTTCCCCGTCACCTGGCGCTACCTGCCCCTGGAGGAGGCCAAGCGGGAAGGGGCCATGGCCCTCTTCGGGGAGAAGTACGGGGAGGTGGTGCGGGTGGTGCGGGTGGAGGGTAGCCCCCTGCCTGGGGTGGAGTCCAAGGAGCTTTGCGGGGGCACCCACGTGCGGCGCACGGGGGAGATCGGGGCCTTCCTCATCCAGAAGGAGGAGGCGGTGTCCGCCGGGGTGAGGCGCCTCGAGGCGGTGGCCGGGGAATGGGCGGTGCGTTTCGCCCGCGGAGCTTTGAACCGCATGAGGGCTTTGGCCGAGAGGCTTTCCGTGGGGGAGGCCAACCTGGAGGAGCGGCTGGAGAGGCTCTTGCAGGAGCTCAAGTCCAAGGAAAAGGAGGTGGAAAGCCTTAAGGCGCGCCTGGTGCAGGCGGAGCTCAGGAAGGAGGTGGCCCTTTCCGAGAAGGGCGGCCTCCGCTACGCCGTGGTGGAGATGCCTGGGCTGGACGGGGAGGCCTTGCGCCAGGCGGCGGACGACCTGGTGGAGCGGGGGGCGGATGTGGCCCTGGTCCTCTCGGAGGGGCGTGCGGTCCTGAAGCTTTCCAAGAAGGCAAAGGAGAGGGGCCTCGAGGCGGGGAGCCTCTTCCGTGCCCTCACCGAGCAGGCTGGGGGCCGGGGAGGTGGAAAGGGGGCCTTGGCCCAGGGGGGCGGATTATCCCCGGAAAAGGCCCGGGCGGCCCTTCCCGACCTCCTTCCTTGAGGGGGGCTTGGGCCCTGGCAGGGGACACCCTCCCCGGGTACAATGAGCCTATGGCCATGTTGCTGAGCCTGGTGGCGGTGGCCCTTTCCTGGGCCCTCTTCGGCCTCACCTTTGGACGGTACCGGAGGCGCCCCTCCCTGCATAACGCCCTCTACTCCCTGGGCCTCCTCCTCTTTGCCCTGGCGGTTTCCGCTGAGCTTTTGGCCAAGCTCCTGGGGGCTTGGAACCCCTTCCTCTATCGGCTTTGGTACCTCGCCGGGGCCATGCACGGGGTGACCTTTCTGGGCTTAGGGAGCCTGGCCCTTCTGAACCCCCGGGCGGCGAGGGGGCTTCTTTGGACGCTTTCGCCCTTCATCCTCTATGGGCTCTACCTGGTGCTGGCAGCACCCTTGGACTTTTCCCAGCTTCCTGGGCCCTATGCCCCCTCGGGCAAGGCCTTCCCTGAGCCTAGCTTCACCTCGCCCAGGCTTTGGACCATTCCCTTTAACCTTTTGGGCACGGTGCTGATGGCGGGGGTGGCCCTCTATACCACCCTGCTTTTCTGGCGGCAAAACCCCCTTAGGGCCCAGGGCACGGCCCTCATCTTCCTGGCGGCTTTGGTGTTGGCCTCCACCAGCACCTTAAACCGCTTTGGGGTGGTGGGCCTCGAGGAGGCGGGGAGGGCCTTTGGGGTTGCCCTGCTCTACCTTGGGGTGGTCTTGGCGGATCGTAGCGTGCAGTATGCGTCTGGGCGCGCTTGACGTGGGAGAGGCCCGGATCGGCCTGGCGGTGGGGGAGGAGGGAAGCCCTTTCGCCTTCGGCCGGGGTTATCTGGTGCGGAAGAGCCTGGAAGAGGACGTGGCCGCCCTCCTGGACTTCGTGCGCCGGGAGGGGTTAGGAAAGCTTCTGGTGGGCCTTCCCTTGCGCACCGACCTCAAGGAAAGCGCCCAGGCCCAGAGGGTCCTTCCCCTGGTGGAGGCGCTTAGGGCCAAGGGGGTGGAGGTGGAGCTATATGACGAGCGCTACACCACCCAGGCGGCAGCTCGGCGCTTAAAACACGCCCCCAAACGGATCCGCCGGGAGAAGGGCCGGTTGGACGAAATGAGCGCGGTGATCCTTTTGGAGGGCTACCTTGCGGGAAGGCTCTAGGCGCTGGCTGTGGCGGGGGGTGGTGGCCCTTTTCGTCACCTTCGCCCTCCTTCTCTTCTACGCCCTCTGGCTTTTGGGTCCCACGGGGAAGGAGGCCACCGTGCGCATCCCCCGGGGGGCCACGGGGCAGGAGGTGGCCAGGATCCTGGAGGAGGCCGGGCTTTTGCGCTCCGGGTACCTCTTTTCCGCCTATCTGCGCTTCTCCGGCCGGGCCAAGAGGCTGGTTCCCGGGGTCTACCGCCTAAAGGGGGATGGGGCCTTCCGCCTGGCCCGGGCCCTCACCGGGGGGGAGGAGCCCCTCCGGGTGCGCCTTACCTTCCTCGAGGGGGAAAGGGCGGTGGACTACGCCACAAGGCTTTCCCAGGCGGGCCTGGATGGGGATGGTTTTTTAAAGATTGTCCAGGAGCCCGGTGCCCTGCGCCCCCCGTACGTGGAGGGCAGGTCCCTGGAGGGCTACCTCTTCCCCGCTACCTACACCTTTGACCTCCTGGCTACCCCCGAGGAGGTGGTGCGGGCCCTCCTGCGCCGCTTCGAGGCCGAGCTCACACCCCCGGTGAGGCGCCTTTTGGAGGAGCGGGGGCTTTCCGTTCACGCCTGGGTGACCCTGGCCTCCATCGTGCAGGCGGAGGCGGGGAGCCAGAAGGAGATGCCCTACATCGCCGGGGTTTTCCTGAACCGGCTGGAAAGGGGCATGCCCCTCCAGGCGGATCCCACCGTGGCCTACGCCCTGGGCAAGCGGCTTCCCGAGCTTTCCCGGAGGGCGGGGGACTTCGCTCATGATTCCCCCTACAACACCTACCGATACGCCGGGCTTCCCCCGGGGCCCATCGGGAACCCAGGGCGGGAGGCCCTCCTTGCCGTGCTCAATCCCGTGCGTACCGACCCCAAGGGGCGCCCTTACCTCTACTTCTTCCATGCTAAGGGGGAGCTTTTCCTCAACACCAGCTTCGAGGCCCACCTCGAGGACCTTCGCCTGCACCGCTATTCCTCCCCGTGACGCAGAAGCCTTAGCTGGGCATAGGCGAAGAGGAGGGTGAGGAGGAGGATGACCACGGTGACCGCGGCGGCGTACCCCAGCCGGAAGTTTTCGAACCCCGACTCGTAAAGGTAGTAGCCCAGGACCCGGGTGGCCCCGTAGGGCCCGCCCCGGGTGAGGAGGAAGACCGCCGAGTAGGACTGCAGGGAGAGAATGGTGCCCACCACCACCAAAAAGGCCACCGCCGGGCGCATGAGGGGAAGAACTATGTAGCGGAGAGCTTCCAAGGGCCCCGCCCCGTCCACGTAGGCGGCCTCCAGGAGGGTCTTGGGGATGGCCTTGAGCCGGGCGGAGGCCACCAGGACCCCATATCCCAGGTGCCGCCACAGGGTGAAGAGGACCACCATGACCAAGGCCCAAAACCCCTCCCGGTCCCAAGGGGGGATGGGCAGGAACTGGGCCAAGGCCCCGTACTCGGGGGTGAAGAGGGTGTACCAGCTCAGGGTGGCCCCACCCAGGGTGACGAGCCCGGGTAGAAAGAGGAGGCTTTTGGCGAAGCGCTCGTAGGGGGTCCCTTCCAAAGCCACTGCCAGGGCGATGGAAAGCCCCACGAAAAGGGGTAGGGCCAGGAGCATGAACTTCAGGGTCACCCAGAGGCTTCCCCAGAAGGCGGGGTCTTGGAAAAGATCCCGGTAGTTTTTGAGCCCCACCGGCTTGGGCTCGGAAAGCCCCGACCAGTCCCAAGTGGAAAAGCGAATCACATCCAAAAAGGGGTAGAGGATGAACACCCCCAGGGTGAGGAGGGCGGGAAGGGAGACGAGGAAAAGGGGAAGGCGCCGCACGGGTTACCAGAGGTAAAGGAGGCTTAGCAGGAAGGGGTACCGGTCGGAGGCGGAAGCCTCCAGGGCCAGGGGTTCGAGGTAGAGCCTAAACCCCGCACCCCAAGCCAGGTGGAAACCGTTCTGATAACCCAGCCCCCCGTAGGCGGATAGGGCTCCTCCCGGCACCTCGAGGCTCACCACCGGCCCCAGGTGCACCCCGAAGGGATACCGCAGGTCCAGGCCCAGGCCTACCGAGGTGTAGAGGTCCATGAGGACCAGGCCCGGGAAGAGGTTGGCCTTGACGAGGGCAAAGACCTCCGGGTTTTGCGAAAGGAGGGCCTGCAGGTCCAGCCCCGTGTCAATCCCCAAGGGGCTAAGGGGCAAAAGGGCGCTTCCTTGCAGGTAGATCCCCTTGCCCGGTCCATAGCCGAGGCCTAGGGTGTTTTCCGGGTAGGCGGGCATCTGGGCTAGGGACAGGTTCAGGGCCAATAGAACCAGTGAGACCAGGCGCTTCATATCCTCTCCATCCTAACAAACCTCCCGGCCTCGAGGCCGGGGGGTTGCGCACAGAGTTGCGCACAGAAGATTTAGGGTTGACGGCAGGGCTGGGCACCCATGTGCTGGATGAGGAAGGTTTCCAAGCTCATGGTTTGGCCGCCTGCAAAGTGCAGGGTGAGGTTTTCCCCGGGAACGCAGTTGTTGTTCTGGTCGTCCAGGATGCCCTCAAAGGCGACCTCCTTGCTGTCCACCCGCAAGATCCCGTTTTGGATGTGGATGCGCGTGGGGTTTTCCTCCACCTGGGTCACCCGGAATTCCAGGTGGAGGGATTTGGTGTGGGTGCTGAGATCTACGGAAACCTCCCCGCTGGAGGCATTGAAGTTTGCCAGCAGGCTACCGCAGGTGCCCGGTGTGGTGGAGCCGTTCACCCTTACCTGGCCCTGGGTGTGGAGGGCGCTGTCGTTCCCTTGGACCAAAAGGCTGAGATTCCAGGCCAAGGCCAAACGGGTAGCGCTAGTGGTTACGCTGAGGCCGACCAGGTCTATCAAGCGTTGGCTACCGGCAGGGTGGTCTAGGAAGCCGTTGAGGCTAAGGCTTTCGGGTTCCTCAAAACTTGCACTTATCCACCCCCCGCATACCCATGCGCCAGGGGACCACTTGAAAAGGGCC
>NZ_KZ672973.1 GCF_002964845.1 Thermus tenuipuniceus
ACTTTTACGACAGCCTCTAAGTGGCCACGCATAGACTTTGCCCCACACCCCTCTCCAAGCGCTCCCGCAACTCCTTCAAAGCTTCCTCCACCGCCCCCGCAGCTCCTCTTCGATCCCGTAGTACCGCCGCGGCATCCGCCCCGGGGGTCAGNCTTGTTTCGGGAGACGCCGCGCAAGGGGTTTACGCGGGAGAGGAAGACGAGGGGGATGGGGACCAGGAGTCCCCAGGGGGGTAGCGGCGGTTGTGGGCGCGAGGGTCGGGAACCTAGGGTAGGGCTTCACGCAGGGTCAAGGAGAGCCATCTACCCCAAAAGGGGTATACCGGTCAGATCTGCCAATTGAGTTGGTTTAGGGTAGGCGATATGCGCGTCCACTTTGGCTAATCACCTCTACTTCTGGCGTTCCATCACCCCTAGTGCGAACAGCGCAAGATCGCACGGTGTTGCCAGGGTTTGGTACGGAAAAGGCACCTGCCACGTATCCCGCTGTACAGTCTCCGACCTGAACCCCGCGACCGGGTTCTTCCGCCAGGTAAGCCCAGGCTGCTTTGAAGACGTTGTGGGCATGCGCGAGTGCAGCGCGGTCCTTTGCGGTCCTCCAGGCTCCTGAGATGGCGGGTGCAGCAATGGTAAAGAGGAGGCCCAATATGGCGAGAACTATCAAGAGCTCAGCAAGAGTGAAGCCCCGGGTTTTCATAGCATGTCAAAAGGGCTGGTATGGAACAACCCAACCAGCCCCAAACGCAGGGGGTGTACTACTGGCCGATGGTCTTGTTCGGGTTGGTGGCCCCTCCGTAAGTGACCGTGACCACTTGGGTAGTGGTGTCGTAGGTCACTTCGCAGTGATTCAGAGTTTGAGGGGCGTTGCCCGCACTGTAGCTGCCTACGGAATAAGAACTCTTGCAGGTTTTTTGCACTTCATTTTGTGCTATGTTGGGATTTTCGGCGATAGCAGCGTTGGCCACTTTGTACACGTTCTGAGCGTATGCTTCTTCCGCCCGAATCTGTGCCGTCCGGCGAGCTTGGAGCAGGTTGGGAACCAGCACCGCCGCCAGGATGCCGATGATGGCGATGACGATCAGAAGCTCAATCAGGGTAAAGCCTTTTGCGTTCCGCATACTGCCTTCTCCTTAAGGGTTTCCGCGCTTTTATGGATTGCGCGGCCATGAGTGCCTGTTGCCTACTGCCAGCCTACCTGAACCGCTTCTCGTACGCCTTTAACGCTCTTCTCACCCCCCTTTGCCCCACATTCTTAAGAGCCTCCTCGGCCCTTGTCAACCCCCCTTTTTGGGGGGGTTAGCCTCAGGATGGCACGGCGGTGTGAAGGGGGTGTGAAAGCGCAAGTACCCCGTTGGGGCTTGCGCCCCAACGCGCATGGGCACTTAGCGGCGTTCATAGGAAAGGATTTGGAAGACGGGCTTTCCTCCCTTGATGGCAGGCAGGAGCACCGGACGGTTTTCCTGGGGGATGCGGATGTAGACCACCTCGGCCTTCTGCCCGGCGTTGCACTGGGTCTGGTTCCCCGCGCTCGTGGTGCAGAACTCGTTGCTGATGACCGAGCCAAAGAGCACGTTATCCTTCACCACCCGGAAGGTGCCCCCGGCGTACACCGGGGCCATCACGTACTGGCCCTTTTGGTACACGTTGGCCTCTGCCACAAGCCCCAGGACGTGGTTGGGGAAAAGCCCGTGGCTGGTTTGGGGCAGGAGATTGCCGTTTATATCCAAATCCCCACCTTGGCCGTTTAGGGCCAGGACCGCTAGGGTGGCGTTTTTGCGGGATCCTGAAGCGGCTTTGTACTCTGTAGATCGGTGAAACTCCACTTTCAGGCCTTCCAAGACCACGTCCCCGTACACCTCCAGAAGGCCCTGATTGCCGGCGTAGGTGTATTTAGAACCCCCAAGCGTTCCGTCCAGACGGGTATAGGTGCAATCCACGTTGCTGGTGTCCAGCTTCAGGATTCCTGAGCTCAGGGCGAGAAGGCAGGAGCTACTTAACGTCACGTTCGGGGGCCAAGCGATGTTGATGGCGTTGCCTAGGCGCTGAATGCGCAAGGCAGCCCTGGCCTGGAGACAGGAGCGCCAGCTGGGGTAATCCTTGCAGGCCTCGGAGTTGAGCTTGGCGTCCAAGGTGGGAAAGGCGGGAGGGTTGGCTAGGTCAAAGGGGCCCATGGCCTCGGTGCACACGCCCTTGTTGCTTTGGCAGACGCCCACGTTAACCCCGGTGATGTCCTCGCTTCCTCGGCCCACGAAAACGCCCTTGAGTTTGTTTTCGGGTTCCCCTAGGCGGGTGCTTCCCCCTACGGATATCTTTCCGTACTGGACACGCAGGCTAGCGCAGAGGTCGTTGACCTGGCGGTAGCTTGCTTCCACCCTGCTGGCGATGCCGGAATAGTTGTTGAGGTTGTACCAGTTTACCAGCTCGAAGTCGCCGTTGGCGTTGATGACCTCATCGTTAGGATTGCCGGGGTTTCCCACCACGTAGATCCCCCCGCGGATGGTGGCGCCGTCATTCAGCCAACGGTTGGCCTGACCCGTTCCCGCGAAGATGGCCTGCTCCAGGTACCCGGTATTGCTTAAGCGGACCGTGGCTTGGACGGTGGCTTTGGCTCCCCCAGAGGTGCCCTGGGAAACCAGGGTGAAGAGCTGGCCGTCGTTGGCGTCCCGGTACAGGGTGACGGTGTAGCGGCCAATAGGGCGGTTTTCTGCGTCCACGACAACCTCATCGGCGGCCAGGGTGAGGCGGTTGTTGTTGAAGGGCAACACGTTGCCGTTGCGATCCAGGTCGATGCCCGTCACCAAGGAGGTGAAACACCCGCTACCGCCCCCGGTCTGGCCCTGCTGCTCTCGCCAGACGAACTGCTGGAAGAGGACGGCTTTGTACTTTTGCAGGCCCGCTTCGGCGGCGTAGAAGGCCTGCACCGAGGTGGTGTCGTTGCGCGTCACCCAAAGCTCAATCTGGGTGCGGAAAAAGGTGCTGAAGACCAGAAGGGCAATCACCACCATCAGGGCTAAAGTGGCCACCAGGGCAATTCCGTTGGACCGCATGGCTTCCTCCTATTGGGGTAGGGGCTTGAGGTTGGGCATCAGCACCTCTTGCCGCAGGGCATAGCAAGCCCTTTGGGAAGGGCAGGTTACCTGGTGCCCCGTATGGGTAGTGAGGGTGGCAGGCCCAGGGTTCTGCACCGGTGTTAGGCTGTACCCCACCACCTCCACAATGGCCGACCGGGGGTAGGCTGCGGCCCCGCAGGCAGGGGTGTCCTGGGGGGTGCCATCGCTGCATACGTAGCGGATGTCTAGGGCCAAGATGCCCTCGGCCAGGGGCTGGAAACTGGGGGAGGGTTCGGCGCAGTCGCTCCCAGTGGTGGGCGTGGCGTTGACGTCGCTGCGGCGCAGGGTATCTCCTTGGAAGTCGTAGTTCACGCGACGACACGCTTGGTTTTGGTCGCGGAGGCTGGTGACGTAGTAGAGGCTCAAGGTGTCCTGGACCCCGCTCCCGGTGCCCTCCAGGACCTTGCCCAGGGGCAGGGTAAAGGCGCGGTTAGCAGATCCCGCGTTCCAGTAGCGGGCTCCCGCCATTTGCAGGTCCCCCGTTACCACTTGGAAGACCATGCGCACCCGGTCCTGAAGTTCGCTCTTGGCCTGGGTGTCCCGGGCGAGCGCGGAGGTGCTGGCGAAATAGCGGACCGCTACCCCCAGGAGGATCACCAGGAGCGCCATGGCCACCAGGACTTCCACCAGCGTGAACCCCTTTGGCTTCACGGCCGACCACCCCCTGGAGGTGGACATGGGGCAGGCTTGTCCTGGGTGGGCGAAGGGTACACGTCGTAGCAGGTGACGCGGCGGCCCATGGTTACCCGGGCGCCTCGGGTATGCTGGGCCGTAACCACAACCGTCACCACGCCTTCGCCCCGGATGCCGCTTTCCCCGAGGATGCGCCAGCCCACCTCGATCCCACCTTGTTGCTCCGTGCCGCTACAGCTGACCGGGCGGAGGTTGCTGGCACTCCCCCTTCTTAGGGCTTGGGGCGGATTTACGAGGGTGGGGCACCGATAGTAGTAATCCACAAAGTAAAAACTCCGCCCGGTGGCCGGATCGTCCACTTGGGCGCACCGAGGGTCGGTGGGGCTGGTCTTGCAGAAATCGGAAGTGGGCAGAGTGGAAGGAACCTCGCTTTTGAGCACCTCGGCAGACTTCTCTTCCAGAACCCGCACCGCAGCAGCTTTGGTGTCGGTGGCGTACCGGCTTTGCGCTGAAGCCTCCAGGTTGCTTACCTGGCTCATCAGCAACGCTCCAAACGCAATACCTACCACCGCAAGGGCCACGAGGGTTTCCACCAGCGTAAGGCCATTCGTTTTCATTGAACGCTCGCCCTCCCCTGACCGGAGATCTGCACGGTCTTGGTGTAGGTTTCCGCCCGGTTGTGCAGGGTGATGGTGGATGGGGTGAAGGAGGTGGGGATGCCGCGCGTATCAAAGACGAGGGTGGAGGCTCCCGTGACGGCAGTAAACCGTACCCGGGCCCAGTCCCCTTGGCCGAAGGGAACGTTTTGGACCACAGTTTCCCCGCTGTTGAAGGTTCCATCCCTGTTGGCATCCACGAAGACCACATATCCCCCGAAGCCTTGGGTGCTGAATTGGATGCCCACGAACTCGTTCCGCCGGATGGCTTCTAGACGAGCCCTCGTTACCTGGGCCGCCAGGCTTTGGGCGGCTTGGTTCACGGCGATGCGGTCAGAGCGCAGGTAGCTTGTGCCCAGGGCCAGGAGAATCCCCAGGATGGTGATGGCGAGGATCAACTCTACGAGGGAAAAACCCCAGGGCTTCCTCATTCCCTCCTTAGGGTAGGAAAAAGGAGGTGCGATCCACATCCCCCAAATGGGTGGCTACTCCAGGCGGGCCCGGCCCTGTTGGCTCACGATCACCTTGCGGGTGGCGTGGCCCGAGCTAAGGGCGATGGTGGCGGTGATGGGTTTGGCGGGAAAGCCCCTGGGGTCGAACAGAAGCGGCATGTTGCCCAGGGCGCTTTGGCCCGGGTCCAGCCGCACCCGGGCCCAGTTGCCCTGCCCAAAGCGCACCTGCTGCACCTCCTCGCCGGGATCGTAAGCCCGGTTGCCGTTTCCGTCCAGGAAGACGGCGTACCCACCTGCTCCCTCCGTGAAGACCTGGAGCCCGGCGAAGGCGTTGTGCCGGATGGCCTCGAGGCGGGCCCGGGTCACCTGGGCCGCCAGGGAGCGGGCGGCGCCGTCCAGGGCCAGGCGGTCTGGGGAGAGGAGGGGTAGGCCGAGGGCCAACAAGAGCCCCAGCAGGCCCAGAATCACCAGGAGCTCCAGGAGGGTAAGGCCCCGCTGGGCCATTCCCCTGGAGTATAGCAAAGGCCACTCTCACCCCAGGTGCGTTGGCACGCGGGTATGATAGCCCCATGGGCGAGGTCTACATCGTTTCCGCGGCGCGCACCCCCATCGGCCGGTTCGGGGGGGTGCTTAAGGACGTGAGCCCGGTGGAGCTGGGGGCCCATGCCATGCGGGCCGCCCTGGAGCGGGCCGGGGTGGAGGGGAAGGACCTGGACCTATACGTGTTCGGAAACGTGCTCCGGGCGGGGCACGGGCAGCTCCTTCCCCGCCAGGCCGCCTTGAAGGCGGGTATCCCCAAGGAGGTGGACGGCTACCAGGTGGATATGGTCTGCGCCTCCGGGATGATGGCGGTGATGAACGCCGTGCAGTTCCTGCGCGCGGAGGAGGCCCACCTGGTGCTGGCGGGGGGGATGGAGTCCATGAGCCAGGCGGGGTTCTACCTTTCCCACCGGGCAAGGTGGGGGTACAAGTTCCTCATGGGGGCTCCGGAGAACCTCCAGGATATCCTGCTTAGGGACGGTCTTTCCGACCCCTTCACCGGCGAGGCCATGGGGGAGCAGGCGGAGAGGCTCGCCCAGGACTACGGGGTGAGCCGAAAGGAGGTGGATGAGGCCGCCTACCTCTCCCACAAGCGGGCGGCGGAGGCCACGGAAAAGGGGCTTTTTGCCCCGGAGATCGCCCCCATGGAGCTTCCCGGAAAGAAGGGGCCGCTGGTGGTGGACAGGGACGAGGGGATCCGTCCTGAGACCACCCTCGAGTCCTTGGCGGCGCTGAAGCCCGCTTTCCGCAAGGACGGCATCCTCACCGCGGGGAACGCCAGCCAGATCTCCGATGGGGCGGCGGCGCTTCTCCTGGCTTCGGAGGAGGCGGTTAAGGCCCACGGCCTGAGGCCCCTCGCCCGGGTGTTGGGCGGGGCCTGGGCCGCGGGGGAGCCCTGGCGCTTTCCCGAGGCCCCCATCCCCGCGGTGAGGCGTTTGCTGGACCGGCTTGGCATGCGGGTGGAGGACTTCGGCCTCTTTGAGAACAACGAGGCCTTCGCCCTCAATAACGTCCTCTTCCACCGCCTCCTGGGGGTGCCCTACGAGCGGCTCAACGTCTTCGGGGGGGCGGTGGCCCTGGGCCACCCCATCGGGGCGAGCGGGGCCAGGATCCTGGTCACCCTCTTGAACGCCCTTAGGCAGAAAGGGGAGGAAAGGGGCCTTGCTGCCATCTGCCACGGCACCGGGGGGTCTACCGCTTTCGCGGTGGAGCGGGTCTAAGTACCCCCGCCTNTGTGCACGAGCACTTAGGTCGCTTGCCTCCGATGCCTCTCCCCGGGCAAAGGAGCCAAAGAGAAGGAGCCGGCGCACGCCGTAACGCCGGCAAAGCTCCTGGAGGTGTTCCTGATCGGGGGTAGGCAGGGAGCTAAGGTCCACCTCTTCCATCTTATCCCGAGGGCCTGGTTGCCGGGGGCAGGGCTCTAGACCAACCCGTCCAGCTCGAAGGCCTCGAGGCGGAAGGCCTCCAGGGCCACCCTAAAATCCCCCTCGCGGGCCAGGAAGCGGGCGGCCTCGCGGAGGGTTTCTTCCACCCACCTGGGGTCGTTGCCCAAGACGCTCAGGCCCACCACCTCAAAGCCCCAGGTGTCCAGGCCGTAAAGCCTGGCCGCGCTCACGGGGAAGCGGGCCTTCACCCGCTCTAGGGCTGGCTTGATGAGGGCCCGCTTCTCCTTGAGGCTCCTGGCCGGGGTTTCCAGCCTTGCGGTGTAGACGCCCAGGTAAGCTTTCATGGCGGGCGTCAGGATCAGTTTAGAACATGGGCCCGATGCGGAAGTGGAGCCTCCCCGTGGGGCTTTCCGGGCTGAAGGCGTAGTCCAGGCGCAGGGAGGGAAGGAGGGCCCCAAAGAGGTCCAGGTCCAGCTGGAAACCCAAGCCCGCCCCCCACTTCATCCCGCCGGTGTTGTCGGCAAGCCCCAGGTCGGTGAAGAGGATCCCGTAGAGGTTCGTGCCCCCCTGAGGGGAGAGGTTGAAGTTGTAGCGGTACTCCACGCTGGCCGTGGCGAAGGAGAGCCCCCCGTACTTGCGGTCCTCGTAGCCCCTTAGGAGGAAGGCCTCGGCCCCACCCCCGGAGAGGAAGAAGCGCTCGCTTTCCGGGGGGAAGCCCAGGAGGGTGCCGGCGGAGAGGCGGAGGGCCAGGGCTTGCCGCTTCTCCTGATCCAGGCCGTAGTAGGTCTTGCCCGTGGCCACCAGGGGCACGAAGAAGCTCCGCCCCCCCGTGTCGGGGAAGGAAAGGCCGAGGCCGGTGCTGAGGCCTGCCTCGTACCCCTGGGTGCGGAAGCGGGGGTTGTCCACGTCCGTGTAGGTGACGCCGGTGTCCAGCCTCAGGGTCCAGCCGGGGGTGGGAAGTAGGCTTTGGGCATAGGTGGGGTTTTTGTAGCCGGTGCCGTCGCAGTACTTGGGGTCGCTGGGGTCGGTGACGGCGGGGTTGCAGGGAGCGTTGGGGTCAAAGACCTCGAGGGCATAGGCCGAGCGCCTGGCGGAAAGCCCCAAGGAGAAGCGCAGGTTTTCCAGCTCCTGGGAGAAGGGACGGGAGAGGGAGAACCCAGCGCCGGTGCGCCTTTCCGTGTACTCCCAGCCGGTGTCCGTGCTGCCGTCCAGGAGCTTGTTGTTGCCAATGGGGGTGGAAAAGAGGCTGAAGGAAAGGCTAGTGCGCACTTCCTTGAGGTCCCAATAGTCCAGGTAGAGCCAGGGGATGGAATAGCTTAGGGACAGGGATAGGTTGTCCTTGGCGTCGTTTTGCACGAAAGCCAGGTCCACCCCCACCTGGTGGGCCAGGCCGAAGAGGT
Organism: Thermus tenuipuniceus; assembly: GCF_002964845.1. Classification (GTDB taxonomy): domain Bacteria; phylum Deinococcota; class Deinococci; order Deinococcales; family Thermaceae; genus Thermus; species Thermus tenuipuniceus. The sequence goes on from NZ_KZ672973.1 coordinate 8,176, forward strand.
TGGTCTCCTTGAAGGAGACGCTTCCCGACCAGCCCTCCAAGGAGCTCCAGCCCAAAGCAGGCTGGAAGAGGCCGGTGCGGGCCTCCTTCAGGGAGAGGACCACCACCACCTGGTCCTCCTTCTCCCCAGGGGCCAGGCGCACCCCGGGGGGCTCGGAGAGAAGACCCGTGGCCATGAGGCGGGCGATGCCCTGGCGCAGGGCGGGGACGCTGAAGAGGCTTCCCCGTTTGGGGAGCTCCCTAAGGATCACCTCGTCCTGGGTACGATGCTCCCCCTGCCACTCCAGGCGGTAACCCCCGATCTTGAGCTCCAGCACTTGCAGGTGGAAGACCCCTTCCTGGAAGCCAAAGCGCACGTCGGCCACCTCGTAGCCCCTTTCCTGGTAGTAGCTGGCGAGGCGGCGGGCGTCCTCCTGGGCCAGGAGGGGGGTATAGACCTCCCCCGGCTTCAGGCGGAGGAGGGCCAGGAGGGTTTCCGTGGGGAAGGCGGTGTTGCCGCTCAGCTCCACCCGCTCGATCACCCCGCCTTCCGGGCCCGGCTGGAGCTCCACCGCCACCCCTTCCCCCTCGGGGGTGAGGTTGAAGTTCACCACCCGGGAAAGCTTTTTGGAAAGCGCCTGCACCCCTTCCAGAAGGAGGTCGTAGCGCAGGTAGTCCCCTGGCTTTAGGGGGAAGCCCGTGAGGTCCAGGCCTTCTCCTTGGATGCGCACCACCTTGAGCTCCCGCACCGCCACGGTGAGGAGGCCGTCCTCGAGGCGGCTTCCCTGGGGATCGGGGCCGCTAAGGCGGTAGCCCGCTCTTTCGTAGCGGGCGGCGAGGGCCCTTAAGGCCTCCTGGTATTTGGCGAAGTCAAAGGGGCCCTTGAGGGGCTCCAGGGCCTTTAGGAGTTCGGCCTCGGGCAGAAGGCTCACCCCGGTGAGGCGTACCTCCTTCACCTCTGGGCTTTCCTCCACCCGGAAGGTGAGGGCCATCTTGCCCGCCTGCTCCTTGGCCTCCACCTCCACCTTGGGGGAGAAGGGGAAACCGTTCTGCCGGTAGGCCTCGGCCAGGGCCTTGGCGGCCTCCCCGGCCCGGATGGGGTTATAGGTGGCCTCCGGGCCGATGGCGAAGTTCTGCTCCAGAAAGCGCAGGATGGCCTCCTGGGGGAAAGCCCTTCCGTCCACCTTCACCTGGCCGATGGGGGGGTAGGGGATGAGGCGGACCCGCAGGACGTCCCCTTCCAGCCGGACCTCCACCTGCTGGAAGTAGCCGATGGCCAGAATGGCCTTCCGGGCCTCTTCGAGGTCCCCTGGCTCATCCCCTGCCCCGAAGGGCAAGACTGCCCGGGCCAGGGCCTGGAGGACGGGATCGCCTCCCTCCACCGCCACCTCGCGGATAGGGGTCGCCAGGGCCAGAAGGCCCAGGAACACTAGGGCAAAAAGCCGCTTCATGGCCGAAAGCTTACCAGAGGCGGGTGAAGGGGGTGTGAGAGTAGAATGTTCGCCATGGAGGTCTACGAGAAGATCCAGGAGGCGGTGGCCTATATCCGCTCCAGGACAGGGTTTGTGCCGGAGGTGGGGATCGTCCTGGGCTCGGGGCTTGGCCCCCTGGCGGAGGAGGTGGCCAAGGAGGCGGAGATCCCCTACGGGGAGATCCCCCACTTTCCCCTTTCCACCGCCCCCGGGCATGCCGGGAGGCTGATCCTGGGGGAGCTTGAAGGCAAGCGGGTTCTGGTGTACCAAGGCCGGGTCCACTACTACGAGGGTTACAGCGCCGAGGAGGTGGTCTTCCCCGTGCGGGTGGGGTATTTCCTGGGGGCTAGGACCTTCATCCTCACCTCGGCCGCAGGAGGGCTTAACCCCAGGTTCCAGGCCGGGGGGATCATGCTCCACCTGGACTACATCAACTTCGCCGGGACCAATCCCCTTAGGGGGAAAAACGACGAGCGCCTGGGCCCCCGTTTCCCCGTGATGTTCGAGGCCTATGACCCGGGTCTCATCGAGCTGGCCCGCAAGGTGGCCAGGCGGCAGGACCTCCACCTCTTCGAGGGGGTCTACGCCTGGTTCATGGGGCCCAGCTTCGCCAGCCGGGCCGAGCTGAAGGTGCTCAGGGACCTCGGGGCCGATGCCATCGGGATGTCCACGGTTCCCGAGGTCATCGCCTTGAGGCACCTGGGGGCCAGGGTCCTGGGCCTTTCCACCATCACGGACATGGCGGTGCCGGAAAGGGAGCACCACGCCACCGAGGAGGAGGTCCTGGCGGTGGCGGCCAAGACCGGGCCCATCTTCCGCCGCTTCGTGCGGGGCATCCTGGCCGAGCTTTAGGCCATGGGGCTTCCCGAGGTCCTCGAGGCCATGGAGGCCGCCTGCCGCCGCGCGGGGCGGGATCCCAGGGGGGTGCGCTTGGTGGCGGTGACCAAGGGGAGGAGCGTGGAGGAGATCGGGGAGAAGGTCCTCCGCTACGGTTCCTTCCCCCTGGGGGAAAGCCGGGTACAGGAGGCCTTGAAGAAGATGGAGCTTCTGGAGGCGGAGTGGCACCTCATCGGCCCCCTGCAGCGCAACAAGGCCAAGTTCGCCCCCCGGTTTGCCCTCATTCACTCCCTGGACTCCCTGCGCCTGGCGGAGGCTTTGGACCGGGTGGGGGAGAAGGAGGGGGTAAGGCTTAAGGTCCTGGTGGAGGTGAACCTGGGCCGGGAGCCCCAGAAGCATGGGTTTTGGGAGGAGGAGCTGCCCGAGGTCCTGGCCCGGGTGCGGGAGATGGCGCACCTGGAGGTCCTGGGCCTCATGACCGTGCCCCCGATGGGCCCTGAGGCCGTGGTCCGCCCCATCTTCCGGAGGCTTTCGGAGCTGGCCGACCGCTATGGCCTTCCCGAGCGCTCCATGGGCATGTCCGACGATTTCCCCATCGCCATCGAGGAGGGGGCCACCCTGGTGCGGGTGGGCCGGGCCCTTTTTGTAGACTGAAAGGCGCATGGACCTAACCCCCTTGGACATTCGCTACCAGGAGTTCCCCACTGGGCTTCGGGGGTACCAGAAGGAAGCGGTCAGGGTCTACCTGGCCCGGGTGGCCGAGGTCATGGAGGGCCTCATCCAGGAGAACGAGGGGCTTAAGGAAAGGCTTAGGGCGCTGGGGGAGGAGGTGGCCCGCCTGAAGGAGGCGGAAGGGGAGCTGAAGCGGGCGGTGGTGGCGGCGGAGCGCATCGCCCGCGAGCTCAAGGCCCAGGCGGAACGGGAGGCGGAGCTGATCAGGAAGGAGGCCCTGGCGGCCAAGGACCAGGTGCTAAGGGAGGCGGCGGAGGAACTCAGGCGCCTCAAGGGGGAAGTGGAGCGGGCCAAGCAGGAGAAGGCCCTCTTTGTGGCCCAGCTCAGGGCCCTTTTGCAGGGGTACCTGGATTCCCTGAAGCATCTGGAGGGGGGCTCCTGAGGCCGTGCCCTCCGGGGAGGGGTTTCAGGCCCAGGTAGAGCCAGAGGCGGTAAAGGGTTTCCTTCAGCCAGTACCCTAGGGGGTAGGGTCCCTTCACCGGGTGCCCCTCCGCCTTTAAGCCCAGAAGCCGGGCCAGGAAAAGGGCCCGGGGCAGGTGGGGGGCGTCGGTGACCAGGAGGACCTTCCCCCCTAGGTGCGGCTTGAGGAAGAGGAGGTTCTCGTAGGTGTTCTGGCTTTCCCCCTCGCAGAGGAGGGCTTCCTTGGGCACCCCCCGGGTCTCCAGGTAGCGGCAGCCCACCTCGCCCTCGCTGAAGCGGTCCCCTGGGCCCTTGCCCCCGGCCACGGCGACGCGGGGGGCGAGGCCTTGGCGGTAGAGGGCGAGGGCGGTCTCGAGGCGCCTTTCCAGGGCGGGGGAGGGCTTGCCCCCGTACTGGGCCGCTCCCAGGACCACGATCCAGTCGTAGCCCGGTTGGGCCAGGGCTGGGGTTAGGAGGAGGCCCACGAGAAGCCCGCGCACCCTTTTCAATCTAGAGCCAGAGGCGGATTTTTGGTATACTTAGAGAGCATTGGAGAAGATCTTCGGCAAGACGGAAGGGCTCAAGAAGAGCGAGCTTAAGAGGCTTTCCAACCTGTACCGGAGGCGCATCCCTAAGGAAAGGGTCCTCACCCCCGAGCTGGCCCAGGTTTTGGCCGGGCTTTCCCAGGAGGTGGGGAGGCCCATCAGCCTCCTCCTGGACCGGGAGGGCCGGGTGGTGCGGGTGGGGGTGGGGGATGCCAAGGACCTGCCCATCCCCGAGGGGGCCAGGGGGGAGAGGAGGCTATCGGGCTTCCGGCTCCTCCACACCCACCTGGCCAAGGGGGGGCTTTCCCGCCCCGACCTTTCCGTCCTCTTCCTGAACCGGCTGGACAGTTTGGCGGCCTTGGAGGTGGAGGACGGGAGGCCCACCACCCTGCACCTGGCCTTCCTCTCCCCGCCCAAGGCCCTGGCTGCTTCCCGAAGGGAACACGTCACGGAGGACTGGCGCATCCTTCCCCCGAAACCCTACTTCCAGTACCTGGATTTTGACCACCAGGCGGAGGTGGAGGCCCTGGAGGAGGAGCTGGCCCGCCAGGCCCGGGTGCGGGAGCTGGTGGATGGGAGTGGGGAGCGGGCCATCCTGGTGGGGGTGGACCGGGGGGAGGGCCCCGAAGCGGAGGCCTACCTATCCGAGCTCGCCGAGCTCACCCGCACCGCCGGCGGGGTACCCGTGAAAAAGGTCCTGGTCTTCCGCCCCCACCTGGACCCCCGGTACCTGGTGGGGCTGGGCAAGCTGGAGGAGCTCAAGAGCCTGGCCTACCACGAAAACGCCTCCACCCTCATCTTCGGCCTGGAGCTCACCCCCACCCAGGCCCGGGAGATCGAGAAGGCCACGGGCCTCAAGGTCCTGGACCGTACCCAGCTCATCTTGGACATCTTTGCCCTGCACGCCAAAACCCCCGAGGCCCAGACCCAGGTGGAGCTGGCCCAGCTAAGGTACCTTCTCCCCCGCCTGGTGGGGAAGGGGAAGGAGTTGAGCCGCCTGGGGGGTGGGATCGGCACCCGGGGGCCCGGGGAAACCAAGCTGGAGGTGGACAGGAGAAGGCTTCAGGAAAGGATCGCCCACCTAAGCCATAAGCTCCAGGAGTTCACCCGGCGCCGGGAGGAGGCGAGGCGGCAGCGGAAGCGCCGGGGTGTGCCCCTCATCGCCGTGGTGGGCTACACCAACGCCGGCAAGACCACCCTCCTCCAGGCCTTGGCCCGGGGCGGGGAGGCGGGAGAGGACAAGCTCTTCGCCACCCTAAGGCCCCTCACCCGCCGGGGCTTCCTGCCGGGGGTGGGGGAGGTGCTCTTCACGGACACCGTGGGCTTCATCCGCCAGATGCCCAAGGAGCTCCTCACCGCCTTCCGGGCCACCCTCGAGGAGGTGCGGGAGGCCGATCTCCTCATCCACGTCCTGGATGCCTCGGAGGAAGGGGCCATGGGGCGGTACCGGGTGGTGGAGGAGCTTCTGGCGGAGCTGGGGGTGGAGGCCCCCCGGGTCCTGGCCCTCTCCAAGGCGGACCGGGCGGCTCCTTACGACCTCTTCTACCTGCAGGAGAAGCTGGGCGGGGTACCGGTTTCCGCCTTGAAGGGTACGGGGGTTTCGGAGCTCAGGGAGGCCCTGGCGGAGGCCCTCCTGAAGGTGGGGGTTCGGCCCCAGCCGTGGGCCCAGGCCCCTCAGTACACGTAAAACCCCTTTAGGCCGGTTTCCTCGGCCCACTGGATCTCCACCTCCTCCACCCGGCTCAGGCGGGGTCCCTGCTTGAGGTGGTGGAGGAAGGTGAGGAGGTCTTCCTCAGGGCCTTCCGCCACCACCTCCACCCGGCCGTCGGGGAGGTTCTCCGCATAGCCGGAAAGCCCTAGCTCCAGGGCCTTCTTCTGGGCGAAGGCCCGGTACCCCACTCCCTGTACCCTTCCCTTGACCAAGGCCACCAGGCGCGGCATGGTGGCATTTTAGCCTGCTTGCCACGCGGTTTTCATCTCCGGTGCCTATGCTAATAGGGATGCGGCGGGAGCTTCTCCTCCTCCTGGGGTTCGCCCTAGTCCTTCTCCTTTTGGCCTGGCCTCCCCTTTTGCGGGTGGCGGTGGAGGAGGGGCTTGCCCTTTCGGGCTTCCAGGGGCAGGTGGGGGAGGTGCGGGGCCACCTTCTCTTTGGCCTCCGCCTGAAGGGGGTGGCCCTGAGGGGGGAGGGCGTGGCCCTCGAGGCCCGGGAGGTGAGCCTGGGCTATGACCTTCTCGGGCTTTTGCGCAAGGAGCTTCCCCTTTCCGTGGCCCTGCGGGGTGCGAGGCTCAAGCCCACCTGGGAGGCTCTGATCCCGGAAAAACCCGGACCGCCCCCTAGCGTTCGGGTGGTCTTCCGGCAGCTCCTCCTGGAGGAGGTCCAGGTGGAGCTTCCCAAGGGGAAGAGGCTTTTCCTGCCTCTCCTGCGCCTCACCTTGGCCGGGGAAGACCCCTATGCCTTTATCGCCCGGCTTCCCGGGGGAAGCTTCCAGGGGGAGGCACAGGCCTTGGCCCGGGATCTTTCCGCCTGGGAGGTGCGCTATAGGGGCGAGGTGGCAGGGCTTTCCTTCTTCTACCCGGGGCTTAAGGGGGGAAGGCTTTCCGGGTTTTTGCGCCTTCTGCCCGCGGGTGTGGAAGGGGAAAGCCGGGTGGAGGAAGGGGCGGTGGAGCTGGTGGGCTTCCTCCTCACCCGGGTGGAGGGGCCCATCCGCCTAAAGGGGGATCGGGTGGAGGCGGAGCTAAGGGGAGTGGGCCTGGAGGGGCCCCTTTCCGCAAGGGCCGAGGTGGACCTGAAGGCGGAGCGCTACCGCTTCTTTCTCACGGGCCGGCCCCGGCTTCCCGCCCTGGCCCGGCACTACCGCCTTTCCCTGCCGGTGGAGGGGGATGGGGAGCTTCGGCTTGAGGGGGAGGGCTGGGACCGGATCCGGGTGAAGGGGAGGTTTTTGGGGGAGGGGCGGTTTCTCTCCGAGCCCTTCCGCCACCGGGGAACCCTTTCCTTCGACCGGGTCTTCTCCCTGAAGGCGGAGGCGGAGGGAAGGCTTTTTGACCGCACCTACCGGCTGGGCTTTGGCTTGGTGGGCCAAGGCTACCAGGCAAGCCTGGAGGACTCCTTGGGAAGCAGGGTTGTCCTTAAGGGCCAGGGGAACCGCACGGAAGCCCTAGGCCAGGTGGCCTGGCCCAGGCCCCTGGAGGGATGGGCCCAGGTGGCCTTTGAAAGCGAGGGAAGCCGGTGGCAGGCCCGGGTGCAAAGCCCCGGGGTGCGCCTTCCCTTCTTCCGGCCCCTGGATCTTTCGGGGGAGGTGGCGGGGAATGGGGAGCAAGTGGCGGGCCAGCTTGGACCCTTGGCCCTCCGGGGAACCTGGAGCCATCTTCTTCTGGCCCTTAGCCCCACGCCCCTGGCGGTGGGAAGCCTTGAGGGAAAGGGAAGGCTGATCTCGGGGAGGCTCGAGGCCTCCTTGCGCTACACCTCCCCCTATGTGGCCTTCCCCTTGCAGGTGGGGCAGGAAAAGGGGGCCTTCCGCTTCCGAAGCCCCTATGGGGAGGGGGAGTACCGGGGGGGGGCCCTGGCCCTGCGCCTACGGGACCTGCCCATCCATGCCCTGGACGAGTTCCGCCTTTCCGGGCAAGCCCTGTACCGGGATGGCGAGCTTTCGGGAAGGCTTGCCCTGAAGGGCCGTTACCTGGAGGCGGAAGGGGACCTGCGCCGCCTGGGGGCGGAGATCCAGGGAAGGCTCATGACCCCCTGGGGAAGCCTCCCCTTTGCCGGGGCTTACGACCCAAAGCCGGGCCTCACCTTGAAGGCCCAGGACCTCCTCCTCCGCCATCAAGGGGGCTTACGCCTGAGGGGAAGGGCGCGGCTTGGACCCCTGGTCCTTGGGGCGGACCTCTTCTATGATGGGGGCTTCCAGGGTTGGGCCCGGGTGGAAACCCCTTGGCTGGCGGGGGTTTTCCGGGGGGAGGGTGGAAGGCTGGTCCTGGCGGGGCTAAAGGGGTACGCCCAGGGGGAAGGGGAGGTCTACCCGGATTTGCGGATTGCGGGCAGGTTCCTCCCCCCCCTGCCGGAGGGCCTCGAGGTGCCTCCTTTGGCCTTCCGTCTGGACCGGAAAGGTTTGGAGGTGCTGGGGGTGGGGAGGCTGGAGTTCACCGGGCGGTACCCCTTCCACCTGGCCCTTCCTTGGAGGTACCGAGGGGTTTCCGGCCGCTTCCAGGCGGAGGGTACCCTGGAAGGAGGCCATCTTAGCCTCTCCTCTCCCTATGGCCGCGTGGAGGCTCAGGGAGGCTGGCGGGACCTAAGGGTAAGGGGGCAGGGGGAGGTCCCCTATGTGGGTCCGGTGCGGATGGCAGGGAAGCTGGACCTCCTGGGGCTTGCCTACCAGGCCCAGGCCCACCTGGAGAAGCCGGACCTAAGGCTCGGCCTGGTGGGGCGGGGGGCGGGCTTCCGCTTCCAGGGCCAGGCCCCGGGCCTGCGTCTCCTGGGGGGGTACGAGGAGGGTCTAAGCCTTCTGCTCCGGGCGGAGGCCTTTGACCTCTCCCCTTGGGGGCTACCCGCACGGGCCAGCGGCACCTGGGGTACCCGGGGTGGAAGGCTTAGGCTGGAAAGCCCCTACGGGGAGGCCCTTTTCACCGGGGAGGAGCTTCTTGCCGCCCGGGCAAGGCTTTCTGGGCCTTACTTCCAGGGAGAGGGCCAGGTTTCCCCGGAAGGGCTTTCCTTAGCCGTGCGGGGAGAGTACGAGAAAAACGGGCTAGAAGTACGCCTAAGGGCGGAGGGGGAAGGGCCCTGGCGGGCCTTCCGCCTGGGGCTTGCCGGGGAGGCTCGGCTTCCCTACTTTGGCGCCCTGCCCCTTTCGGGCCAGGTGTGGACCGAGGGGGGAGGCCTCCGCTACCGGTTGCAAGGTCCCTTGTCCCTCGAGGGGGAGGGACTTAGCTATCGGGGTAGCCTGGCCTTGCCCTTTGCTGCCCTGGGAAGGGAGGGAAGGATTGCGGGGAGTTTCCAGGGCCAGGGGCTTCAGGTGGCGGGGAGGGGGGAGGGGAACTTTGCCGGCCTGCCCTTCACCTTCCAGGGGGGATACCAGGGTAAGCCCTTCCTGGCCCTAAGGTGGGAGGGCGGCGAGGCGGCGCTAACGGGGGAGGAGGTGGGGTTTTCCCTGGAGGAGGTGGCCCCTTTGACCCGGGCCCTGGGCCTTTCGCTTGTGGGAAGGGCGGGGGGAAGGCTGACCCTTTCCGGCGAAGGGGAGGCCTGGGCGCGGGTGCGCTATGGAGCGGAATCCCTGGCCCTGGACTACCGGGAGGGGATTCTTCGCCTCCTCCTTTCCGATCGGGATGCGGGCCTGGTCTGGGCTCCCAAGGAGGGGAGGCTCTGGGGGCTAGGGAGGGTGTCCGGGGAGGGGAGGCTCCGCCTGGGGCCCGGGCTTCAAGGGGAGGTGGAGGGGAGTTTCCGCTACGGTCCCGTGGGGCTTGGGCTTAGGGGTCCCTTGGAGGGCCTGGCCCTGGAGGCCCGCTACCAGCAGGATGGGCTTGGGTGGACGGAGCTTGCGGGCCGGGTAAACCTCTTGGCCTTGAGGGGGGAGGGTACCCTGCGCCATGCCTCCCCTTATGGGGAAGGGGAGGTGGCGTGGGCCTTTGAGGGGAGCCGCTACCAGGGGGAGGGAAGGTTTAGGAGCCTCCGCTACCTGGAGCAGGAAGGCCCCTTGCGCCTGAAGGGGGAGGGAACCCGGGCGGAGGTTTTCTGGGAGGCGCCCTTGGCCTTGTGGGCCCGGTACGACGGGGCCTGGCACCTTTCGGCCATGGGCGAGGGCGAGGTGGGGGGAATGGCCCTTCGGGTGGATCTTTCCTGGGGCCCGGAGGGGTATCGGGGAAGGCTTTGGGCGGAGGGGCATGGGCTTCTCCTAAAGGGGGAGGGGGAAGGGCCTTTGCACCTTACCCTGAAGGGCAAGGACCTTCCGGGGGAGGTGGCGGCGGAAGCGACCCTGGAGGACCTCTTCCTTTCCGGAAAGGCCCAATACCGCCTGGAGCTGGGCCAGGCACGGCTGGAAGCCCAGGGGAGTTTTCAAGCGGGGTGGCCTGGGCTTCCCCGGGGTCAGCCCTTGGGCCAGCTGGAGGGCCAGGGAAGCCTCTTGGGGAACGGGGAGGTTTTGCCCTTCCGCTTTGCCTACCGCTACCGGGGCGGGCCCTTAGGGGTGGAGGCCCTTTCCCTGGGGGGGGAGGCGGAGGGTTTCCGCTTGAGGCTTGCGGAGGGGCATCTGGTCCTGGACTTGGACCGGGACCTCGCCCCCTTTGGCCTTCCCGTGCGGGTTAAGGCGGAGGCGGATGGGCCCTGGCAGGAGGCCCTTAAGGTAAGCCTGGAGCGTCCGGAGGGACGGCTATCCGGGAAGGCGTGGCTCTGGCCTCTGCGGGCGGAGCTTTTGGGGGAGGTGCTTGGGGAAAAGGTGGAGGTGAGGTACCGGGATGGGGAGGTGGTGGGGAGCTTCCAGGGGCCGGGGCTTATGGGGGAAGCCCGCTACCGGAAGGGGCTTTCCGGCCTCCTCACCCTCCGCTACCCCCTGCCCCAGGGGGGGCTTGCCGGAAGGGTGGACCTCGGGGCGGGCTTGTTCCAGCTCCAGGGGGAGGGGGCCTGGCAGGGCCTAGGGGAGGGAGGGTTCTGCCTGCCGCTGCCCTTGGGGAGGTGCCCGGGCCTCGAGGTCTGGGCATCAGGGAGCTTGGCGTACCAGGGCGTGGCCTTCCAGGGCCAGTACCGCTACCTGGCGGAAAAGGGGTACCGGGGAAGGCTTTCGGGGGAGGGCAGGCTTTCCACTCCCTATGGGGTGGTCCTGGCCCGGGGAGAGGGGCTGGGCCTGGATCTTTTGGGAGAGGGGCTTCCCCTTTCCGGGCGGCTGGATCTTTCCCCCTTCCGCCTGGCCTACCGCTACGCCGGGGCCCTGCCCCGGGGCCTGGGGGAGCTTTGGGCCGAAGGGGTTTATCCCGGGGAGTGGCTTAAGGGCCAGTACCACTACGGGGAGGTAGCGCTTTCCCTGATGGGGCTTCAGGGCTTCCAGGTGCAGGTTTCCGGGGCGGGGGTGTCCGGCGAGGTGGGGCCTAAGGGCGTGGCCCTTCGGTTTGAGGGGTTCCGCTATGGTCCCTTGACCCTTTCCGGCAGGGTGGAGGGTCCCTGGCGGGAAGTGGGGTTGAACCTGGCCCTCATGGCCTGGGGCCGGAGGGCTGAGCTGGAAGGGCGGTACGGAAGGGAAGGGCTCACCCTGGGGTTCCACGGGGACCTCGAGGGGCAGGTGGCCTGGCAGGAGGCCTGGAAGGGGAAGGTGGCCTTTAAGGAAGGAAGCCTGGAGCTTTCCGGAAAACAGATCCCCGAACTCCAGGGGGAGGTTTTGGGGGAAAGGGTGCGCCTGGCCTGGCCTCGTCTAGAGGTGGGGGAAGTGCGCCTGGACCTGGCGGCCCGCCAGGCGGATGGGGAGGGAAGGATACTTAAAGCCCTGTTGCCCGGGGGCCTTGGGGTTTTGGGGCAGGGGGACAGGCTTCTTCTGGACTACCGGGTGCCCGGGGTGGGCCTGCCCCTGGAGGGAAGCGTGAACTTGGAGGACCTTTCCCTGACCCTGACCAGCCCCCAAGGGGAAGGGGCCTTGGCCTATGCCGGGGGCAAGGTGGAGGGGGCCTTGGCCTTCGACCTTTCCGGCTTCCGCTTGCGCCTGGAAGGGGAGAAGGACCGGGTGCACCTCTTGGGGGAGCATCCTGCCTTTCCCTGGTGGGCGGCGGGGGCGGGGAGGCTTCAGGGAGAGGTGGATCTTGGAGGGGCCTACAGGGTTTCCTACCGGGCGGGGGAACAGGCCCTGGAGGTGGCAGGGAGGCTTTTGGAAGCCAGGCTCTGGGCGGAGGGTCCCTACCTTGCCGGCGAGCTTTCCTACCCCCCTGCCGGGGAAGTCCGGGTGGATCTTCCCCTTCCCTCCCTGGAAAGCCGCTTCCGGGGCCGGGTTTTTGGAGAGGGGTACCAGGTGGAGGGGGCGCTAGAGGGAGCGGTGGGCCGGATCGCCGCCAAAGGAAGGCTTCTTCCCCTTAGCGGCAGGCTTCGCCTGGAGGGAGCGGCCTTGGAGGATCTCGTGGGCCGCTACGCCCCTTATCTGAAGGGGGTGGTTTCCGGGGAGCTGGCCCTGGAGGGTACCCGGGCCCAGGGCCGGCTGGAGGGGGATGCGGAGGTGGCGGGAAGCCGCCTGCCCTTCCTCTTCGCGGGAGCCTTGGGTCCTGGGTTGGTGCAGGGCAAGGGGCAGCTTGGGCAAAGTCCCTTCCAAGTGGCCCTCGAGGGGGACCGGCTGGACCTTTCTGCTTCCCTCCGGGGCTTTCCCCTGCATCTCCTCCTCATGGCGGTAGCGGGGCCCTTGGAAGGGGAGGCCTACTGGACAGGGGCGGTGCGGCTCCGCCTTCCCCTTTCCCACCCCCTGCGGGGCGAGGGGGTCCTGGTGGGGGAGGCCTTGCGTTTCGTGGGGGCTGGGGATGAGCTTAAGGGCCAGGCGGTCTTTCGCCTGGAGGGAGGCCGGGTCCTGGTGGACCGGCTTCGCCTTCTGGGCCGGGGAAGCTGGGAGGGCGGGGGGTACTGGAGCCCGGAGGGGAGCGACCTTTACCTAAACCTCAGGGATACGGTCTTCACCCCGGTGCTCCAGGTGGTGCCCCCCTTAAAGCCCTACCAGCCCGAGGGTTCGGGAAGCCTCCTCCTGAGGCTTAAGGGGGAGGGTTTCCAGGTGGAGTTCAAGGACTTCCGCTTCCGCTTGGGGCCGGTGGCGGGATACCTTCCCCAGGGGCTTCTCTCCTTGAACGGGGGGGCGCGGGCGGAGGGGGAGCTTACCCTTTTGGCTCCCTTCCCCGGGAAGGCCAGGCTGGGCCTCGAGGGTAGATTGGAGGAGTTTCAAGTTAGCGCCAAGGGCGTGGTTACCCTGCCCGGGCTAAAGGAGGAAACCCCGGCGGAGGTGGCCTTCCGATACCCAGGCTACGGGGTGGAAATCCACCTGGGGGAGGCCCAGGCCCAGGGAACCCTCTTCCCCTTGCGCCTTGCCGGCTACGGCCGGCTTCCCCTTTACTACCCCCAGTACTACCTGCAAGAGGGCCTCCTGGACGTGAAGAGCTTCTTCCTCTACGAGGAGAAGGGCACCTACCACCTCACGGGCAACGCCGAGGTCCTGAGGGCAAGGCTGGCCCTGCCGGAGGCGAGGGCCAAGGAGCTGACCCAGGGGGGGGTGGGGCTGGGGGGAAGCGGGGCGGAAAAGCCCACCCCCGTGCCCCTGGTCTTCGAGGGGGTGCGGGTGTATGCGGAAAGGGGGGTCCTGGTGCAGGAAAGCCTGGCCCAGGGGGAGCTCAAGGGGGAGGTGTTTCTGGGGGGAAGCTACGCCGACCCCTACCTGTCCGGACAGGTGGAGGCTCTGTGGGGTAACTTCCGCCTGTGGGATTCCCTCTTTACCCTGGATCCTTCGGCAAGCTTCCTGCGCTTTTCCCCCGACCGGGGCATCCTCCCCGAGTTTCGCCTTAAGGCCCAGACGGAAACCCGGGGCCACAAGGTCTTCCTGGAGGCCACGGGGGAGTTTTTGCGGGAAAACGGCCGGGTTAAGGTGCGCCTCGAGCCCCGCTTCACCTCGGATCCCGCCCTCACCGAGCCCGAGATCTACGCTCTCCTCACCCTGGGTACCCCCGATGTGACCCGGCTGGCGGAAACCCTCCCCCAGGTGGCCCTGGGGGCCGCTTTGGAGAACCTGGTGCTGGGCCAGCTGGAGCGGGAGCTGGCTCGTTCCTTGGGCCTTGACCGCTTCCAGGTGCAGCTTCCCCTTCTCCAGGGGGGAGATCTGGAGGAAACCCGCTTTTCCGTGGGCAAGTACCTGAGCCCCGAGCTCTTCTTGGGCTACGAGCTGGACCTCAGAGGGGAGCAGACCCTGAGCGCCCAGTACCGCCGGGATGGCCTCACCCTTTCCCTGGGCTCCACCTTCCTGCCAGGGGATGGCAGGCTTGCCCGCTTCACCTTCACCCTGGGGTACGACCTTACCCCGGCGTTGGGCTTGAGCTTTAGCCTCGAGGCGGCGGACACCACCCGCTTCGGCGTGGGTGCCCTTTACCGGTGGTAGCATGGCCCAGGTATGCGCGCTTTAGCCAAGCTGGCCCCGGAAGAGGGCCTAACCCTGGTGGAACGCCCCGTGCCCGAGCCGGGTCCGGGGGAGATCCTGGTGCGGGTGGAGGCTGCCAGTATCTGCGGCACCGACCTCCACATCTGGCGGTGGGACCATTGGGCGAGGGGCAGGATCCAACCCCCCTTGATAACAGGCCACGAGTTCAGCGGGGTGGTGGAACGGGTGGGGCCCGGAGTGAAAAGGCCCCAGGTGGGGGACCACGTGAGCCTGGAAAGCCACATCGTCTGCCATGCCTGCCCCGCCTGCCGCACGGGCAACTACCATGTCTGCCTGAACACCCAGATCCTGGGGGTGGACCGGGACGGCGGGTTTGCCGAGTACGTGGTGGTGCCGGCGGAAAACGCCTGGGTGAACCCCAAGGACCTGCCCTTTGAGGTGGGGGCCATCCTGGAGCCCTTCGGCAATGCGGTGCACACGGTGTATGCGGGGAGTGGGGTTTCCGGGAAGAGCGTGCTCATCACCGGGGCGGGGCCCATCGGCCTGATGGCGGCCATGGTGGCCCGGGCCAGCGGGGCCGGGCCTATCCTGGTGTCCGACCCCAACCCCTACCGCCTGAGCTTCGCCAGGCCCTACGCCGACCGGCTCGTGAACCCCCTGGAGGAGGATCTCCTTTCCGTGGTGGAGGAGGTGACGGGAAGCGGGGTGGAGGTCCTCCTGGAGTTTTCCGGGAATGAGGTGGCCATCCACCAGGGGCTTAAGGCCTTGATCCCGGGGGGAGAGGCCAGGATCCTGGGCATTCCCTCGGATCCCATTCGCTTTGACCTGGCGGGGGAGCTGGTCATGCGGGGGATCACCGCCTACGGGATCGCAGGGAGAAGGCTCTGGCAGACCTGGATGCAGGGCACCGCCTTGGTCTACTCGGGCCGGGTGGACCTTACCCCCCTCATCACCCACCGCCTACCCATGAGCCAGTACCGGGAGGCCTTTGGCCTCTTGGCCTCGGGGCAGGCGGTGAAGGTGATCCTGGACCCCAAGGCGTAGGTCTCGGGGTGTGCGGGGGGACACCTTCGGGTTCTGGGTGCGTGTGCTAGGCTCACCCGCAAGGGGGTAGGTATGGTTTCCCGCAGGCGGGTGCTCCTGGGCCTTTTGGGGCTTTCCCTGGTTCGGGCGCAAGGAATTCGGATGGAGGAGGTGGTGGGGGGCCTCGAGGTGCCCTGGGCCTTGGCCTTTTTACCCGACGGGGGCTTCCTGATCTCCGAACGGCCGGGGCGGATCCTTTGGGTGCAGGGGGAAAGGGCCTCGCTTTACGCGGAGCTTCCCGTTTACCACCGGGGGGAGTCGGGGCTCCTTGGCCTCGCCCTCCATCCCCAGTTTCCCCGGGAGCCCTACCTCTACGCCTACCGCACGGTGGAGGAAGGGGGCCTCAGGAACCAGGTGGTACGCCTGAGGCACCAAGGGAATAGGGGCGTGCTGGACCGGGTGGTCCTGGACGGCATTCCCGCCCGTTCCCACGGCCTGCACTCCGGAGGGCGGCTCGCCTTCGGTCCCGATGGGATGCTCTACGTGACCACAGGGGAGGTATACGAGCGGGAGCTGGCCCAGGACCTGTCCTCTTTGGGGGGCAAGATCCTAAGGATCACGCCAGAGGGCAGGCCGGCGCCAGGGAACCCCTTCCTGGACCGCCCCGGGGCCCGGCCCGAGGTCTATAGCTATGGCCACCGCAACCCCCAGGGCCTGGCCTGGCATCCGAGGACCGGGGAGCTTTTTGCCAGCGAGCACGGGCCCAGCGGGGAACAGGGCTTCGGCCACGACGAGGTGAATGTGATCGTGGCCGGGGGCAACTACGGCTGGCCCCGGGTGGTGGGACGGGGGAACGACCCCCGCTACCGCAACCCCCTTCACTTCTGGCCTGAGGGTTTCCCTCCCGGGAACCTGGCCTTCTGGAGGGGGGACCTGTACGTGGCGGGCCTCAGGGGGCAGGCCCTTTTGCGGCTGGTACTGGAAGGGGACAAGGGTCACTGGCGGGTGGCGCGGGTGGAAACGGTCCTTTCGGGTTTTGGCCGCCTAAGGGAGGTGCAGGTTGGTCCCGATGGAGCCCTTTACGTCACCACCTCCAACCGCGATGGCCGGGGCCAGGTGCGCCCCCACGACGACAGGGTGTTAAGGCTGCGTTAGGCTTTAGGGGTGGAAAGGATCCTGCCCTTTCGCTTTGATGAGAGGGAAAGGGTCTTCTGGCTTCTGGACCAGAGGAAGCTTCCCCTCGAGGAGATTTGGGTTCCCGTGCGCACCGCCAGGGAGATGGCCGAGGCCATCCGGGCCATGGTGGTGCGGGGGGCCCCGGCCATCGGGGTTTCCGCGGCCTATGGCATGGTGCTGGCCCACCTGAGGGGGGAGGACCTGGAGGAGGCAGACCGCCTTCTAAGGCAGAGCCGGCCCACGGCGGTGAACCTCTTCTACGCCCTGGATCGCATGCGCCCGCACTGGGGGAACCTGGCGGGAAGCCTTAAGGAGGCCCAGGCCCTCTGGCGGGAGGTGGAGGCGACGGAAAGGGCCATAAGCCTGCATGGGGCCAAGGTGCTAAGGGGCCAGGTCCTCACCCACTGCAACACCGGCCCCCTGGCCACGGGGGGGTACGGCACCGCCCTGGGGGCCATCGTGGAGGCTCACCGCCAGGGGCGGGTTTCCCATGTCTGGGTGGATGAAACCCGGCCCTACCTGCAAGGGGCCCGCCTCACCGCCTACGAGCTAAAGAAGGCCGGGGTTCCCGCCACCTTGATCACCGACAACATGGCGGGTTTCCTCATGGCCCAGGGCCGGGTGGATGCGGTCATCGTGGGGGTGGACCGCATGGCCTTAAACGGGGACTTTGCCAACAAGATCGGCACCTATACCCTGGCGGTTCTCGCCCACCACCACGGGATTCCCTTCTATGCCGCCCTGCCCCTTTCCTCCGTGGACCCAAGCCTGGAAGGTGGGCAGGGGATCCCCATAGAGGAACGCTCCTCCGAGGAGGTCTTGGAGCTAAGGGGGGTGCGCCTTGCCCCCTTGGGGGTAGCTGCCTACCATCCTGCCTTTGACATTACCCCTCATCGCTACCTTACGGGCATTATCACGGAGAAGGGGATCCTCTACCCACCCTTTGACGAGGCCTTACGGGATGCTTTGGGGATTTCTTGAGGGCCTATTGGGCCATGCCTGCCCGGGGTGTGGTGGAAAGTTGGATGCACCCCTTCTTTGCTCCACCTGCCGCCAGGGCCTACGGGCCTTTGGTGCGGGGGAGATGGTTTACCTGGGCCTTTACGGGCGGGTGGGAGGGATGGTGCGGGCCTTGAAGTACGGTAGACGGTTTGGCCTTGCCCCCCTTCTGGCCGAACCCTTGGCGGAGGCGGTCTTGGCCCAGGGCTGGAGGCTTTCCGGGGTTACCGCCGTCCCCACCCTGCTTCCCCGGTTGGTTGTTAGGGGCTTCAATCCCCCTGAGCTTTTGGGACGGATCCTGGCAGCCCGCCTTGGGCTTCCCTACCTCAGGGTTTTGCGGCGGGTGCGCCACACCCCAAGCCAGCCCACCCGGGGCCGGGCCCGTCGGTACCTGCCCGAGGACCTCTTTGTTCCCGCCCTTCGGGTGGAGGGAAGCTGGCTTCTCGTGGACGACGTCCTCACCAGCGGGGCCACCTTCTTAAGGGCCAAGGAAGCCCTTCTTAAGGCAGGGGCAAGCCGGGTCTACGGGGCTTTTTTAGCGGTGCGGGACCCTGGGGCCCTGGGTCCTTACCGCTAAAGCCCACACTTTTTCCCCGCGAGGACCCTAGACTGGGAGGATAGAGGGGGTGGGTTCCCGTGAAAAAGCTCCGCCGCTTGGAAGACCTTCTCCCCCACCTCCGGGAAGGCCGCTACCGCCTGGGGCCCCATGTGGCCAAGCACATGCTTCAGGAGGGCTTCACCGAGCTGGACGTGCTAAGGGCCTTAGAATGGGGCAGGGAGTTGGCCATCTACCCTGAGGACCAAAGGATGCTGGTCTTGGGCTACATGGTCTTTCCTCCCCGCCTAAGGCTTCCCCTGCACGTGGTGTTGGAGTACGCCACCCCGCGGCACGTGGATATCGTGACCGCCTTCATCCCCAAGGAACCCTACCGGGTTTACTCCCGGGCCCGGCTGGCGGCCATCCTGCGCTTTGATGGCGCCTTGGAGGAAGTGCGCTGGAGCGGACCGCCCATGCTGTACCCCTAGAGGTGGGTGGAGATTGCTCTTGGAGCTTTTTCTCCTCAATACACCTTAAGTAAGTAAGTGATGAAAGTGAAAGTATGGAGGTTGCCCCCCGCCGTTTAAGTCCCGTGTAAGGGTGGGGTGGATATCCTGGCGGCAGGAGGTGGCCTATGCGCTCTGGTGCCCGCATCTTTGGCATGCTGGCGGCTTTGATCCTGGTCTTCGGCCTTGGGGGCTGCGGCCTCTTCCAGCGTGGGGGCGGGGGGGGCTACACCCTGAGCCTGGGCTCTCCCACCCTCACCCTGGACGCGGGGGCCCGGGGGACGGTAGGGGTGACCCTCACCCGGCAGGGCTTCACCGGGCCGGTGACCCTTTCCCTTTCTGGGAGCGACCGGCTCGGGCAGAGCCCAGCTCCGGACCGCATCGCCTGGAGCTTTGACCCCAACCCGGTCACTGGGGACCGGAGCACCCTGACCCTCACTGTGGGGGCCCAGGTGCCTGCGGGGGGCTACACCCTGACCCTCAAGGGGCAGGCCCAGGGGCAGCCGGAGCGCACGGTCAACCTCACCCTCACCGTGCGGGCTGGTGGGGGTGGGGGCCAGGGGGTGCCTCTGCCGCCGCCTACCTCTGGGGTGGGTTTTCCGCAGCCGCCTTCGGAGGTGGGGCCGCCTTCTTCCGGGGCGTCTCTTCTTGGGCAGGACCGGATTGTCCGGGTGGTGCTTTCCCCGGACGGCCTGGTGCTGACGCCTGGGGAGGAGCGGTTCTTGGGGGTCTGGGTGGAGGACGAGGCGGGGAACCGGTTTGCTGGGGATCCGGGCTACCTGGAGCTGAAGGTGTACGACCCTGGGGGTTACGAGGTGGCCTGGGCGGGGCCTGGGCGGATCCGGGTGAAGGCACCGCGGGAGTTTCGTGCGGAGGCGCTGGTGGTGAACGTGCGCCGGCGGGACATGGGGGACGGCCGGCGGTACATCAACGGGTTGGCCACGGTGGCCATGGTGGAGCCCCGGCCGGAGACGGTGCTGTTGCCCGAGGGGCTTGTGGGGTTCCCGGTGGCCTACCGGTTGGACGAGGGGACTTTGCGGGCGCGGTTTGCCCTTTTTTCTGTGGAGGAGTGGCGGCGGGCGCTGGTGCTGGAGGTACCGGAGGGTTCTGGGGAGCGGCCGCGGTTTCCCCTGCTGCTACGGGATGAGCCGGTGGGGGGCCAGGATCTGGGCACTTTGGTGGGGAAGTGGATAGCGGGCACAGGGGAGGCGGCCATTGTTTACGGCCGGGTACGGGAGGTGGTGGCCCGGCGGGGTGGGTACGCCCTGCTGGCGGTGGAGATGGCGGCTCCCTGGGAGGTGTTTGCCCGGGTGCAGGAGGAGGTGGACATGGATGCCCTCCTGCGGGCGGGGGTCTACCCTTTGGACACGGGGAGCCTGCAGAGGTGGGGTAGCATCCAGGTGCAGGGGCTTGTTCCCCAGAGCGGGGGGGGCAGGGAGGTCCTGGGGTACACCTGTAAGTTTGGGCCCCCCGAGTACCGGGCCTTAAGCAACCTTAACCTGGAGGGCCTGGACCTTTCCAAGCTGGGGCAGGTGTACCTGGAATTCTCTGTTACCCAGCCCTTTGAATGCGAGCACAAGGATAAGGGTAGACCCAAGCTGGCGAGCAAGTTGAATCTCTTGGTAGGCGGGGGCCGGGTGCGCATGAACGCGGCCGGGGTCAGGGGAGAGCTGGGATTAGGGGGGCAGTTTGAGGGCCGGCTGGTGTGGGAGCACGCAGAGGCTTACCGGGAACACCGGGACCTTAGCGGGAGGAGGAGGTTTACCTGGCTGGCCCACGCGATCGTGCCTCTGCTGCAGCACCCTGTGGGGTTGTCGCTTTGGTCAGAGGTTGGGCTGAGCAACCTGAACCTCCTGGGGCAGGTTGACGAAAACGACGACTTTTCCCGTGATGTGAGCCTTCTGGAGGTGGGTTTCTGGGCGGGCGGTGCGATTCGGGGGATTATCGATACTGGGGCGGACTTGCCCTTTAGGGCAGACCCTTCCTTCAGCTGGGGGCCGGTGTTTGCGACGCCCTTTGCGGAGGGGAACGTAGAGCTGGGGGGCCGGTTTGGCTTTGGGGTGGATTCCCCCTTGTTGGGTGGGGGCGTGGTGGTGGGGGTAGGCGGGGGCCTTCTCACCCCTTTGGAGTGGCTGGTCAAGCTGCTTGGGGGGCAGANCAAGCTGCTTGGGGTGCAGATGGTGAAGGATGCCAGCGCCATAGGGGTCTCCCTCACCGCATACCCCGTGTACACCTCCCTGGGCTACGCCTATGCCCCCAAGGGTGGGGCCTTGCGAGGGGAGGTGGAGCCTGGGGAGGCCCGGTTCCAGCTCTCCCGCAAGGCGGTGGGCCGGCTGCGGGGGTACCTGCTTGAGGCTGCACTCGATGGGAACATTATTGAGATCAAGGGCGCGAGGGCCCTTCTGGAGGGGGGGGTGACCTTGGACCTGGGGGAGTGGCTCTCCTTGGAGGCCAATCCCAGGCGGGAATCCTTGGTGGGGGAGGTTTTGGGGGACAGGGTGCGGGTGACGGGGCGGTGGACCGGGGCTGGGCTTTTCCTGTCCCGGGTGGAGGCCTACCGGCTCTCGGAGGCGAACACTCCCGGGGCCCGGCCCATGGCCAGCCTACGGAACCCCAGTGGCAACACCTTCACCCTGACCCTTGACCGGCCAGCGGAATGCCGGAACCCGGCTGCTCCCCCGGAGGCCAAGAGGGTGGTGGTGGTAGGGGAGGCGCGGTTGAGCGGCTTCCCCCTGTTGAGCGTGGGCTGGGTCCGCTTTGGGGTGGTGGACCTGTGCCAGACGGTGACCCTGGACGTACCGGCCCTGCGGGCCTTTGAGGGGGAGACGGCCCGGGGGACGGGGCGGGTGGGCTACGCGGGGGAGGGGAGCCTCACTGTTTCCCTGGTGGGGACGGAGGTCCAGGTTTCTCCCAGCAGTGTCTCCCTGGGGGACGGGCAGAGCCAGGGCTTCCAGGTCTCCTACCGCTGCACGGAGGAGGGCTCCTTCGTGGGGCGGGTGCGGGCGGAGCGGGAGGGGCAGATTCTGGCGGAGGCCCCCGCGGTGGTCACCTGCCTCCCCGACGAGGACGATAACCCCAACAACAACCCCCAGGACCCCGATCGGCGTGTGAACCGGATCGTACGCTTCTTCGGCGACCCACACCTCATCACCCCGGACGGGGCGGCCTACGACTTCCACGCCCAGGGGGAGTTCTGGGGTAACGAGAGCCCGGAGATGCCCTTCCAGCTGCAGTTCCTCTCCATGCCGGGCAACCCGGACGCCACCTACACCAGCCGTCTGGCGGCCCGGCTGGGGGATGTGCGGGTGGAGGTCTACCCCCTGATGCGGGCCCATTGGGGCGAGGCGGATAACTTCCTGCCCCAGGTGCCCCTGGGGTTGGTGGTGGAGGGGCAGGACCGGACCGCGGAGCTTTCGGAGCGGGGCTACCTGGCCTTGCCGGGGGACGCCTACGTGGCGGTGAACCGGTGGGGGAACCTTTTCGTGAACAATCGCCTGACGGACCGCCGTCCCCTGGAGGTGGCCCTGGTCTTCCCTGGGGGGAATCCGCGGCCGGCCCTGGTGGTTGTTGGGGACTCCCTGAACGGGGGCCAGGTGCGGATGCTGGGGGTGGGGTCGGTGCGGCCTGGGGCCCTGGCGGGGCGCCTGCGGGGGATGATGGGGAACGCTAACGGGAACCCCGCGGACGACTTCCAGACGCGGCAGGGGGGCCGCCTTACCCCGCCTCTTTCCTTCGGGGTGCTCTACGAGGTGTTTGGGCGGAGCTGGGAGGTAGCGGCTGGGGAGCGGCTGTTTACGGGGCCGAGGCCGGATACCCGCTACCCGGCGGGGCCGCCGGTTCTGGACCCGGAGCGGCTGAGGGCGGCGGAGGCCTTCTGCAACCCCATCCAGGATGAGTACCTGCGGCGGGCCTGCCTTTTGGACGCGGCGGTGAGCGGGGATGCTTCTGGGGCGGCCAGGATTGCGGGGGAGGTGGCCCAGGGACGGCAGGGGGGCGGGGGTACGGCCCAGCCTGCCACCCAGGGGGCACGGCTTGGGATGAGCCCCACGGTGGTGCGGCTTGGGGCCACGGGGGAGGCCGGCGTGGTGCTGGCTAATCCCACGGCCCAGGGGGTGGAGTACCGGTTGCGGCTGGTGGGGGAGGGGCCCGGGGTGCGGGTGGACGGGAGCCCCCTCCTTCCTGGTCAGGCTACGGAGTGGACCACCTTGGGGGGCGGGTCTAGCCGGAGCCTGAGGCTGGCCGGGGTGTGCCCGGCGGGGCAGGCTGGTCCCTTCCACTACCTCCTGACGGTGGAGGAAAGGGGGGCGGCGGAGAGCCGGAGCGCCTTGGTGGAGGTGAGCTGTCAGGTAGGGTTGACGATGCGCCTCCTCACGCCCGAGGTGGAGGTGCTACGGGGTGGGCAGACGGAGATCCGGCTGGCGCTGAGACCCTTGAACCTGCAGGAGCGGGCTCATGTGGCCTTGAGCCTGCTGGAGCAGGGAAGCCCGGCCCAAGGCTTGACGCTGGAGCCAGATCGGCTCACGGTGGAAGGTTCCGCCGAGCAGACTTTTACTGTGCGCTTGCGGGCAGCAGGGGATGCAGCCACGGGGGAGAGGCTTCTCACCCTGGTGGCTAGCTTGAGCGGGGTTCAGGAGGAGGCCAGCCTGCGAGTGCGGGTGCGCAATCCTTTTGTGTGGACAGGCGCTGGGAACGGCTGGGCCATGAACGACTGCCGCAACTGGGCGGGTGGGGTCTGTCCAGGGCCTAGGGATACGGCGGAGATCGTCAACCCCACGGGGACTCGCTGGAACATCACCATGAACCTACCGGAGCTGGCGGGGCTCACGGTGCGGGGAGCGGTTAGTCTGCACGGAGGGCCCCTGCGGGTGCAGAGCGGGGGTCTGCTGGAAGAGGGTGTGGAGCTTCGGGGCCAGTTGCAGGTGGGAGCTGGAGGCGTCCTGAGGGTAAGTGGCCTCACGGTAAGCGGCACCCTGGGGGTGCTTCGGGAGGGGGATGCGGAGGGGTGGGTGGTCTTTAGCGGGGAGAACCGCTTCCTGTCCGGCGTCCTGCTTGGTCCCGGTTCCATGCGGAACGAGGGGGTGCTGCGGATTGGGCCTTCTGGGTC
>NZ_KZ672974.1 GCF_002964845.1 Thermus tenuipuniceus
GGGATCAGGGGCTCAAGGATGGCCCATTCCTCATCGCTGAGGTCGCTGGGGTAAGATGTGCGTGTTCTCAGCACCCTTCAAGGATGCGAGGCTTTTACGACAGTCTCTTAGAATCCAAACCGCTTGCCGCTTCATCCCTCACCTCCCATTGCCTCGGGGACCAGCCCCGTTGAGGCCAACCTGCCGTACACCTCCAGGTATTCCGATGCGTTCCTGGGGGGAAGCTCCACCAGCACCGTGCAGGGTTTCCCGGCGAAGGCCCTTAGGTCCTCCGGGTCTGGGGGCAGGTGGAGGTCGTACCGTCCGTCGTTGGCGTGGGCGTGAACGTGGACCAACCGGGTTCCCAGGACTTCCACGAAGGCCATGGGGTCCTGTCCCGCCATACGGGCGTGGCCCAGGTCCAGGCAGAACTCCAGCTGGGGCACCTGGAGGAAGAAGGCCATCTCCTCCGGGGTCCTGGGAACCTCCTGGGGAGCAGGAAGGTTCTCCAGGGTAAGCCTCAGGCCCAGGTCCGAAGCCAGCAGGGCGAGCTCCGCCAGGCCCTCCAGGGCTCTTTCCAGATACTCCCGCCTAAGCCTTTCCTCCTGCTCCCTTAGGGCCTCGTGGGCCGGGGAGAGGCCAGGGGGCGGGTAGTCGGTCCAGGGAAGGTTGCCCGCATGCAGGTTGACCAGAAAGGCCCCCATGCGGGCGGCCCGCTCCAGATCCTCCCGGAGCACCCTTAGGGAGGCCTGGCGGATCTCGGGAACCCCGGAGCCGGGATACAGGTCCATGTAGCGGGCGTGGAAGGTGAGGACGTAGCCCATGGACCGGGCCTCCTGCGCGGCCTCGAAGAGCTCCAACGCGGCGGAACCGGGGACCTCTATGAACTGGTAGCGGTGAAGCAGGCCCCTGGCGTAGTCCAGGAAGGCCGCGGGATCCCTAGGGGGACGAAAACCCAGCCTCATCGCTCCTCCCGTACAAAGGGGGCCTCCTCAGGAAGCCCCAGGCGGACCCTTTGCCCCAGGGCAGGCACCCTGCCGGGGGGCAGGTCCACCTTCAGCACCAGGCCCCCCACCTCCACCTCCAGGCGCACCAGGCTCCCCAGGTAGGTGGCCAGCACCACCGTGCCCTCCAGGAACCCCCCCTCCTCCAGGCGGAGCCGCTCGGGGCGCAGGAGCAGGAACCCCGGGCCCTCCCCCTTGACCCGCACGGGCCAGGGACGGTCCCGGTGGAACAGGCCTTCCCGGGCCTCCCCGGGCACCAGGACCCCGGTTCCCACAAAGGCGGCCACGAAGGGGGTGGCAGGCTCCTCGTAGATCTCCCTGGGGGTCCCCAGGTGTTCCACCCTCCCCTCCCGCATCACCGCGATCCGGTCGGAAAGGGCTAGGGCCTCCTCCTGGTCGTGGGTCACGTACAGGGTGGTGAGGCCCGTTTCCCTCTGCAGGCGCTTAAGCTCTCCCCTCAGTTCCTCCCGGATCTTGGCGTCCAGGGCCGAGAGGGGCTCGTCCAAAAGGAGCACCTTGGGCTCCCGGGCCAGGGCCCGGGCCAGGGCCACCCGTTGCTGCTGCCCCCCGGAGAGCTCCTTGGGGTAGCGCCCCTCGAGGCCCACCAGGTGGACCATCTCCAGGAGCGTGCCCACCTTGCGGCGCACCTCCCTCTCGGGAAGCCCCTTCAGCCTCAAGGGAAAGGCCACGTTCCCGAATACGGTCATGTTGGGAAAGAGGGCGTAGTTCTGGAACACCATGCCGATGGGCCTCCGCTCAGGGGGAAGGGCGTTGACCCGCTCCCCCCCGATGCGCACCTCCCCGGCATCGGGCGCCTCGAACCCCGCCACCAGGCGCAATGTGGTGGTCTTGCCGCACCCCGAGGGGCCCAGCAGGGTGAAGAACTCCCCCTCCTTAAGCCCCAGGTCCACCCCGTCCACGGCCACCACCTCGCCGTAGCGCTTTCGCACCCCCAGAAGCTCCACCACCGCACACCACCTTCCCAGAGGCTTGTCAGCCCCGTGTCAGGAGCCGGTAGTAGGCCGCCACCAGGGCCAGGGTGAGGAGAAGGAGGAGGTAGCCCATGGCGCTGGCCCCTGAGAGGTCCAGGCCCAAAAAGGCCTTGCGGTAGATGTAGTAGCTCACCAGGTCCGTGGCGGAACCGGGCCCCCCGCGGGTCAGCACGTAGACCAGGTCGTAAGTGCGCACCTCCGCCAGGGTCTGCAGGATGAGGAGGACCACCAGCACGGGACGGAGGAGGGGTAGGGTCACCCGCAAAAAGGCCTGCCAGGGGGTGGCCCCGTCCACGTAGGCCGCCTCCAGGGGCTCCTTGGGCAGGCTCCTCAGGCCCGCCAGGAGCACCAAGGCGGCAAAGGACACCTGCTGCCACACGTCCACCAAGGCCAAGGAAAAGAGGGCGTAGCGGGCATCCCCAAAGAAATCCACCTTCCCGAAGAGGTAGGAGAGAATCCCCAGCTCCGGGTGCAGGATCATCTTCCATATGAGCCCCACCCCCACCGGGGCGATGAGCATGGGCAGGCTCACCACGAAGTAGTGAAACCCCTTCCAGGGCAGGTTCTGCTGCAGGAGGACCGCCAGGACCAGGGCCAGCACCAGGGTGAGGCCCACGGTAACGGCCACGTACAAGGCGGTGAGGCCCAGGGCATGGAGGAAATAGGGGTCGCGGAAGGCCTCCTGGTACCGAGCAGGCCCCACCCAGTCGTAGCTCGGCCTGAGGAAGCTGTAGCCGGTCAGGGAGAGGAAGAGGGCGTACAGAAGGGGGAGGCCCACCACCCCACCCAGGACCGCCAGGCCCGGAAGGGCCAGCAACCAGCCTACCCCCCTCTGCCCCATCTCCTGCCCCCTCAGCGGAGAAGCCCCGCCTTGCGCAAGAGCCCCTCGAGGCCCTTGGCCGCATCCTGTAGGGCCTGCTTAACCGCCTTCCGTCCGGCCGCCGCCAGGCTGATCTCCCGGCCCACCACGTCCTCCATCTCCGCCGTGTAGGCGAAGATGGGCACCTTCTTGGCCTTGGCGATGATGGCCTCCGCCTGGCGGTAGTAGGGGTACTTCCTCAGCACCTCCGGATCCTGGAAGGCATCCTTGCGGGTGGGAGCGTGGCCCATCAGGGCGCGCTTCTTCACGATCTCCTTGGACTCCACCCAGGAGATGAACCTCCAGGCCGCCTCCTTGTTGCGGCTGTTTTTGGGGATGGCCCAGCCCCACCCCCCGTTCACCCCTGCCCCTCCGGGCATGGGGGCCAGGGCCACCTTGCCCGCCACCTTGGGGCACTGCTTGGCGTCGTCCAGCTGGGGAAGCATCCACCAGTAGGTGACCATGCTGAAGGCCTGGCCTTGGCACATGACCCGGAAGGTGTCGTCCAGGTTGAAGTTCAGGGCCCCCTTGGGCGCTGCCTCCCGGATGTTCCTCGCGTACAGGCTCAGGGCCTTCTCCCCCTGGGGGCTATTCAGGGTCACCCGCCAGTTACGGTCCACGTAATCCCCCCCGGCGGCGAAGAGGTAGTTGGAGAACTCCATGAAGTTGGGGTCCCCCCGCTGCCCCTGCATGGCGGCCCCGGAAACCCCGGCGTTTTTGGCCATGAAGAGGGAGAGCTCCACGTACTCCTCCAGGGTGCGGGGCAGGGCCAAAGGGCGCTTGTACTGGGCCTGGAAGCGGTCCTTGAGGTCCTTGCGCTCCAGCAGGTCCTTGCGGTAGATGAGCCCCATGGCGTAGTTGTACATGGGGATCATGTAGAGCTTCCCCTGGTAGTACCCCACCAGGTCCAGCATGGAGGGATAGTAGACGGAGAGGTCGAAGCCCGAGGCCTTCACATAAGACTCCAGGGGCTCCAGCCACCCGGCGGCGGGAAACTCCCCCGCCCAGAGGAAGTCCACCTGCAGGAAGTCGTAGGCGTTCTCCGGAGTCAGGAACTGGGCCACCAGCTTGTCGTGCATGGCCCCGTACTGGACCTTCTCGAACTCCACCCGGATGCCCGTGGCCCGCTCGAACTCGGGGAGGAGCGCCTCGATGATCCGGGTTTCCGGCACGTCCTCCATGAGGGCCCGAAGCACCACCCCCTGGGCCAGGGAAGCCCCAAGCCCGAGAGCCAACCCCACCACAAGCCACCTTTTCATGCCAGCCCACCTCCTTCCTTCACTTCACCGCCCCCAGGGTGAGACCCTCCACCAGATACCGGTCCACCATGCGGGCGAGAAGGGCCACGGGAAGAACGGAAAGCACCACCCCCGCCGCTACCTGGGCGAAGAGCACCCCTCGCTGGGTGACGAAGGTGGACAGGGCCACGGGTACCGTCTGGGTGTCCCGGCCCGACAGGAGCAGGGCGAAGAGGAACTCGTTCCACGAGAGCAGGAAGCCCAGGATGCCGGCGGCAAAGAGCCCGGGGGTGGCCAGGGGCAGCACCACGCGGAAGAACACCTGGAAGGGCGTGGCCCCGTCCACGTAGGCCGCCTCCTCCAGCTCCCGGGGAAGGCTTTGGAAGAACCCCAGGAGCAACCAGGCCATAAAGGGAAGGGCGAAGGCCAGGTACGAGAGCACCAGGGCCCAAAGGGTCCCCGACAGGCCGAAAAGCCGCATGAGGGCGAAGAGGGGCAGGGCCAGGACGATGGGGGGAAGCATCTGGGTGGCCAGCACGGCGAAGCGCAACCCGTGCCCCCCCACCCGGTAGCGGGCCAGGGCATACCCCAGGCCCGCCGCCAGGGGCAAGCCCAGGAGCACCACGGAGATGGCCACCAGGAAGCTGTTGCGAAAGGCCTTTCCAAAAGGCCCCTCGAGGACATTCCAGAAGTTCTCCAGGGTCCAGGGTCCGAAGGCAGGGGGCAGGGCGTAGGCCAGCCCCTCGGGGAGGAGAGCGCTCCGCAGGGTCCAGAGCAGGGGCAGGAGGAAGAGGAGGCTGAAAAGCCACAGGGCCCCGTGGGCCAGCCACCCCATCGCCCTAGAAGATCCAGGCACCGCCGTTCACCTCCACCGCCTCCCCGGTGATGAAGTCCGAGTCCGGACCCGCCAGGAAGCTCACCACCTTGGCCACGTCCTCGGGCAGCTCCAGCCGGCCCAAGGGGGTCTGGCGGATGTACTCCTGGACCACCCCCTCCGGGGAGATGCCGCGGAGCTGGCTTTCCCAGAGAACCTCCCTCTCCTGCATGGAGGTGCGCACAAACCCCGGGTTGACGGCGTTGGCCGTGATCCGGTAGGGGGCGAGCTCCTTGGCCACCGCCTGCACCAGGCCCAAGACGGCGAACTTGCTGGCGGTGTAGTGGGCCAGGAGGGGGGCCGCCTGCCGGGCGGCCATGGAGGCGGTGGCGATGATCTTTCCCCTAAGCTCCCGTCCCGGCATGAGGGCCTGGTGCACCATGGCCCGGGCAAAGGTCTGCAGGGTGAGGAAGGTGCCCTTGGCGTTCACGGTGAGGTTGAAGTCCCACTCCTCCTCCGTCAGGTCCAGAAAGCGGTTCATGGTGGACACCCCGGCGTTGGCCACCAGGACGTCCAGCCGGCCGTCCTCCCGGAACACCCGGTCCCGGGCGGCCTCCAGGTCCTTCCTCGAGGTCACGTCCAGGGGCAGATGGGGCATCCCCAAGGCCTCCCCCACCGCCTTGGCCCGTTCCCCATCCAGGTCCGTGACCCACACCTTGAAGCCATCCCGGGCCAGCCGCTCGGCGATGGCCTTGCCGATACCGCTACCCGCACCCGTCACCAGGGCGTTAGGCATACCCACCTCCCAGGCGCGGGTAGAGGTCCTTGAGGCGGCCGTAGAGTTCCCGGTAGACCCCGTAAAGTTCCCGGTAAATAGGGACCCACTCCCNGAGAGGGCCTTGAGGCGGCCGTAGAGTTCCCGGTAGACCCCGTAAAGTTCCCGGTAAATAGGGACCCACTCCCCCACGGGCTCCGTCACCTCCTCTACCCTGCGCCTTATATCCCCGTACCCCCAGAGCCCCACGGCCACCCCCGCCAGGAAGGCGGTGCCGAAGGCGCTACCCAGGTTCGCTTCAGAAAGCCTCTCCAGGGGCCTTTCCAGGACGCTGGCCAGGATCCCCCGCCAAAGCCGGCTCCTGGCACCCCCGTCCATGGCGAAAAGGCGCTCCACCCGGTGTCCCCTGGCCTCGAGGACCTCCACATGGTGGCGGAAGGCATAGGCCACCGCCTCCAACAGGGCCCGCCAGAGATGGGCGGGGGTGTGGGTGAGGGTAAGGCCCACCACGGTGCCCCGGGCCTCGGGGTCGTGGATGGGGGTCTTCTCCCCCAGGAAGTAGGGCAGGACCACCAGGCCCTGGGCCCCCGCGGGCACGGCCTCCGCCTCCTGGTCCAGCTGGGCAAACCCCACCCCGGGCCGGAACCCATCCCTAAACCACCGGAGGAGGCTCCCCGTGGTGGCCATGCACCCGTTGATCACGTACAGGCCGGGAATGTCGTGGAAGTCGATGAAGAGCTCGGGCACAGGGGCGAACCGGTCCACCGCATAGAGGAAATCCCCCGCCCCTCCCAGCTTGACCACCGCCTCCCCTTCCTCCTTGAGGCCGGAGGCCAGGGCGGCGGCGATGTGGTCGGCGCTTCCGGCGATGACGGGAAGGCCATGGGGAAGGCCCACCTCCTGGGCCACCTGGGCATCCACCTCCCCCACCACCTCCCAGGGCCGCCGCACGGGGCCCAGGAGGGACGCCTCCAGGCCGATGTACTCCAGCACCTCCCCAAGCCAGGCCTCTCTGGAAGGGTTCCAGAGCCCCGACTCCAGGGCCCAGTTGGCCTCCTGGTACCGGGCCCCCGTGAGCCGGAAGGCCATGTGCTCGTAGGAGCCCGAGATCCAGGCCACCCCTGCCCAAACCTCAGGCTCCCGCCTTTTGAGCCATAGGAGCTTCGGGGCCAGGACCTGCTGGTTCCAGGTGGCTCCGGTGCGGGCAAACAGCCAATCGTCGCCGAAGCGCTCCCTGAGCTCCCGGATCTCCTCCACGGCCCGGGCGTCGTTCTGCTGGATGGAGGGCCTCAGGGGACGTCCCCGGGCATCGTGGAGCACCAGGGCCGGCACCATGCCGGAGATGCCCAGGGCCTTCAAGCCCCGGGGATCCCGGCCCTGGAGCACCTGGCGGACCGTGGCCTTAAGGCCCTGCCACCAGCTCTCCGGGTCCTCCTCGGCGAAGCCGGGATGGGGGGAGTGGAGGGCGTGGGGGTGTTCCGCCTCCGCCAGCACCTCCCCCTCCCCCGACAGGAGGACCGCTTTCACCGAGGTCGTGCCCACATCCACCCCGAGGATCATCACCGCCCCCTTGCCCCCCGGACGATCTCCATGAACTCCCGGGCCCGCTTGGGGTCCACGGGGTTCCAGGTGATCCCCTCCTCCTTGAGGGCCGTGCCCACGATGACCCCATCCGCTACCCTAAGGATCTCCTCCACGGTCTCGTGCCGGACGCCGGTGTTGGCCAGCACCGGCACCTGGGGCAAGGCTTCCTTCACCGCCCGCAGATGCTCCAGGTTCACCCCCTCCCCGGTCATGGGGCCGGAAACCAGGATGGCATCCGCCAGGCTGGAAAACACCGCGCTTTTAGCCCTTTCCACCAGGGAGCGGGAGTCCAGGGGAGAGGCGAACTCGGCGGAAACGTTGTACAGGAGGAAGAGGTCATCCCGCCCGAGCCGCCTCTGGTAGCGCAGGGCCTCCGCTGCCCTTCCCTGCCAGAGGCCCATGTCCGATCCGTAGAGGCCGGTGAAAATCTCCCGCACGAAGCCTGCCCCCGTGGCGGCCGCCAGGGCCATGGTGGCCATGGGGTCCCAGAGCACGTCCACCCCGAAGGGAACCCGGATCTCCTGCTTCAGGCGGCCGATCACGTAGGCCATGGTGGCGGTGCTGGCGGGGTCCACCTGGAGCTCGTAGGGCCGGTCGTTCTCGTTCCCGAACATCACCGCATCCACCCCGGCCTGTTGCAGGGCCAGGAGGTCCTGCCGCGCCGCGCTCACGATCCCCTCCAGGTCCCCGTCGTAAAGGGGAGTGCCCGGAAGGGCCCTGAGGTGCACCATGGCGATGACCGGCTTGTGTCCGAAAAGGGCTTCAAAGCGTTTCACGTACCACCTCCACCGGCACCAGGGCCTCGAGGGTAGGGTCCTCGAGGTCCGTGATCACGAGATGCAGGGCGTTCAGAGGGGCCACAAAGGCAGGGGCCCTTTTCCCCCACTTGCTGCGGTCCGCCAGGAGGACGGTGCGCTGGCTCACCGCCATGGCTTTCCTCTTCACCGCCGCCTCCTCGAAGGTGTGGTTGGTTATCCCCTCGGGATTGAAGGCATCGGCCCCCAGGAAGAAGATGTCCGCCCGCACCTGGCCCAGAAGCTCCTCGGTCCAGGAGCCCACCAGGCTGTAGAACCCATTCCGAACCCTTCCGCCCGGGAGCAGGACCTCCGTCTCCCCTTGGGCCAGGGCCTGGGCCAGGGCCACGTCCAGGGCCACAACCCGTAGGGCCCTGCCCGCCAGCAGGCGGGCCAGGGCCAGAGTGGTGGTGCCGGAGTCCAGAATCACCGTGGCCCCATCTGGGACCATGCCGCTGGCTCTGCGGGCAATGGCCTCCTTCTGGCTGGGATTCTGGGTGAGCTTCACGGCGTAGGGGGGCTCCGCCTCGGGGAGAAAGGCCCCGCCGTGGTCCCGCTGCAGGAGGCCCTGCCTGGCCAAGGCAGCCAGGTCCCGCCTTACCGTGGCCTCGGAAACCCCCAGGTGCCGGGCCAGGTCCTTGGTACTCAAACCCCCGTGTTGGCGGAGGAGCTCAAGCAGGTTTTGCCGTCTTAAGCTGGCTAGGGGCATCGTTTGTGCGATTTTAAGCGAACCTGCGCGATTATGTCAAGACCTGTCCCGGAGGTTCCCGAGGAGCCTCGGGGGGAAGCGAGCTCCCGGGACGCCCGGCTTTCCTCAGAGGCACCCCTAGGTTCGTGTGGAAACCATAGCCCACCAGGAAAAGGATGGGTAACGGTTAGGGCCGGCTCCCCTTCCCGAGGGCTTCCCGGTGCATGCGCGTGGCGCCCACCAGGGCAAGGCCTTGAAGCAGGGCCAGCCCCAGGAGCGGGAGGGGGTACCCCCCCCGCTCCACGGCCAGGCCAAAGGAGGTCTGGATGGCAAAGATGCCCAAAACCCCCGTGACGTTGACCAGGGCCATGGCACGGCCAGCGGAATCCGCAGCCAGGGAGGCCGTTTGGGCAAGGACCATGGCGTTGAAACCACCCCCCAGGCCCACCAGGGCGTAGGCCAGGGGCAAGGGAGCGCCCAACGCCCAAAGCACCAGGCCCAGGCTGAATAGAGCCACCCCCATCCCCAGGGAGCGTCCGGTACCCAACAGGCCAGCCAGCACCCCGGCCAGCACTCCTCCACCAATGGAGGCGGCGTTTAGGACCAGAAGCCACCGACCTACCCAGGGACCCTCGAGGCCCATCTCGTAGGCATAGGCTCCGGCCCACAGGCTCTGCACGGCAAAAAAGCCGCCGATGTAGGCGAAGGCCACCAGGCCCATGGAGGCCACAACCGCGTTCCCTCGCCACCTGCCCGCACCTCTCCCCAAAGGAACCCTCCCCTTGGAAAGCTCGGGAAGCCGTACCCGACGGGCCGCCTCGAGGACCCCTTCCCAAGCGGTCCTCCCCTGCCAACGGGTCCCGCGGGGCTACCCCCAGGCCCAGGAGGGCCAGGGCCGTGGCCAATGAGGCCAGGAGCAAAAAGGCTCCCCGCCAGCCCAGATTCTCGCCGGCGTAGGCCAACGGGCTCGTAGCCAGCAACCCGCCCAGGCCCCCGAGGGCCACGGTAAACCCGCTCAGGGCCCCCATGCCCTGGGGGCTGTGGAGCTGGTACGCCCGGATGGCCCCCACCAGGGCCAGGGCCACGCCGGCCCCCATCAGACCCCGCCCCACCAGCAAGTGGGTGAAACCCGTTCCCAGGGCGAAGAGGAGGGACCCAAGGCCTGCGATAAGAAGAAGGGGGAAAAGCACCCGGCGCGGGCCGTATCGGTCCAGGAGGCCTCCCAGGGGGAGCTGGCCCAGGG
Source organism: Thermus tenuipuniceus (assembly GCF_002964845.1). Taxonomy (GTDB): domain Bacteria; phylum Deinococcota; class Deinococci; order Deinococcales; family Thermaceae; genus Thermus; species Thermus tenuipuniceus. The sequence goes on from NZ_KZ672974.1 coordinate 9,971, forward strand.
CGAAGGCCAGGTAGAAGGAGGCGGTCAGGCCTCCCAGGGCCGCAGGGGAGAGCCCAAGGTCCCGGACCAGGGGATCGGCCAGCACGGCGTTGGCGGAGCGCAACAGGTAGGAGAGGGCGTAGCCCAGGGCGTAGGGCAAGAGCCTCGCACCTAGCCGCCCCACAGCACCCGCCGCAAGAAGGGCCAGTAGGCCAGGAGGAGGAGGCCCACCGCCGAGGCCAGGACGAAAGGCCAGATCTCCCGCCAGATCTTCTCGATGGGTAGTCCGCTAATCCGGGCGCTCACGAAGAGATTCACCGCCACCGGTGGGGTGATCTGCCCGATGGCCATGTTTACGGTCATGACGATGCCCATCCACACCGGATCCCAACCCATGTGGAGCATGACCGGAAGCAGGATGGGCAGGGTCAGGTAGTAGATGCTCACGGCATCCAAAAGCATCCCCAGCACCAGCCAGAAGAGGTTGAGGACGAGCATCAGGACCAGGGGATTCCCCGCCCACGCCAGAAGGACCTGGGAAGCCTTTCCCACCAGGCCCACGGTGTCCGCAGCCCAGGCGAAGATCCCCGCCCAGGCCACGATGGCCATGACCACGGCGCTGGACACCCCTGCCTCCACCAGGAGAGGAACGAGATGGGCGGGGCGCAGGGTCCGGTAGACGAAGAAACCCACAAAAAGCCCCCAAAACACCCCCACGGCGGCCGCCTCCGTGGGGGTGAAGACCCCGCCGTAGATGCCCCCCAGGATGACCAGTGGGGTCAGGAGCCCGGGCACCGCCTCGAGGAAGAGGCGGAACCGGGGCATCCCCACCTCCACCGCTCCTCCCCAACCCCGGGCCCGGACCACCAGGACCGCAGCCAGACCCAGGAGCCCTCCCATGAGGATTCCGGGAAGGATCCCCGCCCAAAACTGCTGGGCCACCGAGGTGCTGGCCAGGGTAGCGTAGACGATCAGGGCGATGGAAGGAGGGATGATGATGGAGAGCTCCGCCGAGGCGGCCACCAAGCCAGCGGCGAACCCCGGGGCATACCCTTGGCGCACCATCATGGGGATGAGAATCCCACCCAAAGCGGCCACGGTGGCGGGGCCTGAACCGGACACGGCACCCCAGAACATCCCGGCCAGAACCGTGGTTATCGCCGCCCCCGCCCGCCATCCCCCCATGAGGGCCACCAGAAGGCGCACGATCCTCTCGGCGATGCCGGCCCGGTCCATCACCGCTCCAGCCAGGATGAAGAAGGGGATGGCCAGCAGGGGAAACTTGGCAATCCCCGCCTGGAAGTTGAAGGAAACCACCTGAAGCCCAAGCCCCCCGGCAGCAATCACGCAAACGGCGCTGGCCCCCAAGGCAGCGGCCACGGGGACGCGCAAGAGGAGGAGGGCAAGAAAGAGCCCTATGAGGAGGATCCCAAGCCCCATCCATCTACCCCCGAAGGCTCCGCCACACCCCCTCTAAGGCGCGAAAGGCCACCCAGAGGGCCAGGAGGGGGGTGGGCAGGGTGTAGACCGCATTGGGCAGGCCCAGGGATGGGGAGGTGGTCCTGAGGAGGAGGTCGTCCTGGACCTGCCTCCAGGCCAGAAGGGCCAAAAGCAGGAAGAGGAGGGCAAACACGGCAAAGCCCAGGGCGACAAAACCCCGGCGCCAGGGCCCTGGAAGAACCTCAGTCAGGGCCACAAAGCGGATGTGAGCACCCTCCTGGTCCTCGCGCAAACCGATGGCCACGCCCAGCAGGGTGGCCCAGACAAAGGCGTTCACCAGGATTTCCTCCGTAAAGGCCAGGGGATAGCGCAGGAAGTAGCGGGTAAGCACGTTGACAAAGGCCAACGTGGCCATGCCACCCAGGAGCAGGGCCAAGAGGGTTTCCTCTACCTTGCGCAGCATCACTTGGCCCGCTTCTTGTCCGCCTCCGCCTGGACGATCAGGGTCCCCCCAATCTCCCCCATCCACCGCTGGACCACACCCGACACCCGCTCCCGGAAGCGGCCGATCTCCAGGGGCGTCAGGACCGTGACTTGCACGCCATGGGACCGGAGATAGGCCAGCGGATCGGTGATCTCCACCTTCACCCCCAGGGAGGAAAGGTAGCGGAGGGCGGTGCCGTCGTCCATTCCCGCGCGGGCCAGGGCCTTCTGGTAACGGGCCGCCTCGAGGGCAGCCTCCTGGATGGCTTTCTGCACATCGCTGGGGAAGGTGCGCCAGGTCTGGGCGCTGGCGGCGAAGATCAGCGGATCGATCACGTAGTTCCACACCGTGAGGTAGCGCTGCCCCAGCTCCCAGAGCTTGTAGGGAATGATCACCCCCACGATGGGGTTCTCCTGGCCCTCGATGACCCCTTGCTGCAGGGCGGTCAGCACCTCCGCCCAGCTCATGGAGGTGGGGTTAGCCCCAAGGGCACGGAAGGTATCGATGAAGATAGGGGCCCCCACCACCCGGATCTTCAGCCCCTGGAGGTCCTCTGGGGTGCGGACGGGCCGCTTGGAGTTGGTGAGCTGCCGGTATCCGTTCTCCCCCCAAGCAAGGGGCTCGGCGCCAAGCTGCCGGAGGCGTTGGAAGATGGCCTTGCCCGCCTGGCCCTCCTCCACCGCGTCCAGCTCCCTGTAGCTGGGGAAGAAGAAGGGCAGGTTGAAGAGGTTCAGCTCCTTCACCTGGGGAGACCAGTTGATGGTGGAGCCGATGGCGAAATCCGCCACGCCGGTGCGCAGAAGCTGGAACTCGTTGGTCTGCTGTCCGGCAAAGAGTTGGCCAGAGAAGTAAATCTTGATGTTCACCCGGCCGCCCGTTTTCTCCTTGACCAGATCGACAAACTTCTGGGCCCCCATGCCCCAGGCGGTGTTGGGAGCCACCACCACGGAGAGCTTGTACTCGCTCTTGAACTGGGCGAAGGCGAGTCCCAAGAGCACCAGGATACCGGTCAAGATCCTTTTCATCTCACACCTCCTCGTAGTACCCCAGAATTGCGCCCACGGGGTAGGTTCTGCCTACCTCCGCCAAGGCCTCCCGCAAGATGCCATCCGCCTCGGCCTCCACCTCCACCAGGGCCTTGTCGCTTTCCACCCGGAAGAGGGGTTCCCCACGGCGAAACCCCTCACCCACCTCCTTGAGGAAACCCTGGAAGGTTCCCTCCTGCATGGTAAGGCCGAGCTGGGGCATCAGGATGGGTTTTAGCGCCACGCCAACACCTCCTTTGCCGCTTTGAGGATGTCCTCCACCTGGGGAAGAACCCGGTGCTCCAAGGGAGGGCTGAAGGGGATGGGCACGTGGGCCGCTCCCACCCGCGCCACAGGGGCCTTGAGCTTTTCCCAAAGCCTCTCCTCTAGGGTGGCGGCGATCTCGGCACCCGGACCCAGGAAGCGCCACCCCTCGTGGGCCACCACCGCCCTGCCCGTCCTTTCCACGGAGGCCAGCAGGGTATCCCAGTCCAGGGGATAAAGGGTCTTCAGGTCCACCACCTCCGCCTGCACGCCCTCCCCGGCCAGGAGTTCGGCAGCCTCCAAGGCCTTGTGCAGGGTCAGGGAGTAGCTGATGAGGGTGAGGTCCCTCCCCGGGCGGATCACCTCCGCCCGGCCCAAGGGGACCAAGTACTCCTCCTCGGGGACAGGCCCTTTTCGCGGATAAAGGGCCTTGTGCTCAAGATAGAGCACGGGGTCCTCGGACCGAATAGCGCTTTTTAATAGACCCTTGGCATCCTTGGGGGTAGCGGGGGCCACCACCTTGAAGCCCGGCAGGTGGAGGAAGAGGGCCTCGAGGCTCTTGGAATGATGGGCGCCGGCGGAACGGATGGCCCCATCCGGGGCCCGGATCACCAAGGGAACCCGGAGCTTGCCCCCGGACATGTAGCGGATGCTGGCCGCCTGGTTGGCCAGCTCATCCATGGCCAGGAGGAGGAAGTCCGCAAAGTGGATGTCCAAGACAGGACGGGCACCCACCAGCGCCGCCCCCAAGGCCGCCCCCACCAGGGTGGGCTCGCTGATAGGGGTATCCCGAACCCTTTCCAGGCCGAACCGCTCCGGCAACCCCTTGAACTGTCCGAAAATGCCCCCCTGCTTGGCAATGTCTTCCCCCATGAGAAAGACCCGGGGATCCCGGGCCATCTCCTCCTCCATGGCCTCGCGGGTGGCCTCGGCGAAGGTGATCTCCCTCATCCCTCCCCCCACGGGTAGTCGCCCACCGGCTCGGCGAATAGGTCTGTCAGGGCTTCCTCCGGGTCCGGCCAGGGACTGCGTTCCGCAAAGGCCACCGCCTCCTCCAAAAGCTCCTCCTCTTCCCTTTCCAAGTCCTCGAGTTCTTTCTGGGCAACGCCTGAGGCCAGGAGCTTACCCCGGGCGTTGGCCAAGGGATCCCTTCTTCGGGCTTCCTCCACCTCCTGGCGGCTCCGGTACCGCTCGGGATCACCCACATAATGCCCCTTGAAGCGATAGGTGTGCGCCTCCAGGAAAGCTGGCCCCCGGCCCATGCGAATGCCGGAGAGGAGTTCAGCCGTAGCCCCATAGACCTGCTCCACGTCGGTACCATCCGCTTCCAGATACGGCACCCCATAGGCGGTGACCAGGGCGGGAACACGGAAGGCATGGCTCTCCGCAAAACCGGTGGTGGAAGCATACCTATTGTTTTCCAGAACAAAGAGCACGGGAAGCCTCCATAAGGCCGCCAGGTTCAGTCCCTCGTGGAGCACCCCGCGGCCTAAGGCCCCATCCCCGAAGAAGCAAAAGACTACCCCCTCCCGCCCTAAAACCCGGAGCCCCAGCCCGGCACCCACGGCAATGGGGATACCGCCAGCCACGATGCCGTTGGCCCCCAGCATCCCCCGGTCCGCATCAAAGAGGTGCATGCTCCCCCCCTTTCCCTGGCAGATCCCAGGGGCGCGGCCAAAGAGCTCCGCCATCATGGCCTTGGGATCCACCCCCACCGCCAGGGCGTGCCCGTGGCCCCGGTGCGTACTGGTGAGGTAGTCCCCCGGACGATAGTGGGCCAAGACTCCTACCGCCACGGCTTCCTGCCCGATGTAGAGGTGGACGAAGCCAGGGATCTTTCCCGCAAGAAAGAGGCGCTCCACCCGCTCCTCAAAGCGGCGGATGCGGTACATGAGCCGGTAGAGGTCAAGGAGCTCCATGAACCTCCTCCCCCGTCACCATTTGCCTGAGATCCTCCCGTCCCGTCCACAGGGCGGTGAGCTTGTCCGCGCCGTACGCAAGTGTCATCTCCGCCAGCACCACGTCGTGTCGCACGTACTCCTCCGCCACCAGGACCAGCGCCGGATCCCTGGTCCGCACCGCCCAGCTCTCCCCTTCCCCAACCAGGTTTCCCACCACCACTTCCTCGTGATCCCGCACCACGACAAAAAGCCGTGCCCGAAGCCTTCCCTCTACCACCCTGGGGTCAACGAAGTGATGGTAGTAGATCTTCCCCAGTTCGGGATCAGCCCGGTTTCCGAAAAGGACAAGGCGGATGCGGACCCCGCGTCTCCGTGCCTCTACTAGGGCATCCTGAAGAATGTCCAGCTGTTCCTGCCATAGGGAAAGGGTGAGGGCCCGGTGTGCCTGTTCCACCAGGGTCTGGGCCTCGGCTACAGTTTTCCCAGGGCCCCGCACACGCCAGATGGCCTCGGCAGGACGCTCCGGCCCTATGCGACGCAGGCTCTCCCTGGCGCGGGCTATTTTCCGCGCCAGATCCCTTTCAAACCGGGAGAGAAGCTCTTCGGGAGGAACGGCTCCGTAAAAAACCCCTTCCTTATCCTCTGTCCGGTACGCAGCTCCCCGGGCCACCAAGCGCTCCAAGGCCTGGTAGACCATCGAGCGGGGTACCCCACTTTCCTTTGCAACTTCATACCCTTTCTGGCGCCCGCCCCGAAGGAGGGCAAGATAAGCCTTGGCTTCATACTGGCTGAAGCCTAAGGCTTGCAAATCCGCAATGGGCGGGGTAGCCGTGCCGGTCATCAGCGTAGTTAGTTTCCTAACCTCGTTTGGCCCAGTATATCCTCCCGCACCATGCGTGTCAAGATCGGCTGGCGTGCTTGGCATATCGGCCAGTACACCTCTGGAGAGGCGAAAGGGAAATAACAACCTCAGGCCGTGTGCGATCAGCTCCATAAACGCCGCCGAATGGCTGCGATGGGCTTCCCCTCCTAATAGCATTCAGCGGTGTATACGCTTCGCCAGCTCCTCCCCCACACGGAAAGGGCGGGCTCGAGTCCATCGGCCACCAGATAACGGCCAGTGCCGGGCTGGGACCACCGACCGTCTCCCTTTCCCTTCCCCCCAGACTTGACCGTTGTACCCCTTTTGGGGTAGATGGCTCTCCATGACCCTGCGCGAAGCCCTATCCCAGGCCTGACGGGCTGACCGCCCGCGCCAACCCCCACCTCCTCCCCCACCTGGACCCTAAGGCCCTGGCAGAGGCCCTGGCCAAGGTCTTCCCGGAAGGGGAGCTGGAAGGGGAAAAGGTCCTGGTAGCCGACGGCAAGGTCCTGCGGGGAAGCGGCAAGGGCAAGAGCCCCCAGGTGCACCTGGTGGAGGCATGGGCCCTTTCCCTGGGGCGCACCCTGGCCCAGGCCAGGGCGGAGGGGAGGGAGGATAGGGCTCTTCTGGAGCTTTTGGAACGCCTGGGGGCCGAGGGGCTCTTAGGGAAGGTGGTGGTGGGGGATGCAGGCTTCCTGTACCCCGAGGTGGCCCGCTAGGTGGGGGCAAAGGGGGGAGTACCTTTTGGTCCTGAAGGGGAACCAGGGGAAGCTTTTGGGGTGGGTGCGGGAGGATGCTTTTCAGGTGCGGGGGCGAGGTGCTGGCGGTGTTGCGGGCGCACCTGGTGTCGTGGCTAAACCCCAAAGGGGTTCGTCGGAAGGAGGCGGCCTTGGAGGCTTTCTCCTTCAACCCCCTGGCTGCCCTGCGATTCTTGGGGCTTCATGCGGTATAGCGACCAGGTCTGGATCCCACCCTTGAAACCAATCCCCTGGGAACATGCGTAGGGTAGGATGGGCGGAGGATGAGCCTCGAGGGTCTTTCCGATGAAGCCCTGCTAGCCCTGGTAGCGCGGGGCGAGGAGGAGGCCCTACGGTGGCTCTTCCAGCGCTACGCGGGGGCCTTCTTGGGACTGGCTCGCAGGATGGGTTTGGATGTTAACGCTCAGGAGGATGTGGTGCAGGAAGCCTTCATTAGGGTGTGGAAAAACGCGCGCCAGTTTGACCCTCGCCGGGCCTCGGCCCGAGCCTGGCTCCTGGCCATTGGTCACCACACCGCCGTGGATTTCCTCCGCCGCCTGCAGGCCCGCCCTAAGCTCCTGGAGCCCCAAGCGGACGAGGCAGAGGAGGCTTTCGACCTACCGGGAGACGGCCTGAACGAGGAGGGTCATCTGGACCGCATCCGTCTCCAAGGCGCCTTAAGGCACCTTGATCCCGAAGAGCGAGAGGTTATCCAGGTTCTCTACTACCGCGGACACTCCCACCAGGAGGCGGCCAGGCTTTTGGGGATCCCCCTGGGCACCCTAAAGACCCGGGTTAGGCGCGCCCTATTGCGCCTTAAGGAGGTGCTCCGTGAACCCTGAGGAGGTGCGCGAACTCCTACCCCTCTATGCCCTAGGCGCCCTCTCCCCGGAGGAGCGCTCCCGGGTGGAGGAGGCCTTGTCCTCCTACCCTGAGCTTTGGGCTGAGGCCAAGGCTTGGATGGAGGCCGCTTCCCAGCTGGCGGAGGCGGTGCCCCCTGCCCCCGTTCCCCCGGGCCTCGAGGACAAGGTGATGACCCGCATCCGCGCCCTTCGGCGGCCTGCGCCCTGGGGCTGGCTGAGGCAAGCGGCAGCGGTTTTCCTCATACTTGCTCTGGGGTACGGAACCTATTTGGGAGGGGGTTGGCTCCTCACCCTCCGCGAGCCGACCACCCAGGTAATCACCTTGGTGAGCCCACAAGGGGAGGTGGTGGGCCGGGCGATCCTGAGGGCTGACCGCACGGCCTTGATCCTTCTCCATGGGTCTCCCCCTAAGGGCAAAGTCTTCCAGGCCTGGGGCTTGGACCATGGGGAACCCCTGCCCCTTTCCACCTTCCGCCTTCCCCTTAAGACCCTGCGCCTTCCCCCAGAAGCGCTGGCCGTGGCCATTTCCCTGGAGCCTCCCGGGGGAAGTTCCAAACCCACCACCCTGTTCGGTCTTCCCCGGTAAATCCAAAACCCCACCTCCCTGCGAAGGGTAGGACGAGGGCGCAAAGGTGCCCCCTCATGGGAGGTGATGAGAGGATGCAAGAGAAAACCATGGTGCGCAGGCAGTTTGTGAAGGTGTTGACCGCGGTTGGGTTGTCCACGGCTTTCGCTAAGGGCCTCTTGGGGCAGACCCTGGCCCAGTCCAAAGGGGTGGGCGACCTGGATATCCTCAACCTGGCCCTTACCGCCGAGTACCTGGCCAGCGACTTCTACACCCGGGCCCTCATGGTGCCCTTCCCTGGAGACATCCGCGATTACCTGGCCGAGGCTCTCAAGCACGAGGAGGCCCACGTGCAGGCGCTTAGGGACACGATAGCGGGCCCCTTTAAGGCCACCCCTGTAACCCGGCCCCAGTTCACCTATGGGGACCTCCGGTTTGACGCTGCCAGCCGGCTCAAGGTCTTGGAAACCTTGATCGCCTTGGAGACCGCCTTTACGGGAGCTTACCTAGGAGCCATTCCCCTGATCCAGAACAAGGCGGTCCTCTCGGCAGCGGCCAGCATCGCCATGAACGAGGAAGCCCACCTGGCCTTGGCCCGGGATGCAGCGTTGGAACTGGGAGGTAAGGTGGAAGGCCCCCAAACCCCTGTGGGTAGGGCCTTTGCCAAGGCCATCACCCCAGAAGAGGCTACCAAGGCAGTACAGGGCTTCATCCGCCGGTAACTGGAGGCGGTGTGAACCGACGGGATGCTCTCACCTAAACAAGCCTCCTGGGTACAGGGTGGCTGGGTGTGTTTGCGGACTCGGCCCGGGCCCAGGGCAACGGCCTAGTGCTCTACCTGGATATTCACACCGCAGCCCACCGTGCCGGTGAAGCAGCGGTGGTGTACCTGTATGCCTTAGGGAAGGGCTGGCGTGAGTGGTAGTAGCGTTTGTGCACGGTATTTGTGCTAATATTCACGATTAAATTTCTTTGTGCCCAATCTCTCCTCCGCCCGGGGATCCGATCCCACCACCAGCACCCCTCCCCAACACAGGATCACCCAGCCCCGGCCAAAGTACCCGGGCTCGAAATTGGCTGGGATACACTGGGGGTGTGGAGGCCCTGGCTCCATACCTCGAAGAAGCGGTGCGGAGGCTTCGGAAAGCCCTAGACCTCGAGGCTGTTTACCTTTTCGGCTCCCATGCCCGGGGTACCGCGGATGCCCGCTCCGACCTGGACCTCCTGGTGGTAGCCCGCACCCACCTGCCGCCTCTAAAACGGATCGGACTGGTGCTGGAGCTCCTTAAGGACGCCCCATGGCCCGTGGAGGCCTTGGTGCTCACCCCCGAGGAGCTGATCGAAAGACAGGATCTCCCCTTCTTACGGGGGATTCTAAAGGAGGCTGTGCCCCTTTATGAGCGTGGAAAAGAGGCGGCTTGAAGGGGAGCGCTGGCTACTCCAGGCCGAAGATGACCTGGAGGCCGGCAGGGTTCTCCTGACGGTAGGCAAGCACGCTCAAGCCGCTTTTATGGCTCAACAGGCCGGAGAGAAAGCCCTAAAGGGCCTTTGGTTCGCTCTAGGCTTGGATCCCTGGGGGCATAGCCTTGCCCGACTTGTGCGTGACTTACCAGGGGAGTGGGGGAAGAGGTTCGCACCCTTTTTCTCCTTAGCCCTGGCCTTGGACAAGCTCTACATACCCACCCGTTATCCGGATGCATTGCCCGGCTTGATCCCAAAGGAAGCCTACACCCGTGAAGAGGCTGAGGAAGCGCTGGCCCATGCCGAGGTCCTCCTAGCGAGGGTTCGCCAGGCCTTCGCTGAAATCCATTGACCTTTGGGGTGGAATTGCTGCTCACCGGTTTCGGCCTCTAGTCGGTCCATCCCCACGTGCGTGGGGACTACTGGACAGGGTAATCGCTGCCCTGGGAGCGGAACGGTCCATCCCCACGTGCGTGGGGACTACAACGGAACTACCAGGGGTTTGCCCTGGCCTACCGGTCCATCCCCACGTGCGTGGGGACTACGTTGCGGTCCGCTTCCTCGGCGATGCGGGCCGCGGTCCATCCCCACGTGCGTGGGGACTACACTAGAGGCCGTGAATGCTAGGCTGGAGGACCGGTCCATCCCCACGTGCGTGGGGACTACTCCACCAGTCAGCGTCCGATGCTCGCCATTCTGGTCCATCCCCACGTGCGTGGGGACTACACTCCCCGCTTTCCCTTGCCCCGCAGCGTCAGCGGTCCATCCCCACGTGCGTGGGGACTACTGTGGCCGCGGTAGGTGAGGTTGAGCACCACATGGTCCATCCCCACGTGCGTGGGGACTACGGCGCGAGCAGCGGCCCTGAACGCGCGCTCAGCGGTCCATCCCCACGTGCGTGGGGACTACGGTACTTCCGTCCTGCAATGGTGGTGGTGGCCCGGTCCATCCCCACGTGCGTGGGGACTACGCTCTACCTGAGTCGGGGCGCTGAAGGACCAGCGGTCCATCCCCACGTGCGTGGGGACTACGACCTGCTGAATGGCCCTCGTCCAGCGCTGGGCGGTCCATCCCCACGTGCGTGGGGACTACACATGACCAGAACGGCAAAAACCTCGTTTGCCCCCCTTCTAAGGGTATTTTACAGGATCTATTCCAAGCAATACCCCGAATTCGGGTTCGGGTTGTCAAGATCCGCTCTAGCAACTTGGCCAGTAGGGCTGAGGAGAAGGAACAGCAAGCCCCTGCCTCTAAGGATACCATATCCCTGAGCTATAATTCGCCCAGGATGCCAGGAAAACCCAAAGCCGAGCGCCTTTTGGACCTCGTGGAAGAGTTGAAACTCAGGCCCTACAGCGTGGCCGAGTTGGCCCGGCGCTATGGGGTGAGTCCCCGCACGGTGGAGCGGGACCTCGAGGCCCTCGTCCTCCAGGGCTACCCCCTGGAGCGGGTGGCTTGGGGGCGCTACCGCCTGAGGGATGCCCCGCCTGCCCTCCACCCTGTGGAGGCCTTGGCCCTCTTCGCGGCGGGGAGGCTTCTTTACCACCAGGCCCCAACCCGACAGTATGGGAGCGCCCTGGAAAAACTGGCCCGGATGCTCCCCGAGCCCCTGCGTGGCCTCCTTCTAAAGAGCACCGAGGGCCTGAAGGAGCGCCAGGGGGACTCCCGCACCCTGGAAATGGTGGCCCGGGCCCTCCTGGAGAGGCGCGTCCTAGCCTTTGAGTACCGCTCTGGGGGCTCCAAGAACTGGCGGCCGAAGGAGCTTTTGGTGTACTTCCTCGAGGCCAACCGCACCAACCTGGGCCTCTACGCGGTGGGTTTTGAGCGCACCTACCACCGGGCAGTCCTCACCTTCAAGCTCTCCCGTATGCGCCACGCCCGCCTTCTGGAAGAAACCTACCACCTCCCTCAGAACTTTGATCCGAACGTCTACTTCCGCCAGGCCTGGGGGGTGGTGGGGGTGCGGGAAGATGGGGTGGAGGTGCGCCTCCGCTTTGCCCCCGAGGCCGCTTGGCGGGTGCTGGAGGGGGACTACCCGGGCCTGCGGGTGGAGCGGGAACTCCCTGATGGGAGCCTTCTGGCCCGGCTATGGGCGGCTCCTTTCAAGGGCGGGGTACCTTGGGAAGTCCTGGCCTGGGTCCAGAGCTTCGGGCCCCGGGTGGAGGTCCTTTCTCCCCCGGAGCTCCGGGAGCTCTGGCTGGCGGAGGCCAGGCAGGTCCTGGAAAAGGCGACAGCCCCTGTCGCCTTGGGCGGGTAGGGTGGGCCCATGGACTTCAAGCGTGCGGCCTTAGCCCTCTGGGCCAAGAGTGGGGACCCCTTCCACCCCCTCTTGGCCCACATGCTGGACACCGCGGCGGTGGCCCTTGCGGTCCTAGAGGAGGAACCTGCCCGTACTCGCAGGTTCTACGCCGAGGACTGGAAGCTAGAGGAGGAAAAGGCCCTACGCCTCACCGCCTTCCTGGCCGGCCTTCACGACCTGGGCAAGGCAAGCCCCGTCTTCCAGGCGGCCTGGCCCGAGGGGGCCAAGCGGGTGCGAGGGGCTGGGTTAACCTGGGACGAGGAGCTGATCCGGGAGTCCTGGGTGGCCCACGGGGTCTTCACCGACCTCTACCTGAGGAAGGTTCTCCGGGAATGGGGCTTATCCCGAAGGGCAGCCTACCTCCTGGCCCAGGCTCTGGGAGCCCACCACGGCTTCCCTGCGGAGGAGCGGGAGCGCACCTTAGGAAAGCAGCACGTGAAGGCCGAGCCCCAAAGCTGGCGGGAAGCCAGGGCCTATTTGGTGGAAGCCCTGGCGAAGGCCCTGGGCCTTGAGCCCCTTTCTTCTCTTCCCGACCCCAGCCCGGAGGCCCTCCTCCGCGTGATGGCCCTGGCCTCTTTTGCCGATTGGATCGCCTCCGACCCCACCCTCTTCCCCTATGGCCGGGACCCCACAGCCCCGGGCTACTGGGAAGAGGCGCTTCAGAAGGCCCGGGAGGCCCTAAAGAGCCTCCGCTGGCCCAAGCCCCTTTCCAAGGGGGAAAGGGAGTTTCGGGACCTCTTCCCCTTTGCCCCGAACCCCTTGCAGGAGGCGGTCTCCTCCCTCCTGGATGGGGTCCAGGAAATTCGGGAACCCGCTCTTCTCCTGGTGGAGGCTCCCATGGGCCTGGGGAAAACCGAGTCCGCTCTATACGCCTACCACCGCCTCCAGGAACGCTTGGGGCACCGGGGGCTTTACGTGGCCCTTCCTACCCAAGCCACGGCCAACGGGCTTTTCCCCCGGGTAAGGGCTTTCCTGGAGCGCCTGGCGGCAGGGGAGTTCCTGGAGCTCCAGCTCCAGCACGGGGCAGCCCTCCTGAACCCGGAGTACGAAAAGCTCCTGGAAAGCTCCAAGCCCGCGCAGGTGTATGACCCCCAGTATGACCCCCAAAAGGGGGTGGCCATGGCCCAGGACGGGGAGGAAGGCGGGGTGGGGGCCTACGCCTGGTTCTCCGCCAGGAAGCGGGCTATGCTTTCAGGCCATGGGGTGGGCACCTTGGACCAGGCCCTTTTGGGGGTGCTGAGGGTAAAGCACCACTTCATCCGCCTCTGGGGGCTCATGAACCGGGTGGTGATCCTGGACGAGGTGCACGCCTACGATACCTATACCTCGGGGCTTCTTCTGGCCCTCCTCCGCTGGCTTAGGGCCTTGGGCTCCAGCGTGGTGCTCATGACCGCCACCCTGCCCAAGGCCAAGCGGGAGGAGCTCCTTAAGGCCTGGGAGGCTCCGGTGGAGGGGTTACCGCCTTACCCCCGGGTGGCGGCCTTCGCCGGGGGGAAGCTTTTGGGGGCCAAGCACGTGCCCCAGAAGTCCAGGCGGGTGCGCCTTCAGGCCGCCCCCGTGGAGCCGGAGGCCCTGGCAGGAGAGCTTTTGCGTAGGCTCCCCGGGGCCCTGGGGGCCATGGTGAACACCGTGGACCGGGCCCAGGCCCTTTACCGGGCCTTGGGGGAAGGGGGAAGGCTTACCCTGGAGGGGCTTTTGGATGCCCTTGGCCATCCTGCCTCGGAGGGCTCCTGGGGCGAACTCTGGAAGGCGCGGGGAGAGAAAGGGGACTTCGTGGTGGGGAAGCGCCTTCTGGACGGCACCCTGGTCTTCCTCCTCCACGCCCGCTTCCCCGCGGAGGAAAGGGCCCTGAGGGAGCTTGTGGCCCTTAGCCTTTTCGGCAAGGGAGGCCCCAGGCCTGAAAGGGCCATCCTTGTGGCCACGCAGGTGGCAGAGCAGAGCCTCGACCTGGACTTTGACCTCCTCTATAGCGACCTTGCCCCCATTGACCTCCTCTTCCAACGTCTGGGGCGGCTCCACCGCCACGAGCGGGAGAGGTCTGAGGGGCATGGGGAGCCCCTCCTCCTGGTGGGGGGCCTCCAGGGCAAGCCCGAGTTCGGCGAGGAGCTTCGCTGGGATAAGGTTTACGAGGACTACCTCCTCCTTTCCACCTGGCTTTCCCTGAAGGACCGGGAGGCCCTTGGGGTGCCGGAGGACCTCGAGGCCCTCCTGGAGGAGGTCTACAGTCGCTTCCCGGTGGACTTCCCGGAGGATCTGAGGGAACGGGCGGAAGAAAGCTACGGGCGCTTACAAGATCGTTGGGAGAAGGAGGCCAAGACGGCGGAAAACCTGTCCCTCATGGACCTCAAGGCCCTCCTCTCCGACACCGAGGCCAGTGCCTTGACCGCCGCCTTCAAGCTGGACGACGACGCGGAGAACAAGAGGACCCAGCGCGTTCTCACCCGTTTGGGCGACCCCAGCATACCGGTGGTGCCCCTTTACCGGGTGGGGGAAAGCTGGGCCCTGGACCCGGAAGGCAAGCGCCCCGTGCGCCTCAAGGGGGAGGAGGTTTCCCAGGAGGAGGCGGTGGCCCTTTGGTCCCGGGCGGTGCGGCTTTCCCGCTACCCCATTCCCCAGGTCCTCCTTAGGGAAGACCCCCCGCCCGCTTGGCGGCGAAGCGGCCTCCTACGGGGCCTGAGGCACCTAGAGGTGGGTCGGGTGTATGGCGGCGTGCGGGTGGAGCTAGACCCTGAGCTGGGGGTGGTGTACGGGTCAGGTTAAATCCGACAGCGGATGACGGGTTGGCCCCGTAACCTGCAGTTAGGAGGTGTCCTTTGGCCAAGTTCAACCTGCTGGAAGAACCCTGGATTCCCGTGCGCGAGGGCGGACGGGTGCGGGAGGTAAGCCTAAGGGATGCTCTGGTCAGGGCCCCGGCCATAGAGCGCATTGATACCCCCTCCCCCCTCGAGGAGGCTGCCCTTCACCGCCTCCTCCTGGCGGTCCTCTACCGGGCCCTGCCCCGGCTCGGGGACTTTTGGGATGCTCTGGACTTGGTGGAGCGGGGAGAGTTGGACTCAAAGGCCCTGGAGGGCTACCTAAGCCGATTCTACGACCGCTTCTATCTTTTCCACGAAGAGGCTCCCTTCCTGCAAATCCCTGACCTGCCCACCAAAGACCCCCTCCCCTGGGCCAAGCTCTTGCCGGAGATGGCAAGCGGCAACAACCCCACCCTCTTTGACCACACCACGGAGGAGAACGTCCCCATGACCTCCTATGCCCAGGCGGCTAGGGCCCTCCTGGTGCACCAGGCTTACGCTCCTGGCGGGCTTCTTAAGCGGCTTGGGGTCACCTCGGCCGAGGATGCCCCCCTGGCCCGGCCCGCCGCCTTCTTGGTGGTGGGGGAGAACCTTTTCCAGACCTTGGTCCTGAACCTGGTGCCCCAAAAGGACCCCGGGGTGCCCGTGTGGGAACGCTCTCCCCTCCGTACCCAGGACGTGGCGGGGCACGCCACCAAGTGGCCCCTTCAGGGCGCTGCCCTGGTCTACGCCTGGCCCAGCCGGGGGGTGTGCCTCTTGGACGAGGGAACGGGGGTGCGGGAGATGGCCTACGGTCCTGGGGTGAAACCTTTGGAGGTGGGGTTCCACGACCCCATGGTGGCCCACCGCCTGGATGCCAAGGGCCAGGTGTCGCCCTTGCGCCTTAGCGTGGAGAAGAGCTTCTGGCGCGACTTCTCCGCCATGCTCCCCGCGGCTGGGGAGAGCTTTCCCGCCACCTTAGCCCATGCGCTCCGGCTGGCAGAGGAGCTGGGCCTAAGGCGGGAGCTTCGGGTGCTGGGCCAGGTGTCCGACCAGGCCAAGGTGCTGGATGTGCGCCGGGAGGTCTACCCCCTGCCCCAGGGTTTCCTCTCCCCGGTGGCGGAGGCGCTTTTGCAGAAGGGCCTCGAGCTGGCCGAGGAGGTGGGCAAGGAACTGTCCGGGGTAGCCCGGCGGGTAGCCCAAGGGCTCCTGGGGGACAAAGACCCGGAGGAGCTTCGCCGCTTCCAGGACTCCCTTCCCCTCCTGCGGCTTTATTGGGCGGAGCTGGATGGACGTTTCCCCCAGTTCCTGGAAAAGCTCGCCGGGCCGGGGGCCATGGACTTCTGGCGGGAGGAGGTACGGCGGGCGGCCCTTCGGGCCTGGGAGGAAACCCGCGCCTTTTTGGGCACGGAAGGGAGGCACCTCAAGGCTTTGGCGGAGGGGGAAAGGGCCATGGGCTCCGTCCTGGCCCCCAGGCAGGAAAAGGAGGGGAAGACACCATGAGCAAGGTCTTTGTGGATCACTTGGAGAGGCTTAAGGGAAGCCGGGCCTGGACCGCGGCCCGGGCAGCCCTGCGGAGAAGCTTGGCTTTCCCACCTGGGGAATACCCGCCCGTATTCCCCTACGTGGAGGGCTTTGTGGCCGAGGGGGGGTGGGAGCGGGAGGCCCACTACCTGGTGGCCGCCCTCTACGCCCTGAAGGACGGGGCCTACCAGGAGGGGCGCACCCTGGCCCAGGCCCTTAGGCAAGCCGAGCAGGCCCGGGATTCCAAGAGCGTGGAAAAGCGTTTCCTGGCCCTTTTGGATGCGGACCGGGACCAGCTCCCTTTCCGCCTGCGCCAGGCGGTGGGCCTGGTGGAAGGCGGTTTAGACTTCGCCAAATTGCTTGAGGACCTCCTCCGCTGGTTTGACGGGAGGAGGCGGGTCCAGGCCCGCTGGGCCCGGGAGTACTACGGCGTGCGGGAAGAGGAGACGCAAGAGGAGATAGAGGAGGTGAAGGCATGAAGCTTCTGGAAGTTCACGTGATCCAGACGGTGGCCCCCAGCAACCTGAACCGGGACGACACGGGAAGCCCCAAGGACGCCCTCTTCGGCGGCTTCCGCCGCGCCCGCATCTCCAGCCAGGCCCAGAAGCGGGCGGTGCGGGTGGCCTTTAGGGAGTGGCACCTCCTTTCCGAGGCTGAGCGGGCGGTGCGCACCAAGCGCCTCCTAGAGGCCCTTTTGAAGCGGCTGGAGGACGTGCCCGAGGACAAGGCCCAGCGGGCGGTGGAATACGCCCTGAACGCCCTGGGTCTTGGGGTAAAGGAAGGGAGGACGGAGTACCTCCTCTTCCTGGGGGAGAAGGAGCTGGACCAGCTGGCCCAGATTATTCGGGAGAACCTCGAGGCCCTCACCGCTCAGGAAGCCAAAGGCAAGAAGAAAGCCGAGGTGGACGGGGAGCTCAAGAAGGCCTTGGAAAAGGCGCTGGACGGGGGCAAGGCGGTGGACCTGGCCCTCTTCGGCCGGATGTTGGCGGACTCCCCCGAGTTTGGCGTGGACGCCGCCTGCCAGGTGGCCCATGCCCTTTCTACCCACAAGGTGGACCGGGAGTTTGACTTCTACACCGCCGTGGACGACCTGAACCCCAAGGAGGAGACGGGGGCAGGGATGATGGGGGACGTGGAGTTTTACTCCGCCACCCTCTACCGCTACGCGGTGGTGAACCTGGATAAGCTCCTGGAGAACCTGCAAGGGGACAAGGAGCTGGCCCTCAAGGGGGCCTTGGCCTTCTTGGAGGCCTTCGCCCTCACCCTGCCCTCGGGCAAGCAGAACAGTTTTGCCGCCCACAACCCGCCCCTCTTTCTGGCTTTCCGTGCTGGGGTGGGGTTGCCCCGCAACCTGGCCACCGCCTTTGAAAGGCCCATCTGGCCCAAGGAAGGCAAAGCCCTTTCTGCCCTTTCCGTGGAGGCACTAGTCCGGGAGTGGGCCAAGTTTGACCGGGCTTACGGCGCTTTAGACCCCGAGTGGAAGGGCGCTTTAAACCTCACCGAGGCAGAGGTCCGGGGCATTGACCTGGTGGATGGGCTAGGCGGGCTGAGGAAGAGGGCGGAGGAGGCCCTTAAGGAGTTGCTCGCCCCGGGAGGTTAGCATGCCCACGCTCCTGCTTCGGCTCCAAGGCCCCATGCAGTCCTGGGGCACCCGGAGCCGCTTTGACCACCGGGACACCTGGCCCTACCCCACCAAAAGCGGCGTTCTGGGCCTCCTGGCTGCCGCCTTGGGCCGGGACCGGGGGGAGGACGTCTCCGACCTGGCCGCCCTGCGCATGGGGGTGCGGGTGGACCGGAAGGGAGTCCTGCGGATGGACTACCAGACGGCCCAGTTTGTTTACAAGGCTAAGGGTTATGTTGCGGTCAATACACAGAAGGAAAAAAAGTGGTTGCAAAAGACGATCCCCCACATACCTATTCGTATAGACTCCGAAAACTCCACTGTGGTCAGCCAAAGGTACTACCTCTCCGATGCCGCCTTCCTGGTGGGCCTCGAGGGGCCCAGGCCCCTCCTGGAGGAGGCCCACCGGGCCCTCCTGAACCCCCGCTTCGTCCTCTACCTGGGCCGGAAGGGGTACGTGCCAAGCCCCCCGCCTTACCTGGAAGACGGCTTGCGGGAAGAGCCCCTGGAGGAGGCCCTGCAGAACTACCCCTTCCTCTTTCCGAACAGGCCTCGGGACGATCTTCTCCTTGTCCTGGAAGCGGCGGAGGGCCGGCTGGTGTACGACCAGCCCATCGCCCCGTTCGCCGCGCGCCGGTTTGGTGCCCGGTACGTTCGGGAAGAGCTTCTTCCGAAAGAGCGGGTCAGGTTGAGGGAGGTACCCCATGTGGATCAGCAAGCTGGTGCTTGACCTGCGTTCCAAAGCCGCCCGCAAGGACCTGGCGAACCCTTACGAGATGCACCGTACCCTCTCCCGGGCGGTGTCCCGGGCTCTAGACGAGAAGAAAGAGCGGCTCCTTTGGCGCCTGGAGCCCACCCGGGGCCTCGAGGACCCCGTGGTCCTGGTGCAGACCCTCACCGAGCCAGACTGGAGCGTGCTGGAAGAGGGGTATGCCCGGGTTTTCCCTCCCAAGCCCTTCCGCCCTGCCCTGCGCCCTGGGCAGGTCCTGCGCTTCCGCCTCCGGGCTAACCCTAGCAAGCGAGCGCGGGAAACCGGGGAACGGGTGGCCCTCAAGACCCGCGAGGAAAAGCTCTTCTGGCTGGAGCGAAAGCTGCGGGAGGGGGGTTTTCGCCTTTTGGAAAAGGACGGGCGTCTCCTAGCGGACATCCGTCAGGACATCTTCCTGGAGATGCGCCATAAGGACGGCCACCTGGTCCAAGTCCAAGCGGTGCTCTTTGAGGGGGTGCTGGAGGTGGTGAACCCCGAGGCGGCCCTGCAAACCCTGGAGCGGGGTATTGGCCCGGGGAAGGCGTTGGGCCTCGGCCTCCTCTCCCTGCGTCCTTAGGCCATGCCCCCCGTTCCCCCGGCCCGCAACCTGAAGGAGCTTCCCAAGTTCCGGGATGGCCTTTCATACCTTTACGTGGAGCACGCTTTCCTGGAGCAGGAGGCCCAAGGCATTGGCGTCTACGACCGAGAGGGCCTCACCTTGGTGCCGGTGGCCGCCCTGGGGGTGCTTTTCCTGGGGCCCGGCACCCGCATCACCCATGCCGCTATCCGGGCCCTCGCCGGCAACGGCTGCACGGTGTGCTGGGTAGGGGAGGGGTATGCCCGCTTCTACGCCCAGGGTCTGGGGGACACCCGCAGCGCCCTCCGCCTCCAGCGTCAAGCCCGGGCCTGGGCTGATCCAAGGCTTCACCTAGAGGTGGTGTACCGCCTGTATGAAAAACGCTTCCAGGAACCCTTGCCCCGGGACCTCAGCTTGGAGCAGGTGCGGGGCCTCGAGGGAGTACGGGTGCGGGCCGCCTACGCCCGTTGGAGCCGGGAAACAGGGGTGCCGTGGAAGGGCCGTAGCTACGATCGCCGGGACTGGGCGGCCTCGGACCCGGTGAACCGGGCCCTTTCCGCGGGAGCAGCCTACCTGTATGGTCTGGCCCATGCGGCCATCGTGAGCGCAGGTTTTAGCCCCGCCCTGGGGTTCATCCACACGGGAAAGCTTCTCTCTTTTGTCTACGATGTGGCCGATCTCTACAAAACCGAGGTCCTGGTGCCCACCGCTTTCTTGGCAGCGGCGGAGGGGGACCTCGAGGTGGAGCGCCGGGTGCGTCAGAAGCTTCGGGAGCGAATCCGGGAGACTAGGCTCCTGGAAAGGATGGTGGAGGACCTCCTGGACCTTTTCCAAGGCCTTGGCCTGCCCGAGGAGGCCAAGGAGGAAGAAGAAGACCCCACTCGCCCTGGGGAGCTTTGGGACCCGGAAGGGGAAGTGGAAGGGGGCGTGGCTTATGGTGGTGATGATCCTGGAGAAGGTACCGAGGAGCCTGAGGGGTGAGCTCACCCGCTGGCTTCTAGAACTAGACACTGGCGTTTTTGTGGGGCGGGTGAGTGCTGTGGTGCGGGATCTTCTCTGGGAGAAGGTTGTGGAGAAGGCTGGGGATGGTCGTTGCGCCATGGCCTGGCGTACGAACAACGAGCAAGGCTTTGCTCTAAGGCTTCACGGTTACCAGGATCGTTCTTTGCGGGACTTTGATGGTATAGTATTGGTGTCGGTGCGCACCGCCGAGGCTTTGCGTAAGGCTGAAAAGCTAAGGCGCATGGCCAAGGCAACGCGCGGGGATCTTGACAACGCAACTTCGGAATAGTTCTCTTTACAAACCCTTAGCAGGGGGTAAGAAGGTGTTTTTGCCGTCTGGGTCATGTGTAGTCCCCACGCACGTGGGGATGGACCGGCGCTCCTCCAGGCGGGCCAGGAGCGCTTCAAGTAGTCCCCACGCACGTGGGGATGGACCGTTAGAATAGCCTCCACCATCCCGTCGATGAGGGTAGTCCCCACGCACGTGGGGATGGACCGTGGTCCGGGGCGTCCGGGTGGACGGGCTGGGAGTAGTCCCCACGCACGTGGGGATGGACCGGTGGCCCGGGCCCGCACCACATCCAGGACCCAGTAGTCCCCACGCACGTGGGGATGGACCGGTCGGCTCTGTTTACGGCCCATATGCCAAATCGTAGTCCCCACGCACGTGGGGATGGACCGCTGGGTGCCCTTCGCTCCGTCAAGATTTCTCAGTAGTCCCCACGCACGTGGGGATGGACCGCCCACCCGTCCACCATCTCCCCGTCCGATCCCGTAGTCCCCACGCACGTGGGGATGGACCGACATGGTAGTTGAGGGACCCACGAGGCTTCGCGTAGTCCCCACGCACGTGGGGATGGACCGGAAGCCCAGGGAGTCGTCTAGGGTCAGGTAGCGGCCGTATCCCAGGCCGCGCACCAGGATGCTCTTCCCCACTGCCTGGCCCCGGCGAGGAAGACCACAGGGGTGTCCTGAAGGGCCTCGAGGAGATGGTCGGTGAGAAAGCGGGGGAATTCTACACCCAGACCTCGCGGAAAATCTACGACTATCCCGCAAATATTCTGCGACCTTAGCACAGGGTTTGCTGGCAAACATAGAGGGACCTATCGGTTCCTGGGCACGGCCGGGCACGTGGCCTATGTTTTCATAGGCCCCACATGTCTTATCCCTATACCTTGGGGAACTCTTTCGGGAACCCGCGCAACCGCCTTCGGGTGCCGGGTGACTAAGAGGCTGTCGTAAAAGTCTCCCACCTCACCTTACGCGGCCCTCGCCAGCCGCTTCACCAG
>NZ_KZ672975.1 GCF_002964845.1 Thermus tenuipuniceus
ATTCGCGGAGGTGGGGGGTTGGCAGGAGGGCCAGGAGGGTCCAGAGTAGAGCTTGGGCCGTTTGGGTCATGGCACCCTTCATCCGAAGGGAACCCGGCGGCCCTTTTCAAGTGGTCCCCTGGCGCATGGGTATGCGGGGGGTGGATAAGTGCAAGTTTTGAGCTACCTTTCCCAGGCCTTTTACGACCTCCTGCCCCGCCTGAGGGCGGAGGGGCCGGGGGTTTTGGACGCCCTTTTCCCAGGGGCAAGCCGGCACTACCCAAGGGCCTTCCGGCTCCGAACCCACCCCTTCCCCGAGCCTTTTTATCTGGTCTCCGACCTTCCGCCCCCTGAGGGCTACCGGGCCTTCTTCCACCCGGAGAAGCTGGAGGCCGTCGCCCTAGCCCTACGCTCCTTAGGGCTTTCCCCGGAGGAGGCCCTTTACCTGGACGACAACCCCCTCTTGGTGGAAAGGGCCAGGGCCTTGGGTTTCCGCGCGGAGGTCTTCCGCCCTTAGGGCCGCTCCGGCCAGGGATGCTTGGGGTAGCGGCGCATGAGTTCCTGCCGCACCCTGGGGTAGTGCCGCTCCCAGAAGCCTCTTAGGTCCTGGGTCACCTGCACCGGACGCCCTGCAGGGGAAAGGAGGGCCACCGCCACCGGCACCTTCCCCGCCAAAACCCTTGGGGTTTCCCACAGGCCGAAGGCCTCCTGGATGCGGAGGGAGAGGAGGGGTGGGGCGTCTTGGCGGTATTCCAGGCGCTTCCTTTTCCCCGAGGGCAGGAGAAGGGCCTCGGGGGCGAGCTCCTCCAAGGCGCGCCGGCCTTCGCCCAGGAGGGAGAGGAGGACCTCCTTCCAGGGCAAGGCCTTCAGCTCCTCCTTTCGCCTCACCCCCGCGGCCCAAGGGAGGAGCCAGGAGAGGTCTTCCAGGAGGGCCTCCTCCGAAAGCTCCCTCACCGCCATCCCGTGGGCCCGTAGGAAGGCCAGGCGCAGGAGGACCTGCCGGGCCTCCTCGGGGAGGGGAAGCCCCTCCTTCAGGGCCTCCCGCAGATGGGCCTCCGTGGGCGGGCCCGGGTCCACCGCTATGCGTTCCAGCGCCAGGGCCCCGTAGCGCCGCTCCAGATAGCCCCTTAGCCTTCCCTCCTCCCACCCCGTCCAGGCGGCCACCTCTGCCCGTTCCAGGAGGTCTTCCCGGGCCAGGGGGGCGTAGAGGAGGACGCGCCCTTCCCGTGGGCCCGCCTCCGCCCCCACCGCCACCAGGTAGGGCGGGCCCTCCCCTCCCAAGCGCAGAAGGGGCCCGGTGGCCAGGCGGTAGCGCCCGGGGGTTACCCTTTCCGCTGCCCGGTCGGGGTAGGCGGCGAGGAGAAGCCTCCCCACCGCTTCCGGGGCGGGGAGGCTCTGCAGGGGAGGTACCCCGAGCCTTCCTCGCCAAAGGGCGGAGACCCGCTCCACCCCTGAAAAAGCTCCCCGTCCTACCTTTCGGACCTCGAGGACCCCCGCAAGCTTCTCCACAAGATCCGCCTCCCCCTCCAAGGGGTCCCGCTCCTCCAAAAGGGCCAGGAGGTCGGCGGCCAGGGGGAGGAGGCCCAGGCCTTCCGCCTCCAGGACCATGCGGGCCAAGCGGGGGTGGGTGGGAAGGGCGAGCATCCGCCGCCCCAAGGGGGTGAGGCGTTCCCCCTCCACCGCGCCCAGGAGCCGCAGGAGGTTCCAGGCGGCCTCGAGGGCCCCTTGGGGGGGCGGGGTGGGGAGGGGAAGGGTCTCCGGCCGTTCCCCAAAGGCCAGGGCCAGGAGGAGGGCCCGGGAGAGGTCCGCTTCCAGCACCTCGGGCCTTTGGGGGGGAAAGGGACCCTCGGGGTAGAGCCGGTACACCCGCCCCGGCCCCGTGCGCCCGGCCCGCCCCGCCCTTTGGCGGGCGGAGGCCTCGGGGATGGGCGAAAGGGCCAGGCGGGTGAGGCCCGTGCGGGGGTCAAAGCGGGGCTTCTTGGCAAGCCCGCTGTCCACCACCGCCCGCACCCCCGGCAGGGTGAGGCTCGTCTCTGCCACGTCCGTGGCCAGAACGATCCTACGCGGCCCTGGCCTGAGGAGGGCCGCCTGCTCCGAAAGGGGAAGCCCCCCGTGGAGGGGGAAGGCGGGAAGGTCCTCCAGGAGCCTCCTGGTCCTTTCGATCTCGGCTTTGCCCGGCAGGAAGACCAAAACGTCTCCTTCCCCCTCCAGGAAAGCCTTTTTGGCGTAGCGGGCGGCCAGGGGTTCCAGGGGGCCCTCGGGGGCCTTGGGCAGGTGGAACACCTCCACCGGGTGGCCCTTCCCCTCCACCTCCAAGACCGCCCCGGAAAAAGCCCGCCTGAGGTCCTCGTCGGGGGTGGCGGTGAGGAGGGCAAGCCTCAGGTCGGGCCTCAGGGTTTCCTGTACCCGTAGGAGGAGGGCCAGGGCCAGGTCGGACTCCAGGTGGCGCTCGTGGGCCTCGTCCAGGAGGACGGCGGAGACCCCCAAGAGGGCGGGGTCTTCCAAGAGGAGCCGGGTGAGGAGGCCCTCGGTCATGACCAGGAGCCGGGTGGCCTGGCTTTCCTTCCCCTCCAGGCGCACCCGGTAGCCCACCGTCTTCCCCAGGGGCTCCCCCAGGTTTTCCGCCAGGCGGGCGGCCACCGCCCGGGCCGCCACCCGCCTGGGCTCAAAGAGGAGCACCTTGCCGGGCAGGGCCTGGAGCACCTTTAGGGGAAAGAGGGTGCTCTTGCCCGTCCCCGGGGGGGCCACCAGGAGAAGGCGGCCCTCCTTCTGAAGGAGGGCCACCCCTTGGTCCAGCCAGCCTTCCATCCCTGCCTTTGGGGGTGGGGTTATGCCCTTCTTACCCCAACCTTTGCCGGAGCTGTGCTCATCCCTTCCCAGGGCCCCCACCCTAACGAAGCCGGGATGGGGTTAGATGTCCAGCTCCGCGTAGCGGGCGTGCTCCTCAATGAACTCCCTCCTGGGGGCTACTTCCTGTCCCATGAGCTTCTCGAAGAGCTCGCTGGCCTCGAGGGCGTCCTGGAGCTCCACCTTCTTCAAAACCCGCTTCTCCGGGTTCATGGTGGTCTCCCAAAGCTGCTCGGGGTTCATCTCCCCCAGGCCCTTGAAGCGCTGCACCTCGTAGCTTTTCCCCTCCAGCTCACGAAGGCGGGCGGAAAGCTCCTCCTCGGAGTAGAGGTACTCCACCTTTTTCCCCACCTGCAGGCGGTAAAGGGGCGGCTGGGCGATGAACACGTGCCCCCTTTCGATCAGGGGCCGCATGTAGCGGTAGAAGAAGGTGAGGAGGAGGGTGCGGATGTGGCTTCCGTCCACGTCGGCGTCGGTCATGATGATGATCTTGTGGTAACGGAGGCCCTCGAGGTCGAAGTGGGTTTCATCGCCCGTACCCCCGATCCCCACCCCGATGGCCGCCACCATGGCCCGGACCTCGGCGTTCTTGAGGGCCTTGGAAAGCCCCGCCTTTTCCACGTTGAGGATCTTGCCCCTAAGGGGCAGGATGGCTTGGAAGCGCCGGTCGCGGCCCTGCTTGGCGCTTCCCCCGGCCGAGTCCCCCTCCACGATGAAAAGCTCCGCTTCCTCCGGGTTTTCCGTTTGGCAGTCGGCCAGCTTTCCCGGAAGGTCGTCGGACTCCAGAGGGTTTTGCCGGCGCACCAGCTCCCGGGCCTTCCGGGCGGCCTCCCGGGCTTGGGCGGCCCGCAGGGCCTTCTCGTAGATGGTCTTGGCGATTCGGGGGTTCTCCTCGAGGATCTCCAAAAACTTCTCGTAGACCACCTGGCTTACGGCGCTCCCCGCCTCGGGGTTTAAAAGCTTCCCCTTGGTCTGGCCCTCAAACTGGGGCTGGGGGAGCTTCACGCTCACCACGGCATAAAGCCCCTCCAGAAGGTCATCCCCGGTGGGCTGGGGGCCTTTTTCCTTGTTGAGGCCCGCCTTCTTGGCGTACTGGTTCAGGGCCCGGCTGTAGGCGCTCTTAAAGGCGGTGAGGTGGGTTCCCCCGTCCCGGGTGGGGATCATGTTGGCGTAGGTGAGGATCTCGGCGTTGTACCCCTTGGTGTGGATGAGGCCCACCTCCACCTCCACCTCCCCCTCCTGCCCCTTGAGGAGGAAGGGCTTTTCGTAAAGAAGTTCCTCTTCTTCCGCCAGGGCCTTGGCGAAGGAGGCCACCCCGCCTTTGTCCAGGTAGACGTCCTCCCGCCCGTGGATGAGGTCCTTGAAGACCAGCTTGAGCCCCGCCACCAGGTAGCTCACCTCGCGCAGGCGGGCCCTGATCTTGCTGGGGTCAAAGGCCTGGTTCCCGAAGATGAGGGGATCGGGCTTGAAGGTGACCCGGGTGCCGGTCTTGCCCTTGGGAGCGGGCCCCACCACGGCAAGGGGTTCGGTGACCTCGCCCCGGCTGAAGGCGATCCGGTGGTGCTTTCCCTCCCGGAACACCTCCACCGCCGTCCACTCGGAAAGGGCGTTCACCACGCTGGCCCCTACCCCGTGGAGGCCCCCTGAGACCTTGTAGGCGCTGCTGTCAAACTTGCCCCCGGAATGCAGGGTGGTGTAGATCACCTCCACCGCGGGTTTGCCCTCCTCGGGCATCAGGTCCACGGGGATGCCCCGGCCGTTGTCCTCCACGGTGAGGGAGCCATCGGGGTTGAGGGTGGTGACGATCTCCGTGGCGTAGCCCGCCAGGGCCTCGTCCACGGCGTTGTCCAGGATTTCCTTGAAGAGGTGGTGGTAGCCCTCCACCCCCGTGCCCCCGATGTACATGGCGGGGCGGTGGCGTACCCCCTCCAGCCCCTTGAGCACCTTAATGGCGGATGCGTCGTAGCTCACCCCCTTAGTATAGCACAGGCTTTTGGGGCGGTTTTTTCCCTTGAGAAAGGGAACTGGCAGCCTGTAGGCCTCCTAGGCTTGCGGGAACCTATGCAAAAAGTGTCCTGCCCTCCGTCTGGGGGCTTCCCAGTATCATGCCCTCATGTCGGCGCTGGTCTTTCTGCACGCTCTCTTGGGCCTTGCCCTCCTTCTGGCGGTACCCGCCTTGGCCCTGGTGGGCCTAAGGGGCTTTTCCCGGCCCCTTCCCGCCCGCTTCTACGCCCTCTTGCGGGGCGTGGCCTGGGTGGCCATCCTGCAGGTGGCCCTGGGGTTTGCCCTTTTCCTGGCGGGCCTCAGGCCCAAGGATGGCCTGCACCTCCTTTACGGCCTCCTCCTGGCCGCGGGGCTTCACTACCTGGGGGGCCTCGAGCCCGGGGGCTGGTTCCACCGGGGCCTAAAGGACCCCCCCAAGCGCCCGGAGGTTTTCGTGGCCCTGGGCCTCCTCTTCGCCGTGGGCTTGGTGCTCCGGGTCTACTTCACCGGACGCTGACCAGTTCCTTTGGCAGGGGGAGGCGTTCCAGCATGGGCCGGGTGAGGTGGGGCACCACCTCCCGATAGAGGCCCCGGTAGTAGGCTTGGATCTGGGGGTCATTCAGGTAGGCTACGAGGGCCTCTGGGTCCAGACGCACCCCTTCCTTGGGGAGGAGATGGAACTCCTCCCGCCAGGGGTAAGCCCGCCCATCCCAAGCGGCCACCACCCGGTAGTGCCGGGTGCTGCCCACCACCAGGTGGGGGATGATGTAGAAAGGTTTCAAAAGGTAAGCGGCTTCCTTGGGGAAGTAGAGGCCAGAGTGGGGGGTTTCGTAGTCCACCTCTCCCGGGAGGAGGTTCCTGCCGGTGAGTACGGGCACCAGGCCGGGGCCCGGGTGGGGTCGGGTCAGGGGATGGGCCCGTACCTCGGGGCTTCGGGCGGCGAAGTGGATGCGGAAGGCCTCTTCCAGGGGGATCCCCTCCCTTTCCAGGGCCATGGCTTCCTCATGGGGAAAGCGCACCATCTCCCCCTGCCAATAGGGGGTTTCCAGGAGGAGGCGGGGCGGGTCCCCTTCCCGCAGGGCTTGGGCCTCGTAGAGGCGTAGGCCCTTCCCGCCCTTGCGGAAGCGCAAGACCGTGGCCCGCACCTTTAGGCCAGGGAAGGCCCGTCCCAGGTAGAAGACCTCCAGGGCCCCTTCCCGGGCGAGGAAGGTCCGAAGCTTTTGGAACTCCTCCAGCACCATCCAGCCTGCGGGGACCACGTAGAGCAGAACCCCTCCCGGCTTCAGGAGGCGCACCCCCTTTTCCAGGAAGGCCCCGTAGAGGTTGTAGCGCCCGTGCCAGGTGGTGAAGCGCCTTCGGTAAAGCCTCCGCCGCTCAGGGTCCAGCCGCACCCCAGCCCCCAGGGCCCCGTAGGGCGGGTTCCCCAGGATGAGGTGGAAGGTCTCGTTGGGCTCCCAGAGGAGGAAGTCCGCCAGGTGGGCCTCCGCCCAGGGGGGAGGGTCAAAGGCCAGGGGGTCCACCTCGAGGGCGTGGAAGCGGTAGCCTGAGCCGTGCGCCTCCCGGAAGGCCCGGAGGAAGGGAGCGTGGGCCGCGGCGGGCTCCAGGATCTTCCCCCCCTTGGGGGCCTCCGCCAGGGAGACCATGAAGCCCACCAAGGAGGGAGGGGTGAGGATGCGGCCCAGGGTACGGGAGGGCAAGGAAATCACCCGGTGTGTCCTTCGGGAAGCAGCCTAGCGGATCACCCCAAGCTTACGGCCGACTTTCTCGTAGGCCTCGAGGGCTTTGTCCAGCATCTCCTGGGTGTGGGCGGCGGTGACGATGTTGCGGATCCGGGCTTTCCCCCTGGGCACCGTGGGAAAACCAATACCCACAGCGAAAACCCCTTCTTCCAGGAGGAGGCAGCTCGCTTCAAAGGCCAAGGGGGCCTCCCCGAAGAGTACCGGGGTGATGGGGGTTTGGCTTCCTAGGGTGTCGTAGCCCATGCGGGCGAGTTCGGCCTTGAAGTAGCGGGTGTTCTCCCAGAGGCGCTCCACCCGCCCGGGCTCCTTCTGGATGAGCCCTAAGGCACCCAGCAAAGCCCCCACCACCGCCGGGGGGTGGCTGGTGGAGAAGAGGAAGGGCCGGGCCTTGTTGATAAGGAGGTCCTTGAGCTCTAACGCCCCGGCGGCGTACCCCCCCACCACCGCCCAGGCCTTGGAGAGGGTGGCCACCTGGATCACGTCGGGGTCAGCGTGGAAGCCAAAATGGTGCACCGTGCCCTTGCCCATCTCCCCCAAGACCCCGCTCCCGTGGGCGTCGTCCACGTAGACCACCGCCCCGTACCGCTTGGCCAGGGGCACGATGCGGTCCAGGGGGGCGATGTCCCCGTCCATGGAGAAGACCCCGTCGGTGACGATCAGCTTTAGACCATCCGTGTCGTGGGCCTTCAGGAGCTCCTCCAGATGCGCCACGTCCGCGTGGCGGTAGACCAAACGGGTGGCCTTGGTGAGGCGGAGGCCGTCGATGATGCTGGCGTGGTTCAGCTCGTCGGAGAAGACCAGGTCCCCCTCCTGGAGCAAGGCTCCCAGCACCCCCTGGTTGGCGGTGAAACCCGACTGCAGGACCAAGGCGCTTTCCGTGCCCTTGAAGCGGGCCAGGGCTTCCTCCAGCTCCAGGTGGTAGGTGAAGGTGCCGGCGATGGTGCGCACCGCCCCGCTCCCCGCCCCCCACCGGTCCAGGTACTGGCGGGCTTTCTCCTTCAGGTAGGGGTGGTTGGCGAAGCCCAGGTAGTTGTTGGAGGCCAGGTTCACCACCTCCCGCCCCTCCACCCGGGTCACGGGTTCCTGGGGGGCCTCGAGGACCCTGGGGCGGATGTACAATCCCTCCTGCTTTAACCTTTCCAGCTCGCTTTCCACGCGGGCGCGCAGGGATAGGCTCATGGCCTTATCTAACCCCGGGGGGTGGGTTCATGGCAAGCCGCACCTGGACTTGCGGGTGTTTCTTACCTTCTCTTGATCCAGAGGGGGTAACCTGAGTGAGGAGGTGGGAGCGTTTCCATGACCATGGACCAATCCACACCCAGGGAATCCTGGCAGGCGGAATACGAGGCGAAACGCTTGGAGTGGCGGGCTAGACTCCTGGAGCTGGTTCACCGGTTTAAAGGGGAGCCCGATACCCTCCTTTCCTTCCATGAAGCCTTGGCCTTACGGCCCAGGGGGGAGCATCACCTTGGGCTTAGATCCATCGAGGTGGACAAGGTGGTGGGCTCGGTGGACCGCTACGAGGATTTCCACCGCCACTTCCTCCCGCGAACCCCCCATACCCTGGAGCGCTGGAAACGCCTCAGGGCTCTCCAGCTTTCAGGGGTGGAGTTTCCCCCTATTGAGGTGTACCAGGTGGGGGAGGCCTACTTCGTCAAGGACGGCCACCACCGGGTGGCCCTGGCCAAGGCCACGGGGCAGAAGTACATAGACGCCTACGTGATCGCCCTAGACGTCCCCGTGCCCGTGGAGGCCAAGGACACCCTGAAGGACCTGATCCTCAAGGCGGAGTACGCCCACTTCCTGGAGAAGACCCGGCTCAAGGAGCTGGTGCCTGAGGCGGAAGACATTCTCTTTTCTACCCTGGGCCGCTACGATATCCTCCTGGACCACATCGCCACCCGGCGGTACTTCAAGGGCCTCGAGGAGGGTCGGGAGGTCTCCTGGGAAGAAGCGGTGGTGGACTGGTACCAGAACCTCTATAAGCCCACCCTAGAGGCTATCCGGAAGCTTGGGCTTCTGGCGGAGTTCCCCGGGCGTACCGAGGCGGACCTTTACCTCTGGATCATGGACCACCGCTACTTCCTGGCCCAGGAGCTCGGGGCGGAGCTTTCCCCCGAGGAGGCGGCGCGGAGTTACGAGGCCCGCTTTGGGCCATGGTGGAAGCGGAGGGGAAGCGGGTTAAAGGCTTGGTTTAGGTCTTGGGGGAGCAGGCGCTAGGTTTCTCCTCTTTCTCTGTAAACGAAGTGCATTTGCACTTGACTCTGCCTATTTTGGACACTTAACCTTGAGAAGGGCACTTGGAGATCGTCTAGGTGCCTAGGAAGCGAGGTGAACCCTATGAGAAGAGGTTTTGCCCTGCTTGGTACGGTTCTCTTGGCAGCCCTGACGGCGTGTGCTCCTAGTGTGACCACCAGGGCCTCCTCGGGCTTGGAGGGGGAAAATCCCTACGCCAACTACACGGGGCCTCGGGCTAAGGCGGTGGTGGCCAACTTTATCTGCGCCTCTGCCCAGTGCCCTTCAGGCGCAGGGGCAGGTATCTCGGAGCTCTTGATGACCGCCCTGATCAACACCAACCACTTCATCGTCTATGACCGTTCCGTTCTGGCCCAAATCCAGCAAGAGGCGTACCTAGGAGGCAAACCCCTGAACCTTCAAGGCGCTGAGCTGTTGGTAGTGGGCTCTATTACCGCTTTTGAGCCGGATGCGGGCGGTACCCGTGGGGGTGGCGGAGGGATTTTGGGGGGTCTCCTGGGGGCCTTCGGTGCAGGTCAAAAGCGTTCCTACGTAGCCGTGGATATGCGCATTGTGGACGCTCAAAGCGGGGCTATAGTTTCCGCTTTCCGTGTGGAGGGTGAGGCTACGGATGTGGATTATGGGGGGGTGCTAGGTGTCTTGGTCCCAGGCGCTGCCTTTGGGGGTGGGCTTAAGCAGTACGAGAAGACCCCCATGGGCAAAGCGTTAGCGGTGATGGTCTCCAACGCTGTCAAGGAGATTATTAACCGCACTCCCAGGAGTTACTTCAAATATGCTCCGGATGGTAAGCCTTACCAGCAGCCTTAAGGGCTTGCTCTTACTCTTGTTTTTTGCGGTTCTGGAGGTGGCTCTAGGCCAGGGGCCTAAG
This sequence comes from Thermus tenuipuniceus, assembly GCF_002964845.1. Classification (GTDB taxonomy): domain Bacteria; phylum Deinococcota; class Deinococci; order Deinococcales; family Thermaceae; genus Thermus; species Thermus tenuipuniceus. The sequence continues at coordinate 9,673 of NZ_KZ672975.1, forward strand.
ACCCTTATTCTCGTGAGCCAAGGGGAGTATTGGTGGGACGAGGAGGCAGGCCTTTACGAGGCGGCCTTGCGGGAGGAGCTTCTCCGGGCGGGGTTTCGGGTGTTGGATGCTGCGCAGGTGCAAAAGGTGGCGGACCGGCAGCTCCTCACCCGCCTGGTGCAAGGAGATGCTTTGGCGGCTATTACCCTGGCCACGAACTTCAAGGCTGATGCCTTGGTGGTGAGTCGTGTCTTCACTTCCCGGGTCCTGGCTTCCCGCACCAACGTGGCCACTTTCTACACTTACAAGGCTACGGGGGATGTTCGGCTGGTGATGGCCAGCACAGGCCAAGTGGTGGGTAGCTGGAGTCCCTCCCAAACGGGGACGGGCACCTCGGAGCGGGAAGCGGCCTTTGCCGCCTTGCGCAACTTGGGTAAGGAAGTGGGACAAGCGCTCCGCAAGCAGGATTTTGCTGCTGCGGGGACTAATCCTGTGGTGCGGCTTACCGTAACCGGCCTGAAGAGCTTCACGGATGCTTCCGTGCTTTTAAGGGAGCTTTCTTCCCAGAAGGGTGTGATCTCGGCGGAGCGGAAGAGCTTCGCCAACGGTGTCCTCGAGGCCGAGGTGGTCTTCCAAGGACCCGTGGATGAGCTCGCTGCCCTCTTGGAGGGGCTACGCCTCCTCCCCTTGGAGGTAACCGAGGTAAGTGGGTTCGCCATAGAGGCCCGGGTGCGCTGACCCTTCGGGTTTTGGGCAAGGGCAGGGGTTTCCCTGCCCTTGCTTTGGTTGGGGTTTACCGTTACCCTGTATACAGGATGCACACTGTGGGCTTCCGCCGACCCAACCAGGTGCGCGAGGCGGTCTACGGCCACCTCAAAGACCTCCTCCTCTCCGGGCGCTTTGCCCCTGGGGAAAGGCTTTCCGAGCCCCTTTTGGCCCAGGAGCTCGGGGTGTCCCGCACCCCGGTGCGGGAGGCCCTGATGCGCCTGGCCGAGGAAGGGCTTGTGGAGCTCGTTCCGGGTAAGGGGGCGAGGGTCAAGGCCTTCACCCCGGAGGAGGTGGAGGAGGTCTATGGGGTGCGGGCCCTTTTGGAGGGGGAGGCGGCCCGGGAGGCGGCCCTTAGGGCTACCCCTTGGGAGCTTGCCGACCTCGAGGCCCGCCTTAAAGCCATTGACGAAGCTCCCCCCGAGGACTATCCCGAGCAGATGCGCCGGGACCTGGAGTTCCACCGGGCCTTGGTGCGGCTTTCCGGGAACAAGACCCTCTACCGCCTTTACGAGGACCTCCTTGCCAGCCTGGCCCTGGTGCGGAGCGCCTTGCCCAACCTCTCCCAGGAGGAGGCCACCCGCAAGGAGCATTGGGCCATCCTCGAGGCCCTGAAGAGGCGGGACCCCGAAGGGGCCAAGCGGGCGGTGGAGGCCCACGTGTACCGGTTCCGCGACCTGGTGGTGGCCAGGCTTAGGAAAGGAGGGATATGAACCTGGATTTGTTCTATCGGCAGGCGGTGCTTTCCGTGGCGGGGGACCCTAGGGTGGAAGCCCTCATCAAGACCCGGGCCAGGAGCCTGGTGCGGCGCTATGTGGCGGGGGAGAGCTTGGAGGAAGCCCTTTTGGCAGCGGAGCGGCTCGAGGCCCAGGGGGTCCACGCCATCTTGGACCTCCTGGGAGAGATGGTAAGGAGCGAGGAGGAGGCCCGCGCCTTCCAGGCGGGCATTTTGGAGCTCATCCGGGCGGTGGCCGGGCGCCCCTGGCCCAGGTACGTCTCCTTGAAGCTCACCCAGCTGGGCCTGGACCTTTCCGAGGCCCTGGCCCTGGAGCTCATGCGGGGCATCCTCCGCGAGGCCGAGCCCGGGGGGGTCTTCGTGCGCATGGACATGGAGGACTCCCCTAGGGTGGAGGCCACTTTGCGCATCTACAAGGCACTTAGGGAGGAGGGCTTCAGCGGGGTGGGGGTGGTTTTACAAAGCTACCTGTTCCGCACGGAAAAGGACTTCTGGGAGCTACTCCCTTACCGGCCCAACCTCCGCCTGGTGAAGGGAGCCTACCGGGAGCCCAAGGAGGTGGCCTTCCAGGATAAGCGCCTCATCGACGCCGAGTTTTTGCACCTGGGGAAGCTAGCCCTGAAGGAAGGGCTTTACGTGGCCTTCGCTACCCACGATCCCAGGCTCATCGCTGAGGTGAAGCGGTACACCGGGGCCATGGGCATCCCCAAGGACCGCTTTGAGTTCCAGCTCCTCTACGGGGTGCGCCCCGAGGAACAAAAGCGCCTGGCCCAGGAGGGCTATACCGTGCGGGCCTACGTGCCCTATGGCACCCACTGGTACCCCTACCTAAGCCGGCGCATCGCCGAACGGCCCGAAAACCTGTTTTTGGTGCTAAGGAGCCTCCTAGGAGGCTAAAGGAGGTAAGACATGACGGTGGAACCTTTCCGCAACCAGCCCATAGAAACCTTCCAGACGGAGGAGGCCAAGCGGGAGATGCGGGAGGCCTTAAGGCGGGTCAGGGCCGAGTTTGGCCGCCATTATGGCCTCTACGTCGATGGGGCCTGGGTGGATACAAAGGAGAAGATCCAGTCCCTAAACCCCTCGGCCCCGAGCGAGGTGGTGGGGAGCACCGCCAAGGCGGGGCCTTCCGAGGCGGAAGCCGCCCTGGAGGCGGCCTGGAGAGCCTTTAAAGCCTGGAAGGACTGGCCCCAGGAGGACCGGAGCCGCCTCCTCCTCAAGGCCGCTGCCCTCATGAAGAGGAGAAGGCGGGAGCTGGAGGCCACCTTGGTCTACGAGATCGGCAAGAACTGGCTCGAGGCCAGCGCCGAGGTGGCCGAGGCCATCGACTTCCTGGAGTACTACGCCCGCCAGGCCCTCAAGTACAAGTACCCCTCGGTAGAGGTGGTGCCCTACCCCGGGGAGGACAACGAAAGCTTTTACATCCCCCTGGGGGCTGGGGTGGTGATCGCCCCCTGGAACTTCCCCATCGCCATCTTCACCGGGATGATCGCCGGGCCGGTGGCCGTGGGGAACACCGTGGTGGCCAAGCCCGCGGAGGATACGGTGGTCATCGCCGCCAAGGTCTTTGAGATCTTCCACGAGGCGGGTTTCCCGCCGGGGGTGGTGAACTTCCTGCCCGGGGAGGGGCGGGAGGTGGGGGCCTATTTGGTGGAGCACCCCAAGACCCGCTTCATCAACTTCACGGGGAGCCTCGAGGTGGGGCTTTGGATCCACCAGGCGGCGGCCAGGCTGGCCCCGGGCCAGCGCTGGATCAAGCGGGTATTCCTGGAGCTCGGTGGTAAGGACGCCATCATCGTGGATGAAACCGCCGATTTCGACGCGGCCACCGAGGGCATCCTCATCTCCGCTTACGGCTTCCAGGGGCAGAAGTGCTCGGCGGCAAGCCGGCTCATCGTTACGGAGAAGGCCTTTGAGCCCTTGATGGAAAGGGTCTTGAAGCGGGCCGAGCGCCTGGTGGTGGGCCCGGCCGAGGAGAACCCCGACCTGGGTCCCGTGGCCTCCAAGGCGCAGGAGGAGAAGATCCTCTCCTACGTTGAGATCGGCAAGGGGGAAGGCCAGCTGGTCTTGGGGGGAGAGCGCCTGGAGGGAGAGGGCTACTTCATCGCCCCCACCGTCTTCACCGAGGTCCCCCCCAGCGCCAAAATCGCCCAGGAGGAAATCTTCGGCCCGGTGCTTTCCGTGATCCGGGTGAAGGACTTTGGGGAGGCCCTCGAGGTGGCCAACAACACCGTCTACGGCCTCACGGGGGGGGTTTACTCCCGCAAGCGGGAGCACCTGGAACGGGCCAGGCGGGAGTTTCACGTGGGGAACCTTTACTTCAACCGCAAGATCACCGGGGCCCTGGTAGGGGTCCAGCCCTTCGGCGGCTTCAACCTCTCCGGCACCGACACCAAGGCCGGGGGACCCGATTACCTCCTGCACTTCCTGCAGATGAAGACCGTGGCGGAGCGCTTCTAAAGGCCCCAACCATGCCGGCTCAAGCCCCCCTAGACCCCTGGGGGGCTTTAGGCTATCTTATAGCTATGGCCCTTTTCTCCGCCCGCTGGTGGCCCGGTTAGGCCCCGGGGTGGAGGCGGTCTTTCCCCCGGGGTACACCCCGGGGGCTTTGTTTAGGAGGTGGAATGGAGACCATTAGGCCCTTTCGCAAGACCCTGCTCGCCGACCTGGAAACCCCGGTGACCGCCTACCTGAAGCTTTCGGAGAAGGCCCCGGTGAGCTTTCTTCTGGAGTCGGTGGAGCGGGGAAGGCAAAGCCGCTTCTCCATCATCGGGGTGGGGGCGAGGCGCACCTTCCGCCTGAAGGACGGGGTCTTCACCGTAAACGGGGAACGGGTGGGAACCCAAGACCCCTTGCGCACCCTCTACGAGGCGGTCCATGCTCCTTTAGAACGCCACCCTGACCTGCCCCCCTTCTTTGGGGGGGTGGTGGGGTACGCCGCCTACGACCTCATCCGCCACTACGAGCGCCTACCCTCCCTCAAGCCCGACGATCTGGGCCTCCCCGACCTCCTCTTCGTGGAGCCTGAGGTGGTGGCGGTCTTTGACCACTTGAAAAACCTTCTCCACCTGGTGGCCCCGGGGCGGGACCTCGAGGAGGCTGAAGCCCGCCTTCTTTGGGCCGAGAAAAAGCTTAAGGGGCCCTTGCCGGGGGTGCCGGGGGAAAGGCCGGGGGGGAGGACCCGCTTTGAGCCCGACATGAGCCGGGAGGAGTACTTAAGGGCGGTGGAAAGGGCTTTGGAGTACATCCGCGCCGGGGACATCTTCCAGGTGGTCCTCTCCTTACGGCTTTCCTCCTCCCTTACCGTGCACCCCTTCGCCCTCTACCGGGCCCTGAGGAGCGTGAACCCGAGCCCCTACATGGGCTACCTGGACCTGGGGGAGGTGGTCTTGGTCTCGGCGAGCCCCGAAAGCCTCCTCCGCTCCGATGGGCGCAAGGTGGTCACCCGGCCCATCGCCGGCACCCGGCCCCGGGGGAGGGACGAGGAGGAGGATAGAAGGCTTGCGGAGGAGCTTCTAAAGGACGAGAAGGAAAGGGCCGAGCACGTGATGCTCCTGGACCTTTCCCGCAACGACATCGGCCGGGTTTCCGCCTTCGGCACGGTGCGGGTCCTGGAGCCCTTGCACGTGGAGTACTACTCCCACGTGATGCACCTGGTGTCCACGGTGGAGGGCCTCTTGGCGGAGGGCAAGACGCCCTTGGATGCCTTGGCCAGCGTCCTTCCCATGGGCACGGTTTCGGGAGCCCCCAAGATCCGGGCCATGGAGATCATCGAGGAGCTGGAGCCCCACCGCCGGGGACCCTATGGGGGAAGCTTTGGGTATCTGGCCTACGACGGGGCCATGGACGTGGCCCTCACCTTGCGCACCTTCGTGATCGTGGGTGGGTGGATGCACGTACAGGCGGGGGCGGGCATCGTGGCGGACTCGGTGCCGGAGAGGGAGTACGAGGAGTGCTGGAACAAGGCGAGGGCTCTTTTGAAGGCGGTGGAGATGGCGGAGGAGGGACTTTAGCCCCAACCGGGCTTCCGCCCGGTCGGGGATCCCAAAAGGAGCAACCATGCGGGTTCTCGTGATCGATAACTACGACAGCTTCACCTACAACCTGGTGCAGTATTTGGGGGAGCTAGGGGCAAGCCCCGTGGTGTGGCGGAACGACCGGTTCCGGCTGGAGGAGGTGGAGGCCTTGGACCCGGACCGCATCCTGATAAGCCCCGGGCCCTGCACTCCCCTCGAGGCGGGGCTTTCCCTGCCCCTCATCGGGCGCTACGCCCCCCGCTACCCCATCCTGGGGGTCTGCCTGGGGCACCAGGCCATTGGCATGGCCTTCGGAGGCAAGGTGGTGCCTGCCCCGGTGATCATGCACGGCAAGGTGAGCGAGATCCACCACGACGGCACCAGTATCTTCCGGGGTCTTCCCAACCCCTTCCCCGCCACCCGTTACCACTCCTTGGTGGTGGAGGAGGTGCCGGAGGACCTCCTGGTAAACGCCTGGGTGGAGGAGGCGGGGAAGAGGACGGTGATGGGCTTCCGCCACCGCCAGTACCCCACCCACGGGGTGCAGTTCCACCCGGAAAGCTACCTGACGGAAGCGGGTAAGATCATCCTTAAGAACTTTCTGGAGGACCCATGGAGGCGGTGAAGAAGGCGCTTTTGGGCGAGGTGCTTACCGAGGAAGAGGCCTATGGCCTTATGCAGGCCATGATGGCCGGGGAACTTTCCCCGGTAAAGGTGGCGGGGGTGCTCACCGCCATGGCCCTGAGGGGGGAGACCCCCTCGGAGATCGCCGCCATGGCCCGGGCCATGCGGGAAGCGGCCCGGCGTATTCCCGTAAGCCGCAGGCCGCTTTTGGACATCGTGGGCACCGGGGGGGACCACAAGGAGCTTTTGAACCTCTCCACCCTGGGGGCCCTGGTGGCGGCGGCGGGAGGGGTGGCGGTGGCCAAGCACGGGAATCGGGCGGCAAGCTCTCGTGCGGGCTCGGCGGACCTCCTCGAGGCCCTGGGGGTGAACCTGGAGGCTCCCCCCGAGCGGGTGGGGGAGGCCATTGAGGCGCTGGGCTTTGGCTTCCTCTTCGCCCGGGTTTTCCACCCTGCCATGCGCCATGTGGCCCCCGTGAGGGCCGAGCTGGGTATTCGCACGGTCTTTAACCTCCTGGGTCCCCTCACCAACCCTGCGGGGGCCGACCGGTATGTGCTTGGGGTCTTTAACCCCCGGTGGCTTACCCCCATGGCCGAGGCCCTGGGGCACCTGGGGGCCAAGGGGCTGGTGGTCCACGGGGAGGGGGCGGACGAGCTCATCCTGGGGGAGAACCAGGTGGTGGAGGTGGGGAAGGGGGCCTACGCCCTCACCCCCGAAGAGGTGGGGCTGGAGGCGTATCCCCTCGAGGCCCTAAAGGGCGGCTCCCCAGCGGAGAACGCCGAGCTGGCCAAAAGGATCCTAAAGGGGGAGGAGAAAGGCCCTCACGCCCAAGGGGTGGCCCTGGCGGCGGGGGCGGGCTTCTATGTGGCGGGGAGGGCTTCTTCCCTAGCCGAGGGGGTGCGCTTGGCCCAGGAGGTCCTGGCCTCCGGGGAGGCCTACGGGCTTTTGGAGCGGTACGTGGCCTTCTTAAGGGGGTAAAGAAGCTTGTGGGGGAGCTTGACCGGGGCCCCCGCCGTGGCGAAGCCGCGGTGGGGTNACCGGTACCCCGGTGTACTCCTCGATGAGGTCCAGGTAGCGCCTTAGGGATGCGGGAAGGTCCTCCCGGCTTCGCACCCCAAAGAGGTCCCCCCAGCCCTCGAGGTCCAGGTAGCGCACGGCCTCAGGGCTTGCCTCTCCGGGCCGGGCCCCGTCCAGGTATTCCACCGCCACCTTGATCCTGTCCAACCCGGAGAGCACATCCAACTTGGTGATGGTTAGGCCGTCAAAGCCGTTCACCTCACAGGCGTACCTGAGGGCCACCAGGTCGAGCCAGCCCACCCGCCTGGGCCTGCCCGTGGTGGTGCCGTACTCCCCGCCCCTTTCCCTTAAGTAATGGGCCAGCTCCCCTTGAAGCTCCGTGGGGAAAGGACCCTCCCCCACCCGGGTGGCGTAGGCCTTGGCCACCCCGTACACCTTGGTGATGGCCTTGTGGGAAAGCCCCGTGCCCACCAGGATACCCCCCACCGTGGGGTGGGAGCTGGTCACATAGGGGTAGGTGCCGTAGTTGAGGTCCAAAAGGGTGGCCTGGGCTCCCTCAAAGAGAAGCCGCTTGCCCCGCTTTAGGGCCTCCCGCAAGAGGCTTCCGGTGTCCGCCACAAAGGGGGCCAGGATCTCCCGCATCCGATAGAGGTCGGCCAGGGCCTTTTCCTCCGTGTCCCAGCCCGCTTCCCGGGTGGAGTTGGGTTTTTCCAAAAGGAGGCGGCGCACCCGCTCCCTTAACACCTCTTCCCTTAGGAGGTCCCCAGCCCGGATCCCCACCCTCCTGGCCCGGTCGGAGTAGGCGGGGCCGATGCCCCGGCCGGTGGTGCCCACGAAGTTATGGCGGCTTTCCACGTGCTTGTGGTGGGGAAGGACCAGGTGGGCCCGTTCCGAAACCAGCACCTGAGGGTTAAACCCCTCCTTCCTCAGGGCTTCAAGCTCCTCCTGGAAGCGGAGGGGGTCTATGACCATCCCGTCCCCCAGGATGTTCACCGCATGGGGATGGATGACCCCCGAGGGCAGAAGGTTCAGCTTGAAGACCCGCCCCTCCGCCACCACCGTGTGGCCAGCGTTGGCCCCGCCTTGGTAGCGGATCACGTAATCGGCTTCTTGGGCGAGGGCATCCACCACCTTGCCCTTGCCCTCGTCCCCCCACTGGGCTCCTATGATGGCGACTCCCGGCATCCCCTTAAAGCTTACGCCAAGCGGAAGGGATTGAAGTCCGTGTCCCGGTCGTAGACGTCAAGCTCTTCCGCTCGCTTAAGGAAGCCCACCACCCCGTAGGTGACGGGGAGCATGAGGGCTTCCACGCCCACTTTAAAGACATAATTGGAAAGGAAAACGGTCCAAAGCACCCCCGGGGGGAAGACCCCGTAGAAGGCCACCAGGAGGAAGATGCCCGTGTCCAACCCCTGGCCCACCAGGGTGGAGGTGAGGGCCCTAAGCCAAAAGAAGCGTCCTTCCGTCTTTACCTTAAGCTTGGCTAGGACATAGGCGTTGGCGAACTCCCCCAAGAAGTAGGCCAGGAGGCTTCCCAGGACGATCCTGGGGGTGAGGCCCAAAAGGAGGCCGAAGGCCTGAGCGAAGCGCTGGCTTTCCTCATCCTTGGGGGCGGGGAGGGCGGCTACTCCCTGGAAGGTAAGGGTGGCCAGGAGGAGGGCAAAAAAGCCAAGCCAAATCACCCGGCGACTACGCTTGTAGCCGTAGACCTCGGTGAGCACATCTCCGAAGATGTAGGCCAAGGGGAAAAGCAGGGTACCGCCGTCAAAGGTAAAGGGCCCCAGCACCACCAGCTTGGTGGAGGCCACGTTGGAAACCAAAAGCACGGCGGCGAAGAGAACGGCGATCAGGTCCAGGTACTTCATTCTTCCTCCGGGCCGATGGAGGTGATGAAGGGCAGGTTGCGGTCAAACTGGGCCCGGTCCAAGCCGTAGCCAAAGACGTAGGCGTCCTCGATCTCGAACCCCAGGTAGTGGATGGGCACCTCCACCTGGCGGCGGCTGGGTTTGGAGAGGAGGGCGGCCACCCGAATGGAGGCGGGTTTGCGGGCCTCGAGGTAATCCAGGAGGTAGGAGAGGGTGAGCCCGGTGTCCACGATGTCCTCCACCACGATCACGTCCCGGCCGTGGATGGGCAGGCGGAGGTCCTTCAAAAGCTCCACCTCGCCGCTACTGCGGTAGGCGTTCCCGTAGGAGCTGATGGAGATGAAGTCCAGGGTCAGGGGCAGGGGGATAGCCCTGACCAAGTCGGCCATGAAGATGAAGGCTCCGTTCAGCACGCAGATAAGGTGGGGGGTTCTTCCCTGGTAGTCCTGGGCGATCTGGGCGCCCAGCTCTTTTACCCGCTTCTCTATGGCCTCGGCCGAGATTTGCACGGGTCCGTTCCCCGCAGTGAACATGGCCCTTATTCTACCGGGATTTCCCGTAAAAGGGCTTCCACCTCCCTGGGCGAAAGTTGCCGCCACTTTCCCGGGGGTAGGTGGCCCAGGCGGATGGGTCCCACCTGGAGCCTGATGAGCCTCGTCACCGGGTAGCCCACGGCCTTCAACATCCTTCGTACCTCCCGCTTCCGGCCTTCCGCCAGGGTGAGGAGGGCACCCCCGGGAGCCGGCCGACAGGCCAGGGCCCGGGCAGGGCCATCCTCGAGGTCCACTCCCTCCAAAAGCCTCTGACAAATGGCCAAGGGCAGGGTTCCCCTTTCGGTATAGACCCGGTAGGCCTTCTTGATCCCGTAGCGGGGGTGGGTGAGGCGGAGGGTCAGGTGGCCGTCGTTGGTGAGGAGGAGGAGCCCTTCCGAGTCCCGGTCCAGGCGGCCTATGGGGTGGAGGCCCGGGATATTGGGCAGAAGGTCAAAGACCGTCTTTTGGGCGTGGGGGTCATGGCGGGTGGTGGTGTAGCCCCTGGGCTTGTGGAGGGCCAGGACGATCCTTTCCCGGGGGGGTTCCACCGGTTTCCCGTCCACCTCCACCACGTCCCCCGGGTTCACCTTTTGCCCCAAGACGGCCACCCTCCCGTTCACCCGCACCCGGCCTTGGCGGATAAGCTCCTCCGCCTTCCTGCGGCTTCCCACGCCGGCGCGGGCCAGGAAGGCCTGGAGGCGTAGGGGTTTTTCCATGCTAAAACTGGGGTTTGCGCTTTTCCTTAAGCGCCCGTAGCCCTTCTTCCAATGCTTCTCCCTGGAACCCCAAAAACTCCAGGGCCAAGGACACCTCAAAGTGGGGTACGAAGGTGCGGAACCAGTTGTTCAGGGCGTGCTTGGTGAGGCTAAGGGCTTCCTTGGGACCTTCAGCCAGGCGCGTGGCCACCTCGAGGGCCTTTTCGTACACCTTCTCATCCTCCACGGCCAGGGCCACCAGGCCCAGCCGCTCCGCTTCTTCCCCGGTGAGGGGTTCATTGAGGAGGAGGTGGTACTTGGTCTTGGCCATGCCCACCAGGAGGGGCCACAGGAGGACCGCATGGTCCCCGGCGGCCACACCCAGCCTAAGGTGTCCGTCCAGGAGCTTGGCCTTCCTGCCCACCACCACCACGTCGCTGGCCAGGGCCAAGGCCAGCCCCGCTCCCACCGCCACCCCCTCCACCGCGGCCACCACCGGCCTAGGGAAGTCCATGGGCCCGAGCACCAACTCCCTCGCCTCCCAAAGGACCCGTATCAAGGCTTGGTGGGAGGAGCGCATCTCCTCGATGAGGGCGAAGGAACCCCCGGCGGAGAAGACCCCACCCTCGCCCCTTAAAAGAACGGCCTTGACCTCCTCGAGTTCCCCTAGGTCCCGCCAGATGCGGGCCAGGTCCCGGTGGGCCTCAGGGCCCAGGGCGTTGAGTTTTTCCCCCCGCAGGGTGATCTCCAGCACCCCGGGCCGGGGCCAGGTGAAGGAAAGGCTGGGGTAACGGCCTTCTAGGTCCATGCCTCCATTCTTTCCCCTGGCGGGTGGTGATACAATCCCCTAGGCATGGCCCTCTATGCGGTGGACAAGCCCCTCCACCTCACCTCCCATGATGCGGTGGAGGAGGCGAGGCGCCTTCTTGGTACCCGCCGGGTGGGGCATACTGGAACCCTGGATCCCCTGGCCACGGGCCTTCTCCTTCTGGTTTCCGACGAGAGCACCAAGCTGGTTCCCTTCCTTTCCGGGGAGGACAAGGAGTACATCGCTTGGGTTTCCTTCGGGGCCACCACCCCCACCCTGGATGCGGAAGGGCCGGTGAGCGAGGAAGCACCGGTGCGCTTTGACCGCAAGGACTTGGAAAGCCTTCTCCCTTCCTTTTTGAGGCTCAAGGAGCAGGTGCCTCCCCTCTACTCTGCCATCAAGGTGGGAGGAAAAAGGGCCTACGAGGCCGCTCGGGAGGGGAAGCCCTTGGAGCTTGGCCCGAGGCCGGTAAAGTACCTGGAGGTGGAACTCCTGGCCTTGGACCCCGAGCCCATACCCCATTCCATCGCTCCTTCGGCCAAGGGCTGGCGGCTTGCGGAAAAGGGCGGGCGCAAGGTGGAACTTCCCAAGCCTTTGGGTCCCTACCCCACGGCGGTGATCCGCCTGGTGGTGGGCCCCGGCACCTACGTGCGGGCCTTTGCCCGGGACTTGGGGGAAAGGCTCAAGACCAAGGCTTTCCTTTCCGGGCTGGTGCGCACCCGCATCGGCAAGGTGGGGCTGGAGCGGGCGGTGAGGCTTTCCGAACTCTCCCCGGACAAGGCCATCCCCGAGACCGATGTCCTGCCCTTTCCAGTGGTGGAGCTATCCCACACCGAGGCCCGGCGCGTGCTGGAGGGGGTGCCCTTGCCCATCCCCGCCTTGGGCTATGTGGCCCTGGTGGATTCCCGAAGAAGGCTTCTGGCCATCGCTGAGGGGGATGGCTTCAAGCTCAAGATAAGGCGTGTCTTTGTAAAGGAGGCGTAGTATGGTGATCGGCGTACCCAAGGAGATCAAGACCCTGGAAAACCGCGTGGCCATGACCCCGGGTGGGGTGGAAAGCCTGGTCAAGCGGGGGCATACCGTCTTGGTGGAGCGGGGGGCGGGTGTGGGCTCCGGCCTATCCGATGCCGAGTACGAGCGGGCGGGGGCCGAGCTGGTGAGCCGGGAAGAGGCCTGGGGGGCGGAGATGGTGGTGAAGGTGAAGGAGCCCCTTCCCGAGGAGTATCCCTTTTTGCGCCCCGGGCTTATCCTCTTTACCTATCTGCACCTGGCCGCTGACCGCGCTCTCACCGAGGCCATGCGGCAGAGCGGGGTCACGGGGATAGCCTACGAGACCGTGCAGCTCCCCGATGGCTCCCTGCCCCTACTGGTTCCCATGAGCGAGGTGGCGGGGCGCATGGCCCCCCAGGTGGGGGCCCAGTTCCTGGAGAAGCCCTACGGGGGCCGGGGGGTACTTTTGGGCGGGGTTCCCGGGGTGGCCCCGGCCAGCGTGGTCATCCTGGGGGGTGGCACCGTGGGCACCAACGCCGCCAAGATCGCCTTGGGCATGGGAGCCCAGGTGACCATCCTGGATGTGAACCACAGGCGCCTTCAGTACCTGGACGATATCTTCGGGGGCCGGGTGGTCACCCTTACCGCCACCGAGGCCAACATCAAGAAGAGCATCCAGCACGCCGACCTCCTCATCGGGGCGGTCTTGGTGCCCGGGGCCAAGGCCCCCAAGCTGGTCACCCGGGATATGCTTCCCCTCATGAAGGAGGGCTCGGTGATCGTGGATGTGGCCGTGGACCAGGGAGGGTGTGTGGAAACCATCCGTCCCACCACCCACGCCGAGCCCACCTACGTGGTGGAGGGAGTGGTGCACTACGGGGTGGCCAACATGCCGGGAGCGGTGCCCAGGACCAGCACCTTCGCCCTCACCAACCAGACCCTGCCCTACGTGCTGAAGCTGGCGGAGAAGGGCCTTCAAGCCCTCTTGGAGGATGGCGCCCTCCTCAAGGGCTTGAACACCCATAGAGGACTCCTCACCCACCCCGGGGTGGCGGAGGCCTTTGGCCTGCCCTATACTCCCCCGGAGGAGGCCCTAAGGAGGTAGGATGCCAGGACGGGTGACGGTAACCGAGGGGGCCTTGGCCTCCTTGCTGGCCCTGGCGGCCCACGAGGTGCCGGGGGTGGTGGGGATGGCCCCGGCGGGGCTGAGGGATCAGGTGGTGCGCATCCTGGGGCGGCAGGAGGCCAGCGAGGGGGTGGTGGTGCGCCAGGACCCGGCCAGCCCCGGCAAGTACGTCGTGGACTTCTACGTGGTGGTGGCGGTGGACACCCGCATCCCCACGGTGGTGGAGTCCCTGGCGGAGCGGGTGGGCTTCGCTGCCAAGAAGCTCGCCGGGGTGGAGCTTTCCCAGGTGCGGGTGCACGTGGTGGGGGTGGGGCGTGGCTAGCCTTAGTCCCGGGGACGTGGCCGAGGCCTTCCGCTACGCCACGGACTGGTTTTCCGTGTTCGTGGAGGAGATCAACGCCCTCAACGTCTACCCCGTCCCCGATGGGGATACGGGTACCAACATGCACCTCACCCTCCAGTCCGCCCGGCGGGAGCTGGATCTGGCCGACACCTCCAAGATGCCCGAGGTGGCCCGGGCCATCGCCTACGGGAGCCTTCTTGGGGCCCGGGGGAACAGCGGGGTGATCCTTTCTCAGATCCTGAAGGGGTTCAGCGAGGCCCTCCGCAAGAGGGAGGTGCTGGATGCCTCCGCCTTGGCCGAGGCCCTGCGCCTGGGGGCGGAAAGCGGATACAAGGCGGTGATGAAGCCGGTGGAGGGCACCATCCTCACCGTGGCCCGGGCGGCTGGGGAAGGAGCCCGAGGGGAGACCCTCGAGGAGACCCTGGAAAATGCCCTTGGCGCAGCTCAAAAGGCCCTGGAGAAGACCCCGGACCTCCTTCCCGTGCTGAAGCAGGCGGGGGTGGTGGACGCTGGGGGTGCGGGGTACGTACGCCTTTTGGAAGGCATCCGGGGATACCTCCTGCAGCTTCCCCTGCCCGAGCCCCCCAAGGTGGAGCGCTACGCCCAGACCGCCTTCGCCACCGAGGAGTTCGGCTACTGCACGGAGTTCCTCATGGAGGGGGTGGAGGTGCCCATTGAGCGGATCCGGGAGGCGGTGGCGCCTTTTGGGGACTCCCTCTTGGTGGTGGGGGCCGAGGGGTATGTGAAGGGGCATATCCACACCGACGACCCCGATGGCCTCCTGGCCACCGTGGCCCGCTTCGGCCGCATGGTGCGCACCAAGGTGGAGGACATGACCGAGCAGCACACGGAGATCCTGGCCATGGTGGGGGCAGGGGAGGAGGCCCCTCCTCCCACGGGCCTGGTGGCGGTGGCCCTGGGGCATGGCCCGAGTCGGGCCTTCCGCAGCCTGGGGGCCCGGGTGGTGGCGGGAGGGCAGACGCAAAACCCCAGCGTGGAGGACCTGCTGTCCGCTATAAGGAGCGTGGCCAGCCCCAGGGTGATCCTTCTGCCCAACAACCCGAACGTCTTCCTGGCGGCGGAGAAGGCGGCGGAGCTGGCCAAAGCCCAGGGCAAAGAGGTGTACGTGCTCAAGACCCGCACCCTGGGCCAGGGCCTGGCGGCGGCGGTGCGCTACCTACCCGAGGCGGAGGCGGAGGAGCTTCTTCCCGAGATGGAGGAGGCCCTGAAGGGGGCGGTGACCCTCGAGGTCACCTGGGCCAGCCGGGACGCCGAGGTGGATGGGGTCAAGGTCCGGAAGGATAAGCCCATCGGGCTTCTGGATGGAAGGCTGGTCCTCATGGGGGAAACTCCCGAGGAGGTGCTGGAGGGCCTTATCCGCCTGGCCGGGGAAGGTAAGGAGATCCTCACCCTTTTTCTGGGCCCCAACACCCCCAAGGAAAAGGCCGAGGAGGTGGCCGGGAAGTTCCCGGGGCTTGTGGTGGAGATCCTTCCCGGCGGGCCCGACCTTTACGCCTACCTGGGGGTCTTGGAGTAGCCTAAAGAAAGGCTAAGCTCCTTTCCTCCCTTTCCCGGGCTATGCTGAGGGAAAGGGGGGGTTTTATGTGGCGGATGGCCAGAGGGATGGTTGTGGGCTTGGCGGTTCTCGCCCTCGCGGCTTGCAATCTCCAGGGCACCCCGCCCGTGAGTGGGGACCTATTGGTGGGAGGTTCGGTGATCGCCGACCTGCCCCCAGCCCAGGAGAGCGGCGAGGGGCTAAGGCCGGGGGTAAAGGTATACCGCATAGCCCTAGACCAGGGCCAAGCGGTGAGGGTGAGTGGGGTTTCTGCGGACCTTAAAGGGAGGGCCCGGCTTCGCCTGGTGCTTCTGGACGATAAAGGAGTGGTGCAGGCGGTGAGCGTGGCCCGGAACTGGTTTGCCGCCAGGCAGGAGCTTGCTCCCCTTTCCCTGCGCCCCCAGATCACCACGGATCCGGGGTACCGCCTGAACTTCAAGGGGCAGGCGGGCCAGGTCTTCTACCTTCGGGTGGAAAACTATGCCTTAAGCCAGGATCGGGTAACCCTTTACGCCGATCCCTTTATCCCCAATCCAGCGGGGAACGGGGAGGCCTTCACCTCCGGAACCAGGCAGGGGGCCATAGAGTTCGTGGGGGAGTTTGACCGGTATAACGTTTCTGCCGCCACGGGGTACCTCCGCTTCACCTATTCCGGACCCCTGGACCTGATAGCGCTCCTCTACCTCTCGTCTCAAGACTCTAGCCCCCTGGTCCTGGACCCGGTGATGAACTGTGCCCCCATCTCCCCCGCCACCCTTCTGGTGGTGCGGGACCGGGGCCTTTCCCGGGCGGGGTTTGACGAGGGAAATAGCGGCCAGTATCGCCTGGAGATCTCCTCCACTCCCTGCCCCTAGGCTTCTTTGACACGGCTGAGTGTGGGATAAAGAGGCTTAAGGAATCTCTAATGTGGAGCGCCCGGTGGTTGCCCCTTTCCTGCGTAGTTCCTGAGTTGCTGTAATCGCTCCATCTCTGCTGGGGGGCGGCCTGGATGAGGCCCCCCCTTCATGGTTCTCAGAAACCTCCAGGTTTGCCCCGCATACTCAGGGGCGCTATGCGGGGTTTGCTGATCGTGCTCCTTTCCGCCCTGGCCGTTGCCGGGGCCTGGGCCCAGATGGTGGGCCGAAAGACCATGGTCCTCGAGGCCACCGCCTACACCTCCAGCGTGCGGGAGACCGACTCCACCCCCTTCGTCACCGCCACCGGCATGCGTACCCGCCTGGGGGTCCTGGCGGTGAGCCCGGACCTCCTCAAGGTTCTGCCCTATGGCACCAAGGTGCGCCTTAAGGACCTGGGTTCCGTGTACGGCCGGGGCCGCGGACAGTTTGACTACCTTTTCCGGGACCGCATCTTCGTGGTGGCCGACGTGATGCACCCCAGGATGCGGGAGAAGGTGGACGTCTGGCTTCCCGACCGGGCCACAGCCCTGCGCTTTGGCCACAGGGTGTTGAGCCTCGAGGTGGTGGAGTACCCCAGGCGCTAAAGGCCAAGAGTTTCCTTATCCTTAGGGCGTGCGCTTCGCCCTCTTCCTGGCCCTGGCCCACCTTCGGCGTAGACCCCTGCAGACGGGGCTGGCCCTTTTGGGGGTGGGGGTGGGGGTGGCGGTCCTCCTCACCGCCCTCTCCCTCACCAATGGCTTTGTCAGCGGCCTGGTGCGGGCCACCTTGAAGGCCTACCCCCACCTGGTCCTCTTCAGCCTGAGCGAGGAGCTTCCCCCCTTTCCCAAAGGGGAACACCCGGAGGTGGAAGCCTACGCCCCCTTCGCCGCCACCAAGGCGCTTTTAACCCGTCCGGCGGAGAGCGCCAGGGGCCCGGGGGTGGACTTCGCCACCCTGGTGGGCCTGGGGGAGGGGGGTGAGGCCCTCTACCCCGATCTGGGGCTGAGGTTAAAACCCGGGGGCATCTACCTGGGCTCGGCCCTGCAACAATCCCTGGGAGCCTTCGTGGGGGACAGGCTCTACGCCATGTCCGCCACCCAGGAACGGGTAGAGCTTAGGGTGTTGGGGGCTTTCCGCACCGGCAACTACCTGCTGGATTCCGCCTATGCCTTTGTGGACCTTAAGACGGTGGAAAAGCTTTCCGGGATCCAGGCCCAGGGCTACCAGGTGCGCCTCAAGGACCCCTGGCGGGCCAAGGAGATAGGGGTGGCCCTTGCCGGCACCCGCTTTTTCCCTCAGGCCTGGCAGGACACCCAGCGCACCCTTTTGGAGCAGCTTGCCCTGCAGAAGCGGGTCCTGGGCATCCTGATCTTCCTGATTGTGGCGGTGGCCGCCCTGGGGGTGGCCAACCTTCTGGTGCTCAAGGTGGTGGAGAAGACCCCGGAGATCGCCCTTCTTCGGGCCATGGGCGCCTCGAGGCTCACCGTGGGCCTGGTCTTCGCCCTGGAGGGAGCTTTCTTGGGTCTGGGGGGGGTTCTCCTTGGCAACCTCCTGGGCTACCTTCTTTGCCTCTACCTGGCCTTGCGCCCCGTGGACCTTCCCGGGGAGCTTTACTTCCTCACCCACCTACCCGTGGAGATGCGCCTTTCCGACTTCCTTCTGGTGAGCGGCGCAAGCCTAGCCGCCACCTTCCTTTCCGCCCTTTTGCCCCTCTTCCGGGCCCTAAGGGTCCAGCCCGGGGTGGTGCTCAGGTAGTTGCCAAAAAGAACCTCCTGCCCTAGACTCTTTAGGGCGGGCCGGTGTAGCTCAGCGGTAGAGCAACCGCCTCGTAAGCGGTAGGCCGCCGGTTCGAATCCGGCCACCGGCTCCAGACCCATCCCTTTAAGCCCCGCCGGCTGGCGGGGTTTTCCTTTGCCTCGCTTGCCAAAACGTTCCTTGCCCTGTACACTAGACAAGTTGAGGGCCCTCAGGGCCAGCCCCCTGGTCCTGAGGGTGCTGCCCTGTGTGGGCGAACGTCGGGGGAAGGCGCTTCCCCCGGGTGGATCTTGAGAACACGGGGGCAAGTCCAAGAAGAAGGGAGTGGTGGCACTGCCGACGATCAACCAGCTGGTCAGAAAGGGCCGCGAGAAGGTCCAGAAGAAGAGTAAGGTTCCGGCCTTGAAGGGCTCGCCTTTCCGCCGGGGGGTGTGTACCGTGGTGCGCACCGTAACCCCCAAGAAGCCCAACTCCGCCTTGCGTAAGGTGGCTAAGGTGCGCCTTACCTCCGGGTACGAGGTGACCGCCTACATTCCCGGCGAGGGGCATAACCTGCAGGAGCACTCCGTGGTCCTCATCCGGGGTGGCCGTGTGAAGGACCTGCCGGGTGTGCGCTACCACATCGTGCGTGGGGTCTACGACACCCAGGGCGTGAAGGACCGCAAGAAGAGCCGCTCCAAGTACGGAACCAAGAAGCCCAAGGAGACCAAGGGCGCGGCTCCGGCCAAGAAGAAGTAGGTGAACTATGGCACGGAGAAGAAGAGCAGAGGTACGCCAACTCCAGCCCGACCTGGTCTACGGGGATGTGGTGGTATCGGCTTTCATCAACAAGATCATGCGGGATGGCAAGAAGAACCTGGCCGCCCGAATCTTCTACGATGCCTGCCGCATCATCCAGGAGAAGACCGGGCAGGAGCCTTTGAAGGTCTTTAAGCAGGCGGTGGAGAACGTGAAGCCCCGGATGGAGGTGCGTTCCCGCCGCGTGGGTGGGGCCAATTACCAGGTGCCCATGGAGGTCTCCCCCAGGAGGCAGCAGTCCTTGGCCCTGCGCTGGCTGGTCCAGGCGGCCAACGCTCGTTCCGAGCGGGGGGCTGCCGTGCGCATCGCCCATGAACTCATGGATGCGGCCGAGGGCAAGGGCGGAGCGGTCAAGAAGAAGGAGGACGTGGAGCGCATGGCCGAGGCCAACCGCGCCTACGCCCACTACCGGTGGTAAGCCATGGCGGTTAAGGTAGAGTACGACCTAAAGAGGCTCCGCAACATCGGCATCGCCGCCCATATCGATGCCGGTAAGACCACCACCACGGAGCGCATCCTTTACTACACCGGCAAGATCCACAAGATCGGTGAGGTGCACGAGGGTGCGGCCACCATGGACTTCATGGAGCAGGAGCGGGAGCGGGGCATCACCATCACCGCCGCGGTAACCACCTGCTTCTGGAAGGACCACCGCATCAACATCATCGATACCCCGGGCCACGTGGACTTCACCATCGAGGTGGAGCGCTCCATGCGGGTTCTGGACGGGGCCATCGTGGTCTTCGACTCCAGCCAAGGGGTGGAGCCCCAGTCCGAGACCGTCTGGCGCCAGGCGGAGAAGTACAAGGTTCCCCGCATCGCCTTCGCCAACAAGATGGACAAGACGGGGGCCGACCTGTGGCTTGTCATCCGCACCATGCAGGAGCGCCTGGGGGCCAGGCCGGTGGTGATGCAGCTTCCCATTGGCCGGGAGGATACCTTCTCGGGGATCATCGACGTGCTCCGGATGAAGGCCTACACTTACGGCAACGACCTGGGCACGGATATCCGCGAGGTTCCCATCCCCGAGGAGTACCTGCCCCAGGCCCGGGAGTACCACGAGAAGCTCATCGAGGTGGCCGCGGACTTCGATGAGAACGTGATGCTCAAGTACCTCGAGGGCGAGGAGCCCACCGAGGAGGAGCTGGTGGCCGCCATCCGCAAGGGCACCATCGACATCCAGATCACCCCCGTGTTCCTGGGGTCCGCCTTGAAGAACAAAGGGGTCCAGCTTCTCCTGGATGCGGTGGTGGATTACCTTCCCTCCCCCTTGGACATCCCCCCCATCAAGGGCTCCACGCCCGAGGGGAACGAGGTGGAGATCTACCCCGACCCCGACGGCCCCCTGGCGGCCTTGGCCTTCAAGATCATGGCCGACCCCTACGTGGGCCGCCTCACCTTCATCCGGGTCTACTCCGGCACCCTCACCTCCGGCTCCTACGTGTACAACACCACCAAGGGCCGTAAGGAGCGGGTGGCCCGGCTTCTCAGGATGCACGCCAACCACCGGGAGGAGGTGGAGGAGCTCCGGGCGGGTGACCTGGGGGCGGTGGTGGGCCTCAAGGAAACCATCACCGGGGACACCCTGGTGGGCGAGGATGCCCCGCGCATCGTTCTGGAGTCCATCGAGGTGCCCGAGCCCGTCATCGACGTGGCCATCGAGCCCAAGACCAAAGCGGACCAGGACAAGCTCTCCCAGGCCCTGGCCCGCCTGGCGGAGGAGGACCCCACCTTCCGCGTCTCCACCCACCCCGAGACCGGCCAGACCATCATCAGCGGGATGGGGGAGCTCCACCTGGAGATCATCGTGGACCGCCTGAAGCGGGAGTTCAAGGTGGACGCCAACGTGGGCAAGCCCCAGGTGGCCTACCGGGAGACCATCACCCGCCCGGTGGACGTGGAGGGCAAGTTCATCCGCCAGACCGGTGGCCGCGGCCAGTACGGCCACGTGAAGATCAAGGCCGAGCCCTTGCCCAGGGGGTCTGGCTTTGAGTTCGTCAACGCCATCGTGGGCGGGGTGATCCCCAAGGAGTACATCCCTGCGGTGCAGAAGGGCATCGAGGAGGCCATGCAGTCCGGCCCCCTGATCGGCTTCCCCGTGGTGGACGTGAAGGTGACCCTCTACGACGGCTCCTACCACGAGGTGGACTCCAGCGAGATGGCCTTCAAGATCGCGGGCTCCATGGCCATCAAGGAGGCGGTGCAGAAGGGGGATCCCGTGATCCTCGAGCCCATCATGCGGGTGGAGGTCACCACCCCCGAGGAGTACATGGGCGACGTGATCGGCGACCTGAACTCCCGCCGGGGCCAGATCCTGGGAATGGAGCCTAGGGGGAACGCCCAGGTGATCCGGGCCTACGTGCCCCTGGCGGAGATGTTCGGCTACGCCACCGACCTGCGCTCCAAGACGCAGGGCCGGGGCTCCTTCGTCATGTTCTTCGACCACTACCAGGAAGTCCCCAAACAGGTGCAGGAGAAGCTCATCAAGGGTCAGTAGGAATCCCTGGGGGTGGGCCTTCGGGCCTGCCCCGCATACGGAAAGGAGAGCGAAGATGGCCAAGGGCGAGTTTATCCGTACGAAGCCTCACGTGAACGTGGGGACGATTGGGCACGTGGA
>NZ_PRDA01000062.1 GCF_002964845.1 Thermus tenuipuniceus
CCCTTTTCAAGTGGTCCCCTGGCGCATGGGTATGCGGGGGGTGGATAAGTGCAAGTTTTGAGGTAGCTCACCGCACCCACCGCATCCACCTCCGGATCCGTGATGTAGGCCACCGACCCCCCGGGGGCCAAGAAGACGTCATCCGTATAGCGGAACGGCCTGGGCAGGGGAACCACCCGAACAAGCCTCCCCTCCCCAGCGAGCTCCACCAAACGGTGGTTGCCCGCATCAGCAATGACCACACCCTTGTCCAAGGGGTCTTTTGCCCAGGCGAGGGACAGCAACCCGAGGAGCGGGAGCAAGGCTATGGGCCTCATGCCCTGAGGAAAAGGCCAAACCCTGAAGTTGTCCTGAAGCGGGGCTCAAGGTAACGCTTGCAGAACTCCCCCGTAGATCACCCCTCTCCCCTCGAACCCTGGTTGCCCCAAATCCTTGCCCTGTTGGCTTCCGCCCTCTCATGAACCCAGCGCCTGCTTGAGGAGGTAGAGGTTAAGGCCCAGCACCAGAAAAGTTGCCCCCCATCCCAGGAAACGGAGCCAGGAAGGTCCCAGCAAGGAACCCATCAGGTTGGGGTCCCCGCTGAACCGCATGAGCGGGAAGAGGGTGAAGGGAAGCTGCAGGGAAAGGAGCACCTGGGAGAAGACGATGAGGGCCATGGGGGAGGCGTGGAGGGTGAGGGCCAGGGAGGCTGGGAGTACCGCCAAAATCCGGGTCAGAAGCCGTAGCCGGACCCGGTTGGCCTTAGCCCCCAGAAAACCCTCCACCACCACCTGCATGGCCAAGGTGCCGGTAACGGTGCTGGAAAGGCCGCTGGCCAGGAGGCCTATGCCGAAGGCGAACGCCGCCAAGGGCCCCAACAGGGGAACCAAAGTGTGGTAGGCCTCCCCAAGGTCCCGGATAACCAAGCCATGGGTGTGAAAAACGCTAGCTGCCACCACCAGGATGGCGGCGTTAACCAGCCAGGCCCCCGACAGGGCCAGCACCGTGTCCAGGAGGAGGAATCGATACACCCGCTTCCTCCCTTCCCCCAGCCGGGTCTTCACCTGGGCGGAGTGCAGGAAAAGGTTATGGGGCATCACCGTGGCCCCGAGGATGCCCAGGGCCACATAAAGGGCCCCGGCATCCCCCAAGGCGGCGTTGGGAAGGAAAAGGTGCCGGACTAGTTCCAGGGCCGGGGGTCTAGCCAAGGCTACCTCCACCACATAGGCCAGGCCGATTACGGCTACCAGGGCGGTGATGGCCCACTCCAGGGCCCGGAAACCAAAGCGTTCCAGGTAAAGGATCAGGAACACATCCAGAACCGTAAGCCAGGCGGCCAGGACCAGGGGAAGGCCAAACAGAAGGTTTAAGGCCACCGCCATCCCCATGAACTCGGCCAGGTCCGTGGCCACCATGGCCAGGAAGGCGGTGAGAAAAAGAAAGCGCCCCCAGGCCCCGGGATAGTGCGCCCGCATATGCTCGGCGAGATCCTTCCCCGTGGCCACCCCGAGCCGGGCGGCGATGGCCTGAAAGAGAACAGCCATGGCGCTGGAGAGGGTTACCACGAAGAGGAGTCGGTAGCCATACCGGCTTCCCGCCTCAAGGCTCGTGGCCCAGTTTCCAGGGTCCATATACCCCACGGAAACAAGAAACCCCGGGCCCAGATACCACCACCATGGCCGGGGTTTAGGCGTGCCTAAAAGCCCCATGCCCTAAGGATACACCCAAGACCCCAGTCAGGGGGTTTCATTTCCCCTTCAGCTCTTGGAGTAACCTGAAATCCTGGAGGTGAAGCATGAGGAAGTTGGGCTTCGCGGCCTTGGTGGTTCTCCTAGGTTTGGCCACGGCACAAAGCGGACAGGCCCTTTACGGACAGTACTGCGCCAGCTGCCACCAAGCCAATGGCCAGGGCCTACCCGGGGCCTTTCCCCCGCTGGCTGGGTATGTGCCCGAGATTCTGGCCAAGAAGGACGGACGGACCTATCTGCTCGATGTGGTGCTGTTTGGCCTGCAGGGACAGATCAAGGTGAAGGGTCAGACGTACAACGGATCCATGCCAGCCTGGGGGCCTCAGCTCAAGGACGACCTTATCGCCGCCATCCTTAACCACATCACCACCGCCTTCGGCAACAAACCCCCGGCCGGGTTCAAGCCCTACACCGCAGATGAGGTAAAAAAGGAGCGGGCCAGGAAGCTTACGCCACAGAAGGTCTACGCCTTGCGGCAGACTTTGAAGCTCTGATGGGTGCGAGGCTTCTCCTGGTGGAGGACGATCCCGACCTGGGAAGGACCGTAACCCAGGCCCTGGAAGAGCATGGCTTCCAGGTGGTCTGGGCCACCTCCCAGGAGGAGGCCTGGGAGGCCTTGTGGGATGCCCCTTTCCAGGCCATGGTGTTGGATGTGCGCCTTCCCGAAGGGGAAGAGGCGGGATTCCACCTAGCCCGCACCCTGCGGGAGGCAGGCTTCACCCAACCCATCCTCTTCCTGACCGCCAAGGATGCCCTGGACGACCGGCTCCACGGCCTCGAGCTGGGCGAGGACTACCTGACCAAGCCCTTCGCCCTTTCCGAACTGGTTGCCCGCATACGGGCCCTCCTCCGCAGGGGAGAGGTGCTGCCCAGGCGGGTGGAAGTGGGAGAAGTGGTCCTGGAGGTGGAAGCCCGGAGGGTTCTCAAGGGCGGCCTTCCCATTGGCCTCACCGCTAAGGAATACCAGGTGCTGGAACTCCTCGTCCTTAACCGCGGAAGGGTTTTCTCCAAGGATGAGATCCTGGAGCGGATCTGGGGGCCCGGCTACGAAGGGGAGTCCAACCTGGTGGAGGTCTATGTGAAGAACCTGCGCAAGAAGCTGGGCGAGGAGGTCATTGAAACCATCCGGGGCCTAGGCTACCGTGTTCCCGGATGAGCTTGCGCCTCCGCCTTGCCTTGATCACCGCAGCCCTAGCCCTCTCGGGGCTGGGGTTAGGGCTTTGGCTCTCCAGCCTGTTCCTGGTTCGCTTGGCCCTGGCCGAGGTAGACCACGCCCTAAAGCTCCAGGCCAAGGTCCTCCTGGAAACCGTTCGTGAAGAGTCCGACCACCTGGTGCCCCCCGAGGTGGAGCAGGAGGTGCTGGCAGGGGAACTCCCGGGAGCAGCCTGGCTCTACCGCAAGGGAGAACTGGTTTGGTCGGGTGGGCTTTCTGCTCCTCCCCTTTTTCTACGCTCGGTCCAGGGCAAAACCCCCCAAAGCCTGGCTGGTTGGCGCATCTATACCCTCGAGAGCCAAGAGTACCGCTTGGTGGTGGCCCAGCCCCTGGGCGTAGTGGAACACCTGGCCCTCCTTTACCTACGCCTGGGCCTGCCCCTTCTCCTCCTGGTGGGGGTGGTCACCGGGGTGCTGGCCTACCTCCTAGCGGGACTGGCCCTCAGCCCCTTGCGCCGCTTGGCCGACGGGGTCATGCGCTTCCAGGTGGTGGAGCCCCCGGGGGGCCGTGACGAGGTGGCCCGCCTTGCCCAGGCCTTTGCCAAGCTCCTGCGCACCCTTAAGGCGGACCGAGAGCGGGAGCAGGCCTTCCTGGCCTTAGCCAGCCATGAACTGCGCACCCCCATTGCCGCCTTTCGGGTGGGGTTGGAGCGCTTGCTCAAGGCTCCCCACTTGGAACGGGACGCCCTGGCCAAGCTAAAGGTCCAGGCGGAGCGCCTCGAGGCCCTGGCGGAAAACCTCCTCGCCCTCTCCCGAACCCAGTCCCAGGACCTGCGCCTGGTGGAGGTGGACCTCCCCGAGCTGGCGGGTCTAGCCTTCGACCGCTTCCAACCCTTGGCGGTGGCCAGGGGGCGGGAACTCATCCTGGAAGCCCAACCGGCCAAAGCCGTGGCCGATCCCCGCCTCTTGGAGAGGGCCTTGAACAACCTGGTTCACAACGCCCTCCTTCACGGCCAAGGTACGGTGTACGTGCGGACAGGGACCACGGATGGGCAGGCTTACCTGGAGGTCCAAGATGAGGGACCGGGACCATCCCCCAGGGCCCGGGAGGGCTTGGGCCTGAGGGTGGTGCGCCAGGTGGCCGAGGCCTTGGGAGCGGATCTTCACCTTGCCCAGGAGGGCGGGTTCCGGATCCGCCTGCTCTTCAGGCCCCCTTCAGCCTCTTCCCCTTCAATGAACCTTGGAGCGTAGGCTCCGGAGGTGAAGGGATGAAACGGATGCTTGGGTTCCTTATGGTTTCGGCTCTGGCCCTGGCAGCGCCCATGGGTGGCGGCCTCAAGGTGTCCAGCGTGTTCCCGCCCAGGGCACTGCCCCCGGGTACGGCCATCGTCCTGGAAGATGCCAAGGGCCTGGCGGTGTGGCAGACGGGCAAGGGCATGTTGCCGAGCGCCGAGGAGGTGGGCAAGGCAGCCTACGTGGTCTTCGCCTTGCCCCACGGGAAGAGCTACCGCTACGCCGTGGTGGGAAAGGCCAGTAGCCTCGAGGCCCTGCGGGTGCGCATTGGGAAGAGCACCTACACCCTGGCCATCCTCCTTAAGAACCGCCATGTGGCTATCGGCAAAGACGGCAATTTGGTGACGGTTAAGGTCACCGCACCGGCAGCCCATGCCCCCAAAAAACCTTAAGGGGAGGTATACTAAAAAGAGGGCGATGGAGTCCGCCTGAACCGCCCGAAACGGGCTGATGACTCCTACTGGGAAACCGGTGGGAGTCTTTCTATTAGGAGGTGGCCGTGGCCAAGGAGGAACTTCTACGATGGATGGAGAGGCCAAGCCTTTTGGGATCGGAGGAAGAGGTCCCTCCGGAGGTTCCCCCGCCTCCTTACTTCCAGGATCTGCTTCTGAACGAGTTGGAAGGGCTCTTCCTTGCTTCCCAGGATGGCTTTGGGCTCCTCAGCTTCTTCCGGCACCTTCCCAATCACAAAACGGCAGTGCTCCACCGCCAGGCGGTATGCCGGGAGCTGGAGGGAAAGGCCTCCTCCTTGCGGGGCTTCCTTCGCTCCATGGAGGAGGTGCGGGGGCGGCTTGAGCTTTCGCAAAAGGCCCGGCACCCCAGGCAAAAAGCCCTCTACCACCTGCAGGCCGCCCGGGCCTACCTTGCGGGGGTGGGGGCCTTGGGCCGGGACTGGTCCCTTCTTCCCCCCCATTCTCCGGGGTTGAGGGCGTACGCCGCCTACCTCGAGGCCTACTTGCAATCCCCTGGCCTCTCCAACCTACGCCAGGAAGCAGAAACCGTCTGGCAGGACCTGCAAGGGCTCCGTTACGTGCTCCATGTGCACGAGGGGCGGCTTACCCTTCGCGCCTACCAGGGGGAAGGGGATTACGGCCGGAGGATAATGGAAACCTTCAGGCCCTTCTTCGGCCCTTCCTCCCCCACCTTCCCAGAGCCCGGGATGGAAGAAGGCCCCATCCTCAACCACATAGAGGAGTGGCTCCTGGACCATCTGGCCCTTCTTTTCCCGGGGCCCTTTGCCCGCCTTCAGTCCTTTTTTGCAACCCATCAGGGGTTTTTGGACCCCGTTCTGACCCGGCTGGAGCGGGAAGTGCGCTTCTTTCTGGCCTATCTGGACTTTCTCTCCCCCTTGCGCGCCGCGGGGCTTCCCTTTACCTACCCGGAACCTGGGGACGCCCCGCCCTTTTTCGTGGAGGGAGCCTTCGACCTGGTCCTGGCAGCCAAGTCGGTGGCCGAGGGAAAAGCGCCCATACCCAACGACTTTCGGGTAGAAGGGGAGCGCATCCTCGTGATCACCGGGCCCAACCAGGGGGGAAAGACCACCTTTGCCCGTATGGTAGGCCAGGTTCACCACCTCTTCTCCCTGGGTCTTCCGGTGCCCGGAAGACGGGCCCGCCTCCTTCTACCCGACCGGATTCTCAGCCACTTCGAAGTCCGGGAAAACCCCGAGGACCTCAGAAGCAAGCTGGAATCAGACCTGTTGAGGCTAAGGGATATCCTTGAGCAGGCCACGGCTCGTTCCCTCCTCATCCTGAACGAGCCCCTGGCCTCCGCTACCCTCGTGGATGCAAGGACGATAGGACGCTTTCTGCTGGAAAAGATACGCGACAAGGGGAGCTTGGCCCTGGTGGTCACGTTCTTGGATGAGCTTGCCCGTCTCCCCGGAACCAGGAGCCTGGTGGCAGAAGTGGATCCCAGTGATCCCTCAAGGCGGACGTTCCACATCCGTGAAAAGCCTGCGGAGGGTAAGGTCTATGCCCTGGCCTTGGCGGCCAGACACGGGCTGACCTACGAGGCGCTGAAGCGCCGCTTAGGAGGCGGGGCATGAGGGTGGGACTCCTGCACCCGGACGAGGACCTAAGCCTGGCCAAGCCCCTCCCCTACTCCTGGGCCGAGGTGGAACACGACCTGGGGTTGGTAACGGCCCTGGAGGCCATGGCGGAGGGCGACACCTACCTGCTAGACGTAGCCCGCCAGGTCCTGGCCCAGGGATTATCCCAGGAAGCCCGGGTCATCCACCACCGTCAGGAGGTGCTCCGCGAGGCTTTAGAGCATCCCAGGCTCATAGAAGCGCTTTACCGCCTGGCCGGGCAAACCCTGCAAGAAAAACGCAAGGAGTCCTGGGGTCTTTTCCGGCGGGATCGCCCCGATCTCTACGGGGGCATCAAGGCGATGGAGGCCCTTCTGAAGGGGTTACGAGGGGTACGGGAGCTCCTGGAATCGGCTCACCTGGCCTCGAGGGGCTTTCGGAGTCTCAAGGATCAGCTGGCTGCCCACCTCACCCCGGAGTTTTTCCGAGAAGCGGAAGGGCACCTTCGAGCCCTGCGCTTTCCCCAAGGAATCTGGATGGCGGCTTCCTTGGGCCCAGGAGGAAGGGGCCGGGAGTACACCCTCCTGTTCCCGAAAAGAAACCCCATCCCCTGGCCCTTCGGCAGCAGGCCGATGGCCTTTACCCTCACCCTTCACCCCCGGGACGAGGCTGGGGCAAGGATCCTGGGAGAGTTTCGGGAGAGAGGGGTGTTTGCCGCCGCACGCGCCCTGGCGCTGGCGGTGGAAGAAGTCACCCGGTTCTTCGAGGCTCTCCGAGCCGAGGTGGGCTTTCTCCTGGGAGCCATCCGGCTGGCCAACAGGCTTCGGGCACTAGGCTTGCCTTTAGCCTTTCCCGTTCCTGCCGAAGGGGTTCGCCTAGCCTTCCGCAACCTCTACGATGTGGGCCTTGCCCTTCGGCAAGGGTATGCGGTGGGCAACCATCTGGAAGCCCACGGCAAGAACCCGATTCTGATCACCGGGGCGAACCGCGGGGGCAAGACCACCTTTTTGCGTAGCCTAGGCCTAGCCCAAATCATGATGCAGGCCGGGCTTTTCGTGGGAGCCGAGTTCTTTGAAAGCGGGCTGGTGGACGGCCTATTCACGCACTTCAAACGGGAAGAGGACCCATCCCTCGAGGCGGGGAGGTTTGAGGAGGAGCTCAGGCGGCTTAGCGACCTGGTGGACCACCTGACCGCCCGGCCGCTCTTTCTCTTCAACGAGAGCTTCGCGGCCACCAGCGAGCCCGAGGGATCGGAACTGGGGGCACAGGTGATCCAAGCCCTGGTGGAACGGGGGATACGGGTGGTGTTCGTCACCCATTTCTACACCCTGGCGGCAGCTTTCTTAGGCAACGCCAAGGCCCTTTTTCTAAGAGCCGAGCGCCTCCCCGACGGCCGGCGCACCTACCGCCTCAAGGAGGCACCTCCCGAGCCCACCGCCTACGCCCTCGACCTTCTGCGCCGGATCTTCAGCTAGGCAAGGCCTAATTGGCCCCCACCCAAGAGGAGAGGGCCTTGGCCAGGAGCTGACGGAGTTCCTGAAGATGCTCGGGGAACCCGGCAAGGGCTTCCCCGGGCCGTTCCGCCCTCCGGATTTCCTCCCCTAGGATCCGCTCCACAGCTGCCAGGATGCCGACAAGGCGCAGACGGAGAAAGCGCTCTGGATCAAACTCTTGCGGCCCCTCCAGGGAGCGCTTGGCCAGCGTTTCCGCTTCGTAGAGTTCCCTGACCTCCACCCCCAGGCGCCGCCCCACCTCCATCAGATCCAAAAAGGCCTGGAGCACAGCCTGCTCCTTCGGGGGTTCGCCCGGAGCCAAGCGGGCTAAAAGGGCCAGGGCCCCTCCCAGCTCGGCGCGCAGGCCAAAGAGGTGGAACTCCAACACCTGACGGTCCGTTTGGCACTTGAAGAGTTCGTAACGCAACACCGCGTTTTCCTTCAAGGCGGGCGCCGCTTCCTGGCTTAGACGATCGTTTTGCGAGCGCAGAAAGGCGATTTCCTCCTGCGCTTTGGCCAGGCTGGCCCTGAGTTCCTCCACCATGCGGTCGCTTTCCGCATCCTTGGGTTTCGGACGATTCCGGCTGAAAAACCCCATGGTCTCTACCTCCGTATGCGAGCCAGAAGGGCAAGGAGGGCAAGGAGGGCAAAGACCTCGCTGCCGCCTACGAAGGCCATCGCACGAACCGGCGAGGTCTCGTAAAGGAAACCCATGGCCACGCTTCCCAAGAACCAGGCAAAGCCGAAGGCCGTGTCGAAAACCCCGTAGGCAAAGGCCGAACCCCCTAGGTGGCCCACCCCGGCCCGCAAGACGCTTTCCTGCAGCCCCAGAGCCCCTCCCCAAAGGAAGCTGCCCGTCCACCAAAGGGCCGGGTTATTCCCCATGAGGAGGGGGGCTGCGAGGGCGAAAAGGGGAGCAAAAAACAAGCTTCTTAGGCCCAAGCGGTCAAAAGCCAGGCCACCCAGGAGGGCGAAAAGGGCATCCGCACCCATGGCTAAAGCGTATAAAAGGGGGATATGTACCGGCCCGGCCCCCAGCTTTTCCAAATGAAAGGCCAGAAGCTGAAAGTGCACGAATCCCAAGGCGAAGAGAGCGCTGTAAAGCAGGTAAAGGGAAAAGCCCGAGGGCAGGGGCTGGACCTGAAGGACCCTCTCCTCCTGGAGCTCGAGGCCGCGCGCCCGAAGGAGGAAGCCTAAGGCCAGGAGGGCGGGAAGAAGAAGGAAGGCAAAACCGAGACGGTAGCCTCCCAGGGCTACCCCCAAGGCCACCAGCAAGGGGCCCAGAAAGGCACCTATCTGGTCCACCGTCTCGTGCAGGCCAAAGACCCTACCGTGACCCACCTCCCTCCCGGCCCTAGCCAGAAGGGCATCGCGGGCAGGAGTGCGCAGACCTTTCCCGAGGCGTTCCAGAAAAAGAAGCAGGCCCGCCCCTACAGGACCTTGGGCCAAGGCCAGAGCCGGCACCGAGAGCAGGTTCACCTCGTAGCCCAGGTAGAGAAGGGGCCAGTGAAACCGAAACCGGTCTGCGAGCCCTCCGGAAACCAAGCGCACCAAGTAGCCTAGAAATTCCCCAAACCCGGCAACAAAGCCTACCAGGGCTGCAGAGGAGCCGAGGGTTTCCAGGAAGGCCCCAGCAATGCTGCGCCCTCCCTCGTAGGTAAGATCAGCAAAAAGGCTCACCAAGCCGATGGCCACCACGAAACGCCAGGCGGGGTTCATCTCGCCTTCGGCGAAGATCTGATCACCTCCACCCGCTCCAGGGTGGCCAAGCCCTCCGCCAGCATCCCCTTCAGGACGTTCAGGAAGAAGAGGATCCTCTCCTGCGTATCCACTACCTCCACCATAACCGGCAAGTCCCCGGAACGAATAAATCTAGCGCTGTGGATGCGGGAGTGGACCCCGTATCCCAGAAACCCCTTAAAGGCTGTGGCTCCCGCCAGACCCCGATTCCTGGCTTCCAGGATTATAGCCTGGTAAAGGGGCCGACCCTCGTAGCGATCCGATTCACTCACAAAGACCCTCAAGAGCACGGCTTCCTCATGCCCCCGCATGCTCTCACCCAGCCCGTTCATATAGTCGGCGAAGCTCCGCCCTTTGCTCTTTGCCCAACGGCAAACCCTCCAGGGCCCCGAGAAGCCCCTGAAGGTCGTACTGTACACGGTAAAGTTGCGCACGCCCCTCCTCGTAAAGAACAAAGCTGGCCCTGGGATCCCCGTCCAAGGGTTGACCCGCCGAACCTGGGTTGATGAAGAGCCTGTCGCCGATACGGCGAATAAAGGGAAGGTGGGTGTGCCCGAAAACCACCACCTCAGCTCGCAGACTTTCTGCAGCCTCCATAAGAGCCTCATCCCCAGCCTGGGGATCCAGACGGTAGTCGTACAGGGGGTCTTGCAGGCTCCCATGTATTAGGGCGAACCGGACACCATTCCCAGCCCAAACCGCATAAAGCGGAAGGCTACGGAGGTAGGCTAAGTCCTCAGGTCTAAGAGCCTTTTTGGTCCACTCCAGGAGAGCGCCGGCCAGGGGTGCTTTCCGAGGTGCAGCCTTGGGATTCCCTCCGAAGGCAACCGCATGATCGTGGTTGCCCCTGACCGCCACGGCCCCTACCCTCCGAAGCCAGGACACCACCCCTCGAGGGCTTGGGCCGTAGTTCACGACATCACCGGCGAAGAGAACGGCCTCCACCGGGCCCGCCGCCCGCAGAATGGCCTGAAGAGCCCAGGTGTTGCCGTGCAGGTCACTCAAGATTAAGATGCGCATGCTACCTCCTCATGATTCTTTCCTCCGATAGGTCCCAGAAGCCCAGAAGTGCACCCCATTCCGCCATGGCTCGGGCGGCCTTCTCCCCCTTGGGTCCCTCCGGAAACAGGGACAGAAGGCCAGCTAAGGGCATAGCGTTCCCCTGGGCTTTCAGGGCTTCCAAGGCCTCCGGCCAGGGTAGGGCCTGCAACAAAAGGAGGAGGAGATCTGGAGGGGGATCCCAGGGAGCCTCCAGCCAGGCCCGGCCCTCCGGGGTTAAGCGGATGTCCATCCCCACCTGCTGGCTTAGCCCCACCTCCTCGGCGAGGAGCAGGGCCTCCATGGGTTCATCCACGGACCTACGCAGAACCTCCAGCACCTGGGGAAGTGGCTGGGGGTGTGGGGACAGGAAAAGTAGGGTACGGTGGAGGTCTTCGGGCCCCACCAAGACTAGCCTTTGGACCACGGCCACCTCCTTCTTCGGGAGTCGGTTTTCGGGGGCACCAAGGGAGGATACCGGGGCTCCTCGCCCTTAAGCACCCGGCGGTAGCGGTCTTGGAGGGAGCGGAGGTCGCGGATCCATGCCTCCTCCGGGGCCCGGGGGAACCAGTAGGGGCAGGGGCACAGGCGCCGCCAGTCCGCCACCGCTGGCTCCTGGGCCCAGGTGAAGGTGAAGCGGCAGGCGAAGAGGGCCTTCCCCTCCATCCGGAAGGGGACCAGGTACAGGCAAGCCTGGGGGTGGGCCAGGGCTTCCGGGATGGGGCAGGCCTGGCAGTCCTCGAGGGTCACGGGCCGGTCCTCCTCCGCCCCGCAGCGCCCGTCTTTTCGGTAAGGGCAAGGGGGCCAGAGCATCAGTGCACCACCATCACCGCGCAAGGGGCGTAGCGCAACACCCGCTCCGATACCGAGCCCAGCATCCAGCGCTGGACCGGGGTTAGGCCCCGCCGCCCCAGTACGATGAGGTCGAAGCCTTCCTCTTCCGCCACCCGCACCAGGGTCTCCGCCGGATGCCCCACCTGGCTTCGGGTTCTCAGGACCACCCCCCGCCGTGCAGCCTCGCGCTGGGCAAAGCGAAAGGCCTCGGCCAAGGGCCCTTTGGCCTCCTCCAGCACCCCTTCCAGCTCGATCCCCAGCTCTGCGAACTCCGGTGGCCGGACCACCGCCAATGCCAATACCTCCCCCCGGAAGGCCTGGGCCAGCTCCAGGGCAGCGATTAAGGCCTTCTTAGCAGGCTCCGATCCATCGTATCCTACCAAAATCCTACGAAACATGCTTTCTCACCTCCTCTTCCCTCAGCTCCAACCTATCCTTCATTCCGCACCTCCTCGAGGCCAATCCGCGCTGCCTGAATGTGATGGTGGGGCAGGAAGAAGCGGTTGGCGATCCAGGTGGGCACCACGGCGCTGGCGATGACCGCGGCCACCAACAGGGAATACTGGTCTTCGCTGATAATTCCGTGGGTTAGCCCGTAAAGGCTGCTGATGGTGCCGAAGGTGAGCCCTGTGGACATGAGGAGGGTGGTGTAGGCGGCATCCCTTCTCCGGTAGCGAAAGACCAGGGTGATGGGATAGACCCCAAGAACCTTGCTTACCATCTTGGCCAGCAACAAAACGAAAAAACCCCCCAGGCCGAGCAGGAGGGCGGGAAGGCTCACCAGGCTACCCGCCCTGATGAAATAGAAGGGCGTGAGAAGCCCCAAGGTAAGGGTACGCAGGCGGCGGATCAACGCGTGGTCCTTGCCCACACTCCCGGCCAAAACCATACCCACCAGGTAGGCGGGAAGCACCGCCTCCGAGCCACTCCAGGCAGCTAAGGCCCCCAGGGCGAAGAGGGCGAAGAGGAGAAACTTGGCCTCCAGTTCATGGGTGCTGCCGCCGTAGCGAGCGAACAGCCATGGGGTAGCCCGGATGAGCAGGTACAACCCTAGCCCAAGGCCTAGGGCAAACACCCAGGTGGCCGTCCCAAAGGGGGCGAACAGGAGGCCCAAGGCCAGAACCGTCCCCAGGTCGTTGACGAAACAAGCGGCTAAAATCACCTTGCCAAAGGGAGTCTGGTTCAGCCCCAGCTCCAGCATCACCGCATAGACCACGGCCACGCTGGTGGTGGACAGGGCCACACCAGCAAGCCAGCTAGCCCGGGGATCCCAGCCCAGGAGGGCATGGGCCACGAAGGCTGACCCAAGAAATGGGGCAAAGAAGCCCGCGAGCCCTATGGCAAAGGCCTCCTTCCAGCTTCGCTTCAGGGTTTTCGGATCCAGCTCAGCCCCAGCCAGAAAGGTGAGGACAACGCTTCCCACCCCTGCCAGAAAGGTCACCCAGGATGCCGTGGTGTGAAGGGCCTCCTTGCCTATAAGGGCCCCTGCAACTACCCCCACCAGGATCTCCGTTAGGGCCACGGAGACCCGGAACCAGATGGAGAGCAGGGCCGCCACCACCGCCAAACCCATCCAGATTGCCGCCGCACTCCAGTCCATGGGGTTTCCTCCTTTCCGGGGTAGGAGAAAAGGCCCCTACCCCTTCTGGGTAGGAGCCATCAGCCCGGCTGGGCGGTTTCAGGCGGGCCCCATCGCCTTGAAGCTATGTTAAAAGGCCAGGATGAAGACAAAGTGAAAGCGAAGCCTGAAACCGCCTCACCCCAAAACCCTCGCTTAGCCCCCCAGCCGCAAGGATGCAGCCAGGTCCACTATCACCCCAGGTGGACCAGGTACCGGAAGCCCAGGGGCGGCACGGTCACCTCCTTACGGTATGTGCGCCCCTCCAGAGGGTCCCGCCAACCGCCAGGAGGCAGGGCCAGGGAGGCGGCCTCAAGGCCGCTGTTAAAAACGGCAAGCACCTCCCCCTCTCCCGGCTCCCCCCGCAGGAAGGCCAGCAGGTGACCCTCTCCGAAGTACGTTCGGAACACAGCGCTTCTCAGGGCCGCAAGCTCACGGCGCAACCCTGCCAGCTCCTGGTAAAAGGCCAGGGTTTCCCCATGGCATTTCTCCCACTGGAAGGGATACCGGTTGAGCTCGTGGGGGGGTTCGGCTGGCCTTTCCCCAGTGAAACCGCACTCATCCCCCTGGAAGGTTACGGGGAGGCCGGGAAGGGCGTAGAGCATGGCCGCCGCAAGCCGCTGCCGGGCCCTGGCTTCCGGGCTGGGAACGTCCTTCAGGCCCCCGCCCCCAAGCTCGGTAAGGAGGCGGGCCGTATCGTGGGAGGTGATCAAGTTGAAGCCCATCCCGGCCACCGCCTCCGGGTAAAGGGCGTAAACC
The DNA here is from genome assembly GCF_002964845.1 of Thermus tenuipuniceus. Lineage (GTDB taxonomy): Bacteria > Deinococcota > Deinococci > Deinococcales > Thermaceae > Thermus > Thermus tenuipuniceus. The sequence continues at coordinate 13,684 of NZ_PRDA01000062.1, forward strand.
CGGGCTAGGTCCGCCAAGGCTCGGCGGGCGTTGTACAAGGCTAGGCTTCCCCCCTTAGCAAAGCGGAGGAGGATATCCCGGCCGATGGCGTAGTTCATCAGGGAGTCAAACTCATCCCCCCGAAGCCAGCTAGGATCCCTCTGCCAGATCTCCGCCACCAGGTAGGCGTCGGGCTTGATGGCCTTCAGTTCGGCCCGCATTTCCTTAAAGAAAGCGTGAGGATTTAGCACATCCCCGGGCACATCCACCCGCACCCCGTCAAAGCCGAAGCGTACCCAGTACTTGGCCACCTCGATCAGGTAGCGCTTCACCCCGGGGTTTGCGGTGTTCAGCTTGGGCAGGCTCCCTAACCCCCACCATCCCTCGTAGGCCGATCCGTCACCCGGCACAAAGGGCCACCGCTTGATGAAGTACCAGTTCCAGTAAGGGGAACGGGGACCCCTCTTTACCACATCCTGAAAAGCCCAAAAGCCCAGGCCAGTGTGGTTGGGGACGAAGTCAAAGATCACCCGCATGCCGAGGTGGTGGGCCTCGTCCAGCAGCTTGCGCAAGAGGGGTTTGTCGCCGAACTTGGGGGAAACCTTGAGGTAGTCGTGGGTGTCGTAGCCGTGGGCCGACCCGGAATCAAAGATGGGATTCAGGTAGAGGACGCTAACCCCCAGGGCCTTCAGGTAAGGAAGCTTGGCCAGCACCCCGGCAAGATCCCCCCCGAAGTACTGGTGGCAGCAGTGCAGGGGTGAGGGGGGATCGCCCCAGCGGGAAAGATGGGGCTTGGGCCCAGAGGAGCGCTGCCACACCTGGTTAAAGCGGTACTCGTCGGTTTCCAGGGCCAAGGCGTCGTTGCTGGAATCCCCGTTGTAGAAGCGCTCGGGGAAGATCTGATAACCCACCCCCTCGCCCACCCAGGCCACCTCGGCGAAGGGCCTTTCGGGAGGGCTAAAGGGGCCAAACACCTCCTCCTTGCCATCCTGGGTCCGCACCAGGATGCGATAGGCTCCCACGCCTCCAGGTAAGGTCCCACGCCAAACCTCGCTCCCCGGGAAACTCAGCTGCAGGTACATGGGGAGCCTCTTTCCTCCTACCTCCACCCAGGCGGCCGCCACCGCCCCCTCCCCCGCCCGGAAGCGCACGGAAAGCTTGCCGTCGGCATAGGACACATACTGGGCGTCCAACGGATCATGGGCGAAGTCCAGAGCCACGGGCCCCACAGGAGGGGTGGGGGCTACCGGGGCCTGGACCACGATCACGGCGTTCTGACCCCCAAAGCCATCGTCCACGCACCCTGCCGCCTTCGGGTCCACCATGGGCGTGCCGAAGGTGGGATCGTTACACATGTCCCTGGGCCACTGGCCGTTGATGAAGAACTTGTACTGGTGCTCCCCTGGATCCAGGTCCACGGTTACCGCCCAGGACCCGTCCTCCTTCTGCATGGGGGTTTCCCCCCAGCTGTTGAAGGAGCCCCGGAGGCTTACCGAGCGCACCTCGAGGCCCGAAGGAGGTGTGTAGCGGAAGGTCACCGGAACCGCCAGGGCCAGGCTAAGCCATACCCACACCGCCAGGATTCTTCCCATATTGCCTCCTTTTCCTACCCATATAGAAGCGCTTCCATCATACTGCCTCCACCCCGGCAGGCAACCCCCCACCTGGCGTAGCATGAAGCCATGCGCCTCATCGGTGTCGCCACCCAGTACCGCATAGCCGAGGGCCCCCTGGCGAAAAGATTCTGGGGCCTTTTGGAGTTCTATCTGGAAGCCCTCTCCTCCCAGGGCCTGGCCTATGTGCTCCTTCCACCCCAGGGCCCGGAGGCCTTGGAAAGAATCCTTCCCCACCTGGATGGGCTCCTTCTTCCCGGAGGGGGCGACGTGGACCCGGATCGCTACAGGGAGGAATCCCATCCAAGGCTGGGCGAGGTCAGCCCCGAGCGGGACGAACACGAGCTCTTCCTGGCCCGCTACGCGGCGGAGAAGGGGCTTCCCACCCTGGGGATATGCCGGGGAATCCAGGTGATGAACGTGGCCATGGGGGGAACCCTTTACCAGGACCTCGAGGCCCAGGGCTTCCGGGAGATCCAGCACCACCAAAAAAGTCCCCCTCCTGCCCTGGCCCACCGGGTAACCCTGGTAGCCGAAAGCCCCCTCTCCCGCCTCTTCCCCCCTAGCTTCCGGGTGAACTCCTACCACCACCAGGGGATCAAGGACCTGGGACAGGGCTTAAAGCCCATCGCCGTAGCCCCGGACGGCCTGGTGGAGGCGGTGGCCCTGGAAGGCCATCCCTTTTTCCTAGGGGTCCAGTGGCACCCGGAGCTCCTTAAGGAGCACTGGCCCCTGTTCGGCCTTCTCAAACCCTAGGCCGTTCACAAAACCAGGCTCCTAAGAGCTCTGGCGGCGCGCGCGGCCTGACCTGATCCTCCTGGGCCTCATGCTCCCCAAGGCGGATGGCCTCGAGGTCCTCCAGCGCATCCAACAGGAGGACCGCACCCCCATCATCGTCCTCACCGCCAAGGCGGACCACGCCCAGCTGGTGAAGGTAAAGTACCCCAAGAGCTACCCGGCCAAGGCGGAGGCCAAGGGAACGGTAAGCGCCATAGATCACCAGGGCAATACCTTCTCCCTGGGGAGCCTTAGCTTCTACGTGGACGGCTACACCGTCCTCAAACGCGATGACCCCGACGGCCCCATCGCCTTCGCCGACATCCAGGTGGGGGACTACATGGAGGTGCAGTACGATCCCACCCGGACCGATGCCGGCATGAGGGCCTTACGGGCTTAAGGCCCCCAGCTTCATGGGCATGCGGGTCCAGGACCGGGTGGTGGTGCGGGTCAAGGGCCAGGGAGTGGCAAGGTGAAGCGGCTTTGGCCCCTTCTCCTTTTGGGCTTGGCCCTAGCCAGCGAGGGAGAGCGCTACCTCTATGTGCGCTGGGACGCAGACCAGAACAGGGCCTTCCTCTCGGATGGCTCCCCTTTACCCCCAGGGCTTCCCCTGATCCCCGGACAGTACGTGGGGGTGGAAGGAGGACGCCTAAAGCCCAAAAGGCAGTGGCACCCCCCCCAGGATCTGGTCAAGGTCTTCCAGCCCAAGGAAGCCAGCCGGGTGGTCTTCAGTCACGAGCGGCACTTCGCCGCCCTTGGGGCCAAGGGAAGCACTTGCGAAACCTGCCACAACGCTTTAGATGAGAGCAAAACCTGGCGGAGCATGGCGCCTACTCCGGCCCTCGAGCCCCACGGGGCCACCTCCTTGGGACGATTCTGCGCCACCTGCCACGACGGCAAGACCCGCCCCAGTAAGCTGGCCGGAGGCCAAAGTCCCCTTAAGGACCCCATCTTTACCGCCTTTGGCCGCAAAGGCGACGCCTCCTGCGCCCAGTGCCATGCTCCTAAGGACCACGGGCAAAACTTCACCCAAGGTCACGGGGACAGGGCGGAACACAGCGGGGCCAAGGAGTGCGCCGCCTGTCACCGGGGGGCCCTGAGCATCTCCGCCAAGGAGGTGGCCCAGACGCAGGCCTTCCAGAAGGCCCAGCTAGCCCTGATTCGAAACCCTGAGGACAAGAAGGCCTTTAACGTGATCCTGCCCGCCAACTTCTGCGCCTGCTGCCATGGGCTGGACGGAAAAGCCTGGAGCAAGCGAGACTAGGGAGGAAGGTCATGGGCGAAGTGCTGCAAAAGCGATTTCCCGATATGGTGGCCCTTTTCACCGGCTTGGGTTTCCTCACCGTCTTAGCAGAGCTGGTTCTGACGGACCACACGGAGGGTATCCGCATCCTGGCACCCCTAGCCGCCGGGATAGGAGCAGGGGCCATCCTCCTCGGCCTCGGGTTCCCGAGAGGAAGGGTTTGGGCCACGGGGCTTCTCCTCCTGGTGGGGGGCATAGGGCTTTTGGGCCTGGTAGAACACATGCAGGAAGCCCTGGAGGCCTTCTCCCCTTCCGTGGTCCGGCTGGTGGACGAGGAGGGGTGGGAATATCCCGCCTACCCCGGGCCTTTGAGGGAAGGGGAAAAGGAAGGCTCTCCCCCACCCCTGGCCCCCCTAGCCTTGAGTGGGCTCGGGCTTCTTGGAGCCTTAGCCCTTCGCGCCCGGAAGCCATGAGGATCTTGGTGGTGGAAGACGAGCCGGGCATTCTGGAGCCCATCCTGGCCCTCTTGCGGCGGGAGCGACACGAGGCCCTCGGGGCTAGGAACCTCGAGGAAGCCTGGAGCCTGTTGGCCGAGGGGGAGCCTGACGTCTTCATCCTGGACGTCATGCTGCCCGAGGGGGAGGACACGGGCTTCCGCTTCGCCGAGGCCCTGCGCCAAGGGGGCTTCCGCGGGGGCATCCTCTTCCTCACCGCCAGGGATGCCCTGCAGGACCGCATCCACGGCCTAGAACTGGGCGGGGACGACTACCTGGTGAAACCCTTCCACCTGGAGGAACTCCTAGCCCGGGTCAAAGCCCTGGCCCGTAGGAATGCCGATTTCAAGGGGCGCCTCCTGCGAAGAGGCCCTTTGGAGGTAGACCTAGTGGCCAGACGGGTAACCCTGGGCGGAAGGGAGGTGGCCCTTTCCCCCAAGGCCTTCGCCCTCCTGGAGCTTCTGGCGCAAAACCCCGATAGGACCTTTAGCCGGGAGGAACTCCTCGAGCGGCTCTTCCCGGGAGCGGAAACGGATGCGGTGCTCCGGGTGTACGTGCAAAAGCTTCGTCAAAGCCTCGCCCCTGGGTGGTGGAACGGGTACCCGGGGGCTACCGCCTGGGGAAGCCATGAGCCTCAGGGTCCGCTTAGCCTATGCCTTCTTCCTTGTGACCGCCGCTACCGGCCTCCTCTCCCTCCTGTTGGGGTACCTGGTCTTCCGCAACCTGGTGGAGCGGGACATCGCCTTGGATCTCTCGGAGGTCACGGGGCGGGTCCTGAAAGCCTTGGAAATCACCGAAACAGGCCCCAGGCTCAGGCAGGGGGATGTCTTCCTGGGAACCCACTACGTCTTCGGCTTCCGCCTTTCCCGGGATGGAGTGCCCGTTCTGGAAGGAGGCTTCGCCCCCAGGGAAGGAGAAGCCTGGCGCACGGCCAAGGTCCCCTGGAAGGAGTACGCGCTGGAGGTCTACCTCCGGGTTGAGGAATACCGGCGAGCCCTTGGCACCTATCTCAGGGCAAGCCTGAGCCTCCTCTTGCCCCTGCTGCTCCTAGCCGCCCTCCTCGGGTCCTACTTCGCCGGGGTTCTTTCCTGGCCTCTCCGGGAGTTAGCCCAGGCGGTGGAAAGCCTCTCTGCCCTGCGCTTTCCCAAGCCCCTGGCCCCGGCCCGGGAGCGGGAACTCGCCCGGGTCATCCATAGCTTTAACCGCCTGGTGGAGGCGGTACGGGGAGCGCTGGAACGGGAAAAGCTCCTCACCCGCTACGCGTCCCACGAGCTCCGGAGCCCCCTGGCGGTGCTACGGAGCCAGGTGGAGGCACTCAAGGGAGGCCTTCTTCCCCTGGAACAGGTCCTCCCCCACCTGGAAGGCGCCCTGGCCCGCATGGAAAGGACCCTCGAGGGACTCCTGGCCTTGAGCCGGGCGGAGGGGGACCTGGAGGTAGACCCGCTTCCCCTGGAGCTTACGGGCTTTCTGAGAGACTACCTGAAAGGTCAGGCGGGAGTGCGGTTTCGGCGCCTTCCCTCCACGGAAGGCGGCCCAGGGCCAGGCCAGATGGACCCAGGACCTGCCGAGCAAGCCTGGATCCTGGCCCATCCCCTTCTGCTGGAAAGGATGCTGGATAACCTCTTGGAAAACGCCCTTCGCCACGGGGCACCCCCGGTGAAGATCAGCCTTTGCGGAGGAAAGGAGGAGGTGGTCATAGAGGTGAGGGACCATGGGCCCGGGGTCACGGAAGAAGCCCTACCCCACCTGACCCGGCCCTTTTTCCGGGAGCGGAAAGAACGCGAAGGGCTGGGCCTGGGCCTAGCCTTGGTGGAGCAAGGGGTGAAGCGGCTGGGCGGGAAGCTGGAACTGGAAAACGCCCGCCCAGGCTTACGGGCACGCTTGAGGCTTCCGAGGTGGCGCGGTGAGGCGGCGAACCATTCTCGTTAAGCTCTTCCTCCTCGTGGTCATGGTCTTCTTGGCCCCGGCGTGGGGCGAAGAGGAAAAGAAAAAGAAAGGCGAAGAGGAGAAAAGCCGCAGGGACAAGGCCAAGGAGGAGGATCAGCGCGCCCTCCGTTACTACGGCCAGGTGGAGGGGGTCGAGGAGGACACCCTTTGGGTTGGCGGCCGGGCCCTGCGGGTGCGCACCCCCCTTCTCCCCTACTTGGCCCCCGGTATGGTGGTGGAGGTGGGCCCGGAAGGCCTCACCGTGCTGAGCCCGGCTGTCTGGGCCTACTACCAGGGCCCCGGAAGCCTGGTGGGCCTAAGGGAGGGACCGGTGCGGGCCTGGTGGGGAGAGGGCGGAGTACTCTGGCGGGTTCTGCCCGGGTACAGCGGACAGGCCTCCCTGGTGGCCCGGTACCGGCAAGGAACCTGGCAAGCGGTGCCCAAGGGCCTCAGCCTCCCCCGCCCTCCGCAGGAGGGATGGTGGCTTTTAGCCCTGGAGGGCAAAACTGGGAGGTTGATCCGGCGTCTTGAGGGAGGGGACTAACTACCCCCATCGGGGCGCAAGCCTCAACGGGGTCCTTAGTCTTTCAAGGCGGCCTCGAGGTCGTACTGGCTGTTTGAGCGATGACGTTGAGGCGATCCTTCCTCCCCAAACGCTCCCCCAACTCCCGCAACGCCCCGCCACGGCAAGAACCACCCCTTCACCCGCCGCCACGCCGTCCCTACCGGGCGCAAGTGGAGGCTGTACCGCGGGTCTTCTCGCAGCCGGGCCTCCTCGAGGGTCAATTGGAGGTGCAAAGGAACTGGCTAGAGGCAAGTATGGAGCGTGGGCCCTTAGGCCTCCTCCCCCTCCCAAAGCCTCTCCCAGGGATCCCGTACCCTAAGCACCTCCCACCCCTCCCCAGTCCAGAGAAGCTCCAAAGGTCTTGGGGTATCCAGGTAAGGGAGGCTCATGCTGCTCCCGTAAGCGCCCGCCTCGAGGATCGCCAAGGCTTCTCCCTCCCGGGGCACGGGCAGGCGCACCCCCCGGGCCAGGATGTCCCCCGCCTCGCAGGCGGGACCCGCCAGGTCAAACACCCCTTCCTCACGCCCCTCCCCTGGGTAAAGGGGCAGGACGGGGTGACGGGCACCGTAAAGGGCAGGCCGGATAAGACTGGTCATACCGGCATCCAGGAGCACATACCGCCTGCGGGTTTCCTTCACGCCCACCACCCTGGACACCAAGACCCCCGCCTCGGCCACCAAGTACCTGCCCGGCTCCAGCCACACCTGGGCTCCGTAAAGCCGGGCCAGGCGCTCCATGGGCTCCTGGAGGGCCGCAAGGGGAAGGTCCAGGCCAAACCCCCCTCCCAGGTCCAAGACCTCCACCGGCCCCACCTGGGGGTGAAGGGCCTCGAGGACCCCATAGCCCTCCAGGAAATCCTCCACCCGGCTCAAGGCCGAACCCAGGTGCAGGTGAAGGCCCCAAAAGGTCAACCCCTTTCCCCGGATGGCCCTCACCAAGCCCGGCACCGCCTCCGGCAACACCCCAAACTGGCTTTCCCCCCTGCCCGTGGCCAGGTGCCCGTGCGTGTTCACCGGGAGGTCCGGGTTCACCCGCAACAACACCCTGGCCCCGGGAAGGTACCGGGCCACCCGCCCCACCTCCCCTTCGGAGTCCAGCACCACAAGGGGTTCCCGCCCCTTCAGGGTGGCAAGGGCCTCCGGGGTCTTAACCGGGCCGTTCCACACCACCTGGTCCGGGCCAAAGCCCGCCCGGTAGGCCCGGAGCACCTCCCCCAGGGAAACCGCCTCGGCCCCGAGGCCAAGGGCCCTGAGGCGCCGAAGAAGCCCAAGACGGGGGTTGGCCTTCAAGGCGTAGAAAAAACGGGCAAAAGGGAAGGCCTCCCTCAGGCGCGCCAGCTGGGCCCGGACCCGCCCCCAGTCGTAGGCGTAAAAGGGGGTGGGATACCGATCCAGGGCTTCCCGCAAGGCTCTTTGAAAGGTTGGATCCAGCATCCTACCCCTTCAGGCTTCCCAGGGTAAGGCCCTGGATGAAGTAGCGCTGGGCCAGGAGAAAGACCAGGATGGGCGGGATGGTGCCCAGGGTAAGCCCGGCCATGAGCACCGTCCACTCCGTGGAAAACTGCCCCTGAAAAACGGCCAAGCCCACGGTTAAAGGGCGCATCTCCAGGGAGTTGGTGACGATGAGGGGCCAGAGGAAGCTGTTCCAGCCCGCCAAAAAGGTGAAGGTACCCAAGGTGGCCAAGGCAGGGGCTGCCAGGGGAAGGGCCACCCTCCAGTACACCTGCCAGGGAGTAGCCCCGTCCATGATGGCCGCCTCCTCCAGCTCCCTGGGCAGGTGCAGGAAGTGCTGGCGCATGAGGAAGATGGCAAAGGCGTCAAAGAGCCCGGGGAGGATCAGGGCGTAGTAGGTGTCCACCCAGCCCAGGTTCCGCATGAGGATGAAGAGGGGGATGATGAGGACGTGCACCGGGATCATGAGGGTGGCGAGGAAGAGGAGAAAAAGCGCCCCCTGGCCCCGGAAGCGGAAGCGGGCGAAGGCGTACCCCCCCATGGCCCCGCTGGTCAGGTTCAAGAGGGTGAGGCCCAGGGCCACTAGGAGGGAGTTCAGGTACCAGCGGCTAAAGGGCACGCTGGTGAGGACCCGCTGGTAGTTTTCCCAGTGGAGTTCCTTGGGCCAGACCTCCACGGGCAGGTCAAACACCGCCCCCGGCGCCTTCAGGCTGGTGGAGACCATCCAGAAGAAGGGCACCAGCATGCTCACCCCCCCGGCCAGGAGGACCAAGTAGACGAGGGAATCCCAGACCTTCCCCAAAAGCCTCATGCTTCCTCCACCACCCACCGCTTGCGCAGGGTCCACTGCAGGTAGGTGAGGGCAAACAGGATGAGGAAGAGGACCCAGGCGATGGCCGAAGCATACCCCATCTCGAAGGGAAAGACGCCGAAGGCCTTGCGGTACAGGTAGAGCATCAGCACGTTGGTGGAATCCAAGGGCCCTCCCCCGGTCATGGTGTACACCAGGCCGAACACCTGGAAACCGCCGATCATGGCGAGAAGGGTGTTCAGAAACACCGTGGGGGAAAGGAGGGGCAAAACCACGTAGAAGAAGCGCTGCAGGTTGTTGGCCCCGTCCAGGCTGGCCGCCTCCAGGTATTCCCTGTTGATGTTCTGCAGTCCCGCCAGAAAGATCAGCATCCTTAACCCTACCCCGGCCCACACCGAGGCCAGGATCACCCCCCACATGGCCCAGGCTGGATCGGAAAGCCATCCGGGTCCCTCCCGGGCCAGCCACGCCACCCACGAGGGAGGGGTTAACCCCAAGAGGCCATAGACACCCTCCATCCTCTCCCCCACCCAGCGCAGGAAGAGGTTGACTGGCCCCACGGTGGGGTTCAGGATCCAGCGCCAAAGGAGGCCCACCGCCACCACGCTGGTCACCGTGGGCAAGAGGTAGAGGGTGCGGATGAACCGCACCCCGGGCCAAGGGCGGTTCAAACCCAAAGCCAGGAGCAAGGCCAACCCGATCTCCAAGGGCACCGCCACCGCCACGTAGAAAAAGGTGTTGACGAAAGCCTTGTGGAAGACGGGGTCCTCGAGGAGCCGGCGGTAGTTCTCCAAGCCCACCCAGCTTTCCCGGAAGGTGGCCAGGCCAAGGGGTCTCAACCCATCGTAGGCGACGAAGGAAAGGAGGAGGCTGGTGAGGATGGGCCCCAGGTTGAAGGCCAGGAAGCCCACCAAGGAGGGCAGGAGGAAGAGGAAGGGGAATCGGTAGTAGGCGCGCATGAGGGCCTCCTGGCCTTAGGGTCTAGCGCTTCTTGCGCTCCGCCTGGACCTCGTCCAGAATCTTCTGCACCTGGGGGGCCACGCCGTCCAGGGCTGCCTTCAGCTCCGCCTTACCCTGCCACACGGGTTCCAAGGCCTTGTTGATGAGTTGCAGGGCCTCGTTCCAGCGCTCGAAGGTTTCCGTGGGCCTTGCCGTGCGGTTTACCGTGAGGAAGTATTGCTGGTTCTTGGGAGGCGGGGGCACGAAGAAGTCCTTGAGGTTTTGGATGCTGCGGTCCACATTCTTCACATCTACCCCCCGGGCGGGGATGATGAGCCCGGTCCTGGTGAAGATGCGGTTGGCCTCAGGGCCGGCCAGGAAGGAAAGGAGCTTCCAAGCGGCCTCCGGGTTCCTGGAACCGGCCGCTATCACCCAGCCGGAGCCGTCTATGTCCACGATGCTTCCTGCCTTGCCCCGGGGAAAGGGCACCACGTCGAAGTCGAACTTGGCCCGGGCCTTAAGGGTGGGTACCCGCCAGCGCCCGTCCACGATCATCCCCGTCTGTCCGTTTAGGAACATGGTGAAGGCCCCGCGGTCCTGGGCCTCCTCGGGAGTGGGGGCCACGTGGTGTTTGTAGCGGAGGTCCAGATAAAACTGCAAGCCCTCCAGGGACGCCGGGCTATTCAGCAGGAACCGGCTGTGGTCAGGGCCATAAAACCGCCCGCCCGCACTCCAGACCCAGGGTTCCCAGAAGAGGTAGAAGGTCTGGAAGGAAACCCCCCACTGGACCCTTTTGCCATCCTTTTCCACGGTGAGGGCCCTGGCATAGCGGAGGAAATCCTCCCAGGTCCAGTCGGGCTTGGGATCGGGCAGGCCCGCCTTCTTGAGGAGGGTGCGGTTATAGAAGACCACCAGGTTGGAGACGTCCCGGGGCAGGCCGTACTGCCTTCCCTCCCACTGGAAGGCCTTGAGGATGCCCGGGAAGATATCGGCGGTGGGGTACCTGTCCCGCTGGATAAAGGCGTCCAGGGGAGCCAGCACGCCCCTCGAGGCCATCCCCGGGAAGTCTATGTTGTTGAGGAAGAAGACATCCGGCGGGGTACCGGCCGCCATCATGGCGGTGATCTTGGCCAGGTACTCGGCGGAGGGGATGTTGATGTACTCCACCTGGATGCCCGGGTTCTTTTCCTGGAAGACCTTAAGCACCTCCTGGTATGCCTTGATCTCCTCCTGGCTCCCCCAGCTGGCCAGGACCAGCTTCTGGGCAGACGCAAGCCCTAGGAGCACCGCCAAAACAGCCACAACCCACCTTCTCATGGTTCACCTCCAAAGACCCATTGCCCCGTAGGGGCATACGCCCCTGCGAGGGCCTCCAACGCGGCCCGGATCTGGACCGCGCGGTAGCCGTGGGTAGCCAGATAGCCCGCAGGCCTCCCAGGGAGGAAGCGGAGATCGTCGGGATTGCCCAAGGCTACCAGGTAAAGGGGTTTGCCAAGGGCCAAAAGCTCCTTAACCAAGGCCCTTTGCCCCTCCTTGAATCCCCCGAGCCAGCGGTAGGTGGAAACCACCAGGCGCTCCGCCTTCCTGGCCTCCGCCAAGGCCTTCTGGATCTCCACAGGGGTGGGATCCTCCGAAAGGATGAGCCCCCGGCTTCCGGGAAGGTACTGGGGGGCAAGGTCCGCCAGGGTGGGCTCTGCCCCGTAGCGGTCGGAGATCCTCAGGCCCAAGACCAAGGTTCCCTGACCAGGTATGGGCAGGGGGCCAAAGCGGTGCACCACCCCCCGCCGGGCCGCCTCGAGGGCCAAGGCCTCCTCCTCCTTTGGGGTGAAAGGGCATTCCCCCCGGCCTGCCTTAAGGCCCTGAGCCCGCCTTCTGGCCTCCTCCGCCCGGGAAAGGGGAATCTCCTGGCCCAGGGCCTTGGAAAGCCGGGCGTGCACCTCCCGGATGGCCGCCTCATCGGGTTCCAGAAGGAGCAAATCGGCTCCGGCCTTCACGGCTAAAACCGCCGCCTCCCCCGCCCCGTAGTGGCGCTTGATGGCCCCCATGGCCATGTCATCGGTAAGGATGGCCCCGGTAAAGCCCATCTCCCTCCGGAGCAAGCCTGTGAGGATTTTGGCCGAAAGGGTAGCGGGGTATTGGGGATCCAAGGCGGGAAAGAGGATGTGGGCAGCCATGACGGCCGGCATCCCCGCGGCCACATAGCGGCGGAAGGGAAGGAGCTCCGCCCCCTCCAGGGCCCCCTTGGGCTTATCCACCCGGGGTAGGTCCAGGTGGGAGTCCACCCCTGTGTCCCCATGCCCGGGGAAGTGCTTGCCCACGGGCTTCGCCCCGGAGCGCAAAACCCCCCGGGCAAAGGCCAGGCCCATGCGGGCCACCCGCTCGGGGTCGGCGCCGAAGGAGCGAAGGCCGATGATGGGGTTGTCGGGGTTGGTGTTCACGTCCAGAACCGGCGCCAGGTTCACATCCGCCCCAAGCCGCCGCACCTGGCACCCCAGGGCCCAGCCCACCCGCTCCACCAGGCCCTCATCCCCGCTGGCGGAAAGGGCCATGGCCGAGGGGAAGCGCACCACCCCCTCCCGGTAGGAGGTAAAGGGCCCCCCCTCCTGGTCCACCAGGAGAAGCAGGTTGGGATCCAAGGCCCTAAGACGGGCCACCACCCCCTGGGAATCCCGGCGGAGGTTGGAGGGGTAAAGGATGACCCCGGCGGGACGGACCTCCTTGAGAAGGGCCACCGGTACCTCTTCCCCCTTGAAGCTCACAATGAGAAAGTTTCCCGCCTGGGCCGCCGCCATACCCATTCCCGCCAGGATGGCCAAAAGCCTCACCTCCTCACCTCCGCCAAAGCCCCCCTGACCCCCTTTTCCTCCAGGAGGGCCAAGGCTTCCTCCGCCCCCAGCCCCAAGGCCACCAAGGCCGCCAAGGCGGGGTCCCGGTAGACTTCCAGAAGCCTTTTCGCTTCCTCCCCTGAAACCCCCGCCATCTCCTTCACCATCTCCGCGGCCCGGGTCCGGAGCTTGGCGTTTTGCACCCGCATGCGGGCCATGCGGTTCCCATAAACCCGGCCCAAACCCACCATCACCAGGGTGGAAAAGAGGTTCAGGGCCACCTTCTGGGCCGTACCTGCCCCCAGGCGGGTGCTCCCGGCGATGGGCTCGGGCCCGGTGTTGAGAAGGATGGGATGGTCCGCCTCCAGAAGGAGGGGGGTTCCGGGATTGCTGGCCAGGGCCACGGTCAGGGCTCCCTGTTCCCTGGCCCCCCGCAGTACCCCGAGGGTAAAGGGGGTCTGGCCGCTGGCCGCCACCGCCAGGAGGACATCCTCGGGAGCCACACTCCTTCCCAGGGTTAGCCCCCCCTCGAGGTCATCCTCCGCGCCCTCCACCGCCTCGGAAAAGGCCCTTTCCCCACCGGCCAAGAGGAAGCGCACCCGGCTGAAGCCAAAGGTGGGCAGGAGCTCCACCCCATCCAGCACCGCCAGCCGCCCGCTGGTCCCTGCCCCGGCGTAGGCCAGGTAGCCCCCTGCCCGTAGGCGCTCCACCGCGGCCCCGGCGGCTTTCTCCAGGGCAGGAAGGGCCTCCTTAAGGGCGGCCACGGCCCGGAGCTGGGCCTCGTAAAGGGCCTCGAGGATCTCCCCTGCGGGCCAGAGGTCCAGGTCCCGGTAGCGCTGGGCCACGCCTTCCGTCATGACACCTCCGCAGCCAGGGCATTTCCCACCGCCCGGCGCAGGGGGGCCAGGGAGGACCGGTGCCGGGTCGGGTGCACGGCGTTGGTCAGAAGAGCCCAGGCGTACCCCCGCTCCGGGTCCACCCACACCCCCACCCCGGTGAAGCCCGTGTGGCCGAAAGCCTTTTCCGAAGCCAGGCTCCCCCCTTGCCAGCCGGGCCTCTTCCTCTCCCAACCCAAAAGCCTTTCCCCGTGGGGCCTCTGCATTTCCTCCAGGGCGGCCCGGGAAAGCCAGGTGCCCCGCAGGATAGCCGCAAGCTGGTCCAGAACGCCCCCCAGGGTGCCGAAAAGCCCTGCATGCCCGGCTGCCCCCCCAAGGGCAAAGGCGTTTTCATCGTGCACCTCTCCCCGGAGCACCCGCTTCCTCCAGGGGCAAAGCTCCGTGGCCACGCTCCGCTCTGGAGGCGGGGAGAAGCTAAGGCCAGGGGGTAAAGGGAACGCCCCAAGGGGCTTACCCCTTAGGCGTTCCAGGAGAAGGCCCAGGAGAATGTAGCCGATATCCGAGTACTGAGGTTCGCCCAAGGGCCAGGGGTGCTGGAGCACCCGGGCCTTTAAAACCTCCCCTTCCCCCCAGGTGTACAAAGCCTCCCAGGCGGGGAGGCCCGCCGTATGGGCCAAAAGAGCCCGCACGCTTACCCCCTTAAGGGGATGGTCCTGAAGCCAGAGTATCTCGGGGAGGTGCTGGGAGAGGGGGTCATCCAGATCCAAAAGGCCCTCCTCCACCGCCCTCAGCACCTCCCGCAAGGTGAAAAGCGGTTTGGTAAGGCTTGCCAGGTCAAAGTAGAAACCCTCCTCCAGGGGAACCGGTTCGGGTATCCTTTGGGCCAACCCCAGGTGGAAGACCTCCTTACGGCCATCCGCATGGACTATCCCAAGGGCTGCCCCAGCAACCATACCCCTGGTCACCGCCTCCTCCAAAAGGGCCCTGGCCCGCATGGCCCCAAGTGTATAACGGCCTGCTATTGGTAGGCAAGTGGTAGAATATCGCCATGGCCCACGGCCCCCTTTACCTGGAACTGGCCCGACGGCTCAGGGAGGGTATTCTTCAGGGCAACTTCCAGGACGCCCTCCCCCCGGAACGGGCCTTGTCCGAGGCCTTCGGGGTATCTCGGGATAGCGTGCGCAAGGCCTTGGACCTTCTGGAGGAGGAAGGCTTGGTGGTCCGCCGGCAAGGAAGCGGCACCTTTGTGGCCAAAAGGGCCACCTTCCGCACCCGGCTCAGGGGTTTCAGCGAGGAAATGGAGGCCCTGGGTATGAAGCCCGGCACCAGGGTCCTGGGCGTGGAGAAAGGCCCTGCCACCCCAGAAGAGGCCATGGCCCTGGGCCTCTCCCCAGGGGAAGAGGTGCTCCGCCTGGTGCGCCTTAGGCTTGCGGACGGAGAGCCCATGGCCCTGGAACGGGCCACCCTGCCCGCCTGGGCCCTGGATGAGGTCCCCCCAGGTTCCCTCTACCAGGCCCTCGAGGCCAAGGGCTTGAGGCCCGTGCGCGCCCTGCAACGCCTCCGGGCCGTGGCCGCCCGGGAAGAGGCCAGGCTGCTTGGGGTGGAGCCGGGAAGCCCCCTCCTTCACCTGGAGCGGATAAGCTATCTGCAGGACGGAAGGCCCGTAGAACGGGTGAAGAGCTGGTACCGGGCGGACCGGTACGAGCTCCTGGTGGAGCTCTCATGAGGATACTGGGCCTCATGTCGGGAACCAGCGCCGACGGGGTGGACCTGGTCCTGGCGGAGTTCACAGGCTCCCCTCCGGAGGTGGCTCACCGGGTCCTGGCCCACCGGGAGGTGGCCTACCCGGAGGAGCTGCGGATGCGGGTACTCCGGGCCATGCGCCACGCGGACACCCAGGAAATCGCCCTCCTCCACCACGACCTGGGGCGGTTCTATCTGGAAGCTGCGTTCCCCTTCAGGGGAAGTGCCGAGCTGGTGGCCCTTTCGGGCCAGACCATCTGGCATGAGCCACCCAGGGCCACTTTCCAGCTCGGGGAACCCAGCTACCTGGCCCTGGGCCTGGGAGTCCCCGTGGTCTATGGCTTCCGGGCGGTGGACCTGGCGGCAGGGGGGCAGGGCGCCCCCCTGGTGGCCTACCCCGATCTCCTCCTCTACGGGGAGGTGGGAAGGCGGATGGCGGTGCACAACCTGGGGGGCATCTCCAACCTTACCTCCTTCCAGGACCAAGACCCCGGCACCCTCTTGGCCTTCGACACCGGACCCGGGATATGCCTCTTTGACGAGGCGGTAGAGTCCCTGGGCCTCTCCTTGGAGGAGGCCGTGGCCCTGGCGGAAGGAGCCCACACCGACGAGGAGGCCCTCCAGGCTTGGCTTGCCCACCCCTACTTCGGGCTCCCCCCACCCAAGACCACGGGCCGGGAGGTGTGGCGCCTTGACGCCCTCCGCCCTCTCCCCCAAGACCCCGCCGCCCTCCTCCGCACCCTCCTGGAGCTCACCGCCCGGAGCGTCCTCGAGGCCTACCGGCGGTTTGTGGGGGAGGTGGACCAGGTCCTGCTGGCGGGAGGCGGGGCGCGGAACCGGGTTTTGGTCCGGCTTTTGGCCCAACACCTGCCCGTGGCGGTCATGGAAAATCCCAAGGTGCGGGAGCCCTTGGCCTTCGCCCTCCTGGGCTACCTCTACCGCTTGGGAGAGGTGAACGTCCTGGGCCGGGCCACGGGAGGCCGGGACCTGCGGGCCGGGCAGGTGGTGGCACCCTAGGAGGAAAGCATGCTGGAAGGCCACATCCTCACCCCCACGGGCTTCGTCCGGGGAAGGCTCCACTTCTCCGAGCAGGTTGAGGCCGTAGAGGAAGCCCCCGTGGAAGGCCCCTACCTCCTCCCTGGCTTCCTGGACCTCCACGTCCACGGCGGAGGTGGCC
>NZ_KZ672976.1 GCF_002964845.1 Thermus tenuipuniceus
ATAATGCAGAAGGCCGCTATGATGCGTGTCAACATAGCGGCCACTATTTTTTCAGGCCTGGGGGTAGGTGGCAACTTGGGTTAGTTTAAGGGGGGCAGAGGCCCCCCTCGAGGTCTAGTGCTTCGCGGCCTGTCCTGCGCCTTTGGGGATGCGGATATCCTCCACCAGGTGCTGGATGTGCTCAGGGGGTGGGGGCGTGGACCGGGAAACCACGTAGGCCACCACGAAGTTCAGGATCATCCCGATGACGCCCACCCCTTCAGCGCTGATGCCGAAGAGGTTTGGGATCACCGGGGCCGGGGCCCCGAAGATCTGAGGTGCCCGCATCATCCCGATCATGACCGCGGTGAAGATGAGGCCCACCAGGATTCCGGCGATGGCCCCCTCCCGGTTCATCCGCTTGTCAAAGATTCCCAGGAGGATGGCGGGGAAGAGGCTCGCCGCCGCTAGACCGAAGGCGAAGGCCACCACCTGGGCCACGAAGCCCGGCGGGTTCACCCCGAAGTACCCGGCCAGGATCACCGCCAGGAGGATCACGACGCGGCCCGCCAGAAGGCGCTGGGCCTCGGTGGCGTTGGGACGGAAGATGCGGTAGTAGATGTCGTGGGAGATGGCGCTGGACATGGCCAAGAGGAGCCCTGCTGCCGTGGAGAGGGCCGCCGCCAGACCCCCCGCCGCCACCAGGGCGATCACCCAGGGGGCCAGCCGGGCCACCTCGGGGGTGGAGAGGACGATGATGTCGTTGTCGATATAGACCTCGTTCCGGCTCTTGGGATTGGGCTCGTTGAAGTCGGGCTTTCCTCCCTTCATCACGAAGGCCGGCCCGGGGGCGAAGGTGATCCGGCCATCCCCGTTCTTGTCCGCGAAGGCCAGGAGCTTGGTCTTCTCCCACTTGGCCACCCAGTCGATCTGGCGCACCTCCTCTAGGGTTTTTCCGTTCAGGGTGTTGATGAGGTTGTAGCGGGCGAAGGCGGCCAGGGCCGGGGCGGTGGTGTAGAGGAGGGCGATGAAGAGGAGGGCCCAGCCGGCGGAGTAGCGGGCGGAGCGCACGTCCGGCACGGTGTAGAAGCGGATGATCACGTGGGGAAGCCCGGCGGTGCCCACCATCAGGGCCAGGGTGATGGCCAGGATGTCGATCATGGGCTTGCCCTGGAAGGGCTGGGTGTACTCGGTGAAGCCCAGGTCCACCTGGATCTGGTTAAGCCGGCTCACCAGGTCGCTGAAGGTGAAGGCCAGCTGGGGGATAGGGTTGCCGGTGAGGATGTTGGCGATGGCGATGGCCGGAATCAGGTAGGCGATGATGAGCACCGTGTACTGGGCCACCTGAGTCCAGGTGATGCCCTTCATCCCCCCCAGCACGGCGAAGAAGGCCACCACCGCCACCCCGAGGATGACCCCGGTGGCGATGTCCACCTGCAGGAAGCGGCTGAACACGATGCCCACGCCCCGCATCTGCCCGGCCACGTAGGTGAGGGAGATGAAGATGGTGGCGATGGCGGCCACCGCCCGGGCGGTGTGGGAGTAGTAGCGGTCGCCGATGAAGTCGGGTACCGTGTACTTGCCATACTTGCGTAGGTAGGGGGCGAGGAGGAGGGCCAGAAGCACGTACCCCCCGGTCCAGCCCATGAGGTAGACCGCCCCGTCGTAGCCCATGGTGGAGATGAGGCCTGCCATGGAGATGAAGCTGGCGGCGGACATCCAGTCCGCGGCGGTGGCGGCTCCGTTGGCGATGGCGGGTACCCCGCGGCCGGCCACGTAGAACCCTGCGGTTTCCCGAACCCGGCTGGCGTAGCCGATGTAGATGTAAAGGGCAAAGGTGAGGCCCACAAGGAGATAGGTCCAGACTTCAACGCTCATGCTCTCCCTCCTACTCGTGCACGTCGTACTGGCGGTCCAGCTGGTCCATCTTCCAGGCGTAGTAGAAGATCAGGATCACGAAGACGTAGATGCTTCCCTGCTGGGCGAACCAGAACCCCAAGGGAAGTCCTCCTAGGCGGATGCCGTTTAGGGGTTCCACCAGGAGAATGCCAAAGACGTACGAAACCAAGGCCCAGACGATGAGCAGGTTCCGTATGAGGGATATGTTGGCCTTCCAGTACCCTTCCAGCTTGCTCATAACTCCCTCCCCCGCTAGGGAAGCGCCCCGTGCGCTCCTTTTTTGCCTCCCTCGCGGTTAGGGGCAATCTTAGGGAAGGATGAAGGGGGTGTCAAGAAACGTTAACTTTGCGGGTATGCGCAAAAGGGAGGGTTTCCTCGGTGAGAAAAGGGGGCTGGGGTGTTCCCAGCCCCAAAAGGAAGGCGGGGTTACTCCTCGAGGGTGGAGAGGTCCCCGGGGTCCTTGCCCAGCTCCTGGGCCTTGAGGAGGCGGCGCAGGATCTTGCCGGAGCGGGTCTTGGGAAGCTTGTCCAGGAAGACGATCTCGGAAGGGGTGGCGATGGAACCAAGCTCCCGGCGCACGTGGGCGATGAGGCTTTCCCTAAGCTCCCCCGAGGGAGCCTGGCCTAGCCGGAGCACCACGAAGGCCTTGATGGCCTCCCCCTTCAAGGGGTCGGGCACCCCGATCACCGCCGCCTCGGCCACCGCAGGGTGGGAAACCAGGGCGCTTTCCACATCGGCGGTGCCGATGCGGTGGCCCGCCACGTTCAAGACGTCGTCCGCCCGGCCCAGGACGCTGAAGTAGCCCTCTTCGTCCTTGCTGGCCACATCGCCCGCCACGTAGACGTTTCCCGGCACCTCCCGCCAGTACTGGAGGTAGCGGTCGTGGTTGCCCCAGACGGTGCGCATCATGTGGGGGAAGGGGCGCTTCAGGACGAGAAGCCCTCCTTGTCCTGGGGGTACGGGTTTCCCCTCCTCGTCCACCACCTCCGCCTCCACCCCCGGCAGGGCCACCCCGGCGAAGCCGGGTTTGGCCGGGAGCACGAGGGGGATGCCCAGGGTGGGCCCGCCCAGTTCCGTCTGCCACCAGTTGTCGGCCACGAAGCCCCGCCTGCCCCCCTCCACCAGGTGCTGGTAAGCCCAGCGCAGGGCCTCGGGGTTTAAGGGTTCCCCGGCCACGGCGATGAGGCGCAAGGAGGAGAGGTCGTACTTCCCGGGCCACTCGGGGCCGTACTTCATGAAAAGGCGCACGGCGGTGGGGGCGGTGAACATCACGTTGATCCGGTGGCGTTCCACCGCCTGCCAGAAGGCCCCGGGGTCGGGGTAGTCGGGGGCGCCCTCCCTGAGGACGCTGGTCACCCCCTCCAGGAGGGGGGCGTAGACGATGTAGGAGTGGCCCACGATCCAGCCGATGTCGCTGGTGGCCCAGTAGACGTCGTCGTCCTTCACGTCAAAGAAGGTGCGCAGGTGGTAGGTGGTGCCCACCATGTACCCCCCGTGCACGTGCACCACCCCCTTGGGCTTCCCCGTGGAACCGGAGGTGTAGAGGATGAAGAGGGGATGCTCCGCGTCCACCATCTCCGCCCGGGCCTCCGGGGGGCTTCCCCAGAGGATTTCCTGGAAGTCGTAATGCCCCTCGGGAAGCTCCGCTTGGAAGGCCCGCTGGAACCAGACCACCTGGAGGGGCAGGTCCTTGATGGCCTCCTCCACCATGGAGCGGAGGTCCACTCCCTTGCCCCTCCGGTAGCTCACGTCCCCGGCGATGAGGAGCTTGGCTCCGGCGTCCAGGATGCGTTCCCTAAGGGCCGCCACCCCAAGCCCGGCGTAGACCACGCTGTGGATGGCCCCCAGGTAGGCGGTGGCCAGCATGGCCAGGATGCCCTCGAGGGTTAAGGGCATGTAGATGACCACCCGGTCCCCCTTCTCTACCCCCAGGCGCTTAAGCCCCGTGGCCAGGCGGCGCACCCGGTCCAAAAGCTCCCCATAGGTGAGCTTCTCCTCCCGGCCGTCCTCGGAGAGGTAGAGGAGGGCCACCTTGTTCCTCAGGCCCCTTTCCACATTGCGTTCCAGGGCGTTGTAGACGGCGTTGGTGGTGCCTCCCAAGAACCAGCGGTGCTCGGGAGGGTTCCACTCCAGGACCTTTTCAAAGGGCTTCTCCCAGTAGAACCTCCGGGCCCATTCCCCCCAGAAGCCCTCGGGGTCCTCGAGGCTTCGCCGATACTCTTCAGGGAAATTCTGGAGATTCGCCTTAAGGCGCACCTCCTCCGGGGCCCAAAGCCGCTCTTCCGCCTTAAGAAGCTTTTGCACCACCATACTCCTCCTCCAATGCCGAAACGTCCCCAGGGTCTACGCCCAGGAGTTCTGCCTTTAGGAGCCGCCTTAGGATCTTGCCGCTTCGGGTGCGGGGTAGGCCTTCCACGAAGACGATCCGGGGCGGGGGAACCGGCCCCAGGTGCCGCAGGAGGTGGGCCTTGATCTTCTCGGCCAGAAGGGCCTTGAGCTCCTCGGGCACCTCCTTCTTGGGGACGGCAAAGACCACGATCTCCTCCCCCTCCTCCCCGGGGATCCCGATGGCGGCGGCCTCCGCCACCTGGGGGTGGGTGAGGGCGGCCGCCTCCACCTCAGCGGTGCCGAGCCGGGCCTCCCCCACCTTGATGACCTCCTCGGAGCGGCCCAGGATGCGGAAGTAGCCTTCCGCGTCCCAGGTGGTGAGGTCCCCCGTCCAGTACAACCCGCCCCGCCAGGGGCTTTCCCCTCCAAGGAGGTCCACCATGTGGGCCGGCCCTGCCCTGAGGAGGACCAGGTGGCCCTTGGCCCCTGGAGGGAGGACCTGCCCTTTCCCGTCCACCACCCGGGCCTCCACCCCCGGCAAGGGGATGCCCACGAAGCCCGGCTTGGCGGGGAGGGGGAGGGGGGTNGGGTCCAGCGCCACACCTCGGGGGCCAGGGCCTCCCCCACGCTCCCCACCAGGCGCAAGGGGGTGGGCCGGGCTTCCCCGTGGCGGCGCAAGGTGCGGAGCACTGTGGGGGAGGTGAGGAGCACGTCCACCCCGAACCGCTTAAGCCTTTCGTAGAAGGCGGCGGGGTTGGGGTGGTCCGGCCGGTCCTCCACCAGGAGGCTGGTGCCTCCCAGGAAGAGAGGGGCGTAAAGGCCGAAGGAATGCCCCACCACCCAGAAGAGGTCGGCGGTGGTGTGGAAGACTTCTCCTGGCTTCAGGTCAAAGAGGTAACGGAGGGCCCAGCTTACCCCCACCATGTACCCGCCATGGCCGTGGACCACCCCCTTGGGCTTTCCCGTGGAGCCCGAGGTGTGAAGGACGAAGAGGGGGTGCTGGGCGGGAACGGGGACGGCGTCCGCGGGCTTTCCCTCCGAGGCCCTTTCCAGAAACTCCGTGGTGCCCCGGGTGTGCCAGAGCACGGGGAGATCCAGGCCCGAAAGGGCTGCCTCCACCACTGGCCTTAAGGGGACGAGCTGGCCCCGGCGGAAGTAGCCGTCGGCGGCTACCAGAAGGCGGGCCTGGCTTTGGAGAAGCCGTTCCCTTAAGGCTTCCGGGCCCAGGCCCACGGGCAGGGCCACGTGCACCGCCCCAATCCGCGCCAAGGCCAGGAGGCTCAAGGCAGCCTCCAGTCCCGTGGGCAGGTAGAGGGCCACCCGGTCCCCCCGCTTCACTCCCAAGGCCTGGAAGACCCCGGCGAGGCGGCTGGAGAGGTCCAAAAGTTCCCGGTAGGTCCACTTTTCCAAGTGCCCATCCCCATCCAGGGTGATGAGGGCCACCTGCTGGGCCTTTTCGGGCAGGTGGCGATCCAGGGCGTTTAAGGCGGCGTTGGTGCGCCCCTCGCCGAACCAGGTGTGGGTGGCGGGGTCGTAGACCCTTTCCCAGGGGGTTTCCCAGTGGAACTCCTGGGCGAAGCTGCCGAAAAAGCTTTCGGGATCCTCGAGGCTTGCCTGGTAGGCCCCGGGGTAGTCCCGCAGGTTGGCCCTTTCCTTAAGGGCGCAGGGGGGTTCCACCACCTCCACCTGGAGGCTTGGCTCCAGGGGAGGGGCCAGGCTGGGGGGCTCGGGGGGACGCAGGTGGGCGGACACCTGGGCCACCTCGGAAAGGGCCCGGGCCAGGCGGCTGAAGGCGAAGGGAAAGCGCCGGGTGGGCACCACCACCCCCAAAGCCCCCAAAAGCTCCCCCCTCGGGCTGAAAAGGGGAGCCGCCAGGGCAGAAAGACCCAGGGCGTACTCCTCCATCTCCGCGGCCAGGCCCGATTCCCGGACCCGGGTGAGCTCCGCCTCCAGGGCCAAGGGATCCGTCAGGGTGTAGGGGGTTCTGGGGACGAGGGGAGGTAGGGGCAGGGCCCCGTAGGCCAGGAGGACCTTGCCCAGGGCCAGGGCGTGGACCTCCTCCGGCAGGGTGTCCCCCAGGGGATGGGGCTGGCCCTGCCGGCCCCGGGTTTTGAGCCGGATCCCTTCCGGGGTCAGAAGGGCCAGGTAGCACCGCTCCCGGGTGCGGAGATAGAGTTCCTCCAGGGCCTCCTCGAGGGGTGTGGTCTCCAGCCGGAGGGGCTTGGCCTGGCCCAGGCGGTACCCCCGCTCCGTCTTCACCGCAAAGCCCTCCTCCGCCAGGCTGTTCAGAAGCGCATAGGCGGTGGAGAGGCTCTTCCCCAAGAGGCGGGCCACCTCCTTCACCTCCACCCCTTCCGGGTGCTCGGCCAGGTAGGCCAGGATGCGCAGGGCTGCCTGGACCGTGGAGAGGCTCCTTTTCCTGGCCATTTGCGTCCATATTCCGCAGGCTAGGCCCCACCTGTCAAGAAAAGGGAGGTTTGGCAAATGGTGAAAAACCCCCTGTTTCTTGACCCCATCCGGGGGCCAGCCTATCCTTAGAGGCCAAGGGAGGGTATATGGACCGGATCGAAGGCGTTCTCAAGGAGGAGCGGGTCTTCCGCCCAAGCGAGGAGTTCCGGAGCAAGGCCCACATCAAGAGTGAGGAGGAGTACCAGCGCCTGTACGAGGAAAGCCTAAAGGCCCCCGAGGGCTTCTGGGGACGGGTGGCCTCCGAGCTCCACTGGTTTGAACCCTGGCAGAAGGTTCTGGAAGGGGACCTTCCCCACGCCAGGTGGTTCGTGGGGGGCAAGACCAATCTGTCCTACAACACCCTGGACCGCCACGTGCAAACCTGGCGGCGCAACAAGGCGGCCCTCATCTGGGAGGGTGAGCCGGGGGAGGAACGGGTCCTCACCTACCACGACCTCTGGCGGGAGGTGCAGAAGTTCGCCAACGTCCTCAAGCGCTTGGGGGTGAGGAAGGGGGACCGGGTCACCATCTATTTGCCCATGATCCCCGAGGCGGCTATCGCCATGCTGGCCTGCACCCGCATCGGGGCCATCCACTCCGTGGTCTTTGGGGGCTTCTCCAGCGGGGCCTTGGCCGAGCGCATCCGGGATGCCGAGGCCAAGGTGCTCATCACCGCCGACGGGGGCTACCGCCGGGGCCAAGTGGTACCCCTGAAGCAGAACGCCGACGAGGCCCTTAAGGAGGCTTCCACCGTGGAGCACGTGGTGGTGGTGCGGCGCACCGGGGAGGAGGTGCCCTGGACCCCCGGCCGGGACCACTGGTGGCACGAGCTCATGGAGGTGGTTTCCGACCGGGCCGAGGCGGAGCCCATGGAGGCGGAGGAGCCCCTTTTCATCCTCTACACCTCGGGCTCCACGGGGAAGCCCAAGGGGGTCCTGCACACCCTGGGCGGGTACATGACCTACGTCTACCTCACCACCAAGCTGGTCTTTGACCTTAAGGACGAGGATGTCTACTGGTGCACCGCCGACGTGGGCTGGATCACCGGCCATTCCTACGTGGTCTACGGGCCCCTTCTGAACGGGGCTACCACGGTGATGTACGAGGGAGCCCCCAACTGGCCCGAGCCCGACCGCTTCTGGCAGATCGTGGACAAGTACGGGGTGAACATCCTCTACACCGCTCCCACCGCCATCCGGGCCTTCATGAAGTGGGGCGAGGGTTGGCCCTTGAAGCACCGGCTGGATTCCTTGCGCCTTTTGGGCACCGTGGGGGAGCCCATCAACCCCGAGGCCTGGCTCTGGTACTATCAGGTGATCGGGAAGGGCCGTTGTCCCATCGTGGACACCTGGTGGCAGACGGAAACCGGGGGCATCATGATCACCACCCTGCCCGGGGTGCATCCCATGAAGCCTGGGCATGCGGGGAAGCCCTTCTTCGGGGTGAAGCCGGAGATCCTGGACTCCGAGCACAAGCCGGTGGAGAATCCCGACGAAGGCGGGCACCTTTGCATCACCCGTCCCTGGCCCAGCATGCTCCGCACCGTCTGGGGGGATCCCAACCGCTTCCTGCAACAGTACTTCAGCCAGCACCCCGGCAACTACTTCACCGGGGATGGAGCCCGTCGGGATAAGGATGGCTACTACCTGATCCTGGGCCGGGTGGACGACGTTCTAAACGTGGCCGGGCACCGGCTGGGCACCATGGAGATCGAGTCCGCCTTGGTTTCCCACCCCTCTGTGGCTGAGGCGGCGGTGGTGGGCCGGCCCGACCCCTTGAAGGGAGAGGCCATCGTGGCCTTCGTGACCCTGAAGGAAGGGCATGCTCCCTCCGATGCTTTGCGGGACGAGCTCAAGGCCCATGTGGCCAAGGTGATCGGGCCCATCGCCCGCCCGGACGAGGTGCGCTTCACGGATGCCCTGCCCAAGACCCGCTCCGGCAAGATCATGCGCCGCCTCCTGAGGCAGATCGCCGCCGGGGAGCAGGAGATCAAGGGGGACACCTCCACCCTCGAGGACCGCTCGGTGGTGGAGCGCCTCAGGCAAGGGGCCTAGCCCTGGGAAAAGGGGAGGGGCTGGGGAAACCCGGCCCCTTGTATCACCCCGACACATCCATGGCCCGTGCCATTGCCTCGGACTTCCGCGGGGTGCGGCGTGGCGGGGAAGGTGTGGGTTTGGGCTAGGCTACCCGGCCGGGCTCTTGTGCACGTGCACCACCCGCCAGCCCTCGGGGAAGCGCACCGCCACCCGGCTTTCGTTCACCGCCCGGTGCCTTAGCCCCCCTTCCTCCTCCACGGTGAGGAGCAGGGTGTAGGTGAAGATGGCCACGTCCCCGTAGCGCTGGAGGCGCTTCTCCAGGAGGTCCAAACGGTAGGGCCTCCCCGAGGTGGCCCAGTTGTGCTCGATCATGAAGCGGTGGAAGGCCAGGCCGTCCAGGCGGTGGGGGGTCACGAACCACTCGTAAAGGGAAAGGTCAGGGTGGGTGGTAGCCGCGTAGGTGGCCCAGTCCCCTTGATAGATGCTGGCCAGGTGCTTTTCCAGAAACTCCCAGAGCTGGGCCTCGCTTTCCACGCCTCACCTCCCGGGCTGGTACTCCCCCCACTCCTCCCTGAGCACCCCAGAGACCTCCCCCAGGGTGGCCCGGCGGCGGAAGGCCTCCAGCACATAGGGGAAAAGGTTCTCGCTTCCCCGGGCCGCCTGGCGGAGGTTTTCCAGGCCCAGCCGGACGCTTTCCCCGTCCCGTCTCGCCTTGAACTCGGCAATCTCCCGCTTGCGCTTCTCGTGCAACTCGGGGTCTATGCGCTGCACGGGGGTGGGCTCGTTGAGGGGGCTTTGGGGATCGGCGAAGCGGTTCACCCCCACGATGATGCGCTTGCCCTCCTCCACCTCCTTCTGGAACTGCCAGGCGGACTCCTCTATGGCCCGTTGGAAATACCCGGCTTCCACCGCCGCCACCGCCCCTCCCAGAGCGTCGATCTCCCGGATAAGCCTTTCCGCTTCCTTCTCCAGCTGGTCCGTGAGGTGCTCCACGTAGAAGCTCCCCCCCAAGGGGTCTATGGCCCGGGTGACCCCGCTTTCATAGGCCAGGATCTGCTGGGTGCGCAAGGCCAAAAGGGCGCTTTTCTCCGTGGGCAGGCCCAGGGCCTCGTCGTAGGCGTTGGTGTGGAGGCTCTGGGTGCCGCCTAGCACCGCCGCCAGGGCCTGGTAGGCGGTGCGCACCACGTTGTTTAGGGGCTCTTGGGCGGTGAGGGTGGAGCCCCCGGTCTGGGTGTGGAAGCGAAGGGCCCAGCTCCTCGGGTCCTTGGCCCCGAACTCCTCCCGCATGATGCGGGCCCAAAGCCTCCTTGCCGCCCGGAACTTGGCGGCTTCCTCAAAGATGTCCCCGTGGGCGGCGAAGAAGAAGGAGAGCCTGGGAGCGAACTCGTCCACCTTCAAGCCCCGCTCAAGGGCGGCCTTCACGTAGGCCTTGCCATCCGCCAGGGTGAAGGCGATTTCCTGGGCGGCGGTGGAGCCCGCCTCGCGGATGTGGTAGCCGGAGATGGAGATGGTGTTGAAGCGGGGCACGTGCCGGGCGCAGAACTCAAAGATATCGGTCACCAGGCGCATGGAAGGGCCCGGGGGGTAGATGTAGGTGCCCCGGGCGAAGTACTCCTTGAGGATGTCGTTCTGCACGGTGCCCGACACCTTGTCCCAGGAAACCCCCTGTTCCTCCGCCACCAGGAGGTAAAGGGCCAGGAGCATCATGGCGGGAGCGTTGATGGTCATGCTGGTGGAAACCCGGTCCAGGGGGATGCCGTCAAAGAGTTTGCGCATGTCCTCGAGGGTGGCGATGGACACCCCCACCCGGCCCACCTCCCCCACGCTCATGGGGTGGTCGGGGTCCAGGCCCAGCTGGGTGGGCAGGTCGAAGGCCACGCTTAGGCCGGTCTGGCCCTGGGACAGGAGGTATCGGTAGCGGGCGTTGGACTCCTCTGCCGTGGAGAAGCCCGCGTACTGGCGCATGGTCCAGAGCCTGTCCAGGTACATCCGGGGGTAGATGCCCCGGGTAAAGGGGTACTCGCCAGGGCGGCCAAGCCTTTCCCGGTAGCCTTCGGGTAGGGACTCAAAGAGACCTTCCATGCCTCTGTTTTACAGGAAAATCCGGACCAGGAGGAGGAAGAGGAATAGGGCCCCGAGCACCAGGAAAAGGGGCGGTAACAGGAGGCTGTAGGCCGCCAGTACAAGGGCCATAAAGTCCTTCCAGTCGGGTTTGATCTCCCCCTTCATTTCCCCCCTTAGCCTACACCTTCCGCACCAAGGGCACAGGGATTGGGGGTAGGGGCCAAGGCTTTACCCGTGGATAGCTGTTGCCCCGATTTGCTAGCATTGGGCCATGGCCCTGTCCAAAAACACCCGCAAGGTGCTCAAGGTGCTGGCGCGACGCGGGGCGCCCGAGGTGCTCTTCGCCTTAAGCCGAGGAACCTCCCGCTTTTCCGACCTGGAGTCCTTCCTGGGCCTTTCCCCCCGCACCTTGGCGGAGCGGCTTCGGGAGCTCCACCTCCTGGGGTTCGTCCAGCGGCAGGCCTACCCCGAGGTACCGCCCCGGGTAGAATACCTCTTGACCCCGCGGGGCAAGCGGGTTTTGGAATTCTTGAGCGAATTGGACGAGATATTGGACGTGGTGCAGGAGGGGCAGCGGTGAAAGCGAAAGCCATCGTGGTGACATCCGGTAAGGGCGGCGTGGGGAAGACCACCACCACCGCCAACCTGGGGGCGGCCTTGGCCAAACTGGGGGAGAAGGTGGCGGTCATCGACGTGGACGTGGGCCTTCGCAACCTGGATGTGGTGATGGGCCTCGAGGGGCGGGTGGTCTTCGACCTCATCGACGTCCTGGAGGGGAGGGCCAAGGTGCGCCAGGCCCTCGTCCGCGACAAGCGGGTGGAGAACCTCTTCCTCCTCCCCGCCTCCCAGACCAAGGACAAGGAGGCCCTGGACCCCGCCAGGTTCCGGGAGCTGGTCCACCGCCTTTTGACGGAGGAGGGGTTTGACCGGGTGCTGATCGATTCCCCTGCCGGCATTGAGAAGGGCTTCCAGACCGCCGCCACCCCGGCGGAAGGGGCCTTGGTGGTGGTGAACCCGGAGGTTTCCAGCGTGCGCGACGCCGACCGCATCATCGGCCTCCTGGAGGCCCGGGAGATCCGGGAAAACTTCCTCATCATCAACCGCCTTAGGCCCAAGATGGTGGCCCGGGGGGATATGCTCTCCGTGGAAGACGTGGTGGAGATCCTGGGCCTGAAGCCCATCGGCATCATCCCGGAGGACGAGCAGGTGCTCATCTCCACCAACCAGGGGGAGCCCTTGGTGCTCAAGGGTACCAGCCCCGCCGCCATCGCCTACATGGACACCGCCCGCCGCCTTAGGGGCGAGGAGGTGCCCTTCCGCAACCTGGAGGATAGCCAGGGCTTTTTGTCGGTGATCCGCAGGCTCTTCGGAGGTCGCTGATGTGGTGGCGCAAACGGAGCAAGGAAAAGGCCAAGGAAAGGCTCAAGCTGGTCCTGGCCTACGACCGGGCCAAGCTTTCCCCCGGCCTGGTGGAGAGCTTGAAGCGGGACCTTTTGGAGGTGCTCCGCCGCTACTTCCCCGCCCAGGAGGAGGTCAATGTGGCCCTGGAGGAGCGGGGGGAGAAGATGGTCCTGATCGCCGATATCCCCTTGCGGTAGCCACGCATGGTTCTAAGGCGTCCCAACCTTCTGGCCTACGACTGGGGTTTAATCCTTCTAACCCTGGCCGTGACCGTTCTGGGTTTGTTTAACCTCCGGAGCGCCGCCCCCGACCCAGGCCTCCTGAACCGCCAGCTTGTGGCCTTCCTCCTGGGTCTCCTGCTGGCGGTGGGGGTGCAGTTCCTCCCCCGCCGCACCGTCTTCGTCCTAGCCTATCCCCTTTATGCCCTTTCCCTTCTCCTCCTGGTGGCCGTCTTGGGCTTCGGCCGGGAGATCAACGGGGCCAAGGCCTGGTTTGTGCTGGGCCCCTTGCAGTTCCAGCCCCTGGAGCTGGCCAAGCTGGGCCTCATCCTGGCCTTGGCCCGGCTCCTCGAGGGCCGGGAGGTGCGCCGGGTGTGGGATTACTTTCTGCCCGGGCTCCTGACGGCTCCTGTGGTCCTCCTCCTCCTCCTCCAGCCGGATTTGGGGGGGAGCCTGGTGGTGCTCTTCGGCGTCTTTAGCGTCTTGTTCGTGCGGGGCCTGCCCTGGAAGCACATCTTGGTGGGCCTTCTCGCCCTGGTCATCCTGGTGCCCACCGTGGTCTGGCCCAACCTCAAGCCCTACCAGCGGGAGCGGGTCCTCATCGTTTTGGATCCCTACCGGGATCCCCTGGGCCAGGGGTTCCAGGTGATCCAGTCCACCATCGCCATCGGCTCGGGAGGGCTTTTCGGCAAGGGGTATGGCCAGGGTACCCAGACCCAGCTGGGCTTCGTCCCCTTCCGCCACACGGACTTCGTCTTCGCCGTCTTTGCCGAGGAGTGGGGGTTTGTGGGCTCCGTGGCCCTCCTTGGGCTTTACGCCCTCCTTTTGGTGCGCCTTCTTAGCATGGCCCTGGAGTGCCCCCGCCTCTCTGACCGCCTCTTCCTGGCCGGGGTAGGGGGGATGCTGGGCTTCCAGGTGCTGGTGAACCTGGGGGTGGCGCTCGGGGTGATGCCGGTGACCGGGTTGACCCTTCCCCTTTTTTCCTACGGGGGTTCCAGCCTCATGGCCACCCTGCTCTCCTTGGGGCTGGTCCTTTTGGTGCACCGGGACCGGGCAGCTCCCTAAAGGCTTGAGCCCGGGGGCCACACCCCCTAAACTGGGCCCCGTGGCCGGGGAAGTGCTGGTTCGCCTCTTGGGGGTGCGCAAGGGTTTTGGCGGGGTGGTGGCCCTGGATGGCGTGGACCTCGAGGTCAAGCGGGGAGAGTTCTTCAGCCTTTTGGGGCCTTCGGGATGCGGAAAGACCACCCTCCTCAGGCTTCTCGCCGGGTTTGACACCCCGGATGCGGGGCGGATCGAGATCGCCGGGAAGGACATGACCGGGGTTCCCCCCTATGCCCGCCCCGTGAACACCGTCTTTCAGAACTACGCCCTCTTCCCCCACATGACCGTGGAGGGGAACGTGGCCTTTGGCCTCCGCATGAAGGGGCTTCCCGCGGGGGAGGTTCGCAGGAAGGTGGCCTGGGCCCTGGAGCTGGTGGATCTTCTGGGCCTGGAGAAACGCTACCCCCGGGAGCTCTCCGGCGGGCAGAAGCAGCGGGTGGCCTTGGCCCGGGCCCTGGTGCTGGAGCCTGAGGTGCTCCTTCTGGACGAGCCCCTTTCCGCCTTGGACCTGAAGCTCCGCCAGGAGCTAAGGGTGGAGCTCATGCAGCTTCAGCGGAGGCTTGGCACCACCTTCATCTTCGTCACCCACGACCAGGAGGAGGCCCTGGTCATGTCCGACCGGATTGCGGTGATGCGCTCGGGAAGGATTGAGCAGGTGGGCTTGCCCGACGAGGTCTACGAGCGGCCCAAAAACCGCTTCGTGGCGGATTTCCTGGGCCGTTCCAACTTCCTCCCCGCAAGGCCCCACCCAGGAGGGGCGGAAACCCCCCTTGGGGTTTTGCGCCTGAAGGAGCCCCTTTCGCGGGAAGCCCACCTGGTGATCCGGCCGGAGAAGATCCGCCTTTACCCGGTGGGCAACGGGGTTCCCGCCCGGGAAAACCTGGTGCGGGCCAGGGTGGAGGAGATCGTCTACACGGGGGCGGAGAACCAGTACTACCTGCGGGCGGGGGAGGTGCGGCTTCTGGCCTATACCCTGAACCAGGACCTACAGGAGCCTGGGGCCGAGGAGTTCGCCTATGGGGAGGAGGTCCTCTGCTACCTCCCCCCGGAGAACCTGGTGGTGCTCCATGAATGAGGCGTCCACCCCCTGGCAGCGTGCCTTCCGGGTCCTGGTCACGGTGGGCCCCGGGGGGCTATGGCTTTTGCTCTTCGTGCTCCTCCCCACCCTTCTGGTCCTCCTGGCCTCCTTCCTCACCCGGGGGCCTTATGGGGAACTCACCGGGCCCTGGGGCTTCCACAACTACGCCAAGCTCCTCCACCCCGTCTACCTCGAGGCCTTTGCCCAAAGCCTTCTCGTGGGGGTCCTGGCCACCCTGATCTCCGCCCTGCTGGGTTATCCCCTGGCCTTTTACATCGCTCGCCATCCCCAGCGGGACCTCCTCCTTTTCCTTCTCCTCCTTCCCTTTCTCACCAACTTCCTCATCCGGGTCTACGCCTGGCTGGTGCTGTTGCAACGGGAAGGCCTGGTGAA
Source organism: Thermus tenuipuniceus (assembly GCF_002964845.1). Lineage (GTDB taxonomy): Bacteria > Deinococcota > Deinococci > Deinococcales > Thermaceae > Thermus > Thermus tenuipuniceus. The sequence goes on from NZ_KZ672976.1 coordinate 14,946, forward strand.
TGCCCTTCTTGGGGCCTTCGGCCTGGGGCCCCTGATCCTATATCCCTCCTTCTTCGCCGTGCTCTTGGCCACGGTGTACACCTTCCTGCCCTTTTTCGTCCTGCCGGTGTACGCCAGCGTGGAGCGCCTCGACTGGCAGCTACTGGAGGCGGCCTACGACCTAGGGGCCAGGCCCGTTAAGGCTTTCTTGCATGCGGTCTTGCCCCAGACCTACCCTGGGCTTTTTGCGGGAAGCGTCTTGGTCTTCATCCCCGCCATGGGCACCTTCGTGGTGGCGGACCTCCTGGGGGCAGGGCGGGTGGTCTTGATCGGGAACCTCATCCAGCAGCAGTTCGGCATCACCCGGGACTGGGCCTTTGGGGCTGCTCTCAGCGTGTTCCTGATGGGGTTTGTGCTCCTCTCCCTCTACCTTTACGCCCGTTTGCAGGGGGAAAGGGGCCTAAAGGACCTGGTATGAGAAGGCTTCTTACCCTCCACGCCCTTTTGGTCTACCTCTTCCTCTACCTGCCCATCCTGGTGATCGTGGCCCTCTCCTTCAATGAAAGCCGCCGGGGGGTGCGCTTCATCGGCTTCACCCTGGACTGGTACCGGTCCCTTTTCCAAGACCCCAGGGTGCTGGAGTATTTCCTGAACACCCTCCTGGTGGCCTTCGTCTCCACCCTGGTGGCCACGGTATTGGGCACGCTTTTGGCCGTGGGCCTTGTCCGCTACCGCTTTCCCGGCAAAAGCTTGCTGCGCTACCTCCTCTACATCCCCGTGGTGGTGCCCGATGTGGTCATGGGGGTGTCCCTTCTCCTCCTCTTCGCCCTGGCCCGGGAGGTTTTGGGGTTTCCCCGCCTTTCCCTCTTCACGGTGATCCTGGGGCACATCACCTTCCAGGTGGCCTTTGTCACCCTGGTGGTGCGCTCCCGCCTGCTTCTCCTGGACCCGGCCCTGGAGGAAGCCGCCCGCGACCTGGGGGCCCGGGGCTGGCAGACCTTCTGGCACGTGACCCTGCCCCTGGCCTGGCCAGGGGTGGCGGCGGGGGCGCTTCTCGCCCTCACCCTTTCCCTGGACGACTTCGTGGTCACCTTCTTCACCGCCGGCCCCGGGGCCACCACCCTGCCCCTTTACATCTATTCCAGTGTGAAGCTGGGGGTAAGCCCCAAGGTGCACGCCCTTTCCACCCTGATCATCGGCCTTAGCGCCTTCTTCCTGGCCTTGGGGTATGCTTTAACCCGGAGGAGGGTATGAAGCGTTGGGTAATTCTGGTTTTGGTTCTGGTCCTGGTGGTCGTGGGGTTCCTCCTTTTGCGGTTGAAGCCGGCTTCCCAGGTTGGGGGGACCCTGTACTTTCTGAACTGGGCGGAGTATATCCCGAAGGACCTCCTCAAGAAATTTGAAGCGGAAACCGGGGCTAAGGTGGTCCTGGACACCTTTGAGTCCCCCGAGGCCATGCTGGCCAAGTTGAAGGCGGGGGCGGACCGGGAGTTCTCCCTGGTGGTGGCCCCCGACTACTACGTGCTCCAGATGGCCCGGGAGGGGCTCATCGTTCCCCTGGAGAAGGGAAAACTTAAGAACCTGGCCAACCTGGATCCCTTTTTCCTGGACCCCCCCTATGACCCTGGTCTCCAGTACTCCGTCCCCTACCTCTGGGGCACCACGGGCCTGGCCTACCGGGAGGATTTGGTGAAGGGTCCGGTGGATTCCTTCGCCGTCTTCTTTGACCCTGCCAGGCAGGTGGGGCCCTTCCTCCTTCTGGACGAGATGCGGGAGACTATCGGGGCGGCCCTGAAGTACCTGGGCTACTCGGTGAACACCACGGATCCCAAGGCCCTGGAGAAGGCCAAGGAACTTCTCCTCGAGGCCAAGCGCCGCTCCGTGGGCTTCGCCGGGGGTGTGGAGGCCTTGAACCGCATCCTGGCGGGGGATGCCGCCCTCACCCTGGCCTACTCCGGGGATGTGCTCCAGGCCAGGCAGGAGGACGAAAGGCTCCGCTATGCCCTCCCCAAGGAGGGAGGCACCCTCTGGACCGACGCCCTGGTGGTCCTGAAGCGGGGGCCCAGCCAGGATCTGGCCTACCGCTTCATCGACTTTTTGCTGGAACCGGAAAACGCCGCCGCCTTGGCGGGGTACACCCGCTACGCCACCCCCGTGGCCAAGGCCCTTCCCCTTCTTCCCGAGGAGATGCGCCAGGATCCCACGGTCTTTCCCCCGGAGGAGGTGCGGGCCAAGCTTGAGTACCTCAAGGACCTGGGGCCGGATATCGCCCTTTACGACCAGGTCTGGACCGAGGTAAAGGCCCGCTAAAGGCTATACGGGGTAGGGCCCCCTATACTGGTTTTATGAAGCGGCTTTTGCCCCTCCTCTTCCTTCTGGGCTTGGGGGCGGCCCTGGCCCAGGGGACAGGGGGGTTTTGGACCAAAACCTGCGCCGTCTGCCACGGGGAGAAGGCCCAGGGGGTGCGGCCCTACCCCAGCCTCCAGGGGGTAGGCCCCTTCTTCGCCACCCCGGAAGGGAGGCGGTATCTGGTCCTGGTGGTCCTCTACGGCAAGAAGGAGGAGGCCGGGCTCATGCCCGGCTTTGCCCAGCTCAAGGACGAGGAGCTTGCCGCTCTATTGAACCACCTGAAGGCCCTTCTTGGGGCCAAAGGGGAGCCTTTCACCCCGGAAGAGGTGCAAAAGGGCCGGGGCCTGAACCTCACCCCCGAGCAAGTAAAGCGGCCGGGGAAACCCTAGGCCTCGGGGTCCTTCAGCACCGCTCCCTGGTCCGCTTGCTCCACCAAGGCGGCGTAGCGGGCAAAGAGGCCGTGGCGGAAGGCGGGGGGCCTGGGTTGCCAGCGCTCCTGCCGCCTCCTCAGCTCCTCTTCGGGTAGGAGCACCTCCAAAAGGCGCTTTTCCACATCGATCCGCACCCAGTCCCCGTCCTCCAGAAGGGCGATGGGGCCTCCCACGAAGGCCTCGGGGGCGATGTGGCCGATCATGAGGCCGCGGGTGCCCCCGGAGAAGCGGCCGTCGGTGAGGAGGGCCACCTCGGGGCCGAGGCCTTCGCCCACGATGGCGCTGGTGACGGAAAGCATCTCGGGCATCCCGGGAGCGCCCTTGGGGCCCACGTAGCGGATCACCAACACGTCCCCGGGGCGGATCTCCTTGGCCAGGACCTTTTCCATGGCGGCCTCCTCGGAGTCGAAGACCCGGGCTGGGCCCTCGAAGTAGGTGCGCTCGGTGCCGGCCAGCTTCAAGACCGCTCCCCTCGGGGCCAGGTTGCCTCTAAGGACCACCAGGCCCCCTTGGGACTTTAGGGCCTTTTCCACGGGGAAGACCACCTTCTGCCCCTCCGCTTCCCGGTAGGCCCGTTCCACCTCTTCCGCCAGGGGGCGGCCGGTGAGGGTTTTCTCGTCCCCGTAAAGAAGCCCCGCCTCCAGGAGCTTTTTGAAGACCAAGGCGGTGCCCCCGGCCTCGTAAAGCTCCCAGGCGGTGTAGGTGCCCCAGGGGAGGAGGTCGGCGATCACCGGGGTTTTCCGGGAAACCTGGTCAAAGTCGTCCAGGCTCAGCTCCACCCCCACCTCCCGGGCGATGGCCAGGAGGTGCAGCACGGCGTTGGTGCTCCCCCCGGTGGCGGCCACGGCGGCGATGGCGTTGAGGAAGCTTCTGCGGGTGAGGAAATCCTGGGGTTGCCAGTTTCGCTCTATGGCCCGGGCCAGGATGCGGCCCGCCTCCCGGGTGGCCTTGGGCTTTTCCGGGTGCACGGCGGGGATGGCGTTGTAGCCCACGGGGGAGAGGCCCAGGGCCTCGAGGGCCATGGCCATGGTGTTGGCGGTGTACTGGCCGCCACAGGCCCCGGGGCCAGGGATGGCGTGCCGTTCGATGGCGGCAAGCTCCTCTTCGGTGATCCGTCCGGCGGCCCTCTGTCCCACCGCTTCAAACACGGAAACGATGGTCAGCTTCCTCCCCTGCCACTCCCCGGGGGCGATGGTACCCCCGTAGAGGACCATGCCGGGTACCCCGCTCCGGATCACCCCCATGGCTCCCCCGGGGATGGTCTTGTCGCAGGCGGAGAGGACCACCATCCCGTCGTAGAGGTAGCCCTGGGCCACCAGTTCCACGCTGTCGGCGATCACCTCCCGGCTTACGAGGCTCGCCCGCATCCCGGGAGTGCCCATGCTGATGCCGTCGGAGATGGCGGGGGCCCCGAACTCAAAGGGGAAGACCCCGGCCTCCTTAAGCCCGGCCTTGACGTCCAGGGCCAGCTGGCGGAGGTGGTAGTTGCAGGGCATGCCGTCGGTGAAGGTGTTCACCACGCCCACGAAGGGCCGGGAAAAGTCCTCGTCCCCCACGCCCACGGCCCGGAGCATGGAGCGGGCGGGGGCCTGCTGCAGTCCCTTTTTGATGCGGTCGGATCTCATGTGTCCCTCCAGGATGCGATCTTTCCATGAAACTGGCGCGCCCTCGGCAGGAGGCGCACCAGGGCTTTGGCTGCCTCCTTGGGGCTTAGGAGGCGGCCTTCCTCCTTGTACCCGCGAAAAACCTGATGCAGCACGGGGGCGGCGCTTCCCTGGGCCTCGCGGGCCTGGCGTTGCATCTCGGTTTCCACCACCCCGGGCCGGTAGATGAAGCAGGGGACCTCGGGCACCTCCGCGGCCAGCTGCCTGGCCAGGTGCTCCTCCGCGGCCTTAGCCACCGCATAGGCCCCGATGCCGGGAAGGTTGGACTCAGCCGCCCCGGAGCCCACGTAGACCGCCACCCCTTCCCCCTTTTGCCGGAGGAGGGGATAGGCGAAGCGGGCGAGTTGATACCCGGCGATGAGGTTGGCCTCGAGGACCTCCAGGAAGAGCCCCTCGGCGATCTCGTAGAGGAAGGGCCCCGGGTGGAGGACCCCGGCGTTATGGATGTAGCCGTAAAACCCCCCTAGGCCCTCGGCCTTTTTCACCAGCTCCTCGGCCACTGGGGCTTGACCAGCGCTTCCCGCCACCGCTTCGACCCTGGCCCCTAGGGCGCGAACCTCCTCGGCCACCTCCTTTAGGGGCCCTTCCGAGCGGGCGTTTAACACAAGGTCGTAACCCGCCTGGGCCAGCTCGAGGGCCAGGGCCCGGCCGATCCCGCGGCTTGCCCCGGTGAGGATCAGAGTTTTCCTCATAGGAGTTCCTCCACGGGGATCTCCACCCCCATGAAGGCCAGGGTGTCCCTGGGTCCCAGGGTCCTGACCTCCTTATAGCCTCCCTCTCTGGGCTCCCTGTGCACCAGAACCCGCCTGCCTTCCCGGTCTACCACCCAGACCTCGGGCACGCCCCCTTGGGCGTAGAGGGGGACCTTGACGCTCAGGTCGTGGCGGAGGGAGGTGTCCGTCACCTCCACCACAAGGAGGGCCTCCTGGCCCTGGGGGTGCCGGTCCGGCCCGTCGCTATGGGGACGGAGAAGGACCACATCCGGGTAGAGCTCGGATTGGCCCACCACCAGGGGATTTTGCCCGGAAAGAAGGGCCTTGTTCTCCAGGGCTAGGGGGGCTAGAAGGGTGGTCAGCTTACGCACCACGAAAGCGTGCTTAGGGCCGATGGGGCTCATTTCCAGAAGTTCTCCTTCCACCAGTTCCAGCCTTAGGTCCTCGGGAAAAACCCCGGCCTCCACCATGCGGTGGAATTCTTCCAGGGAGATCCGGTGGCGGGTCATGGCAGGACCTCCTTCACGGGTACCCTGAGCCCCAGGGCCTCCAGCTCGCCCCCCTCGAGGGCCTCCCGCTCCCCATAGCCCTCCCCGGTGGGCCTGCGGAAGACGTACACCCGGTCCCGCACCAGGTCCACTACCCAGACCTCGGGGATCCCCGCCTTGGCGTAGAGGGGGAGTTTCACGGTGAGGTCGTAGTCCAAGGAGGTGTCCGCCACCTCCGCCAGCAAGAGAACATCCTCCCCTTCGGGCAGGCGATCCCGATAACGGGTCCTGGGGGGTTTGAGGAGGGCCAGGTCAGGGTAGACCTCCGTGACAGGGCCCAGGACCAAAGGGTTTTGGATGGAGATGACCGCTTGCCCCCTGAGGGGGGAAAGAAGGTCCACCAGGGTGTTCAGCACATGGGCGTGCTTCTTACCCATAGGGCTCGTGGTGAGGATCTCCCCCTCCACGAGCTCCACCCGGGCGTCTTCGGGGAGGATGCCGGCTTCGGCCATGCGGTGGAACCCCTCGGCGGTGAAGCGGTAGCGGAGCATTTTCCCTATTTTAGATGGCGGAGCACCTCCTGGGTGAAGGCCTCTGTCCCCGCGCTTCCCCCCAGGTCCGGCGGGGGCGCCTCGAGGAGGGCCTGGGCCACGGCGCTTTCCACCCTCCTTGCCAGCTCCACCAGGCCGAAGGCGTGCTCCAGCATCATGGCGGCGGAGAGGATGGCGGCGGTGGGGTTGGCGATGCCCTTGCCGGCGATGTCCGGGGCGGAGCCGTGCACCGGCTCAAAGACCGGGGTGCCCCGGCCCAGGGAGGCGGAGGGGAGTAGCCCCAAGGAGCCGGGAAGCACCGAGGCCAGGTCGGAAAGGATGTCCCCGAAGATGTTTCCCGTGACCACCACGTCGAAGCGGGCGGGGTTTTTCACCAGGTGCATGGCCATGGCGTCCACGTACTGGTGCTCCAGGGAGACGTCGGGGAAGTTCTGGTGCACCTCCTCCACCGTCTTCCGCCAGAACTCCCCCACCTCCAGCACGTTGGCCTTGTCCACGCTGGTCACGTGCTTCCTGCGCTTTCGGGCAGCCTCAAAGGCCACCCGGGCCACCCGCTCCACCTCCGGCTTGCTGTAGCGCTCCGTGTTCCAGGCCTCGGCTTCCGACATCCCCCGGGGCTCCCCAAAGTAGATTCCTCCGGTAAGCTCCCGCACGATGAGGACATCCACCCCCCGGGCGATCGCCTCCTTGAGGGGGGAAAGCCGCTCCAGACCGGGGAAGACCTTGGCGGGGCGTAGGTTGGCGAAGAGGTCCTGGCTTTTCCTTAAGGCGAGAAGCCCGGTCTCGGGGCGGATTTTGCGGGGCAGGTTATCCCACTTGGGCCCCCCCACGCTTCCCAAGAGCACCGCCTGGGCCCTTTCCACTCCCTTTTGCGTGGGTTCAGGGAAGGGCTCGCCGAACCGGTCTATGGCCGCCCCGCCAAAGGGGTAGAGCTCAACGATCAGGCCAAGCCTATGGGCCTCGTCCAGGGCCTTAAGGACCTTTAGGGCCGCCTCTGTGACCTCGGGGCCAATGCCGTCCCCTGGCAGCACTGCGATCCTCACCCTGACCTCCTGGGGTAGGGAAGGCGGCGGTCAAACTCGTCCAAAAGCTCCCCAGCTTGGAGAAGTTCCCCAATCGGGTCCCAAAGCCCTTCCACCAAGGCCTCCCGCGCTGCCTCCGGGATGGAGAGGGGGGCGGTGCGGCCACCGAAGCGCACCTCCTTGTTCACCAGGTCCACCTCCACCTCGAGGGAAGGGTCGGCCTCTACCGCTTGGAAGAGGACCGTCAGGTCCTCCGGGGCCAGGGTCACGCAGGGAAGGCCGATGGCGGTGGCGTTTCCGAAGAAGATCTCGGCGAAGCTTTCCCCGATGAGGGCCTTGAACCCCGCCCTTTTGATGGCCTGGGGGGCGTGCTCCCGGCTACTTCCTGAACCGAAGCCCGCCTCCACCAAGAGGATGCTGGCCCCTTGGTAGCGGGGGTCGTTCAGGGGGTGGGGCTTGGGGTTGCCCCGTTCGTCAAAGCGCTCGTCGTAGAAGAGGTACTGGCCCAACCCCTCAAAGGTGAGCACCTTCATGAAACGGGCGGGGATGATGCGGTCCGTGTCGATGTCCTCGCCCCTTAAAGGCACCGCCCTACCGCGGATGGTGGTGAACTTTTCCAGCATGGCTTACCTCCCAATCCCAAACACTTCCCGGGCGTCGGCGGTCTCGCCCGCCACCGCCGCCGCCGCCACCATGAGGGGGCTCATGAGCACCGTGCGTCCCCTGGGGCTTCCCATCCGCCCCTTGTAGTTGCGGTTGGAGGAGCTGGCGGCAAGCTCGTCTCCCTGGAGGCGGTCCGGGTTCATGGCCAAGCACATGGAGCAGCCAGGGTTGCGCCACTCAAACCCTGCCTCGCGGAAGATTTCGGCGATGCCCTCTTCTTCCGCCTTTTTAGCCACCCACTCCGAGCCCGGCACCACCAAGGCCCGCACCCCCCTTTTCACCTTGTGGCCCTTAAGGTAGTGGGCCACCTCCCTAAGGTCCGAAAGCCGGGCGTTGGTGCAACTGCCGATAAAGGCCACCTGGATGGGCACCCCCTTGATGGGCTGCCCTGGCTTCAGGCCCATGTAGGCCAAGGCTTCCTCGGCCAGGGGGCGTTCCTCCTCGGGAAGCTCCTCCAGGAGGGGAATGCGGCCGTCAATGGGCACCGCCTGCCCGGGGTTGATGCCCCAGGTGACCGTGGGGGGGATGTCCTCGGCGCGGAAGGTGACCACGTCGTCGTAGCGGGCATCGGGGTCGGAGGCGAAGCTCCGCCAGCGCTTCTTGGCCTCCTCCCACTCCGCCCTCTTGGGGCTATAGGGGCGGCCTTCCAGGTAAGCGAAGGTGGTCTCGTCGGGGTTCACGTAGCCGATGCGGGCCCCGCCCTCAATGGACATGTTGCAAAGGGTCATGCGGCTTTCCATGTCCATGGCCTCTACGGCGCTTCCCCCGTACTCGTAGGCGTAGCCCAGCCCTCCCTTCACCCCCAGGTGGCGGATGATGTGCAGGATCACGTCCTTGGCGTAAACCCCAGGGGCAAGCTTCCCTTCGATGTTGATGCGCCGCACCTTCAGCTTCTGGGCCGCCAGGGTTTGGGTGGCCAGGACATCCCGCACCTGGCTGGTCCCGATGCCGAAGGCCACGGCCCCAAAGGCCCCATGGGTGGAGGTGTGGGAATCCCCACAGGCGATGGTCATGCCGGGTTGGGTCAGGCCCAGCTGGGGGCCGATCACGTGCACGATGCCCTGGTTCCCGCTTCCCAGGTCAAAGAAGGTGATGCCGTGCTCCCGGGTGTTTTGCCGGAGGGCTTCCAGCATGTTCTGGGCCAGAGGGTCCTGGAAGGGCTCGGTGCGGTCGTGGGTGGGCACGATGTGGTCCACGGTGGCGAAGGTGCGGTGGGGATAGCGCACCCGAAGGCCCAGGTCTTTCAGCATGCCGAAGGCCTGGGGGCTCGTCACCTCGTGGAGGAGGTGCAGGTCGATAAAAAGCTGGCTTTGCCCGCTTCGGAGCTTCCTTATCTCGTGCGCTTCCCAGACTTTCTCGTAAAGCGTTTTTCCCATGCTCCCTCCCCTGAAAAAATCCCCCGGGTTTTGGGCCCGGGGGAAGGCAACAGGGCTTCCCTAAGCCGGGCCCGCCCGGCCTAGGTCTAGCAGGAAGCCCCGCCGCATTGCCCTATAGCCTACGCTCCTTTTGTCCGGGGGTCAAGGGCTATGCTAGTCTCAAGGAAGATGACCACCGAGGAGCGGCTTTACAAGCTGGAGGGCATCGTGGAAGGGGTGATGGCCACCCTTCCGGAGCGGATTACCTCCCTGGAAAACCGCATGGACCTCCTGCGCCAGGAGCTCAAGGGCGACATAGTGGGCTTGCGCCAAGAGCTTAAGGGCGAGATGGTGGCCTTGCGCCAGGAGTTCAAGGCGGAGATGGCGGCCCTGGAGGGAAGGCTTCAAGAGCAGATGGCCTCCTTGCGCCAGGAGCTCAAAGGGGACATGGCCACCCTGCGCCAAGAGCTCAAAGGGGACATGGCTACCCTGCGCCAGGAGCTCGAGGGGGAGATGGGGGCTTTGGAGAGGCGGCTTGGGGAGCAGATGGCCTCCTTGCGGCAGGAGCTAAAGGGAGATATGGCTTCCCTGCGCCAGGAGCTCAAGGAGGATATGGTTTCCTTGCGCCAAGAGCTCAAGGGGGATATCAATACCGCCTTAAACCGCCTTATGCTCTACTTCAGTGCCCTGGCGGTGATCCTGACCCTCCTCACCCTTTGGCGCTAGGGCTTGACGGGGATAAGGGCCTTCCGTACAATAACCCTTGCGTCTGCCGGGGTGGCGGAATTGGTAGACGCGCACGATTCAGGGTCGTGTGTCCTCGCGGACGTGCGGGTTCAAGTCCCGCCCCCGGCACCAAAAGGCCCCGCTAAGGCGGGGTTTTTGCTATTCTTAGGGGCATGACGCGGGTTCTCTCCGGCATCCAGCCCTCGGGGGAGATCCACATCGGCAACTACCTGGGGGCCATCAAGCAGTGGGTGGAGCTGGGGGAGAGGTTGGGCCGGGAGGCCTTCTTCTGCATCGTGGACTACCACGCCCTCACCAATCCCCTGGCCTACGATCCTTCCACCTTGGCCCAACGTACCTTTGAAGCTGCCTTGGTGAACATGGCCGCCGGCCTCAACCCCGAAAAGGTCACCCTCTTTGTCCAATCGCATGTGCCCGAGCACACGGAGCTCGCTTGGGTTTTCACCACCCTCACCCCCCTGGGCGACCTCACCCGCATGACCCAGTTCAAGGATAAGGCCGCCAAGCAGGAGGCGGTGTGGAGCGGGCTTCTCATGTACCCGGTGTTGCAGGCGGCGGACATCCTCATCTACAAGGCGGACACCGTGCCCGTGGGGGAGGACCAGGTGCAACACATTGAGCTCACCCGGGAGATCGCCCGCCGCTTCAACGCCCTTTTCGGGGAAACCTTCCCCGAGCCCGAGGCCCTTCTTAACCCCGAGGCCCCAAGGGTGCCGGGCATAGACGGCAAGGCCAAGATGAGCAAGTCCTTGGGGAACACCATCGGTCTTCTAGAGGATGAAGAGAGCATCTGGGAGAAGATCCGCCACCTTCCCGACGATCCCCAGCGCATCCGCCTCTCGGACCCCGGGGACCCGGGGCGCACCATCGTGTTCGCTTACCTCTCCTACTTCGCCCCCAAGGAGCTGGTGGAGGCCCTGAAGGAGGAGTACCGGAAGGCGGGGGTCGGGACCCTTGTGGTGAAGCGGGTTCTCTTTGAGGAGATGATGAAAACCTTACGCCCCATCCGCGAGCGGGCAGAGGCCCTGAGGAAAGACCCCGACTACGTGATGGACGCCCTCCTGGAAGGGGCCAAGCGGGCGAGGGCGGTGGCCTCGGCCACCATGGAAGAGGTGCGGGAGAAGGTGGGGCTCCTTCTCCCCAACAGGCGCCCCGTGTTCCGGTGATCCGGCTGGAGTTTCCCGGGTTTTCTGGGACGCCCGAGGAGCTTCGGGAAGCCCTGAGGCGGGGAAGGCTTTCTCCCAAGGGGTTTCCTGTCCTCCTCGTGGTGGAGCAGGCCCTCGCCCAGGTGCCGGAGGACCTCCAGGCCCGGGCGGAGCTTTTGCCCCTTTTGGCCGAGCTTTTGGTGCTGAAGCTCTCCCCGGAGCGGGCCCTTACCCCCAAAGAGGAAGGGGGGGAAGCCCCCCTCGTGCAGGTCTTGGTAGACCTCTCCGAGACCGTGGCCTTTTTGGAGGAACGCCTAAAGAGGCGGGCCCATCTCCTCCCCGTGCCCCCGCCCCCGGTGCCCAGGCCCGCCTTGCGCCTTTCTCCCAAGGCGCTGAAGGAGGCGGCCCAGTCCTTTCGCAAGGCGGTGCTGGCCTTGCCCCAGGAGGCCTTTGGCCTGCGGGAGGCCTGGGAGCGGCTGAAGGGCTTCCTTAGGGGGCGGGTGGCCTTCCACCGCCTCCCCTTGCGGGGCTGGGGGGAGCAGACGGTGGGCTTCGCCGCCCTCTTGGAGGCTCACCGCCTGGGTCTGGTGCGCCTCCGGCAGGAGGAGGCCTTCGGCCCCTTGTGGGTGGAGGCGGAAGGGGCGGTGGAGGAGCGTCGTTTTGCTTAAGTACCCCGCCGTGGCCCAAACCACGGGCATTGCCCTTCTTCCCTGCCTATTGCGGTAACCTTTATGCATCGGCACCTGGTGCGGCAGGGTGAGGAGGGCCAAGGCGACGGCCAGGGCGGTGAAGTAGAGCATGAGCCGGTTGAGGGCGGCGTTGATCTCGCCCTTCACCTCCTGGCGCAGGGCCTGGGTTTCCCCTTTGAGCTCCTGCCGCAGGGGGTCCATGCGGTTCTCCACCCCCGCCACCTGGGAGGGGAGGGTGGCCATGGCTCCACGATGCCCTGCAGCTTGTAGAGCCGCTCTTCCGAGGTCACCCTTGCCCTTAGGGTAGCACGCCCGGGCTCGAGGGTATCATGGGGTACATGGGACAGGCCGCCAAGCTCCTCCGCTCCCTGGAGGCCGAGGAGTACCTGGCCTGGGAAGCCTCCCAAAAGGAGCGGTACGAGCTCCTGGAGGGCGTGCCCCACGCCATGGCTGGGGCCAGCGAGGCCCACAACCTCCTGGTGGGCAACCTCTACTTTCTCCTGCGCCCCGTGGCCCAGGAGAAGGGATGCCGGGTTTTTTTCTCCGACATGCGGCTACGGGTTTCCGAGCGCACCTTCTACTACCCGGACCTGATGGTGGTCTGCGGCGAAGACCCTAACCCCCTCTACAAAGAGCGGCCCTGCCTGGTGGTGGAGGTCCTCTCTGAGGGCACGGAGGCCACGGACCGCCGGGAGAAGCTTTGGCGCTACAGAGAAATTCCTTCCCTTCAGGCTTACCTCTTGGTGGACAGCCGTGCCCGGAGGGTGGAGGGGTATTTTCGCACCCCGGAGGGGTGGCTCTACCGGGTGTGGGAAGAGGGGGAGGTGGAGGTGCCTTGCCTGGGGGTGGGGATTGCCTTGGAGGAGATCTACAGAGAAGTGCTCCAGTAGGGAGTTCCTTTAGGCCGAAGGCCTGTGGCTTGTTTAGAGGAGGCGGTAGAGGCGGAGGGTGCGGTCCACCATCCCCTCGAGGCCCCACTTCTCCGTCCAGGTGTACCCCTTCTCCGCCAGCCTTAAGGCCAGGGATGGCTCCCGCAAGACTCATTCCAGGGCCTCGATGTCCAGGCGGTGGAGAGGCTCGGTGAGGGCGGTGTAGCCTGGAGCCTTCGCAGGTCCAGGGAGGAGATGGGGGTTGGCGTGGGCGGTCAGCCCGACGACAGGGGTCCCAAAAAGGCCACGGGCAAGCCGCTTCTGCTTTTGCCAATGGAGCGCCCTTCGTGCACGAGCACTTAGAGGCTGTCGTAAAAGTCTTGTATCCTTGAAGGGTGCAGAGGACACGCACATCCCTTGAGCCCCTGATCCCCGCTCCCAAGCCCGGGGGTCGCCCGGCCAAGGTGCCTCGCCGAGAAA
>NZ_PRDA01000065.1 GCF_002964845.1 Thermus tenuipuniceus
GGGAGACTTTTACGACAGCCTCTAAAAGAGGGAAGGCTTCCGCGGTCTTCCTTGGGGAAATACGTTCCCCCGAAGAAGGGCTTCCCCTCCGGGGTGAGGAAGAGGCTCATGGGCCAGCCCCCCTGGCCGGTGAGGCTGATGAGGGCCTGCATATAGGCGGCGTCCACATCGGGCCGCTCCTCCCGGTCCACCTTCACCGGGATGAAGTGCCGGTTGAGGATCCCCGCCACCTCGGGGTCTTGGAAGGACTCCCGGTGCATCACGTGGCACCAGTGGCAGGCGCTATACCCCACGGAGAGGAAGATGGGTTTGTCCTCCTGCAAAGCCGCGGTAAAGGCTTCCTCCCCAAAGGGGTACCATTCCACGGGGTCTTCCGCATGCTGGAGGAGGTAAGGGCTTCTAGAACCCCTTAGGCGGTTGGCCATGCCCCTAGCCTAGCCGGTCAGGGAAGGGCGCAAAGGTAGCCATCTCACAGGGCGCACCAGGCCCGTGGACCCCCTTGGTGAAAGGGGCAAAGGCCTCTTAAGATGGAGGCATGCTCCGGGTGCTGGGGGGGCTGGGGTTGGAGGGGCATGCTTTCCACCGCTTAAAACCCCTTCTGCTTCTCGCCTATTTAGCTTTGGAGGGGCCCAAGGCCCGCCGGCACCTGGCCCAGCTCTTCTGGCCCCGGGCCCAGGACCCCTTGAATAGCCTCTCCGTGGCCTTGAACCAGCTGAAGCCCACGGGGGCTATAGAGGGGAACGAGATCCTCCGGGCCCGGGTTCCCACGGACCTCGAGGCCCTCCGCCAAGCCCTTAGGGAGGGCCAGTTGGAGGAAGCCCGCCGACTTTACCGGGGCACCTTTTTGGAAGGGGTGGAGCTCCCCCTGGGGGAGGAGCTGGAGGAATGGGTGTGGAGTACCCGGGAGAGGATCGCCCTCGAGGTCCACAGGGCCTTTGCCTCCCAGGCCCGGGCTTTTTACCTCCTGGGTCTCCCGGAAAGGGGGAAGGCCCTTTTGGAGGAGGCCCAGGCCCTACCGGGGGTGGTCTTTGCCCTCGAGGGAGCCGAGGAGGAGTTCCATCTGCCATCCCCCTTGCCCAAGGAAGCCCGCAAGGCCTTCTGGGGGCTTTATTTCCGTTCCCGCGAGGCAGTGGAGGCCCTGGGGGTATCCGTCAGTACCCTGGAAAGAATTCAGGAGGTTGGGCTTATCCGGGAGGGAGGGAAGGCCATACGGCTCGTGGGGTTTCCCCAAGCCTCCAGGCCCCTGGATCCCCAGCTTCATCGGGGCTTCCCCTTGGAAGCCCAGGAAGCTGCCCTGGCCCTGGCCCGCCACCTGCCCCTCCAGGAAGCCTTGCCCCTTTACCTGGTGGCCCGGCCCCTGTGGGAGGAGGAGGACCGGAAGCGGGCAGGCGTTGCCATCCTGCAGGAGGCCCGCACCCTCCTCTCGGAGAACCCCGGGTTAGCCCTGGATTTGCTCGAGGTGCTGTCAGGGGAGCCCACGGCTCTTCTCCTAAAGGCCAGGGCCCTGGAAAGGCTGGGCCGGTACCGGGAGGCCCTCGAGGCCTTGGAGGTCCAGGGTTCCGGACCTGCCCACCCCCGCTCGGAAACCGCCGCGGTGCGGGGAGGGATCCTCTTCCGCCTAGGGCAGGTGGAGGAAGCCCTTAAGGAGGCAGCCCTTGCCAGGGAGGGAAGCCCTTGGGCCCAAGGGGAGGCCTTGAACCTCGAGGGCCTCGCCGCCATCAGCCGGGGGGAGTTCGCCAGGGCCGCCGATCTCTTTGCCCGGGCGGCGGTGCGCTTCCTGGCGGCAGGGGAGGTGGCCCGCCAGGTGGACGCCCTGAATAACCGGGCGGTGGCCCTTTTTGAAATGGGAAGCCCTCAGGCAGAGGAAGTCCTCATGGAGGCCTTGGAGGCTGCCGGGGATACCTCCCTTCTCCGGGCCCGGGTCCTCCTCAACCTGGGGGTGGTGCGGGAGCGGCAGGGCCACCCCGAGGAGGCGGAGGTCCTTTACCAGCAGGCCTTGGCCCTGGCGGAGGAGGCAGGGGTCCTGGAGGCCATGGGCCGGGCCTGGAACAACCTAGGGGCCCTTTACCACCGCCAGGGAAGAAGGGAGGAGGCGGAGGCCGCCTACCAAAAGGCCCTTCGCCTGGCCAAGGAGGGTCGGGACTGGGTGCTTACCGCCGCGGTCCTGGCCAACCTGGCTGAGCTAAGGCAGGACCCCGCCACCCTCGAGGAAGCCATCGCCCTCCTGGAGGAAGCCCAGTACACCGTGCTGGCGGAGCGCTACCGGAAGCGCCTGGGAGCGTTCACCCAGCGTTAAGGGTACACGGGGGATTCTTCGTCTACCAGACTCCAGCCTGGGACCCCCCAGGGGGATCGTTCAGGCTCCGTTAAGCCCTCCTCCGCTACCCTCCCCGAAGGAGGTGGGCCAGGTGGCGGAAACCCTCGTTCGGTTGCACCCAAAGGGGGGTAGGTGGGACGGGTCCTGGCAAGGACCGGGTTGGGCCCTCAGGGCATGCCGCTAAGCCTCCTGGACCTCGAGGGGTTTAACCTCCTCTTAAGTGAGGTGGAGGATGCGCAAAGCGTGGTTTCTGTTGCCCTTGCTCTTGCTGGCCTGTACGCCGCCAGGGCCAAGCCTTTCCCTTTCCCCCAGCCGGGCCCTGGTAGGGGAGGAGGTGGAAGCAAGGCTGAAGGGGATGACGGGCTTGGGGGCAAGGGTGTTTGTGGGGGAGGTTGAGGCTGAGGTTACCTGGCGGCAACAGGAGCGGGTCCGGTTCCGGGTGCCCGTGGTCCCCGGAGGACCTAGGCCCGTGCGGGTGGTGGTGGGAAACCAGGAGGCCCGGGGCGAACTTGGAGTCCTGGGCATGGTGGACCGAAACCGCATTCTTCTTAGGCTCCCCATGGGTCAGGATCCCAAGCTGCCCCCAGGGTTCACCCTCATCCGGAAGGACGACCTTGCAGGTTGCGGGCGGAATTGGGATATAGCGGCGAGGCGCTGGGTAAAGCCCTCGAGGAACTGGAAGCCCTAGACCCCAGCTACAAGGCTGACCCGGAGAGCCTCTGGAGCCTTGGAGGCATTTCCGGAAGTGAGGCGGTGATGGCCTACGCGGCCCACCGTCGAGGCCGCACGGGCCAGGGGGTCAAGGTGGCGGTCCTGGATACGGGCGTGGACGCCACCATCTCCCAGCTTCCCGGATATGACTTCGTGGAGGAGGACACCACTCCCCAGGACGCCTTTCCCGGAGGACACGGCACCGGGGTGGCGGGCCTGGTTAAGGAGGTGGCTCCTGGTGTAGGAATTGTCCCGGTGCGGGTTTGTGACGAAGGGGGCACCTGCCGGGCCAGCCGGGTGGTGCGGGGGGTGTGCTGGGTGGTGCAGAACCGCCAGGGGCCCACGGTGGTCAACCTGAGCCTGGGTGGGGACACTCCGGTGGAAGCGTTGAAGCTGGCCCTGCAGGCGGCTTTGAGCCAGGGTATTCCCGTGGCGGTGGCTGCTGGGAATCAAGGGAACCAGGGAAGCCCGGCCCATTACCCTGCGGCCTTTGACCTGTCGGGCCTGGTGGCGGTGGGGGCCCTAGAGGCCAGGCCGGGAAGTCCTCCGGGCTGGGGACCAGCTCCCTACAGCACCCAAGGGGCATACGTGGACCTCGCCGCCCCGGGTACGGACCTGAGCTGCCCCCTGCCTGGGGGCGGCGCGGGAAGCTGCACGGGCACCTCGTTCGCCACACCCCTGGTGGCCGGGACCATGGCCCTATGGCTGCAGGTAGACCCAAGCCTCACCCCGGCTCAGGTGCAACAGAGGCTTGCCCAATACGCTAAAACCTTGTCCTTTCCACCCCAGGCAGTGGGGGCAGGAATGTTGGACTTGAGCCAGGCACCTTGAGGTTCCCTTCCTTAAGAAGATCGGCCTTTTAGGTTTGGCGGTTCTGGCTCTTTTGCGGCTCGTGGGCTGCGGGTACCCCCTCCGGACTGCAGGCTCCTGGGAGGAAGCGATCGCCAGTGAAGACATGGACATGGCCCCACTCTAGGGCACAGAAGAGAAACCCACAAAATCGCGACTTGGCTGTTGTTCACCGGATGTTCAGGGTACGTTAAGACCTCCTAGGCTATCTTGCGCCAAGGAATCTCTCAAAACGAGATTCCGGAAAGGAGAAGCCATGAGGAAGCGTGTGGGTACCGCTTTGCGGCTCTGCTCTTGGGGTTTATTGGTCGTGCTAGGCCTGGCTGGGTGCGGAGGGGGTACCCCCCCGCCTCCCAGCAGCATCACCTTAACGGTGGAAGACGCCTCGAGCGCCTTCAATGCGGCGGCCTACCAGGTGGGCACTGGAACCTGGCAGCTCCTCACCACGAGCGGTACCACCACCAAGACGGGCACCTTCAACCTAGGGGGGCAGACCAAATATGGGGTTGCTGTGCGCTGCAGTAGCCTAGTGGTTAAAGTGATCCAGGCCACCGCTAGTGAACTGCCCAATCCTAAGGTGGTTTGTAGCTCTAGTGCTCCTAGCCCCGTGCCCTTTACGGTGACTGTGAATGTGGATTCGAGTTTGTTGGCTCCTGGGGATTTTGTTTGTGTGAACAGCTTCTGCCAAGCTGCAGGTGCTTCCATCTCCGTTACCACAAGCCTTCAACCCGGGAATCAGGATCTTCTCCTGACCTTGAAGGATTCCACTGGTGGCGTCAAGGTGGCCAAAGTGCTCAAAAACGTCAATGTGACCAGCGGCGGTAGCGATACGGCTAGCCTAGCCCCCGCTGACCAGATCCCCCCAGTTAGCCTCACCTTGCCCACCCCGCCAACGGGGTACAGCCCAATCACAGGTGCGCTGGTCTCCTACCTCAGCGCAGGGGGGGTCATGGACCAGGTGAACGCCTCGGCTACCAGTTACCGCCCCGTAAGCGGTTTTGCGAGTGGGGACCGTTACGCAGCCCTTGTGCAGACCTCGAGCACCAATGCCTCCTTGATGAGTGCTCAGGTGTTTGCCGGTGGTGCTCCTACCCTGAGCTTACCCCAAGCTTGGGGGAGTGGTAGCCTGGCCGTCACTCAAAGCCCCCACCCCAGCGTGAGCGGTCTCAGCCTTACGGGGACCGATCTGCGTGGCTACCGCTTCTACTTACAGATTCCTGGCCAAATCTACTACACCGCCACGGTGAGCAAGGGCTGGCTGGGTAACGCCCCCGGCTACACCTTGCCCGACCTTTCCGCTAACACCTTGCTGGGGTACACAGCCCCTAGTGGTAGCGGATCCTTTGATATAACCGCATTCTTCAGCAATAAACCGTTAGTCTCCCTGGATGCGCTTGACCCCAGCTCGTTCGGGGCCGGGGATTACATACGAGAGGCAACAGCAGGGACGAATAACTATACTGTGGGCGGCGGTACGGTCAACCTGCCCTAAGCGCAGGCGGTTTGGTAGGGGCAGGGTGTCCTCTGGGACGCCCTGCCTTGTCTACAATGGGGCCTATGGTGCCTTCGGAAACCCTAAAGGCCTGGCTCCTCGAGGATCTCGGCCATGGGGACCTCACCACCCTCCTCACGGTGCCCGAGGATCTTTGGGGCCGCGCGGTCATCCTGGCCAAGGAGGAAGGCGTCATCGCTGGGCTTTCGGTTGCCAAGGAGGTCTTTTTCCTGGCGGATGCCCGCATTGCCTTCACCGCTTTGGTGGGCGAAGGAGAAAAGGTGGGCCCTGGCCAGGAGGTGGCCCGCCTCGAGGGGCCCTTACGGGGCATCCTGGCCGGGGAAAGGCTCGCCCTCAACCTCCTTCAGCGCCTCTGTGGCATCGCCACCCTCACCCGGGCCTACGTGGAGGCCCTAGCGGGTACCAAAACCCAGGTCCTGGATACCCGCAAGACCACCCCAGGCCTCAGGGCCCTGGAGAAGTATGCGGTGCGGGTGGGCGGGGGAAGGAACCACCGCTATGGCCTTTTCGACGGGATTCTCATCAAGGAGAACCACATCCGCGCGGCAGGGGGTGTGGCCGAGGCGGTGAAAAGGGCCAAGGCCGGGGCTCCCCACTACCTCAAGGTGGAGGTGGAGGTGGGAAACCTGGCCGAGCTGGAGGAGGCTTTGGCGGCAGGGGCGGATCTGATCCTTCTGGATAATTTTCCCCTCGAGGAGATCCGCGAGGCCGTGCGCCGGGTGGGAGGTCGGGTGCCTCTCGAGGCCAGCGGGAACATGACCCTGGAAAGGGCCCGGGCTGCCGCCGAGGCTGGGGTGGACTTTGTGAGCGTGGGAGCCCTGACCCATTCCGCCAAAGCCCTGGACCTTTCCCTCCTGGTGCAGCCATGATGGCATGGTGTGCTACTATAAGGGCATGGTGAGGACCCAGGTGCAGCTCACCGAGGAACAGGCCCAGCGCCTAAAGGCCCTGGCCCAGGAGGAAGGGGTATCCCTGGCGGAGCTGGTGCGCCGGGCGGTGGAGGGGTATCTTCAGGAGAAGGGGAACGGGAGTTTTTCCGAGCGGGCGGAGCGGGCCTTGGCCGTGGTGGGCCGCTTTGCCTCGGGCCTTACGGATGTGGGCCAGGAGCACGACCGCTACCTGGCGATGGATGAGGACCGCCTTGGCCGTCTTCGTTGACACCTCGGCCCTTTACGCCCTCCTGGACCGGGACGATGCCCGGCACCCCGAGGCGGCGGAAAGGTTTCGCCGCCTCTTGGCGGCCCGGGAACGCCTGGTAACCCACAGCTACGTGGTGGTGGAAAGTGTGGCTTTGGTCCAAAGAAGATTGGGCCTCGAGGCGGTGCGGGCTCTTTACCACGGCCTCTTAGAGGTTGTCCATACGGTTCCCGTGGATGAGGACCTGCACCAGGTGGCCCTGACCGCTCTTCTGGCCTCCGGGAGGAGGGAGATCAGCCTGGTGGACTGGACCAGTTTTTTCTTCATGCAACGCAGGGGTTTGCGGAAGGCCTTGGCGTTTGACGAACACTTTTGGGAACAGGGCTTCAGCCCAGCGGAAGCGTAAAGCATGGAAAGGGAACTTCTCGTCCAAGAGGTGCTCCGCCTGAAGGCGGAGCGGCAGGCGGTCATCCTGGCCCATTCCTACCAGCTTCCTGAGGTGCAGGAGGTGGCGGACTTCGTGGGGGACTCCCTGGGCCTAGCCCGGGAGGCCCAAAGAACCAAGGCGAAGGTGATCGTTTTCGCCGGGGTGCACTTCATGGCGGAAACCGCTGCCATCCTGAACCCGGAGAAAACCGTCCTCCTCCCCGACCTGGAAGCGGGATGCTCCCTTGCGGACAGCATCCGCCCCGAGGACATCCTGGCCTGGAAGCAGGACCATCCCGAGGGCATCGTGGTGGCCTACGTGAACACCAAAGCCGAGGTGAAGGCTTTGGCGGATGTATGCGTCACCAGCGCCAATGCGGTGGAGGTGGTGGCCCGTCTGCCCAAGGACCGGCCCATTTTCTTTGTGCCCGACATGTTCCTGGGAGCCCATGTGGCCAGGGTTACGGGGAGGAAGCTGGATCTTTTCCCCGGGGAGTGCCACGTGCACGCGGGGATCCGCGAGGAACACCTGAAGGCCCTTTTGAAGGAGCACCCGGAGGCCGAGTTCATGATCCATCCCGAGTGCGGGTGCGGCAGTAGCTGTCTTTACCTGAAACCCGATGCCAAGATGCTCTCCACCGAAGGGATGGTGCGTTACGCCAAGAAGGCGGAGGCCAAGGAGTTCGTGGTGGCCACGGAGGTGGGCATTCTCCACCGCCTCGCCAAGGAGGCTCCGGAAAAGACCTTCATCCCGGTGAAGCCGGATGCCATCTGCGAGTACATGAAGCGGATCACCCTGGAGAAGGTTTACCTGTCCCTTAAGGAGATGCGCCACGTGATCCGGGTACCCGAGGAGGTGGCCCAGAAGGCCCAGCGGGCCCTCGAGGCCATGGTGGCCGTGGGCTAAACCCAGGGGCAGAAGGACCCATGGCCACCTTAACCACCGACCTCCTCATCCTGGGTGCGGGCATCGCGGGGGTCTACGCCGCTTTGGCGGCGGAGAAAAGGGGGGCTAAGGTCCTCCTCCTCAGCAAGGATCCCCTTCCCTCGGGTTCCACCCCCTGGGCCCAGGGAGGGGTGGCCTTCCCCTTGGATGAGGCCGACCTGGAAGCCCACCTCCAGGACACCCTTAGGGCCGGTCGGGGTTTGGTGGAGGAGGGTGTGGCCCGGTCCATCCTGGAGGAAGCTCCCCGGCATCTGGAAAGGCTTCTTGCCCTGGGGCTTCCCTTCCACCCCGAGCCCACCCGGGAGGGGGGGCACTCCCGGGCGCGGGTACGGCACCTGGGGGGGGACAGGAGCGGCCTTTTCCTGCTCCAGGGGCTTCTCAAGCGGCTTAGGAGCCCGGTCCGGGAGGGTTACATGGCGGTGGCCCTGCTCCTCGGGGAGGGGCGGGTGGCAGGAGCCTTGGTCCTGGGGCCCGAGGGCTTGCAGGCGGTGCGAGCCGGGGCGGTTCTGCTGGCCACGGGGGGTTTGGGGAGGCTTTTCCCCGTAACCACCAACCCGAAAGGGGCCACGGGGGACGGCATGGCCCTGGCCTACCTGGCGGGAGCCACCCTGAGGGATCTGGAGTTCGTCCAGTTCCATCCCACTACCCTTCCCGATGGGAGCCTGGTGAGCGAAGCCTGCCGGGGGGAAGGAGCCCTCCTGCTTAACGCCCAGGGAGAGCGCTTCATGCCCCGCTACGATCCCCTGGGGGAGCTTGCCCCCCGGGACATGGTGGCCCGGGCGGTCCATCGGGAGAGGGAGAGGACCGGGGGCGTTTACCTGGACCTGAGGCCCATTCCCCACCTGGAATCCCGTTTTCCCACGGTGGTGGCCGCGGCACGGGCCCTGGGCTTCGACCCCTTCCGGGAGCCTATTCCCGTGGCTCCCGCGGCCCACTACGCCATGGGTGGGGTCAAGACGGATCTTTTGGGCTACACGGACCTCCCCGGCCTGTACGCCGCTGGGGAGGTGGCCTCCACGGGCTTCCACGGGGCAAACCGCCTGGCTTCCAACAGCCTCCTGGAGGGCCTGGTGATGGGGGAGCGGGCCGCCAAGGCGGCCCTTCAGGACCTAGCCCATCCGAAGAGGGTGGAGCCCTTACCCATCCTGCTTCTGGACCCGGAACATCTAAAACCCCTACGGGAAAGGATGGGCCAGGCGGCCGGGGTGGTACGTCGGGGACGGGATCTCGCCCAAGCTTTGGCCTGGTTGGAAGCTCTTCCCTTGAAGGAAGCTCTTCCTGAGGACCCCTTTGCTCTGGGGGATCCCCGTGCCCTGCGCGCCTTCGTGGAGGCGGGCCACCAGGCCCTTTTGGCCCGGCTCCTCTTGCGCATGGCCCTTATGCGGGAGGAAAGCCGGGGGGCCCACTTCCGGGAGGACTTCCCCCGGGAGGCCCAGGAACCCTACCACCTCGAGGTGCGGGAGACACCTGGAGCCGGGAGGGAACGGCCAAGCCTGGTGAGGGTACCCCTGGGCACCCCTCCCGCGCGGTAGCTTTTCCAGGCTGGATGGAGCCAGCCGGAGTATAATGCCCTTGGAGGTCCTTTATGAAGGGGCATCCCGATGTGATTCAAAGCCTTCAGGAACGGCTTTCCGAGGAACTGGCCGCCATCTTGCAATACATGGTCCATGCGGAGATGGCGGAGAACTGGGGCTTTAAGGCCCTGGCCCGCCACCTCAAGGCCCACGCCATCACCGAGATGCGCCATGCGGAGAAGCACATCGAGCGCATCCTTTTCCTGGAGGGTTTCCCGGAGGTGAGCCGGATCGGGGAGATCCGGATCGGCAAAACGGTGGAGGAAATCCTCTTCCGGGACTACGAGGGGGAGCTCGAGGCGGTGAAGGGCTACAATGAAACCATGAACCTGGCCCAGTCCTTGGGGGATAACGGCACCCGGGACATGGTGGCGGAGATCCTCAAGGACGAGGAAGGCCACGTGGACTGGCTGGAGGCCCAGCGGGAACTTTTGAACCAGATGGGGTTGCCCAACTACCTCCAGTACCTGGCCGGGGAAGCGGAATAGGCTCTAAAGGGGTCCAGGCCCGTGGGTACCCGAGACCGGCCTCGGCCACAAAACCTCAGCCCACGGGGGCCTTGAGGTTTTTGCGGGCCCAGCGGTCTATGGCGGCGATGACCGCTTCCAGCTCCCGCCCGGCCTCGGTGAGGCTGTACCGGGTGCGGGGGGGCATATAGGATTCCACCTTCTTTTCCACCACGCCCATATCCACCAGGTGCTCCAGGCGCTGGGAAAGGGTGGCGGGGTTCACCCCCCCGATGGCCCGGGAGAGCTCGTTAAAGCCCTTGGGGCCTTCCAGGAGGGCCCGGATGATGTGCAGGGTCCACTTCTCCTGGAGAAGGTTAAGGGCCTCGTACACCGGGCAGAAGGCCTCTGACTCGGCCATACCCCCATGGTAGCATAGGGGGCCCTTTCCCCCGCTTCCCCTCAGGAGGCCTGTCCCTGGGCTTTTCGCGCCACCAGGGTGAGGACGGTATAGCTGGCCACCGTCTTGCCCTCCTGGTTCACCACCTCCACCGCCCACTCCACCACCCCGGACTTCTCGTCCCTGGGCCGCTTGGCCTTCACCGTGAGCCGGGCCTGCAAGGTGTCGCCGATGCCCACGGGTTCGGTGAAGCGCAGGCCCTCGAGGCCGTAGTTGGCCAGGACCGGACCCGGGGCCGGGTCCACGAAGAGCCCGGCGGCGGCGGAGAGGACGAAGTATCCGTGGGCGACCCGCTTCCCGAAAAGGCTCTTTTGGGCGGCGATCTCGTCGGTGTGGGCGTAGAAGTGGTCCCAGGAAAGGTGGGCGAAGAGGGCGATGTCCGCCTCCGTGACCGTGCGGCGATGGGTCCAGAGGGTTTCCCCAACCTCCAGTTCCTCGTAGGGCTTGCGGAAGGGGTGGACGCTGGCGGGTTTTTCCGCTCCCCTGGCGTACTCTCCGGTGAGGGCCTGCAGGGTGTGGGGGTCCGCCTGGAGGGCCAGGCGGGCCAGGTGCCGCTTGACGGAAAGAAGCCCCCCGAGCTCCTCCCCGCCCCCCGCCCGTCCGGGACCCCCGTGGAGGAGGCGGGGCAAGGGGGAGCCGTGGCCCGTGGAGCTATGGGCGTCCCTCGGGTTCAGGACGTGGAGCCGGCCCACCTCCCCGGAAAGCCCAAGGAGGTAGAAGCGGGCCTCCTCGGGATCGGGGGTGGCCAGGGTGGCCGCCAGCATTCCTCCTCCCATGCGGGCCAGGCGCAGGGCCTCCTCCCGGTCCCGGTAGGGAAAGAAGGTGGCCACCGGGCCGAAGGGCTCCACCTGGTGGAGGGTCTCCGCCCAGGGATCCTCCGCCAGGAGCAGGGTAGGGGGAAAGAAGGCCCCGTCCCGCCTGCCCGGGTGCTGCCAGTACACCCTGGCCCCGGCGGCCAGGAGGGTTTCCACAGCCCTTTCCACCTCTGCCTTTTGCCCCAAGGAGGCCAGGGGGCCCAGGCTCACCCCTTCCTCCCTGGGGTCACCTGGCCGGAGGCCTTCCAGGTGCCTCTGGGTGGCCTCGAGGAGGGCCTCGAGGCGGCCTTGGGGTACCAGGACCCGGCGGATGGCCGTGCACCGCTGCCCGGTTTTGATGGAAAGCTCCTGGGCGATCTCCTGGGCGAGCCTATGAAGCTCCTCCTCCCCCGCTTTTTCCCCCAGGATGGCGGCGTTTAGGGAGTCGGTTTCCGCGTTGAAGAGGACGCCCCGTTCCAAAAAGGCGGGGTGGCGCCTTAACCGGTCTGCCGTGGCCTTGGAGCCCGTGAAGTAGACGCTATCCCGGTGGTCCAGGGCGTCCAGGGCCTCGCCCAGGCTTCCCGCCACAAACTGGAGGCTACCTTCCGGCAAAAGCCCGGACTCCACCATGAGGCGCACCAACCCCTCGGCCACGTGGGCGGTGGGGGTGGCGGCCTTGGCCAGGGTGGGCACCCCCGCCAAGAAGGCGGGGGCGAACTTCTCCAGCAGGCCCCAGACGGGGAAGTTGAAGGCGTTGATCTGCACCGTAATTCCCCCCTTGGGGCCCAGAAGGTGCCTACCCTGGAAGGAAAAGTCCTTGCTTAAGGGAAGGCTTTCCTCCTCGGGAAGGAGGTTTCCCTCGGGAAGCGTCCGGGCCAGGGAGCTATAGGTGAAGAGTACCCCGATGCCCCCGTCCACGTCGTACCAGGCATCCCGCCCCGTTCCCCCGGTGGTGGCGTAGAGCCGGTAGAGTTCCTCCTTCCGCTCGGAAAGGTACTGAGCCAGGGCCCGAAGCCTTCGGCCCCGCTCCTGGAAGCCCATGGCCAGGAGGGCCTTCCCCCCTACCTCCCTTCCCCAGGCCACCGCCTCCTTGAGGGGTAGGCCCTCCGAGGTCACGTGGCCCAGCACCTCGAGGGTGGCAGCATCCTGCACCGGCACCCCTTCTCCTGCGCCCGTCAACCATTGGCCCATGAGGTAGCTATTTACCTTCAAGGTTTCCTCCTTGAAACCGATCTGCGTTCGCCCCATGTCCTCCCGGAAAAAGGCCCGGTACGCCTCCTGGTCCCGGGCCTCATGTTTCCCCTTCAGACGGTCTTAAAGGCCTCAAAAACCTCCCCGCAGGCCGCGCACTGGTAGAGCATCTTGCACAGGGTGGCCCCAAAGGTGTTCTTGAGGACCACCTCCTGGCTTCCGCACCGGGGGCAGGGGGGATCCTTCCCCGCCAGGGGGAGGGGAAGGGGTGGGGCCACGCCGTAACCCAGGAGCTTCCTTCGGGCTTCCTCGGCCAGGTCCTCGGTGCTCCAGGGGGCCCTGGCCTCCACCACCTCCACCTCCTTGGCTCCTGCCTCCCGCAGGGCCTTTTCGATCTCTTGGTGGATGAGCCGTAGGGCAGGGCAGCCGGAAAAGGTGGGGCGGAAGCGGACCCTGACCTTTTCCCCTTCCGCTTCCACCCCCAGGACCATCCCCATCTCCACAATGTTGAGGACGGGGATCTCCGGGTCCTTAACCCCTTTTAGGGCTTCCCAGTACCGCTCTACCATGCTTGCGCCTCCGGGTCCCAGCGGGCCACGGACTGCATCTCCGCCAGGAGGGACCAGAGGTACTCCGTGTGCTCCTGGCGGCTTTTGGGCACGTACCCTCCCTCAGGCGGCCTTAGGCCCGAGCGCACCAGGTGGGCGGTCACCTCCTCCAGGTAGGGGGCCTCGAGGGCCCTGAGGTCCGGTACCACCCCCGCCTCCACCAGGGCCTCGTCCCCGGGGAGAGGCTGGAAGAGCTGGCGAACGTAGGGGAAGAGGGTTTCCAAGGCCTCCTGCGCCCGGCGGTGGGATTCCTCCGTGCCCTGGCCCAGGCGCTCCACCCAGAGGGAGGAGTGCTTCAGGTGGAACCTTTCCTCCTTCAGGAGGCGGCTTGCCGCCTCGGCCAGGGGGGCGTAGGCGCTTTGGGTTGCCTCCTTGAGCCAGAGGTTCTCGTAGGCGTCAAAGAGGTACTGCCGCACCATGGTGAAGGCCCAGTCCCCCTTGGGGAGCTCCACCAGGACGGCGTTTTGGAACTCCAGGGGATCGCGGAAGTAGACCAGGCGGTCGGGGTCGGCACCGTCCAGCTCCTGCCGGAGCCCCAACCAGACCTTGGTGTGGCCCAGCTCGTCCTGGGCCAGGTTGGCGATGGCGATATCCTCCTCGAGGATGGGGGCATGCCCCACCCACTCGGAAAGCCGCTGGGCCAGGATCAGTTCATCGTCGGCCCAGGCGGTGATCCGGGCCACCAGGGCGTCTTTCAGGTAGGCCTCAAGCATTCTCCACCCCCTTGGCGGTGATGAGCCCGTAGTAGCTTTGCAGGCGGTAAGTCTTCTCTTTGGCCGGAGCAAACCAGCTTTCCACCACTTCCTCCGTGGGCTCGGTCCCCGCCACTAGGCGCTCGGGAACCGCCCAGAAGGCCACCCCCTGGGCCTGCAGGAGGGCTTGGGCTATGGCATCCTCCGGGCCTTGCGCCAGGAAGCGGCCCACCAGGTCCCCGTAGACCATGCTCCGGCGGTGGCTCCGCTTGGCGAAGACCCAGTAAGGCTCCTCGGCTCCTCCCTCCTTGCGGCTGGGCTTCAGATCCTTTAGGCCCTCCTGGGAAACGTGAAAGAAGGCCTCGGCCGGGGCCACGAAGAGGGCGTAGGCGGCGGGGCGCCGCACGAACACGTGCCGGGCCACCAAGAGGGCGTGCTCCAGATCGGCGGCGTGCACCGAGCCCACCATCTGTGGGGGGCTGTGCTTGGTGTCCTGCTTGATCACCTCAAACCGGGGCCACTCGGTTCCCCACATGGCGCCCTCCTAATCCGCGGCCTGGGCCAGGCGGCGCTTGCCGTAGGCCTCGAGGGCCTCCCGCACCCAGCGTTCCTCCTCGTGGGCCCTCCTCCGGGCCATGAGCCGGTGCCGGTTCATGGGGCCTTCCCCATGGATCACCTTCCAGAAGTCGTCCCAGGGGATGGGCCCGTGGATCCAGTTGCCCGTCTTCTCGTCGTAGCGGAGGTCGGGGTCGGGGATGGTGAGCCCAGCCTCCAAGAGCTCGGGGACGTGTTCATTCAGGAACTCCTGGCGCACCTGGTCGTTGGTCTTGGTCTTGATGCCCCAGCGCAAGAGGAGAGGGGTGTGGGGGGAGTCGGTGTCGTGGGGCCCGGCCATCATCAGGGTGGGCCACCACCAGCGGTTCAGGGCATCCTGCACCATCTGGCGCTGCTTCTTGGAGCCCCTGGCGTAGAGGAGAACCGCCTCCTTCCCCTGCTTGTGGTGGAAGGTCTCCTCGGCGCAGATGCGCACCATGGCCCGGGAGTAGGGCCCGTAGGAGCACTGGGCCAGCATGGTCTGGTTCTTGATGGCCATCCCGTCCACCAGCCAGCCGATGATGCCCACATCCGCCCAGGTGAGGGTGGGGTAGTTGAAGATGTTGGAGTACTTGGCCTTTCCGGAAAGAAGGGCCTCCACCATCTCCTCCCGGGTGATCCCCAGGGTTTCGGCAGCGTGGTAGAGGTACTGCCCGTGCCCGGCCTCGTCCTGAACCTTGGCCAGCAGGATGAGCTTCCGCCTCAGGGAAGGGGCCCGGGTAATCCAGGCGCCTTCGGGAAGCATCCCCACCCACTCGCTATGGGCGTGCTGGGAGATCATGCGGATGAGCTGGCGCCGGTACTCGGCGGGCATCCAGTCCCCGGGCTCGATCTTCTCGCCCCGGGCGATGCGGGCCTCAAACTCCTCAAGCCTTTCCTGGTAGTCGGGATCCTCTGGGTAGCCGAGCTTGAGCTTAACCATCCTCGCCTCCTTTTTCCCCCTTCGCCTCCACGCCCAAGGCCCTCAGGGTGAGGGCGGCGTAGGCTTCCGAAAGTTCTTCCAAGGAAAGGGGCCCTTCGGGCCGGTACCATTGGTAGGTCCAGTTGAGGGCGGAAAGCACGAAGAGGGTCGCCAGGCGCACATTGGCCACGTGAAACACTCCTTGCTCCACCCCCTCTTGGATTACCCTCTGCACGCCTTCCTCGTAGCGGCGCCTTAAGGCCTTGGCCTCCTCCAGAAGGGGAGGGGAGAGGTGTTTCCACTCGTGGAAGAAGACCGTGGCCCGGGGAAGCTCCTGGGCGATGACCTCGAGGTGGCCCCGTACCAGGCCCTTCAGCTTGGCCACGGGATCGCCCTTGAGTCCCTCCAGGACCCCAAGGAACCGCTCGGCGGCCTGGCGCACCACCTCCAAGAGGAGCTCCTCCTTGGAGGTGATGTGGGCGTACAGGCTCCCCCCCTGGAGGTTCAAGTGCTTGGCCAGCTCCCGCATGCTGGTGGCGTGGTAACCCCGCTGGCTGAAGAGGTGGCCCGCTATGGTGAGGATCTGCTCGCGCCGCTCCATGGCTAACGGTCGTTTGTTAGGATAGCACGCCTAGGGCGAAGGGACAAGTGTCCCGCATCACCTTTCGCGGGTCCCGGTAGGTCAAGGGGGGCCTAGCCAGCCTCCGAGTCCAAGAAGGCCGT
Organism: Thermus tenuipuniceus; assembly: GCF_002964845.1. Lineage (GTDB taxonomy): Bacteria > Deinococcota > Deinococci > Deinococcales > Thermaceae > Thermus > Thermus tenuipuniceus. Next base: position 15,883 of record NZ_PRDA01000065.1, read on the forward strand.
GAAGGTTTCCAGCTTGCTGGGTCCCAGGAAGGCCTCCTTGGGAAGGATGCCGCTTCGGGCGTGGCCTTCGCGAAACTCCGGGCTCTCCGTCCAGGCCCGGAAGGCGGCTTCGCTTTCCCAGAAGGTCATCACCACATAAGGGTCTCCCGGGGTCTTTGGACGAAGGACCAGGTTCCGGATGAAGCCCGGCATGCGGTCCACCAGGCGGGCCCGGGTGCGGAAGGCCTCCTCGAACCGGTCGGCGTACTCGGGTTTGACGGGGATGCGGTTCATCACTATAAACATGCGTACCTCCTACGGGAGCCAGTGTACCCGCCTTAAAGCTCGGGCAACCTCGAGGCCGCCTCCCTGAGCCGTTCCCTCGAGGCGTGCAGGTAGATCTGGGTGGTGGCGATGGACTCGTGGCCCAGAAGGTCCTTTACGGCGTCCAGCTCCACGCCGTTTTCCACCAGCAAGGTGGCGTAGGCGTGGCGGAGCTTGTGCGGGGTGAAGCGCCTGGGATCCAGGCCTGCCCTCAGGGCCGCCTCCCGGAACCGGGCCTCCACGTACCGGGCGGAAGGAACCCTGCCCCCGTGCCTTCCCTGAGCAAACGTGAAAACGTTCACATTGCCTTGGGGTGGCCCCAACTCTAAGAGCACCTCCCGGGCTGTCCTGGAAAGGGGCACCAACCTTTCCTTGTTCCCCTTGCCCACCACCCGGATGGCCACGGGAACCGAGCCCTCGAGGATCACGTTCCGGCCCTTTAGGGAAAGGGCCTCGGAGATGCGAAGCCCCGTGCCGTAGAGGAACCGAGCCAGGCGGCTGAGGAGATTGGCCTCCCTTTCGGTTTCCAGGGCCTCGAGGAAACGCTTGAGCTCCTCCGGAGCGGGGTGCAAGGGAAGCCTGCGCCCGGCCTTGGGGCGGCCGATGCCCTCCGTGGGATCGGACACGGCTTCTCCCTTGACCTGGGCCAGGTAGCGGTAGTAGCTGCGGAGGGCCGCCAGGAACCCCTGCACCCTCCTTGGGGCCCAACGCTCCTTGAGGAGGAGCGCCCGCACCGCTTCGGGGCCCGGGGTGAAATCCTCTTCCTGGAGGAAACGGAACCATAGGGCCAGGTCCTGGAGGTAGCGGCGCACCCCCCTGGGGGAGTATCCCCGCTCCAAAAGGAGGTACTCAGCATAGGGGGCCAGGGGTTGAAGGGCCTTCTCGGGCTTTTTAATGCCGATGGATTTCCAGATAATGCTGGGTTCCACGGGGGTAGTATAACACATGCGCGAAATCGCGCTTTCGCGCACATAGCCCCAGCTACCCGTCAAGTGACGACTCCCCGCTCTTCAGAGCGGGGCTGCGAGATAGCCCCCTTGGGGCTGGCCCAAGTCTTTGTCAGGATGAGCGGTGTGGGGGGGGTTCATAGGTCCACGGTTTGAAAACCGGGGGATTATAGCTCCCCCACACCCCCTCGTTTCTTTAAGAAGATCCGCTGGGGAGGTCCTCGAGCAGCTTTCCGGCCATATCGCAAAGGTGGAAAATCTGGGAACGAAATGGGCCATCTTCAACAATGAAGAGCATGGGCAAGAGGAGGAGCAAGAGGGGCAGCAAGGGTGTGGACTATGTGGTCCTGACGGATGGCTCCTTCGCCCCAGGGATGGGAGGTTCCGCCAGTGCCGTGCTCCTGAAGGGCTCGGGAGGGCGCCTGGAGGGGGTGGCCTCGGCCCAGGCCTCCCTACCCTTCGTCCCTGACTCAGGGGAGGCCGAGGTGCGGGCTTGGCTCCTGGCCCTTCGGACCTCGAGGAGGTAGAAGACCCCCTGGACCTCGAGGGCTACCGCCGCCGGGTGGAGGCAAGCCCCTTCCCCGAGGCCTTCCTGGGCCTCCTCCGGGTCCACGCCTTCCTGCAGAGGCTCACCTCCTGAGCACCTGGACCCCCTCTTTCGCAAAAGTCATTTTTGCGCGAAGGAAGGGGCTCTTTACACGAACAAGAAGCACAAAACACAGGGGGAGGATCTCCCTCCCCCTTCTTTTTCTGGTGGGAATCAGGGAGAGGTAAGGATGGTCCCTTCAGTCCCCACCGCCACAAACCGGTTAGCAGCGTGGGTGATGCCCCAGAGCGGCAAGTCCGTTCCCGAACGTACCCGCTGCCAGTTGAGGCCATCCGTGGAGGTGAGGATGGTCCCTCCTAACCCCACCGCCACAAACCGGCCGGCACCGTGGGTGATGCCAAAGAGCCACTCATCCGTCCCAGAACTCACCCTCTGCCAGTTGAGGCCATCCGTGGAGGTGAGGATGGTCCCATCCCGCCCCACCGCCACAAACCGACCAGCACCGTGGGTGATGCCCACGAGCGAGGCACTCGTCCCCGAGCTCACCGCCTGCCAGTTGAGGCCGTTCGGGGAGATGAGGATGACTCCTCCAACCCCCACCGCTACAAACCGACCGGCAGCACGGGTGACGGCCAATAGATTCTTGTCCGTCCCCGAACTCACCCTCTGCCAGTTGAGGCCGTCCGGAGAGGTAAGGATGGCCCCATACCACCCCACCGCCACAAACCGGCCGGCACCGTGGGTAACGGCCAATAGACCCTCGTCCGTCCCCGAGCTCACCTCCTGCCAGTTGAGGCCGTCCGGGGAGGTGAGGATAGTCCCATCCCACCCCACCGCCACAAACCGGCCAGCAGCGTGGGTAATGCCCCTGAGATCCTTGTCCGTCCCCGAGCTCACCTCCTGCCAGTTGAGGCCGTCCGGAGAGGTGAGGATGACCCCGGCGTTCCCCACCGCCACAAACCGACCGGCACCGTGGGTGACGCCTTCAAGCCCCACACCCGCCCCCGAGCGCACTTCCTGCCAGTTGAGGCCGTCCGGGGAGGTGAGGATGACCCCGGCGTTCCCCACCGCCACAAACCGGCCGGCACCGTGGGTGATGCCCCAGAGCGCCTTGTCCGTCCCCGAGTGCACCTCCTGCCAGTTGAGGCCGTCCGCAGAAATGGCATTGGAAAAGAAGGAGGCGGTAAAAGTAAGGACTGTTCCCTTATCCCCCACCGCCACAAACCGGCCGGCACCATGGGTGATGCCCCAGAGCCACGCACCCGTCCCCGAGCGCACCCCCTGCCAGTTGAGACCATCTGTGGAGGTAAGGATGGTCCCTTTTTCCCCCACCGCCACAAACCGGCCGGCAGCGTGGGTGATGCCCCAGAGCAAGAAGGGCCATTTTAGATCCACCTCTTGCCATTTGATGCCGTCCGTAGAGGTAAGGATGGTATCGCTCAACCCCACCACTACAAACCGGCCCGCACCATAAGTGACGGCAAGAAAATTCTTGCCCGCCTTCGAACCCACCATCGAGCTAACGCTCCAGGTTAGGCCATCTGTGGAGGTAAGGATGGTCCCTTTTTCCCCCACCGCCACAAACCGGCCGGCAGCATGGGTGACGGCCGTGAGCGTCTTGTCCGTCCCCGAGCGCACCTCCTGCCAGGTGAGGCCGTCCGTGGAGGTGAGGATGGTACCCTTGGCGCCAACTACCACAAACCGGTCACCACCGTAGGCGATGCCCCGTAGCCATGCGATTGTACCTGAGCGCACCCGCCACCATGTAAGACCATCCGTGGAGGTGAGGATGGTCCCTCTGTCTCCCGTTGCTATGAACCTACCGGCAACGTAGGCAACGCCATTGAGAGATTCTGGTACCACCTGCTGTATCTCCCCGGCTCCGTGGAGGGGCGCATTCCCCCCAGGTTGGGCAAAGGCGGTGGAGTTGGTTAGTGCCAAGCCCAAAAAGACCAGACCGACAAGGCGAATGATCTTGTCCATGACTCTTTCCTCCTGTGTTTTTTTCACGCGGTAGTGGGTCAGGGGCTCCACCACCACCCGGCCCCACCGGGCTGAGGCGTGGAGCATGAGGGGTTCCCCGGTGGCGGGGTGGGGGTAGAGGTAGATCCCCACGTGGTCTACCGTGCATGGCTATAGGAGGCTAGGGCAGGTTCCCAGGAAGGCCCTTCTCCCCTCCTGGGCCTCGACCAGGAGGGCCCTTGTCCTGCGGCCAAACACCTCCCGCTCCAAGGACCACACACGGGTCGCGCCGATGGAGGTGAAGGCCAGCCACCAACCCGTCTCCCTGAGCCTCCTCTCCAGCTCAAGGCGCTCCCGTTCCCCCAAGGGCCGCTCCAACCGGTAGACCTCCAGGGCTATGGGGTTGCAGGTGAAGCGCACAAGGGAAGATACCCTCCTGAAGGCATCCTCGAGGTCCAACCGTTCCACTCCTGCCACTGATTTCCCCGGCAGGGGGATGCCCAAAAGAGGGGAGGGGGTTCCCTCCGAGGCCATGGCCAAGGGCCAAGCAGACAGAAGCGCCAAGAGGACCAGGGCCCGCATCCCCGTCACCTCACCTGGCAGAAGCTCACGTAACCCACATCTTTCAAGGGGATGAGGAAGACAAAGACCCTTTCCCGGCCCCTGAAGGCTACCCAGACTCCCGTCTTTTCCAGAAATGGGGAAAAGGGGGCCACCTCCCTTACCTCCCATCCTGAGGCGCTGAGGGAACTCCTCAAAGAGGAAGCCCTGAGGTAGCTAAGGCCGCCGTCGTAACGGTGATGCTCCAGGAACAAACAGACCTCTCCCGCCTGGAGCACGGCGGAACGCACCGTACGGTCCAGGACTTCCGTTTCAGGGTCCAGGGAGGAGAGGCGGTCAGCCCCCAGCAGCACCGCCCCCGTAAGCAGGGAGATGGAAGCCCAGGCCACGGGGACCAGGAGCAAAGCCAAGACCGTGATCAGCCTTACCGCCGTACGCTTGCCCATGAAAGCCTCCTAGCGGTTGCCCTTCAGCCAGTCAAGGGCGAGTTTCGTAGCCATACTGTCTGTCATTTCCTCGAGATCCTTCCTCAGGCCTGCAGCTGTTCGGGAGGGGGTTACCCAGAGATGGCCGGCATCCCAGATGGTCACAGGGTAGGGGTGGGAGGTCCAGTCCTTTATCAACAAATCGCCCCTGATGGCGTAGCCCAAAGTGCCAGATGAAAAGGAAATAGGTAAAAGAAGAAAGTGTAGAGACATATCCGCTTTACTTCTGCCGCAACTAAACTCCTTGTTTACCGGAATCCCTGCTCGTTCCAAATGCGCCTGCAAGCGGTCCACCAAGGCCTTGCCCAAGCTCGTCTTTTCCAGGCCGGGCGGGGCATGGGCATCTTCGATGTCGATTACGAATATCCCTGTAAGCGCATCCACACACAGTGCTCTTTCTTTGAGGTTTTGATGTTGCCCAAACCCCTGCCCCCAAGCGCTCAGCGAAGCCAGGAGTACGGCCAGGGCCGTGAAGAGACCAAGGACACCCTTCTTCACCGCTTCACCTCCTTGGTTTTCAGTATATCCTCATTTTCGGTTTTGGAAAAAAAGAAATCCCCTCTTGCCGTCTAGCTGGAAAGCCGCTCGAGGGCCTCCTGGCTCAGGCTGAGGGCCTCCCGGCGCACCTCCTCGGGCAGGTCCTCGCGGGAGCCCAGGGCGTCCAGGAAGAGCAGGATGCGCCCCAGGAGGGAGCCGGGGGAAGGGGGCGGGGCCTCCTCGGCCCCTGGGAGCACCAGGGAGGAGGCCTCCAGGAGCTCGTCCAAGGGGGGGCGGAGGTGGAGCCCCTCCATGGCCCGGGTCATGGCCACGTAGAGCAGGTTCTCCTCCTCATGGAGGTCCAGCCCCCTTGCCAATAGCCCTTCCCGCTCCTCCCTGCGCCAGACCGTTGGGAAGTCGTCCCACAGGACCACCCGGTGCCACTCCTTCCCCTTGGCCTTGTGGGCGGTGGAGAGGACCAGGGGGGCGGCCTTAGGGTTGGCAACGTGCGCCCGGTGCAGGTAGTCCGCCAGGAGGCCCAGGTCCTTGTAGTGTTGGGCCAGGCGTACCAGGATGCCCGCCGTCGGGTCCTTCAGTTCCTCGGCGAGGGCCTCGAGGTCGTCCCAGGACTCCAGGAGGAGGAGGTCGGGGTGGGGGTTGGGCCTGGGAGCCCCCCGGCGCAGGGCCTCCGCGTCCTGCAGGAGGTGGACGGTCTCCTCCACCCCTCCCTGGATGTGAAAGCGCTGCACCCCCAGGGACAAGGCCGCCTGCACCACCCCGGCGTTCGTGCGGCAAAGGACCGCTGCCGGCAGGCCCACGGGGGCGGAGGAAGAAAAGGGCGCCACCCGGGTAGGCCAAGGGGCCCTGCCCTCCAAGGCCAGGTCCCGTCCCACCCGGCCCATGAAGCCCCGCACCAAGGCGGCCAGTTCCGGGCCAAAGCGGAAGGACCAGGAGAGCCGCCGCTCCTCCCCCCCTAGGACGGCCATGGCGTTCACCGCCCCCCGCCAGGCGTAGATCTGCTGGGCGGGGTCCCCCACGTACACCCGCTGCATTCCCGTCTTGGACTCCAGAACGCCTATGAAAACCGGGTTCAGGTCCTGGGCCTCGTCCACCAGGAGCCCCTCCACCGGGGGGAAGGAGCCCCCGTTGGCCGCCCAAAGCTTCACGTATCCGTCGTGGGAAAGGGGGAAGGGATCTTCGGGGTCCCGCATCCGGTCCCAAAGGGTCTTCACCGACCCCACGATGGCCTCCAGGATCTCCCCGTGGTTTCCCCAGGTCTTGCGCCTCAGGGCTTCCCGGTACGGGGGAGGCACCATGCTGGGGTGGGGGCGGGCCAGGTTGGAGCGGAGGAAGTTCTCCAGGGTGGCCTTGACCACATAGGCCTCCACCACGTCCAGGCCCAGGGCCTCCCGGATGTGGTAGGCCCGCACCTGGCCCTTCCCCGCCTCAAACTTGGCCGCAAAGCCGGGATCGGAGCGCACCATCTCCCCGAAGACCAGACTGTGAAGGGTGTGGACCTGGGTGTTGGGGGGCATCTTCCCCCGGGCCTCGTCCCGGATGGCCCGGTTGAAGGCCAGGTAGAGGAGCCGGCGCTTGGGGGCGGCCTCGGCCATGAGGCGGAGGGTGGTGGTCTTGCCGCTCCCGGCCACGGCTACCAGCTTCAGGTCCTTGCCTTCCAGGAAGGCCTCCACCGCCGCCTCCTGCTCCGGTGTGGCGGTGAAGGTGGTGTCGGGCATAGCATCATGGTATCCTGCTTTGGTCACGATGTTCCTGGTCCTCGTGGCCCTCTTTCCCCCACTCCTCCTTTGGCGCTGGCCAAGGGCCTGGCGCCTGGTACCTGGCCTTCTCCTTCCCTTGGGCCTCAGCCTGTTTCTCCTCTGGCACGGCCTTGGTCCCTGGGTGGCCCTCGCCGCCCTGCCTGCCCTTTTGGCCTTTTTCCTAGGGGGGGAGCTGGTCTACAGGAGTGGGGTGCGCTTCCCCTGGCTCAGGTACAGCTACCGCTGGGCTGTCCTCCTCACCCTGCCCTGGGGTATGGGGGTCTTCCTCCTTTGGCTTGGCCTCCTGAAAGGGGATGCCCCCCTGGCCCTTGGGGGAGGGGGGCTGGCCCTTCTGGGCCTCTACGCCATCCGGGGGACCTTGGAAAGGGGGCTTGCGGCCCTGGAAAGACCAGAGCCTCTCTCTGAGGCCTTGAGGGAGCTGGAGAGGGAGGAGAAGCTCCGGGAGGGCCTCGAGGCCCTCCTGGCGGGGGTGGACCTCGAGGCCTCCTTTCCGCTCCGCTTGGCCTGGTCCCCGGAAGGGGAGGTTCGGCTTCTCTCCCCTGGGGAGGTGGCCCCCCAGGGGTGGAGGGAGGCTTTCTTCACCCTGGAGGAGCTCCTCCCCGGCTTTGACCCCAGCTTCCCCCAGGGCCACTGGGACTGGGACGGGGTCCTCAACGCCTTGGGCCATGGAAAGACGCCTTCCTGGCTCTCCTGGGAGGACCCCTTGGGGAGCCTGGACCGCCACGACCCTGGATGGCGGGAGCGCCTCCTGGCCCATCCCGCCTGGCCTGGCCTGCGGCGGGAGGCCCTCGAGGGGGCCCGGGAGGCGTTGGCATGGGGGCTTTTTCTCCGCCTTTCCCGGGGTGGGGATGCCAGCGCGGGAGGGGGGGCCTTCTTGCCCCCACATACATGGGGCAGATAGAGAAGTGGGGGCAAGAAGGGGGCCATGGACCATGACGCCCCTCGTCGTGGAGCAGGAAGGAGGTTACGGTGTCCTCGCGGTCCCTGAAGGTCTTGTTTGGAGCGGCGTGGGTGGCCACCGGTCTTCTTGTGTTGGGGTTCCTGGCTCCCCGCGGTCAGGACAGGCTGGAGCCTACCTCATGGGTTCTTGAGAACGCCTGGCCCCCCAGGGAAGCCCCTTTTGTGCTGGTCTTCAGCGACCCCCTGTGCCCCTTTTGCCAGCGCCTGGAGGAGGGGCTGTCGAGGGATCCAGACCTGCGGCCCCTTGTGCGCTATGTGCCCGTCATCGGACACCACGGATCCCTTGACCGCTGGTTGGCGCGCCTGGCAGGGGCGGGGTGGAGGGAGGAGGAAGCAAGGCGGTGGGTAGAACAGGGGGCAACCCAGGCTGCGCTTTCGGGGGTTCGCGTGGTTCCCGCCACCGTGATCTGGGACGGGAAGGTAAGAGCGGCTTCTCTTGAGCGAGGCCGGGATTTTCGCCGCTTTCCTCGCAAGCCTCCTCCTGGACCCGCTTGCAGAAGACTGAAACGGGCTTCCCAGGCACTTGCTGACGGCGCGCGCCTCCGGGGAAAGCCTATCCCCGTGCCCCAAACCGCCTTGATATAGGAGGAACCATGGAAAATGATCCTGGACTGCTGCTTTGGGCCCAACCTTGGCCAGAATCGGAAGAAGAGCTCAGACTTCTTGTTTTGCTGAGGGCAGAGGAGGCTCTCCGCCTCACCGTCTGGGCCAGGGATCTGGAAGAGGGGCGCTTCGCGGAGCTGGATTCCCCCAGCCTCAAGGTCTACATCCTGCCCTGGGAGGAGAGGGCTTTCCTCGAGTACGAGAAGGCCCTCTTCAGCGACCTTTTTCCCCTTGGAGGGGGAGGGGCTTACCTTCGGGCTTCCCTGAGGTAGTCCGTGGTGGCCTTGCCCTCCCGGGGCACTACGGGTTCGGGCAAACGGGGCTTTCCAGGCTTGCGCGGGAGCAGGACCACGAAGCCATCGGCCCTGAGGTCCCTGGAGAGGGTTGAACCCGCTTTGGCTACTTTACCCATCCTGACCAGAGTCTACAGGAAAAAGGAGCAATGGCGGGAAAAGCTTTGCCCTTGCCTTTGAGTTCCTTCCCCCGGTCAACTTTAGCCACCACTACCGCTGTCAACCCCTCGTGACGACTCCCCGCTTTGAAGAGCGGGGAGTCGTCACGAGAAGGCTCTCGCCTCCCAGATCCAAAGCCCGGATCGCCATGATCAGGGAAGGCTCAGGTTGCTTCCTCCCACTGTGTAGTTACCGGTGGCGATGGCCAGGGCGATATCGGTAGTGGCGGTGAAGGAGGCCGGATTGTTTTCATCTAGGCCCAATACGGGGTTGGGCGAAAGCACCGCGCTCACCGAGGCCTGAACGGTGCTGGCGTTGGCGAAGGGGGTATAGGTCAACTGGCTGGTCAGGTTGGGGAAGGTGTAGACGGTGCTGGTGCCCAGCCAGCCCTTGCCTAGGGTAACCTGGTAGACCAGGGTGGCGTCCTCCAGCTCGATCCGGTAGGCCTGCAGATTGGTCCCGCTGTAGCTCAGCCCGTTCACCGTGGGGTGGGCCAGCGCGCTCAGGAGGAGGCTGCCCGGAGCCCAGGGGTTGGGCAGGGTCAGGCCGATATTCCCGCCGGTGCTGCCCTTGTAGCGCTCCAGCACGTTGCTGCTATTCCCCGCCACAGCAAAGGCCAAGTAACGATCCCCACTCCCGAACCCGCTGACCGGCCGGTAGGAGAAATTGGCCGCTGCTGTCCCGATGGCGGACCCTACCTGGCCCAGGCCCTGGTTATCGCTGCTCAGATATATTACGGATGCATTGCCAAAGGTGGGGGTAAAGCCGCTCGGAAGGCTGACCGTGAGGTTGGCCGGTGCGAGGGCATCGGTTGCGGCAAAAGAGGTGTTGCTCGAGCCCCCTCCGCTGATGCTCATGTTGCGCAGCACCTTGGCGGCCTTGTAGTTGACGGGGTTGCCCGAGGCGAATACCGTCACCAACAGGTCCTGGGCTCCGGCAGGAGCAGACAGGCTGACCGCCACCGGATTGGCCGGGTTGAGCACGTTGGCCCCGGCGCTAAAGCCTTTTCCGCTGACAATGACGCTGTCCCCAGCAGTTATCCCCGGCACCGCCGAGACATTCACGTTGAGGGTGTAGTTCACCGTGCTGGGGTTAGGCCCGCTACAGGTCACCTTGGGATTGGAGAGCTCTGTGGCGGCGGCCTGAATCACCTGTACCTGGGTAGGCATGCCAGGAGCCAGGGGGTTACAGCGCACCGCGACCCCGTAAACGGTGTTGCCGCTCAGGTTGAAGGTGTAGGTGTTGCTGCTGCTCGGTGTGAAGGCCGTCCAGGTTCCGTTGCCCAGCTGGTAGGCGGCAGCATACCCCAGGTTCTGGCTATCCACCACGGTGAGGGTGATACTGCTGGGGGGCGGGCTGCTGCCCCCACCGCAGGCTGCAAGCAGAACACCGAAAACCAAAAGCAGAAGACGAGAGGAGGGTTTCATCCGTTTTACCTCCACGGGAGACCTTAGCAAACCCACCCTGAACGGGGCCTGAACGCCTCCAGCCGACCCGGTAACGCTCGGCCAGCACGGCGTAGCGGGCCTCCTGCAGCAGGCCGATGGCCTCCTCGAGGCTCGCCGGGTCACCCCTGAGCTCCGCCAGGTTGGCCAGGCCAGAACCGCTGCGCTGAGCATCCACTCCCGCCCCTCCCGGGCCAGGGCCGGGGCGTTGCGGTAGGCGGCCTCGGCTTCCTCCGGCCTGCCCCGCCGGCGCAAAGGCGCCCCCAGATTGTTCCAGGCCCGGCCTTCGGCCTCGAGTACCTCGGCCTTTTGTGCGGCCTCGAGGGACTGCCGGTACAGCTGCTGGGCCTCCTCGACGCGCCCCTGGCGCTCCCGTACCACCCCTAGATTGAGCAGGGCTCGAGCCCACAGAAGGGGCACCTCGCCCGCAGCCTTCAAGGCCTCGCCCAGCACTGCCTCGGCTTCCGGGCTGCCCTGCTCAAACAGCGCCACCGCCCGGTTGTTCAGGGCGTCCACCTGCCGGGCAGTCTCCGCCGTAGCCAGGAAGCGCACCGCTGCCCGAGCAAACAGGGCCGCTGCCGGGCCAAACTCTCCCCGGCTGAAGGCCAGCAGGCCCTGGAGGTTGAGGGTCTCCCCCTGGGCCCAGGTACTCCCTTGCAGGGTTTCTTGAATCTGGGCCTCGACTCCCGGCTGACCCAGGCGAAAGAGGAGGTTTCCCCGTACGGCAGCGGCCTCGGTTCCCTGCAAACCCAGTTCGTCAGCTTTAGCCCTGGGATACATGGACTCCCCCGATCCGCCTTTGGCGGATAGGGTAGGGTGGACTGCCGATGGGTGGTAAAACGTACATCGGGAACAGTGTTTCCCGGGGTTCTTGAAAGTGGGGGTAGGGGGTTCCACTAGCGAACCGCCTGGTTGGGTAAAACCGGTAGCGTCGGGATCCTGGTCGGTTGCGGCGGGAACCGAGCCGCACGGTGACCAAATCCGTACCGTGGGAGACACGGGAAATCACGCTTGCGGAGGTGGCTGAGACGCCGCGCATCACTGCGTAAGACATCCGGATATCGGACGCTGAGGGGAGAGTATTATGGAAATATGGGAAAGGGATCGGTGTACCTGGTGAGTGGACTGTTGGTTTTGGGCCTGAGCCTCGGAAGCCTCCTGTGGTTCTTCCTTGCCCCGTGGGATGAGGTGGAGCGGGGCCTGAAACAGGCCCCGCTCCTCTTTGACGCTGCTGTTTTCGGCACCCCCCTCGGGCTCGTCCTGCTCCTCCTCAGCTTCCTGGGAGGTGGGGCCATTCCTATCCGCCCGGACAGCGGAGAGGAGGCAACGGCCATGGTGGCAGGGTCGCTTCTTTTGGGCTCCAAGAAGGACCTGATTGGGTTCTGAGCCCGGGGAAGCGCTTCAGGATCAGGGGGTGGGCATAGGGAGAAGTCTCTTTCCTCTATGGCTGCTGAGTGCCCACGCATAGACCTTGCTCCACCTCCCTCTCCAACCGCCCCTGCAGGTCCCTCAAGGCCCCCTCCACCGCCCCCGCAGCTCCTCTTCGATCCCGTAGTACCGCCGCGGCATCCGCCCCGGGGGTC
>NZ_KZ672977.1 GCF_002964845.1 Thermus tenuipuniceus
GCGCTTCCTTAGCTCCTCGCCATAGGTCTTTGCCAGCCGTGGTCAGCTGCATAGGGGGAACCTCCTTTTAGGGTCGGTTCCCCATCTTTTTATCCCGCTCGGTGTCTCACATGTGTTTGTCCGGGTTCAGACCAGCCCTCAGGGAAATCCCACGCCAGCGGCAAAAGGGGGGCGGGGGTCCGGGGCACGCCATCCGAGCCCCCCACCCGTCCCGCACCCTCGATTTGACCCTAGCCCCCTATGGGGTGAACCGCCCCTACCCTAGCATGGGGGCATGCTGGACGACGTGCTGAAGCCCATCCATGGAGGGCCCGACGGCGGCCCCGAACCCATCTACGACTTCTCCACCAACGCCAACGCCTTGGGGCCCAATCCCGTGGTCCTCCGGTACATCCAGGCCAAGGACCCCAGCCGCTACCCCGATCCCCTCTACCGCAACCTCCGCCGCCTCCTGGCCGAGGCCCACGGGGTCCAGCCGAAACAGGTGGCGGTGGGCACGGGAACCAGCGAGCTCATCCACCGCCTGGTCCGCTGGAACTACCTGCGGGGCCCCCTCCTCCTCCTCAAACCCACCTTCAGCGAGTACGCCCGGGCGGCCCGGGCCCTGGACCTGCCCCTTTGGGAGGTGGAGACCCCGGAGGAATTCCTAAGGCTGTTGCCGAGAAGCTCCCTGGCCTTCCTCTGCGTGCCCAACAACCCCACGGGGGAGGTTTATCCCTTTTTGGAGGAGGCCGCGGCCAGGGCAGGAGGGGCCCTGGTCCTGGACCTGGCCTACTACCCCCTGCTGGAAACCCTCCCTCCCCTCCCCCGGGAGGCCTGGCTCCTCTTCAGCCCCAACAAGGCCCACGGCCTCACAGGGGTACGGGCCGGATACCTGGTGGCCCCTTTGGACCTCAGCCATTTCCAGAACCTGGCCCCTTCCTGGCCGGTTTCCGTGTACGGGGAAGGCCTCTTGGAAGGGCATCTGGACCTCGAGGCGCAGGGCTGGCTGGAAGGGGCCAAACGGGAGCTCCACCGCCTGAGGGGCCTCCTGGCCCAGGGGCTCAGGGAGCTGGGCCTCGCGGTGCGGGAAAGCCCTGCCAACTTCCTCCTGGTCCGGGTGGGCAAGGCCACGGAGGTAGCCAAGGCTCTCCGGGAGCGGGGCATCCGGGTGCGGGACGCCACCAGCTTTGGCCTAGGGGAGTGGCTCAGGCTTTCCGCCCAAAGGGAGGAGGCCATCGAGGCCCTCCTCACGGCCTTGGCCTCGGTTTTGGCCCGAGTATACTGAGGGCGTGGAGGCGCCCGTTGCCTACCTTAAAGAGGCGGTAAAGAGGCTACGGGAGGCTGAGGAGGCCGTGCCCCTCTATGAGCAGAGAAAAGAGGCGGCGTGAGGGGGAGCGCTGGCCCCTCCAGGCCGAGGGCGGCCCAGGGGCTTCCAGGGGGCTCCGGGCCGCGGGCAAGCATGCCCAGGTGGCCTTCATGGCCCAGCAACCAGGGGCAAGGGCGCTAAAGGGCCTTTGGTCCGCCCTGGGCCTGGATCCCCGGGGATATAGCCTTGCCTGGCTCGTCAAGGCCCTGCCTGGGGAAGAGGGAAAAAGGCCTAGGCCACCCCTCCCCTTGGCCCTGGACAAGCCCCACATCCCCACCCGCTGCCCGGATGCCCTCCCCGGGCCGATCCCGAAGGAGGCCTACACCCGGGAGGAGATGGAGAAGGCCCCCGCCCAGACCCACCCCGCGGGAATCCGGGAGGTCTTCCATGCGGGCTAAAGCCCTCATGGTCTGGGGCACGGGGAGCGGGGTAGGGAAAAGCCTCCTCACCGCAGGCCTCCTCCGGCACTTCAAGCGCCTGGGCCTCCAGGTAGCTCCCTTCAAGGCCCAGAACATGTCCAACCACGCCCGGGTGGTGGCAGGGGGCGAGATGGCCAGCGCCCAGTGGCTCCAGGCCCTGGCGGCAGGCGTCCCCCCGGAGCCCCGCATGAACCCGGTCCTCCTAAAGCCCATGGGGGAGCGGTCCTCCCAGGTGGTCCTCCTGGGCCAGGTGAGCCCGGAGCTTTCCCGGCTTTCCTGGAAGGAGCGCCGCCCCCACCTGGAGGGGGTGGTACGGGAGGCCCTGGAGGGGCTTCTCCGGGACCACGACCTGGTGGTGATGGAGGGGGCGGGAAGCCCCGTGGAGCGGAACCTCTGGCCCGACCTCCCCAACCTGAGGGTGGCCGAGTGGGCAGGGGCCAAGGCCCTCTTGGTGGCGGACGTGGACCAGGGGGGCTCCCTGGCAGCCCTCTACGGCACCTGGGCCCTGTTGCAGGACCACCGCCGACGGCTTCTGGGGTTTGTGTTCAACAAGTTCCGGGGAGACCTGGAACTCCTGAAGCCCGCTTATGGGCTTTTACAGGACTGGACCGGGGTCCCGGTCCTCGGAACCCTACCCATGCTGGGGCTGGAGCTTCCCGAGGAGGACGGGTTCCGGCACCGACCCAGGCCGGGCCTGGGCCCCAAGGTGGCGGTGCTCCGTTACCCCCATGCCTCCAACCTGGATGAGTTCTGGCCCCTAAGCGAGCTGGCTCAACTGGTTCACGCCCGCACCCCACAGGAAGCGGAAGGGGCCTGGCTCTTGATCCTTCCCGGAAGCCGCCTGCCCGCCGAGGACCTCCCCTGGCTCAGGGGTTTCCTGCCCCTGATCCAAGCCCACCTGGCCCAGGGGAAGCCGGTCTTGGCCGTCTGTGGAGGAGCAGAGATGCTTTCGGAGGCCATCTTGGACGAGGAAGGGGTGGAAAGAAGGGGCCTCTTCCCAGGCCTTGGTCTCCTGCCCTTCCGGGTGCGGATGGAAAGGAGCAAAACCGTGGAACGTAGGCGCCTTTACCTTCAGGGCCTAACAGGCTTCTGGAGTGGTTTGAATGGCCTCGAGGTGGAGGGGTACGAGATCCACCACGGCCAGGGGCTTCCCCTTTTCCACCAGGAAGGCCCCCTCCTGGCCACCTGGCTCCACGGCCTCATGGAAAACCCCGGGGTGCAAAGGGCCCTCTTCGGCCGGGAGGCCAAGGGGCTGGAGGAGGCCCTGGAGGAGCTGGCCGACGCCTTGGAGGGCCACCTGGACCTGGGGCCCCTCCACCGGGCCCTGGGGCTTGCAGGGAAGGCCCGGCCCCTTCCCTCAGGACGGGAAAGCCCAGACCCCCCTCCTGGCCCCGGCCTCATCCTCCTCCTGGGAGGGGCAAGAAGCGGCAAAAGCCGCTACGCCCAGCGCCTTGCCGGGCCCCTGGCCACCCTCATCGCCACCGCCGAGGCAAAGGACGAGGAGATGGCGGAGAGGATCGCCCGCCATCGGGCCGAGCGCCCCCCCACCTGGGAGACCCTGGAGGAGCCCGTGGACCTGACCAGAGCCCTCTTCCAGGCCCTCCACCCCACGGTGGTGGTGGACTGCCTGACCCTCTGGGTGGCCAACCTGCTGGAAAGGGGCCTGGACCCCCTCGAGGCGGCCAAGGGGTTCCTGAAGGCCATCCCCCAAAGCGGCAAGCGGATCATCGCCGTCTCCAACGAGGTGGGCATGGGCATCGTCCCCGCCCATCCCTTGGCCCGGCGTTACCGGGACCTCCTGGGGGAGGTGAACGCCCTCTTCGCCCAGGAGGCCGAGGAGGTCTACCTCATGGTGGCGGGCCGGGCCCTAAGGCTTTAGTGCTCTATCCCCTTCTGGGCGGGCACGCCCAGGTCAAAGGCGTGCTTCACCTTGCGCATCTCCGTGACGGTGTCCGCCAGGGCCAAGAGGGCCTCCGGGGCACCGCGGCCCGTGACCACCACGTGCACGTGGCGGGGGCGGTCTCCCAAGACCTGCAGGAACTCCTCCAGGGAAACCCAGCCGTAGCGCAGGGGATAGGTGGCTTCATCCAGAACCACCAGGTCCCACTCCCCGGAGAGAAGGGCCGCCCTCGCCCTTTCCCAGCCTTCCCTAGCCAGGGCCGCCGAGCGATCCAGGTCCTGGCTTTTCCAGGTGAACCCATCCCCCAAGCCCTCCACGGGAATCCCCAGGGCAGAAAAGGCCCGGTGTTCCCCGAAGCGGGCCCCTTGGTGCTTGAGGAACTGAAAGATGCGCACCCTAAGCCCCCGGCCGTGGGCCCGTAGGGCCAGGCCGAAGGCGGCGGTGCTCTTGCCCTTCCCGTCCCCCGTGTAGACGAGAAGCAGGCCCCGCCTTTCCCCTTGTGGCTTGGCGTAGGGCTTCACCCGCTTAGGCTCTTCCACAAGGCATAGCCTAACAGGCCCCCGAGCTCCGAAAGGGCGATCATGGCCCCCAACACGTCCCCGTTCACCCCCCCAAGCCTCCGCGCCGCCAGGTGAGCAACCCCCCAGGCCGCCAGGAGGGCCAGGAGGGCGGGCCCCGGGTAGAGGAGGGGAAAGGGCAGGGCCAGGAGGAAGGGTAGAAGCACCGGGCCGCCCCGGATCAGGCCCGCCATCCCTGGATGCAGGAGGGGATAGCGGTTCAGGAAGGGGAGGATGGCGAAGCGGGCGAAACCGGGGAGGAGAAGGAGGAAAAGGGGCTCGCGCACCAGGGCCAAGGCCTGCCAGAGGAGGAGAAGGTAAAGCCCCCCCACCCCAAAGGCAAAGGGACCCAGATGGGGGTCCTTGAGGATGCGAAGCCTTTCCTCCAGGGACCTCGAGGCCAAAAGGGCATCGGCGGCGTCCAAGAGGCCATCCAGGTGCAAAAAGCCTGTGAGGCCCAAAAGGCAGGCGAGCAGCAACGCCGCCAAGAGGCCCTCGGGAAGAGGGAGCAAGGCCAGGAGGAAGAGGGGAAGTCCGAGGGCGTAGCCCGCCACGGGGAAGAAGGCGGTGCTCCGACGGAAGTCCTCTTGAAGGGCCTCCTTGGGGGCCAAGGGAAAGACGGTGAGGAGGGCGAGGGCCAGGCGGAGGGCGCGCCACATGGGCTACCTGCCCCGTCGTGGCTTGCGCCANTGGGCGCCTAAATCCGTTCGGAAACCCCCGCCTCCTCAAAGGTGGCCATGTGCAGGATGCGGGCCGCGGCCCGGAGGAGGGGCATGGCCAGGACCGCCCCCGTCCCCTCCCCCAGGGCCAGGTCCAGGTCCAGTAGGGGCTTCAGGCCCAGGGCCTCGAGGATGGGCCGGTGCCCCGGCTCCCGGGAGAGGTGGCCGGCAAAGAGGTGTTCCCGGATACGGGGCTCCAGCTTCCAGGCCAAAAGGGCCCCCGCGGAGACGGGAAACCCGTCCAGGACCAAGGGAAGCCCGGCCGCATACCCCTCCAGGTACACCCCGGCGATGGCCAAGAGCTCCAGACCCCCCACCTCCGCGGCCACCTCCAAGGGCGCCATGCCCGGGCGTAGGCGGGAGAGGGCCGCAGCCACCGCCTCCCGCTTGCGCCGGAGGCCCTCATCCCCTACCCCCGTGCCCCGGCCCACCACCGCCTCCGGGGGCAGGCCCAAGAGGGCCGCGGTAAGGGCACTGGCCGCGGTGGTGTTGCCGATGCCCATGTCCCCAGCCGCCAGCAAGGTGGCCCCTTGGGCGATGGCCAGGCGGGCCGCTTCCCGACCCGCCTCCAGGGCTTTTTCCGCTTCGCCAAGGGTCATGGCTGCCTCCCGGGCCAGGTTCCCCGTGCCCGGGCGTACCTTGCGCCTTAGGAGCCCGGGGTGGTCGGGGAGCTCCCCCTTGACCCCCACGTCCAGGACGTAGACCCGGCAGTCCGCCACCCCCGCCAACTGGTTGATGGCCGCCCCGCCCCTTAGGAAGTTCAGGACCATCTGGCGGGTAACCTCCTGGGGGTAGGCGGAAACCCCCTCCGCCACCACCCCGTGGTCGGCGGCGGCCACCACCACCGCCCCAGGGCCCAGCTCCGGTTTGACCCTTCCCTGGAGGGCGGCGAGCCGCACCGCCACCTCCTCCAGCCGGCCCAGGGAGCGGGGGGGCTTGGTAAGTCTCTCCATGCGGTTTTGGGCCGCTTGCAAGACCTCCTGGTAGCCCATACGGTAGCAGTTTAAGCTTTGGGCCATGGAACTCTGGTTGGTGCGCCACGGGGAGACCCAGTGGAACCGGGAACATCGGCTTCTGGGCTGGACCGACCTTCCCCTTACCCCCTTAGGGGAAGCCCAGGCCCTGGGGCTAAAGGGGAGGCTTCCTTCCCTTCCCGCCCACAGCTCAGACCTAAAGCGGGTCTTGCAAACGGCCACCTTGGCGGGTTTCCAACCAACCCTGGCCCCCGCTCTGAGGGAGATCCACTTTGGCACCCTGGAGGGTGCCCTGTGGGAAGCGTTGGAGCGTGGGTACCAAGAGGCCCTCCTCCGGTTCCAGGGCTTCAACCCCCCAGGGGGGGAGAGCCTCGAGGCCTTCCAGGAAAGGGTTTTCCGCTTTCTGGAAGGGCTTACCGGCCCCGCCCTTCTCTTTACCCACGGAGGGGTGATCCGGGCCGTGCTCCGGGCCCTGGGGGAGGACGCCCTCCTCCCCCCTGGCAGCGCCGTGATCCTGGACTGGCCCAGGCGGGTTTTGGACCGATTGGAACCAAGCCTGTGAGCCTTCTCCTGGCCCTCCTTTTGGACGCCCTTTTCGGGGAACCCCCGGCCCGGCTCCACCCCGTGGTCCTCATGGGGCGGTACCTCTCCTGGGCCTGGCCCCGGGTGCGGGGCTTGGCATCGGGGGCCTTCTACTGGATCCTGGGGGCCTTCCTCTTCACCCTACCCGCCCTACTTCTAGACCTCCTCCTGAGGCCCCTGGCCTGGGGCTGGGTCTTTCTGGGCCTCCTCCTCAAGCCCCTCTTCAGCCTGCGCATGCTCCTGGAGGAGGTGGCCGCGGTGGAGAGGGCCCTGGGAAAGGACCTGGAGGCAGCCCGGGCCCGGCTATCCCGCATCGTGAGCCGCCCCACGAAAGACCTCTCCCCCGAGGAGGTGCGGGAGGCTGCCTTGGAAAGCCTGGCCGAAAACCTCTCGGATAGCTTCCTGGCTCCCCTCCTCTACTACGCCCTCTTTGGGCTTGCGGGAGCTGCCCTTTACCGCTATGCCAACACCGCCGATGCCATGTGGGGCTACCGGGAACATGGGGCGAGAGGGGCTTTCGCCGCAAGGGCTGACGATCTCTTGAACCTGGTCCCGGCACGGATCACCGGGCTTCTCCTCTCTCCTCCTAGGCTCTGGCCCAAGCTCCTAGTGGAGGCCCGGAAAACCCCTTCCCCCAACGCTGGCTTCCCCATGGCCGCCTTGGCCTTAAGGCTTGGGGTACGCCTGCGCAAACGAGGGGCCTACGCCTTAAACGCACAGGCCCCCTCCCCCACCCCCGAGAGCACACCGAGGGCGTTGTTCCTGGTGGGTTCGCTGGGTTATGGGGTGGGCTTGGCGCTCGGGCTCCTCATATGAGGACCTTAAGGCATACGCTCTGGGAGATCCCCCTCCACCGGGTAGGGATAGATCCCCACCGCCACTTATTACCAGCCTGGAGCCCAAACGGTTCAGCCCAACCCCCGGGCAGGCGGGCCAGCTCCTTGGCCCGCACCCCGGGTCTTAAGGAAAGGAGTATAACGTGGAAGGGCGTCTGCCATGCGCCAAGGGGGTGGAATAGGTGCATAACCCCAACTCAAGCGGACCTCATCCTGCCCCAAGCTCAACCTGACAACCCCTCCCTTATCGGGAAAGGAAAACCTCCATGGCCCTGACCCGGATCCCTGAACGTCCCAACCGCCACGACCTCCTGGCCCTCCTCCTAACCCTGGGCCTCCTGGCCCTTTTCCTCGAGGCTTCCCGGGAAACAGTAGGTCCCTTTCACCCAAATCCCATCTCCCTGGATCCTTTAAAGCTACCGGAATACACCCTGCGAACCGCCTTCCGCATGGGGGTAGCCTTCCTGCTTTCCACGCTCTTCACCCTGGTCTACGCTCCCCTGGCGGCCAAGACCCGGCTGGAGCCCTTCCTCATCTCCCTCTTGGACATCCTGCAATCCGTTCCCATCCTGGGCTTCCTGGCAGCCACGGCAGGGGCCTTCGCCGCCTTGTTCCCCGGACGGGCCCTGGGCTACGAGCTTGCGGCCATCTTCGCCGTCTTCACCTCCCAGGCCTGGAACATGGCCTTCAGCTTCTACCAGTCCCTGAAAACCCTTCCCCGGGAACTGGATGAGGCGGCCACCTTGTTCCGCCTCTCCCCCTGGCAACGCTTCTTCCGCCTGGAGCTCCCCTTTGCCCTGCCGGGCCTGGTCTGGAACGCCATGATGTCCATGTCGGGGGGATGGTTCTTTGTGGTGGCCTCGGAGGCCATCGCCGTGGGCAAGACCCAGGTGCAGCTTCCCGGCATCGGGTCCTACCTGGCCACCGCCATCGCCCAGGGGGATGGTCGGGCGGTGCTTCTCGCTTCCTTGAGCATGCTGGCGGCCATCCTGGCCTACGACCAGCTTCTCTTCCGGCCCCTGGTGGCCTGGAGCCAGCGCTTCAAGTACGAGGAACGGCCCGGAACCGAACCAACAAGAAGCTGGGTTCTGGACCTTCTAAGGCGGACCCACACCCTAAGGGGAATCGCCGAGGCCGCCTTTTCCTGGGCCCTCGAGGCCCTCTTCCAGCTGGAACGGAGGCGCCCTCCGCGCCGCCTTATCCTTCCCCAGTGGGTCCTGGTCCTTCCCCTCCTTCTCCTCGGGGGGATTGGGGCCTTTATCCTTTGGCGCCAGCTCCAGCCCCTGGGATGGCTGGAGGTGGCCCGGGTCTTCCTCCTGGGCTTTTTCACCTTCCTCCGGGTCATGGGGGTACTCCTGTTGGCCACCGCCATCTGGGTGCCCGCGGGCATCCTCCTGGGCCTGAGGCCCCGGGTTGCCCAGCGGGTAGAGGCCCTTCTCCAGCTCCTCGCCGCCTTTCCCGTCAACCTGCTCTATCCCCTTTTGGCCCTTTTCCTCCTCCGCCATCATTTCTCTCTGGAGGTGTTCTCCGCCTTTCTCATGGCCCTCGGGACCCAGTGGTATATCCTCTTCAACGCCGTGGCGGGCAGCATGGCCCTGCCCGAGGACTTGAAGGAAGCGGCCCGAAGCTTTGGCCTTAAAGGCCTAACCCTTTGGAGAAGGCTTCTTCTGCCCGGCACCTTCCCCCATATCCTCACGGGCCTCATTACCGCCAGCGGGGGCACCTGGAACGCCGCCATCGTGGCCGAGGTGGTGCAGTGGGGTTCCCTCACCCTCCAGGCCACCGGCCTTGGCAGTTACATCGCCCGCTGGACCCTAGAGGAAGGGCAAGGACCCCATCTCCTCCTGGGCATAGCCGTGATGAGCCTCTACGTGGTGGCCATCAACCGCTTTGTCTGGCGGCGGTTATACCGCCTGGCCGAGGAAAAGTTCCGCTTCTAGGGGGAAAGTATGCTGCTCAGCGCCAAGGACATCGTCAAGGCCTTCCGGGCAGGGGAACGGGCCTACCCGGTGCTCTTCGGGGTGAACCTGACCCTAAGGGAGGGCGAGGTGGTGGCCCTCCTGGGGCGCTCGGGAGGGGGGAAAAGCACCCTCCTGCGCATCCTGGCGGGCCTCATCCTCCCCGATGCGGGCGAGGTGCGCTTTAAGGGCAAGCGGGTGGAAGGCCCCGTGGAAGGCATGGCCATGGTCTTCCAGACCTTCGCCCTCTTCCCCTGGCTCACGGTGCTGGACAACGTAGCCCTAGGCCTCGAGGCCCGGGGGATACCCAAGAGGGAGCGCCTGGAACGGGCTCGCGAGGCCATCGCCCTCATCGGCCTAAGGGGGTTCGAGGAAGCCTTTCCCAAGGAGCTTTCCGGGGGGATGCGGCAACGGGTGGGCTTCGCCCGGGCCTTGGTGGTGGAACCCGAGGTCCTTCTCCTGGACGAGGCCTTCTCCGCCCTGGACCCCCTCACCGCCGAGGGGCTCAGGGGGGATTTCCTGGACCTTTGGCTTTCAGGGCGGATCTCCACCAAGGCGGTCCTCATGGTCACCCACAACATCGAGGAGGCGGTGGCCTTGGCCGACCGGGCCTTGATCCTCGAGGGGAGTCCAGCCCGCATTGGGAGGGAGATCCGCATCCCTCTTCCCCATCCCAGGGACCCCAGCAACCCCCAGTTCCGCGCCCTGGTAGACCAAATCTATGAGGCCCTAACCCCTCGGGAGGAGGTGGAAAGGCGTCTGGAGGAGGAACTTCTCCGCCTGCCCGATGCCCGAGTGGGTGCCCTCATGAGCCTGGCCGAGGCCATCGCCCGCCTGGGGGGGCGGGCCGACCTTCCCCTTCTGGCGGAGGAGGAAGGCCTCGAGGTGGACGACCTCTTCCCCCTCCTGGAGGCCCTCGAGCTATTGGGGTTTGCCCGGGTGGAAAAGGGGGACGTGGAGCTCACCCCGGCAGGCGTGGCTTGGGCGGAGGCCAGCCTCGAGGAGCGCAAGGTGATGTTCGCCGAACACCTCCTTAGGCGGATACCCCTTTTTGCTCGTCTACACCGGGCCCTTTTGGAGCGTAGAAGGGTTCCTGAAGGATGGGTGCTCAACCGACTAAAGGAACACCTGCCGGAACCGGAGGCCAAAAGGGTTCTCTCGGTACTCCTGGAGTGGGGGCGGTACGCTGGCCTTCTGGCCTACCATGAGGGAAGCCGGATGCTCCACCTGCCCCATCCCTCCAGATAGCCGCACGCCCCCTTGCCTTACCCCAGCAGGCCTGGGTTGGGTGTATATTCCTTTATCGTGGTCCCTTGGGTTTTAGCCTTTGTCCTGATCCTATCCCCCACCGCCTTGGCCTTTCCCCTGGAGAGCCCGGCTTTCCAGCGACTCGTAAAGGACTCCTACGACCAGGTTCCCGGAGCCCCTTCCTTTCTGGATTGGTTGAAGTCCGCCTACCGTAAGGGTTCTGCCAGCTCCTCCCCTGGGGGCTACCCTGGGGATCTGGAGGAGGCCCTCCGCCACCTCTCCCACCGCCCTCCCGTAGAAGCCGCCACCTGGGCCTTCCAGGTGGTGAAACGTCTACTGCCCCGGTTCAGCCTGGAGGAAGGCTACGAGTTCGCCTATGCCACCTTGAAAGGGGAACGGCAGTGCCTGCTCCAGGCCACCTTGGTCCAAGGTCTCTTGGAGAGCATGGGTTTTTCCGCTGGCATCTACATGGTGTGGAAAAACCCTGAGGGCCAGGAGAGCAACCTAGGCCACGCCGTGGCCGTGCTACGGCTTAAGGGGAAGGACTACCTGGTGGATCCCTCGGAACCCACTCCTTTCCCCCGGCACTTGGGGGTCTTCCTCAACACCAAGGAGGGGTACCGGTTTGCCGAACCCATCTACGCCCGGGATGGAGCCATTGTGGCCTACCGCATCCACGGAAGAAGGTGGCTTCCCGATGAGGTTGGGCCTCTGCCCTACGCTTTCGTCCGGAGCCAGTTCTATTACTACCGGGGCGAGCAGGCTCGAGGAGGGGTTCTTAAGCCCCCGAGGACTCCCACAGGCCTCGCCCGCTCCGAGGCTATGCTGAGGAAGGCCGTGGCCCTGGATCCCCAGAATCCTCTTGCCCGGTACCTCCTTGGGCTTACCCTAGCAAAGGAGGGAAGGGGGATGGAGGCCAAGCCCCTACTCCTCGAGGCCCATGCCCTCTACCGAGCCTATGGCCACGTACCCCGTAGCGTGGCCGCTATCCTTAAGGGTCTATGAAACCCCCTGCTTCTCCCCCCGGTTCAGGGCACCCGGAAGACGAGGGGCGCTACCCTTGGTGGAAAGTTCTCTGCCTCACAGGGGTTGACCTCTTCTCCTCCCTGGGCTACCAGCCGGGGATCGCCCTCTTGGCCGCGGGGCTCCTGTCCCCTTTGGCCAACCTGGCCCTGGTCCTCTTCGCCTTCCTGGCGGTCTACCCCGTCTACCGCCGGGTAGCAGAGGAAAGCCCACACGGTGAGGGATCCATCGGGCTCCTCACCCGGTTGATCCCCGGCTGGCGGGGCAAGGTCTTGGTTTTGGTGGTCCTGGGCTTCATGGCCACGGACTTCATGATCACCATCACCCTCTCCGCTGCCGACGCCGCCGTTCACTTCCTAGGCAACCCCCTGGCTCCCTCCTGGCTTCAGGGACACCAGGTGGGCCTCACCCTTCTGCTTATTGGCCTCCTGGGCTTCGTCTTCTACCTGGGGTTCCGGGAGGCCATCGGCCTGGCGGTACCCATCACCCTGGGGTATCTCTTCCTTAACGGAGTAGTTCTCCTCTCCGCCCTGCCCCACGTACGCCCGGAGCACCTGGAGGACTGGTGGCGGAAGCTCCTTTCCAGCCAGCCCGACCCCCTAGGCCTGGTGCTGGCCACAGCCCTAGCCTTCCCCAAGCTGGCCCTGGGGCTTTCCGGTTACGAAACCGGGGTAGCCGTCATGCCCTTGATCCAGGGTCTGCCCGGGGATACCCCGGAGCGCCCCTGGGGCCGCATCCGGGGAACATACCGCCTCCTCTTCGCCGCAGCCCTCGTCATGGGTATCTTCCTCTTAGGGGCGGGCTTCGCCACCACCCTCCTCATCCCCCAGGAGCTGTGGGGCAGCGAGGAGGTTTCCGGCAGGGCCATAAGCTTGCTGGCCCACCGCTACCTGGGGGAGGACTTCGGCACCCTTTACGACCTCTTTTCCATCGTCATCCTCTGGTTCGCTGGGGCCAGCGCCATGGCGGGCCTCCTCACCATCGTCCCCCGCTACCTTCCCCGCTTTGGCATGGCCCCGGAATGGGCTAGGAAACAACGTCCCATGGTCCTTTTCTTCACCGGGGTGGCCTTTGCCCTCACCCTCCTTTTCCAGGCCCGGGTAGAGGCCCAGGCAGCTGCCTACGCCACCGGCGTGCTGGTGGTCATGACCTCCGCTGCCCTTTCGGCAGCCCTGCTGGCGGAGCAGGAGAAACGTCCCGAAAGCGGGTACTACCGCCTCCTCCTCCCCCTCTTCGCCTACGTGCTTCTGGCCAACGTCCTGGAGCGACCAGATGGGGTGAAGATCGCCTCCTTTTTCATTGCGGCCACCCTGATCATCTCCCTGCTCTCCCGGACCCTGCGGGCGTTTGAACTCAGGGTGGAGGGCTTCCAGCTGGACGAGATGGCCGAGCAATTTGTGTCCCAGCTTAAGGCGCAGGAAGCCCCCATCCGTCTGGTGGCCCACCGGCCGGAGCGAGGAGGCTGGGGGGTGTACTGGGAGAAGGAGCGCCGCATCCGCGAGGCCACCCACATCCCGGTGGGGGATCCCATTTACTTCGTGGAGGTCTTCGTGCAGGATCCTTCGGAGTTCACCGCCCAAGCCCGGGTCTGGGGGGTGGACCGCTCCGAGGCCCGCATCTTCCGCATCCTGGGTACAGCGGCACCCAATACCCTGGCTGCTTTTTTGCTCTACCTGAGAAACCGCACCGGCCGACGGCCCCACATTTACTTCGAGTGGTCGGACGAGGGACCCCTGCAGGCTGCCTTAGACTTCCTCCTTTTCGGGGAAGGAGATGTACCCACCCTTACCCATGAGATCCTGCGCCGCACCGAACCCGATCGGAGCCAGCGCCCCTTCGTGCACGTGGGGGGCTAGCGCCGCCAGTGCTTCAGGATTCCCGCCCCCAGGATGGTCATGGGTACCGCCAGGAATATACCCAGAAAACCGAAGAGCTTGCCGAAGGCGAAGATGGCGAGGAGCACCAGGGCGGGATGAAAGCCCACGGTGCGCCCGTAGATATAGGGAATGAGGACCTTTCCCTCCAAAAGGGCGATAACCCCATAGCCCGTAAGCACAAGGAGCGCCGCCAAAGGGCCCTTGGCCGAAAGGGCCACCAATGCCGCCAGGGAAGCGGTGGCGATCCCGCCCACAAAGGGCACCACCTCCAAGACCCCGCCCAGCACTCCCAGGGCGAAGGGGCTGGGAACGCCAAGGATGAAAAGCCATCCCCCAAAGAGGAGAGCAAAGGAGAGGGCGATGAGGAACTGAGCCCGAGCCCAGTAGCCCATGCGCTTCCAGGTATCCTCCAGCACCTCGGTCCAGCCGCTCCCGGGAAGGTACGGTGCCGCCCGGGCCACCAAGTGGGGCTCGAGGGCGATCATCACTGCAAGAACCAGGGCCAAAACCATCTCGGAAACCGTCTCCCCTACCCTGAGGAGAAGATCCCCGGCCACGTGGGCGGAGGAAGCCAGGGAGGAGGCCAGGTTAGGGAGGGAAAGGGCTAGGTTAGCCTGAAGCCACTTGAGGACCATGGGTAAGAGTTCCCCCAGGTGGTGGAACTGCAGGATCAGGAGGGGTGCAGCCAGGTAAAACCCCAGGCCCATCACCCCCAGGATCATGAGGTAGGCCAGGAAAACGGCAGAGGGTCGGGGAAACCTGCGGGCAAAAAGCCCCACCAAGGGATCCAAGGCAGCAGCCAGGGTAAAGGCGAGGAAGACCCAGAGCAAAAGGTTGTAGAGGCGGCCGAGGGCCCAAAGAGCCAGCAGGAAAAGGGCCAGGCTTAAGAACCAGCGGCGGACAGGTGGCGTTTCCATAGGCAACAACCCCCCTTATGCTAGAGCCTGGCACCTCCGGAACAAAGGGCCGACCACCCTATCCCAACCCTCGTCCCAACGGGGGTTAAAGGTAGCCCAAAAGGCTTCCCAAAAGCACCAGGAGCACCCAAAAGGTGATGAGAGCAAAAGTCCAATCCCGCTCCTCCAGGTAAAGGCCCAAGGCCAGGGCCACTCGGGCCACGGGGGTCAGGATAAGGAGTAACAAACCAAGCTGCAGGAAGCCTAGAGGATCCAGAGAAGGAGGCCAGATGGACCAAGGGCCCGACGAGGCCACCCCTGCCGGGGTTCCCCCGTGGGCTGCCAGGTAGCCCAGCCCGCCGAGAAAGACCAGAAGGGCGGAAAGCAGAACCCCTACGCGCAGGGTCCATGATATCCAGAGGTCCATGCGCCTCATCCGCCCACCCCCTGGACCACCATCTGCACCCCCAAGAAGGCGATCACCAGGGCGAAGATCAACCGGAGCCTAGGGGTGGGGCTTCTCGGCAGGATCTTAGCCCCCAGGAAAGCCCCAAGGAGGACTCCTAGTATTACCGGGAAGCTGATTACCGGGTCAATGTAGCCTTGCCGGAGGTAGATGCCGGCGCTGGCGGCGGCCGTGACCCCGATCATGAAGTTGGAAGTGGTAGTGGAAACCTTATAAGGAAGCCCCATAACCCGGTCCATGGCCAACACCTTGACGGCCCCCGACCCGATGCCAAGAAGTCCGGAGAGAACCCCCGCCAACCCCATAAGGCCCAGGCCCGCCAACAGGCGGCGCACCCCATAGGCCCGCTCCCCCTCAGGGCTGGGAAAGCCTCCTTCCAATCGCAACCTTTTCGCCAGGGGATCCGAGACCTTGGGATCTATGGGCTGGTCCTCGAGGCGACCTTGGTAGCTTAAGTAGGCGGAGTGAAGTAAGACGAGGCCAAACACCAGGGCCACAAGCCGTTTGGGCAGGACACCGAGTAGGCCTGCACCCAAGAGGGCCCCAAGGGTGGTGGCTAGCTCCAAGAACATACCCAGCCGGAGATTGGTGTACCCTTCCCGTACATAGGCAGCAGCAGCCCCACTGCTGGTGGCGATCACCGACACCAAGGAAGCCCCCAAAGCGTGGTGCAGGTCTACCCGGAAGACCAGCACCAAAAGGGGCACCAACACCACCCCTCCCCCCAAGCCCGTGAGTGCCCCCAGAAACCCCGCCAGGGTACTGCCCAGGAAAACCCCCAGGCTGAACTCCCAAACGTTCATTCCTCTAAACTACTCCCACCGGCCCCGTGAAGGGACCCGCTACCACCAAAACCCCACCCTCTTGGCGCACCGGCAACAAGGGAAGCGGCCTCGGAGGCGGGCCCGCCACCACCCGATCCTGGGCCAGATCGTACTCCCCGCCATGGCAGGGGCATTGGGCTAACTGCTTCTGGGGATGCCACAGGCTCACGATGCAACCCAGGTGGGTGCAAACCGCGGAATAGACCGCCACGCCCCCTACGGCATGCTGCCGCACTTCGGGAACCAGGGATGCAGGGTCCAGGCGCACCACCAGGAGAGTGCTTTTGGCATCCCCGTTTCGGACGACCCTGGTCTTGGGATCCATGGGGTAGGCCAGAACGAAGGGCCCACCCAAGGGAAGCCTCCTGGGGTCAATGGGAGTTCCCTCTTTGTGACCTGTTGCGTAGACCAGGATGTCCCCTACCTGAGGCGGAAGCTTATCGGGGGTCTGCGAAGGTTTGGGAATGAGGTCTTTGGCCACCAAGAGTGCCGAGAGTGTGGCGAAACCCATGCTGGTGCCTATCAGGGTCAGGATCAAGCGCCGCTCACGCCTTAGTGTGGGATCCTCCCGTTCCATCTAACCCCTCCGCACTTGGTAGTCCCTTCCTTCCCAACGGTTCTCGTCCGGGTAAAAGAAGGTGAAGTTTACCTCGGAATGATCCTCGAGGTCCAAAAGAACCCCGTAGAGCCCAAACGGCAGAGGTTCCGCCTCTACATCCTCAGGATCCTTCCATCCCTCCCAGCCCAAGTGGAGCCGGAAAGGCTTGCGGCACTCCACCAGAAGGCGTTCCGTGGGGGAAAGGCGAAGAACGGGGACCTCCCGCCGCCAATGGCGCACCTGCGGCAGTGACCCCCGCTCGTAGCGCTCCATCACCCGTCCTAGGCGCTCCACGGGACCGGTCCGTTGGTGATAGGCCGTGTAGAGCTTCAAGTACTCCGCATGGGCCCAAAGAAGAGGTTGGGCGCTACCGGTAGGGCGGCCCGGAAGAAGCCCCTTTTCCGGGATAGGATCCGCATCCCATACCTGCTCAGGGATGAGCCTACCACGCCCGGTCCCCCGGGCCATGCTTCGGAGGTAGGGAAGGGGGTCCTCCCCTGCCAGCAGGGCGTAGATGCCCCGTTCCCCGGTGAGGAGGGGCCAGGCCCGGCCCTGGCCAGTGCCGTCAAAGGCGCTTCCATCCCCATGCTCCCCGTATCCATCCTCCGGGTAGCGACGGTAGAAAATGCCGGTGGGAAGATCCACCCGAAGGTGCCTGTCCACCAGGGCCAGGGTAGAAACGATGCGAGGGTCTTGGGGACGTCGCAGGCCCAGGCGCACCAGCCACAAAAACTCCAGGCCCAGAAGCTCCGCCACATCCACGGCCACACCAGCTCGGTTGGCCACCTGAACCCGACCCCTAGGACCCAGAGGACCCGAAGGGGATAAGCGAACATAATGGCCCTCCACACCTACCGCCCGGTCCAGCCCCGAACCCTTCACGTAGCACCATTCCTCAATGCGCGCATTCCAACAGTCCGCAAGGGAAAGCGCATACTCCGCCTCCTCCCCCTGCAAAAAGCCATATAAGGTAGCCCCAGACAGGGCGGCAACGCTTACGGCCAAGGTAAAGGGGGAAAGGCCAGGGCTTTCCTCCCAGCGGTCCTGGGGGCTCACCGGACCCTCCCGGGCCAGAAAGCCCACTGCCCGCCGCACCATTTCCCGGATGGCCCCGTTTTGGGGGCCCAGACCTCCCAGCTCCTTGAGCCGAAGGGCCAAGAGGATAGGCAAGGCAGCCTCGTCCAGTTGCAAGCCCTGCCAGTAGGGCCGCCCATCCGGATAGAGGTTCTGGGACCAGTGGCCGTCCGGGGCCTGGGTGGCGGCCAGGTAGGCCAGGACCGTTCGGGCCTCCTCGTGGGCCTCCAAGGCCAGGTAGGTGAAGGCCGCCTCCACCTGGTCCCGGGTCCAGACCAGGTGATACCCTCCGGGGTCATCCCGGGTGTTGCCCCAGGGAACAGAGAGGCTGGCCACCATGGCTCCGGGGAAGGTGCGGTCCTCGTGCACCTTGAGGACGTGATAGGAGATGTAAGCCTCCCGCTGGAGCTCAGGCTCCCCCTTGGGTAGCTCAGGGCGGAAGGCCTGCCAGGCCTCCCGTGCCCTCCTCAAAACCTCCTCTAACCCCTCCACCAGGGCAGCCTTGGCCAGGGTCTTGGCCCCCTCGGGGGTTGGGGAAAAGGCCAGGGCCAGCACCCCCTTGGGGGCCAGGAGTTCTCCCATGAGGGCTACGTTGCCCTCCTCGGCCTGGGCGAAGGTCCATGTCATGGCGCCGTTTCGGGCGAAGTCCTGCCAGCCATCGGAAAAGCCCACATACCCCGCGCTTCCCCGGGCGAAGGGTCCCAGGAGGGCCAGAGCTTCCCCCTGCTTGGCCGCCAGGAGGGCCCCCTCCTCTACCCAGGCCGTATTGCCCCACCCCGATCCCCCCAGGTGAGGAGCCAAGAGGGGGTAGAGGCGCAGACCCTTCCCCTCCAACCGGTAGCCGATGAGGAGGACGTCCCTGTCAGGGTCGGGGACGAAGTCCAGGGTGAGGCTATATCCCTCCCCCTCGTGGACCACTCGCACCTCAGGGAGGAGAGGCTCAGCCAGGAGCCGGTAGCGGTTTGCCCGCTTCACTTCAAGCCAAAAACCGGGCCCAGCCACCAGAAACCCTAGATCGCGGACCTGGGGGCGGCCGGTGGCCGGCCAGAAGACCTCGTTGAGGATGCCGTGCCCCAGGGTATACCAGAGGCGGCTGCGCCCCAGGGCAGTGCCCACCCAGTCCTTGGCGCTGGAGGCCCAGGTGGGGGGTATGCCTGGCTTACCAAAGGCTTGTTGCATCAGTCCACCTCCTGATCGGTGTAGACGAAGGCCCCCTGAACCTCCTGGGCCACCCTAAGGGGGGGGAGGTCCTCCCCACGGAAGAGGCGCCGTAAGGCCTGCCGCTTGTGCTCCCCCAGAGCCAGGAACAGGGTCTGGCGGGTGCCGCGGAAGGCCTTGGGGGTAAGGGTGAGGCGCAAGCAAGCCGGCTTGGGACCATGGACCACCTCCACCAGGTGGCTCGAGACCAGAACAGGGCTCCCAGGAAAAAGGCTTGCGGTGTGCCCATCCTCCCCGATACCTAAAAGGGCAAGGTCCAGGGGTAGGAGGGTCAGGAGGCGGCTTTCCATCCACTCCTGGGCAGCCATAGGGGGGAGGTCCAGGGGAAAGGGAAGGAGATGCTGGGCCAAAGGCCCCAGGGCCTGGCCCACGGCAAAGAGGTTGGTCCCAGGATCATCGGGGGAGAGCCAACGCTCATCGGAAAGGAGAAGGACCCCGTGGAACTCTACCCCCCGCCCGGCCAGGGCCCGGTAGAGGGGCAAAGGAGTCTTCCCCCCAGCAAGGACCCCGGTGCGGGCCCGGGGAAGACCCTCCAGAAGCCAGGCCAGGGCCTCTTCCAAGGCAGCCTCCGGGGTGGGAAACGTCCTAAAGCGAAGGTTCCCCCCCATGGTCCTCCTCAGAAGGATTCACCGGGTGGCCCCCGAAGGCCTTGCGCAGGAGGGCCTGGAGGCGGTAGCCGAGGCTGGCCTTGCCCTGGCTCTCCCAACGGGCGAAGAGGGCCTGGGCCATGGCGGGCAAGGGCACCCCCCGCTTGAGCCCCTCCTCCAGGGCCCAGCGCCCCTCCCCGGTGTCCTCCACCACCGGGGCCACGGCAAGCTCCCCCTCGAGGACCTCCGCCAGGCGGTCCAGGAGGAAGCCCCGCACGATGGTCCCCCCCCGCCAGGCGGCCACCACTGCCTTGGGGTCCAGGCCCAGGTCTTCCTGGGCGGCATAGAGGAGGTGGGCCCCCTCGGTGTAGGCTTCCATAAGGGCGTACTCGATGCCGTTATGGACCATCTTGGCGTAGTGCCCGGCCCCCGGGCCTCCCGCGTGAACCCAACCGCCTTCGGGGGCCAAGGCGCCGAGATAGGGCTGGATACGGGCCACTAGGAAAGCCTCACCCCCTACCATGATCCCGTACCCCTCCCGTTCCCCGAAGAGGCCCCCGGACACACCCACGTCCAAGAAGCCCACCCCGCGCGCCCCCAGGAGCTGGCCCCGGCGCTGGCTTTCCCGGTAAAAGGAGTTGCCCCCGTCCACCACCAGGTCCCCGGGGGCCAGGCTAGGGAGAAGGATCTCCAGAAGGCCATCCACCGCCTCTGCAGGCACCATGAGCCAGAGGGCGCGGGGGGTGGGGAGGTCCACCAAGAGGGCCTCAAGGTCCTCCGCCGTCCGCAGGCCCGTGGCCTCGGCCCGCGCCCGGGCCCCCGGGTCCTGGTCGTAGCCCAGGACCTCCAGCCCCGCCGCCCGCCAACGTTTGGCCATGCCTAGGCCCATGCGGCCCAGGCCCACCAGTCCCATCATGGTTTCCCTCCCAGTTCCAGCCAGCGGTGACCGGGCAGGAGGAGGCGCTCCTGGCCCCCAGGGCCTTGGCTCCCCTGGGGGTAGGCCTCGGGCCGTCCCCGGCGCCAAGCCTGGAGTACCGGCTCCACCACCCGCCAGGCCTCCTCCACCTCCACCTCCGAGGGAAAGTGGGTCAGGTCCCCTTCAGCCCCAGGGTTTCCGCATAGGTGATCTCCACGTAGGCCACCCCCACCCGTCCCCAGAGGGCTTCCAGGGAAGGATTGTGGCGGCGCAGGGCCAGGAGGTTTTCCGCCGCCCG
This sequence comes from Thermus tenuipuniceus, assembly GCF_002964845.1. Classification (GTDB taxonomy): domain Bacteria; phylum Deinococcota; class Deinococci; order Deinococcales; family Thermaceae; genus Thermus; species Thermus tenuipuniceus. Next base: position 20,319 of record NZ_KZ672977.1, read on the forward strand.
CTTCCCCAGGAAGTGGTCCATGCGCAGAACCTGCTCCTCCCGGAAGTGGCGGTGGAGGACCCGGTTGAGGCGCTGGGCCGAGAGCAGGTCCCGGCCAAAGGGCTTCTCCACCGCGATCCGGCGCCAACCGGTGCGCTCCCGGGCCAGGCCCAGGCGGCCCAAGGCCGTGGCCGCCTTGGGGAAGAGAGCGGGGGGCAGGGCCAGGTAGAAGAGGGCCGGCCCCTCGAGGCCCCGCAAAGGGGCCAGACCCTGGGGGGAGATCGCCGCCTGCCGGTAATGGATCCAGCCCCGCACCTCGGCCCAGGCCCTGGGGTCCAGCTCAGGGCGCTGGGCGATGAAAGCCCCTAGACGCTCCCGCACCTCCTCCTCGCCCCAAGCCTCGGCCCCGAAGCCCAGGAGGCGCAAGGGAGGAAGCCGCCCCTCCATGTGGAGCCGCACCAGGGCCGGCATCAGGAGGCGGCGGGATAGGTCTCCGGTGAGGCCAAGGACCACCAGATGCAGGGGCCTCTTCCTCATGGCTTTACCGGCTCCACCTGTTTCACCTCGTCCAGAACCTTAGAGGTGTAGATCCCCAGGCTCTGGGCAGGGGGCAGATGGTCCTTGAGAACGAACTCTGGCCGGGGCTGGCTGTCCACATAAGCGGCGATGTCCCGGGCCTCGTCGGGGGATAAGTTGGGGTTACCCAGGGGCATGGCCCCGTGGATGAAGGCGGCCAGATTCTTCCAGTTGGCCATCCCGGCACCGGCATTGTAAGATTTCGGACCCCAAAGGGGGGGTCCTACTTGTCCCTGGCCCTCAGCCCCATGGCAGACAGCACACTTGGCTTGGTAGAGGCTCTTCCCCCGTTGCGCGTCCGCTTGGGTCCAGTCCACCGAGAGGGGCTTTAAGGCATTGGGTCCGGTAGGGCTTTTGGGATTCATGCGCATGGGAAGGCCTTGGGACAGGGAGGTGATATAGGCGTCTAGGGCTACCAGGACCGGACCCCCCAAGGGGGGCAGGGTGCCATTCAAACTCCGCATGAAACAGTCCCCAATGCGGTTTTGCAGGGTGATGACCGCCTTTTCCCGGGAGGAGTAGGCGGGGAAAGCGGTGGCCGTCCCCACCAACGTGAGCCCCTTGGGATCCGTGCCCCCATTTAGGTGGCAGGAAGCACAATTCAGGGCATTGCCCACGTAGGCTTTACTCAGGGGATGGTCCTTGGTATTCATAAAGATGTCCTTACCCAGGGCCACCGTTTGGTCTAGACTCTCCGGAAAGTCCTGGGGGAGGGCGGGGATGGAGCCACTGATGTTGGCGGTAGCGGGACCCTTGCTTACCCCCTGTTCACGCAAGGCCAGGTAGTTGAGGGCAAAGTAAAAAGTGGTGCCTGCAAAGGCCACAAGAAGCGCTAGAAGGATGGTCTGGGTAAGGCCTAACGGTTCCTGTTTTCGCCTCATTCTCGACCTCCTTTGGTATAAGGAAGGGGAATGTACTGCACGCTGGGGCGGCGTATCTGGGTCTGGGGGTAGAGCTCCATGAGGGCGTACACCTCCCGGGGCATGTCCGTGGACACGGGTAGGCCCAGCCCCCGGGCCTCCTCCACGGTGATGGGGTAGTCGTGGGTCCAGGTGCCCTGGGAGAGCAGGCGGGCGGTGGTGCGGGCCTTCTCCGGGTCCATGTGCTTGGCCAAGAGCTTCTCCGCCACCTCGGCCACCTGCTTCATGGCCTTGGCGGCGATGTCCGCCTTGATGAGGGTGGCGTCCTCGATCTTCTCAATGGGCTTGGTCTGGAGAAGGGCGAGAAGGCTGGCCGCAGGAGCATCCCCGATCTGGGGGTCGATGGGCCCTAAGACGGCGTTCTCGTCCATGACGATCTCGTCCGCAGCCAGGGCGATGAGGGTGCCCCCGGACATGGCATAGTGAGGCACAAAGACCGTGACCTTGGCCGGATGGCGCAGGAGGGCCAGGGCGATCTGCTCCGCGGCCAGGACCAGCCCCCCGGGGGTGTGCAGGATGAGGTCGATGGGCATCTGGGGGTCGGTGAGGCGGATGGCCCGGAGGACCTCCTCGGAGTCGTCCACGTCAATGTAGCGCACCAAGGGCACCCCCAGGAGGCTGATGGCCTCCTGGCGGTGGATCAGGGTGATGACCCGGCTTCCCCGCTTCCTTTCAAGGCTTAGGATCTGCCGGGTGCGGGCGGCCTCGAGGGCCTGCCGCTGCAGGTAGGGGCTCAGGAAGGCAAAGATGAGGAAGAGCCAGAAGAGGCTGTTGACCAGGGTGCCCACGTCCATCACTGGCCCTGTCTTGGGGTCACCCGAACCTCCAGGGTCTTCCCCTGGCGCCACACCTTAAGGGTGACCGGCTGGCCCGGCTTGAGGTTGGCCAAGAGGTTCTGCAGGTCGGGGGCCTGGTCCAAGGGGCGGCCGTTCGCCTCCAGGAGCACGTCCCCGTCCACCCCCACCTGGACCGTCTGCCCGGTGGTGGGATCGGTCAGGGCCACGAACCGAGTGGCTCCCCTAAGTCCAGCTTGAGCGGCGGGGAAACCGGGACTCACCCGTTGGACCAAAAGGCCTTGGTCGGGAAGACCGTATTGGGCCCTTAAAGCGGGGGGTAAGGCGCTTAGGGGAAGGACCTCTACCCCAAGCCTAGGCCGCTTGGCCAGAACCTCGGCCTCGCTCACCTGCTTTCCCGCCTTCATGGCGGGAAGCCACTCTTTCACCAAATTGATAGGGATGGCGAAGCCGATGCCAGAGTACTGTGGGGCTCCTACCTGGCCGGTGGGGGAGAGGATGGCGGTGTTGATGCCCACCACCTGCCCCCGGGAGTCCAGAAGGGGACCGCCCGAGTTCCCAGGATTGATGGGGGTGTCGGTCTGGATGAGCTTGGGCACCAAGGGGTCCACCGCCCCCGGGTTCTGGCGGATGGCGGAGATGACCCCGGTGGTGACCGTGAACTCGAGGCCGAAGGGGTTGCCGATGGCGATGGCCTTCTGCCCCACCAGGAGCTTGTCCGAGTCCCCCAAGGGCAGCACCACCGGGGGCTTGACCTCCACCTTCAGGAGGGCCAGGTCCAGGGCGGGCACCGAGCCCACCAGCTTGGCCGCGTAGGTCCTGGGGTCCCCCTGGAGCCGCACCTGGAGGCGGTTCGCCCCCTGGACCACGTGGAAGTTGGTGAGGATGTGCCCCTCGGCGTCCACGAAGAAGCCCGAGCCCGTGCCCACCTGAGGGGGTTGGAGGAAGGGGGCGAAGAAGGGGGCGAACTGGGGGGGCACGTTCTGGGGCAGGGCCTGCCCGGGGATGAAGCTCTGCACCAGGACCACCCCGGGCCCGTATTTGGCGGCGATCTCCACCGTGTTGGCCTCGTCGGGCAGGAGGCCTTGAAGGGCAGAGGAGGGGAGGGCCGCAGGGGGGGGCGGGGGGGCGCTCCCCTGCCCATCGGCCCGCTCCAGGGCCCACCACAAGAAGGTGCCCCCCAGGGCCACCACGGCGAAGAGGGCTGCGGCTTTGGCCTTGCTCATGCCCTCACCTCCCTCACGGGGCGGTCACCAGCCAGCCCACCCCGGCCCCCGCGATGGGGTGGCTGAGGCGGCCGTTCTGGTGCCTGGGCCCCAGGGGAAAGACCTGAATGGTGGGCTTCACCGGGTTGGGGCTCACGTTGGGGGGGTTGGTGAAGGTCACGTCCAGGTACTGGGCCTCCGGGGTGATGGCCGGCCCGTAGAAGGCGAAGTGGAGGGGCTGGGCGAAGCCCAGGATCCTTTGTCCCGTCTTCAGGTTCGTCACCCTGAGGGCGAAGGCCAGGAGGACCTTCTGCCCCTTGGGGGCGTAGGCCTGCCACTGGTTGGGGTCCCCGAGGAGGATCTCCAGGCGCGCCGGGTCCTGGCCAAAGGCCCCGGAGGGCACGGTGAGGACCATGCTGCCTAGCCCCAGGCGCAGGTAGTCCCAAGGCTGCACGATGAGGCTGGCCTTCACCTGGGGGAAGCCGAACTGGGCGGGATCGGGGGCCTGGGCCCAGACCAGAGCTAAGGAGAGGAGAAACGCCAAAAGGAGCCACCGCTTTACCATACCTACCACCTCCTACTTTACACTCTGCCGCTTGCCTGTAGCGTACCTGAAAAGGCCCGAGACTAGGCGGTCCGGGGTTCCACAGCGATGTCCGTGCCCCCCGCCGCGCTCAGGATCTCCTTGGCCCGGTCCACCTCCTCCTGGGAGCCGTGCATGAGGAGGACGTACTCCCCGGCCTTGATGGAGGTGTCCAGCTTGAGGGCCCGCTCCCGGCTTAGCCCGTAGCCGATGAACGCCCCCACCAGGGCCCCGCCCGCCGCCCCCAGGGCCGCCCCCTCGAGGGTGGCCACCAAGGTGGCGGCCAGGGGCCCGGCCACCACCAGGGGACCGAAGCCGGGGATCCAGAGGAAGGCCGCCCCCACCAGGAGGCCGAAGAGGCCGCCGAACCAAGCCCCCACCCCTGCCCCCTGGCGGGCCACGTCCCCCACGGTGATGAAGCCGTGGACCCGCTCCTTAGACTGCAGGTTCTGGCCCAGGATGGAAACGTTGCGGATGGGTAGGCCTGCCTCCCCCATCTTGCGCACCGCGTCCTCCGCTGCCTCGTGGGAGTGGAATACCGCGCTTAGAACCACTTCGGCCATGGATAACCTCCTTCGGGCCTTTTTGCCCTAATCCTAATCTTAGGGGCCGGGGGGGGGCTGGCAAGCCCCCCTTGGGGGGCCTAATCTGGTAGCGTATGCGCAGGGCCATGTGGGTTCTCCTCCTGCTCCTCCTCTTGGTCTTCTTGCTGATAAACGCCCCCTGGCTGTTCCAGCAGGCCTACGCCTGGTACTACCGTACCCGGGTAGGGGCGCTGCCCGCGTGGGACCCTGTCCCGGGAACCCGGCTCCTGGTCCTGGCCCCCCACCCCGACGATGAGAGCCTGGCCGCGGCAGGGCTCATGCAACGGGTGCGCCAGGGGGGCGGGAAGGTCTACATCGCTTGGATGACCTTGGGGGACGGGTTCCAATGGGATGCGGCCCTCCTGAACCGCACCCTGCGGCCCACCCCCGCCGACCTGCGCGGGCTGGCGGAACGGCGGCGCCAGGAGTCCGTGGCCGCCGCCCAGGCCCTGGGGGTGCCCGAGGGGAACCTCTTCTTACTGGGCTACCCCGACCGGGGCCTCCTCCACCTCTTCCTGGAAAACTTCTTTACCCCCTACCGCTCCCCCAACACCCACCTGGATCGGGTGAGCTACCCGGGCACCTTCCGCCCAGGAGCCCCCTACACCGGGGAGGCCTGGGAAAGGGACCTGAGGGCCATCCTGGAGCGGGTGCGCCCGGACCTGGTGGTTTCCCCGGCCCCCGAGGACGCCCACCCGGACCACCGGGCCACCGCCTACATGGCCCTGCGCCTCATGGGGGAGCGGGGGTGGCTGGACCGGCTGCGCTTCTACATGGTCCACGGGGGTCTGGAGTGGCCCCTCCCCAAGGGCCTCCACCCCGGGCTCTACCTGGAGCCCCCTCCCCGGGGCCGGCACCTCGCCTGGCAGCGTCTGGACCTCACTCCAGAGGAGGAGGCAAGGAAACTGCAAGCCCTTAAAGCCCATCGTAGCCAGATGGAGATTCTCGGGCGCTTCATGGAGGCCTTTGTGCGGAAGAACGAGCTTTTTACTCCCGCCTCCAACCCGCCCATGGCCCCCTAGCGGTTTCGGCTGGAGCGTACCCTCCTAAGGCGCTTAGGCAAGAGGTGATCCCTGGGTACCACGCTGATGGTGCCGTCCACTTCCAACACAGCGCTCAGCACGTCCTCGAGGTGCCCTACTCCGTGCTCGCGAAGGGCGGCCATCAGCTCCTCGAGGTCCACTCCTTCCCGCAACAGGTTGTCGGGGATAGGCTTTCCATCATGGACCAAAAGGGTTGGGTGCCCAAGAAAGCTCCGCCGCAGGGGACTTTGGGAGAGGAGCCGGTCCAGGGCCAGCAGCAGTCCAGCCCCCAGCAACCCACCCACGAGGCTGTTGTCCGGGCCGATCATGGCATTTTGCACCACGTTGGATAGCAGTAAGAGGGTAAGAAGGTCTAAAGGAGTCATCTGGCCTAAGACCCGCTTCCCGCTCAGCCGGAGGTACGCGAGGAGAACCAGGTAAACCACAGCCACGCGCAGAAGGGTGAACAACACCGTGGTGGGGTCCCCCAGAACTTCCCGGACATGCTCGACCATAACACCATGATGAACCCCCCTCTGGGCTCAACCCCCGAAGCGACCCAGGGTCAAGCCCACGAGGAAAACGATCAAACCCCCTCCGAGCACCTGAATCACAGTGCTCCACAAGGAGCTTTTCATATAGCGGTACCGGATCCAGGCGATGGCGAGGAGCTCCACCACCACCACCATGGAGGCCAGGAGGAGGGCCAGCCTGATCTGAGGGATCAGGAAGGGCAGGGTGTGAAACGTACCTCCCAGGAAGGTGGCTAACCCTGTAACACCTCCTCTTAGCAAGGGGTGCCCCCGGCCCGAAAGCTTCCCGTCGTCGGAAACCGCTTCCGCCAGGCCCATGGAAATCCCCGCCCCCAAGGCTGCGGCCATGCCTACCAGAAAGGCACTATGGGGTCGCCCTGTAAGCTCAGCAGCCGCAAACAGAGGAGCCAGCGTGGCCACAGATCCGTCCATGAGGCCAAGAAGGGCGGGTTGAATCACCTGAAGGACCAGATGGCGCTCACTTTGAACCAGGTCGGCCAGCTTCATGGGCACCAGTATAGGGACCAGACCAACCAAATACAAGCAGTTATCGTTTGCAATAAGTTATCATCCCCATCTCATGCCTTGTCACCGCCATGCAAGGTTGCCCCCCTAGGGTAGGGGTGTCCGGGCGGAAGGCCCGGAAAAAGGAGGCGAAGATGAAGAGGAACGCAAAGTGGATCCTGTTGGCCCTTGGCAGCTTGGCAAGCGTTGTGGCTGTGGCCCAGAAGGGTATGGGTGGAAACTCCTCTAGCCAAGCCGGCGCCCAGTCCCCCAGCTATGTGGGGAGCATCCCTGTGCAGGAGGACGCCACCTCCCAGGCCTACCAGTCCCTGGCCAAGATCACAGCGGACGAAGCGGTACGGGTGGCTCAAAAAGCCCTGGGCACCCAGGCTTCCCCAACAGCAGTGAAGCTTTCCGTGGAGAACGGCTACTTGGTTTGGGAAGTGGTGATCGCTGACCAGGAGGTAAAGGTGGATGCCGGCAACGGGCAGGTGCTCCACAGGGAAGCTATAGGCTACAAGGAGCACGAGGGCAAGGGAGGTGAGCACGAGGATCAACAAGGAGGGGAAGAAGGAAAAACTCAAAACTTGCACCTCCCGAATACCCTGCATAAACACCCCCTTCCCCCCGCAGGCGGGGGCC
>NZ_KZ672978.1 GCF_002964845.1 Thermus tenuipuniceus
CAGCCCCTTCTCCCTCAAAGCCCTTTCCCAACGGTAGTAGGTGGCCCGGCTGATGCCCAAAAGCTCCTGGACCTCATCCCAGCTCCTCTTGCTCTCCCGCAAGGCTTTCACCAACTTGATCTTGCGTAGGCGTTCCTGGACATCCGGGTCGCCTGCTCCGGCCTCGGCCAGAGTCTGCGCTTCCTTAGCTCCTCGCCATAGGTCTTTGCCAACCGTGGTCAGCTGCATAGGGGGAACCTCCGCAGGGTCGGTTCCCCATCTTTTTATCCCGCTCGGTGTCTCACATGTGTTTGTCCGGGTTCACTGGAAACCTACGGGGAGCGGGAAGAGGAGTAAAAAAGCGGGGAAGCCCAGGCCGGACCTTTGGGGTCCGGCCCATGCCTTTCCTTTTTGCGGGCTTTCCTCTTGGGTTGAGGTTAGCGGCCCACCAGGCGCTTCCGCCTTGAGGGGTCCAGCACCTTTTTGCGCAAGCGGAGGCTCTTGGGGGTTACCTCTAGGAGTTCGTCCTCGGCCAGGAACTCCAGGGCTTCTTCCAAGGAAAGCTGCCTTGGGGGCACCAGGCGGATGTTCTCGTCGGAACCTGCCGCCCGGATGTTGGTGAGCTTTTTGGCGGTGGTGACGTTCACCTCCAGGTCGTTTTCCCGCACGTGCTCCCCCACGATCATGCCCACGTAGACCTCGGTGCCCGGCTCAATGAAGAACTGCACCCGCTCCTGCAGGCGGTTCAGGCTGTAGGCGGTGGCCACCCCCGCCTCCATGGCCACGGCGCTTCCCGTGGTGCGGGTGGGGATGGGGCCGGCCTCGGGGCCGAAGCCGTGAAAGGTGTGGCTTAGGAGGCCTTCCCCTCCGGTAAGGGAAAGGAAAAGGCTACGGAAGCCGAAAAGGGCTCGGGCCGGGACGACGAACTCCGCCCGTACCCTTTCGCCCACCTCCATGTGGATCATTTCCGCCCGTCGGGCCCCCAGGGCCTCCATGACGCCTCCGAAGCGGTCCTGGGGCACCTCCACCACCAAAAGCTCGTAGGGCTCGAGGCCATCCTTGGTGAGCACCCGGGGCTGGCCCACGCTGAACTCGTAGCCTTCCCGGCGCATGGTTTCCAGGAGGATGGCCAGGTGAAGCTCCCCCCGGCCCCTAAGCTCAAAGACCTCGGGGCCCACCTCCTCCACCTGGAGGGCCACGTTGGTGCGAAGCTCCTTAAGGAGGCGCTCCTTCAGCTTCTGGCCCGTCACGTACCGGCCCTCCCGCCCGGCGAAGGGGGAGGTATTGGCGGTGAGGGTGAGGGCCACGGTGGGCTCGTCCACCTTAAGGCGGGGAAGGGGCTCTTGGGCTTCGGGATCGGCCAGAGTGTCCCCAATCTCAACCCCCTCCATCCCCGCCAGGGCCACGATATCCCCGGGAAGGCTTTCCTCCACCTCCGCCCGCTCCAGGCCCTGGTGGGTGTAGACCGCCACCACCCTGGCGGAAAGGACCTCGCTCTCCTTCAAGATGGCCACGCTTTCCCCCTTGCGCACCCGGCCCCGGGCCACCTTGCCGAGGGCGATCCGCCCCAGGTAGGGGGAGTGGTCCAGGTTGGCCACCAGAAGCTGGAAGGGCCCTTCCTCCCACCTGGGTGAGGGGATGTGCTCGAGGATAGTTTGGAAAAGCTCCGAGAGATCTTCTTTAGGTACTTTCCGCCAGGCCCGGCCCTCCCGGCCGATGGCGTAGAGGTAGGGGAAGTCCAGCTGCTCCTCCGTGGCTCCCAGTTCCACCATGAGGTCAAAGGTGAGGTTTAGCACCTCGTCGGGGCGGGCCTCCTTCTTGTCCACCTTGTTGAGGACCACGATGGGCTTGAGCCCGGCCTGGAGGGCTTTCCGCAGAACGAACCGGGTCTGGGGCATGGGCCCCTCGGCGGCATCCACCAGAAGGAGCACCCCGTCCACCAGGGAAAGGGCCCGCTCCACCTCCCCGCCGAAGTCGGCGTGGCCAGGGGTGTCCACGATGTTGATCTTCACCCCGTCCCAGACCACGGAGGTGTTCTTGGCTAGGATGGTGATGCCCCGCTCCTTCTCCAGGTCGCCCGAGTCCAGGATCCGCTCCCCTTCATCCTTGGCCAAAGCCTTAGCCTGGCGGAGCATGGCGTCCACCAGGGTAGTTTTCCCGTGATCCACGTGGGCAATGATGGCTATGTTTCTAATCTCCATGGGCGCACCCAATCCCCCCACTCTACCATGCGGGGGCGCGTAGGATAGGGGCATGATGGTGGCTACCTTTTCCCTGGTAGCCCAGGACCCAAAGACCGGGGACTTGGGCGTGGCCGTGGCCAGCAAGTTCCTGGCGGTGGGCTCGGTGGTCCCCTTTGCCCGGGCGGGGGTGGGGGCCATCGCCACCCAGTCCTACGCCAACCCCCGCTTTGGGCCGCAGGGCCTTGCCCTTTTGGAGCAGGGGGCCAGTCCGGAGGGGGTCTTGGAGGCTTTCCGGCGCACCGATCCCGGGTTGGAAAGGCGCCAGTTCGGCCTGGTGAGTGCCCGCGGCGAGGCCCTCACCTTCACCGGTGGGGAGTGCCACCCCTGGGCGGGGGGGCGGGCGGGGGAGGGCTACGCCGCCCAGGGCAACCTCCTCTCGGGCCCCGAGGTGGTGGAGGCCATGGTGGAGACCTTTTTGCGGGAAGAGGGCACCCCTTTTCCCGAAAGGCTTCTTCTGGCCTTAAAGGCGGGGGAGGAGGCGGGAGGGGATAAACGGGGCAAGCAGTCTGCGGCGCTTCTGGTGGTGGGGGAGGGCAAGGGGTACGGAAGGCTTTGGGACCGGTACATCGACCTCCGGGCCGACGACCACCCGGAGCCGGTGGAGGCGCTTTTCCGCCTGCTTTCCCTCCACCGCCTCCTCTTTGAAAGGCCCAAGGAGCGCCGCCCCTTGGCCCCGGAGGAGGTGCGGTGGTTGCAGGGGGTGCTCCGGAGCCTTGGGCTTTACGCAGGGGAAGTGCACGGGGAGTTTGACGAGACCACGGAGCGCGCTTTTCTTGCCCTGATTGGTATGGAGAACCTGGAGGAGCGCTACGGGGGAGGCCCGGAGGTGGACGAGGCCACCCTGAGCTACCTCAAGAGGAGGTATCCATGGAGCTAGGGGCGGGAGGTGTGGTCTTCAACGAGAAGGGGGAGGTGCTCCTCCTCCGCGATCGCATGGGCTTCTGGGTTTTCCCCAAGGGGCACCCGGAGCTGGGGGAAACCCTCGAGGCGGCCGCGGTGCGGGAGGTCCTGGAGGAAACCGGGGTAGAGGCGGAGGTTCTGGCTCCCCTTTTCCCCACCCGCTACGTGAACCCCAAGGGAGTGGAGCGGGAGGTGCACTGGTTCCTCATGCGGGGCACCGGGGAGCCCCGCCTGGAAAAGGGGATGAGTGGGCTCGGTTGGTTTAGCCCGGAAGAGGCCCGAGCCCTCCTTTCCTTTCCCGAGGACCTGCGCCTTCTGGAGGTGGCCCTTGAGCGTCTACCGCTTTGAGGACAAGCTTCCCAAGGTGCATCCCACCGCCTTCATCGCCCCTGGGGCCTATGTGGTGGGGGAGGTGGAGGTGGGGGAGGGGGCTTCCATCTGGTTCGCCGCTGTGGTCCGAGGGGACTTGGAGCGGGTGGTGGTGGGTCCGGGGAGCAATGTCCAGGATGGGGCGGTTCTCCACGCCGACCCGGGTTTTCCCTGCCTTTTGGGTGCTGGAGTTACTGTGGGGCACCGGGCGGTGGTCCACGGGGCGGTGGTGGAGGAAGGAGCCCTGATCGGCATGGGGGCGGTGGTGCTGAACGGGGCCAGGGTGGGAAAGCATGCGGTGGTGGGGGCAGGGGCGGTGGTCCCTCCCGGGATGGAAATTCCCGAGGGGAAGCTGGCCGTGGGGGTCCCGGCCCGGATCAAGGGTCCCGCCGAGCCCCCGGGCAACGCTCCCCGGTACCGGGCCCTGGCGGAGCGGTACCGGAAGGGGCTTTTGGCCATGGACTTTCCCAGGCGCTACCGCCTTACCCTGCGAGGCCAGGATGCCCTAAACCCCTTTAGCGAGCTCCACCTCCACCTGAAGCGCACCCGGAAGGAAGCCCTGGAAGCCTTGAGGCGGGCTTCCCAGGGGTTTCCCTTGGCCTTGGAAGAGGCCCTGCCCCTGGTGGAGGAGGGTTTCCTCGCCCCGGAGTGAGCCCGAGGCCACATAGGGGGAGGAACGGAGGTGGCAAGATGGAGCGCAAGATGGTGGAGCTCGAGGATACGGGTCTTACCTTTGAAACCCACGTGGACCTGGGGCGTCTGAAGCGCCTGGCGGCGGAATGGCTGGAGGTCATCGGGGAGGATCCCAGCCGGGAAGGCCTCCTGAAGACCCCCGAGCGGGTGGCCAAGGCTTGGGCCTTCCTCACCCGGGGCTACCGCCAGGACCTGAGGGCCATCGTCAACGGGGCCCTCTTCCCCGCCGAGGGGAGCGAGATGGTGGTGGTGAAGGGCATAGAGTTCTACTCCATGTGCGAGCACCACCTCCTGCCCTTCTTCGGCCAGGTGCACATCGGTTATATCCCGGGCGAGAAGATCCTGGGCCTTTCCAAGTTCGCCCGCATCGTGGACATGTTTGCGAGAAGGCTGCAGGTGCAGGAGCGCCTGGCGGTGCAGATTGCCGAGGCCATCCAGGAGATCCTCGAGCCCCAGGGGGTGGGGGTGGTGGTGGAGGGGGTCCACCTCTGCATGATGATGCGGGGGGTGGAGAAGCAGCACTCCCGCACCACCACCAGCGCCATGCTGGGGGTCTTCCGGGAAAGCCAGAAGACCCGGGAGGAGTTTCTGAGCCACCTAAAGTGAATCCCCCTGCCTAGGCAGGGGGGCTTGGCCCGGTGTTTCTACTCAGGGTTCTGCGGGGGCGCAGGCACCTCGCATCCCGGCATGGCCATCTCAGGGGAGATGCCTTCCACCGCAATGGGGATTTCCGCATCCCCCACGCCTTCCACGTGGATCCTTAGGATGCCGCTTTCCGCTCCCACGGGCACGCGGAGCATCAAGGTGGCGGGATTCCCAGCCTGGGTGATCTCGGGGTTTTCCGCAGGCAGGCCCGGATCCGGGGGAAGCAGGGCGCGGTTGATGCCGGCATCCCATTCCTCCTGGGTGCCGAAGGAGTTGCCCTTAAGGGCCATCCAGTCGCCCGCCCGCACCTTACACCCAGAGACCACATCGGGTTGGACGCTTTGGATGCGGAGCTTCCCCGTGGTCTTGATGCCCTGAGGGGCCGAGCAGGCCGCAAGGGCGAAGAGCAAGAGCCAGACGATCTTTTTCATGCTTCCTCCAGGGTTTTACTCTGAGCAATGGCCGGGGCCGATGAGGCCGTTGTTGTAGCTGTCCAGGGTGGTGGCGTACCCCTTGGCCTGGTTGGCCAAGGCCTTGCTCAGGGAGTCGGTGGGCTTATAGGTGCCGAAGAAGCCTTCCGCCCAGGCCATGGCGGCATCCACCGCTGGGGTGGTGGAGGCCCCGTGGAGGACGTTCAGCTTGGCGGCGATGTACTGGTGGGCCAGGATGTAGTAGGCGTTCCCCCTGGGTGAGGTCCAGAGAACCTGGTAATAGCTCTGGCCAGAAATGAAGAAGGGAGTATCCTCGCCAATCTGGGCCCAGGTGTCGTCGTAGGGGGCAGGGCCGTAGCGGGAATGGGTCTTCCAATAGCCCTGGGTTAAGGTGCACCCACCCGCACAGGGTACGGAAACCTTTACCGTAGCCGAGGCCGAACCCTGGGTCTTGGTGTCGGAGGCGGTGAAGGTGGCGGTGTTGTCCACCTGGTACTCCCCGCATTGGTCAAACTTGACCCAGCGCTCAAAGAAGTAGGTCTGGGAGATCACGCCCTCGGGGGTGTTGCCGCTGATGGCGTTGACCGGGGTGGCCGAGGGGTCGCTTACCTGCACGCTACCATCCACCACCTGGGTGGGCGTGGTGAAGGCGAAGCTAGCTTGGCCCGAGGCAGTGCCGCTTTCCCCGTTGCTGCTCCAGTTCACCATGGCGGTGTTGGTCCGGCTTTGCCCGTTGGGCAGCGCTTGGCTGTAGGTGCAGCTAAGGGTTTGCCCTGCGGGCAGGGTGTAGGGGAAGCTTACCCCACAGTTAAGGGCCACGGTTTCCCCTGTGGAGAGGGTATCGCTTGGGGCTTGTAGGAGGACGTCCACGCTGCCCGTGTTCTTGATGGTGACCGTGCCCTCCACCTGGAAATCCGAATCCGTGGGTGTGCCCACCAGGTACACCGCATACTTGACCAGGTAGGACTGCCCTGGGGCCAGGGTAAGGGTTCCGCTTGCCGGGTCCGTCACCTTTTTCTTCATGGTCCAGCGGTAAGTGCGCTTGAACTTGGGCACCGCCGTCTTTTCCACCGTCACCGAGGCACCTACCGCCACCTGGGGCTTCACGCCTTGGGGAGCCTGGGAGCAGGCTCCAAGGAGCCCCACCGCTAAAAGAATCCCGTACCAATACCGCATACCCATCCTCTCCTTTCCCGAATCCTTTACCTCAATGGTTTGCGCTCTCCGAGGGGATGGCCAGGTCCAGCTGTCCTAGCCTTTCCCCGTCGGCCAGCACCAAAAGGGTGTAGCGACCGGGGCCCAAGGGTACTTCCCCGGTCCAGGTGTAGCCGTCCTCGCTCGTTAGGGCGAAGCTTTGGCCTTTTTCCGTGAGGGCCACCTGGGTGGCCCGGAAGCGCAGGGCGATCTTCACCTTGGGTCCTTCCAGGGAACTGGGGCTATAGAGGGAGCCGGAAACCACCTGAAGGAAAAGGGGAGCCTCCGCTTCCCCCTGACCCCTGGCCTTGACGGAGAGGGTGTGGAACCCCGGGGGCAGGGTCAGGCGTATCCGGGCGGTGTAGTAGTTTCCTTCCTGGCGGGCCAGGGGCACCGGTCCCGAGGGCAGGTCCAGGAAGACGCGGTCTGCCTCGCCCTGGACCAGGGCTTTGATCTCCACCTCGGCCCCGGCGATGGGGGTGGAGGGGTCGGCGGTGGCCACCAGGCTTAAGCGGCCTGCGGTATAGGTCACCTCCACTTCCCGCTTAGGGGGGAGGGCCGCCACCTGGATGGCCTTGGGGGGCGCGCTGGGATCCACCTGGGCCTGGACCCCGTCTTCCTGCCGGTAGCCCTCGGGCAGGTAGCGAGGGTCGGCGTAGACCCGGTACTCCCCCCGGAAAAGCCCCCCGATGAGGGCGCGGCCGTTGGCGTCCGCCCGGGTGCAGCGCTTCACCACCCCTTCGGCGCAGACCCCAGCGAAGGCCAGGCCCTGTTCGTTTCCACCGTCCAGCACTTGGACGGCCAGGGTGGTGGCGGGGGCGAAGGGAAGGTTCTTCTCCAGGCTGGCGTTTAAGGTTACCTGTACCCGTTCCTCCCCCAGAAGGGCCAGGATGGCGGGAAGGTTGGGGAAGGCGAGGGTGCCTTCCCCTGGGGCCACGAAGAGGCGGTAGCGGCCCTGGGCGTCCGTGGTCTCGCAGGTCTTTCCCAGACAGATCCGGAGATCCGCCAAAGGCGCCTCTCCGGGATCCAGGCGTCCATTCAGGTTCTCGTCGCGGAAGGCCTGGCCCACCACCTCGCCTCCCTTGCGGCCGCCAAAGAGGTCCACCATCTCCTTCGGGGTGGTGAAGGTAAAGGTTTGGGTGTAGGCCAGGCTGACGCCTAAGGCGTGGCGGGCTTCCCCGGTCTGCAGGATAAGGGTGTAGGAGGCTCCCAAGGAGAGGCCGGCTTCCAGGAAGTTGCGCTGGGCTAGGGAAAGGCCCAGGCGCTGGCTGGTGGCCTCCTCCAGGCGGTACTCGTAGAAAAGACGGCTTTGGAGGCTTCCGGGCCAAAGCTGGTTCCAGGCAGTCCCGTAGAGGGTGAAGTCCTTTTCCGTTCCCCGCTTGGTTAGGTACTGCCCCTCGAGGCTCCCTCCCTCCAGGGCCATCCGGAGCAGGAGACTTCCTTCCCACAGGGGGCTTTCCTGGAGGAGGTAGCGCAGATAACCGGAGAGGCTGAGGTCGCGGGTGCCCAGGGTGAGGCTGGCCTGGTAGCTCTGGTTCTCGGGGGCTTCCCCGGAAAGCTTTTTGTTCATGCCATAGCTTAGGCTGAGGTTCCCGCTATACACCCCTGGTTCGCCGAAGGCGGTGCTGAGGCTGGGGGCAAGGCCATACCCCCGGCTTTCCCCTTGCTGGCGGTAGCTGCCCGTGAAGCTTACGAAGGCCCCGGCCACAGGTTGGGCGTAGAGGGTGAGCTGGTTTTGCCAAAGGCCCTGGCTGGGGCCAAGCTGCACGCTGGTGCTTCCGCGAAGGCCCAAGGGGTAGAGGCTCCGGGTGCCCCCCGCTAGGCCCAGGGTGTGAAGGCCCGCCAGGGGGATGCCGCTGTAGCTTTGCACCAGCTCCAAATCCTGGGTCTGCCAGGTAAGGCTTTGGCTCAAGCCCAGGGAAAGGCGGTAGCCCTCCCCGGTCTGGCCGGTGAGGTCGGTGCCCAGGCCCAGGCTAAGGCCCCCTTCCAGGGGAAGGCGGTAGCGCAGGCTGAGGTTGTCCTGGCGGCCCGTGGGGGCGGTTTGCGTGGAGAGGGCGCCTTGGAGGTCTAGGCTTTTGTCCAGGCTCACCGCGCTGGCCCTAAGGCCTAGGGCATCCGGGCGGTAGTTGCCCTCGAGGCTCACCCGCGCCGGGTCCAGGCGAAAAGTGGTGGCCAGGCCGAAGCTTCCCTGCCCCCCTTGGGCCCGGGCTTCCCAACCTTCCCCTTTGAGGCTCAGGGTGAGGGTTTGGGGCAGGCGAAGGGGTTCGGCCAGGCTCCCCGAAAGGGGGCTTGAGGCCGCGGTGGCGGTCACGTAGTCCGAGAGGGCTCCGCTCAGGCTGGGGGCCAGGAGGTAGCCCACCTGCCCCTGGAGTTGGCCTCGTTCCAAGGTAGCCCCCAGGCTCAGGGCCAGACCCAGGCCCAAGGTGAGCTCGGGGTCCCGGCCCCTTTGGCCGCTTGCCAGCAAGGGGTCCTTGAAGAGCACGATGATCCCGGCTTCCTTGCGGGCCTCGGGCTGGGTTTTGGGGGTGACCCGAAGCTTCATGTAGAAGCGGTATCCGGCGGAGATCTCCCCCTGGGGGTTTACCAACACCCGCACCACCCCGGTTTCCCCGGGAGCCAGGCTCAGGCCAGCGGGGTTTAAAAACACCTGGAACATGGCGACTTCCGCTTGCAGAAGGAACTCCTCCTTTTGGTTGGAGCGGTTGCTAACGTAGACCGGAAACTCAAAAGGTCCTCCCAAGCTGGCCTCGAGGGTGGCGGGAGCGGAAAGGGCCACTTGGATCAAGGGCAACACCTCTAACGTCACCTCGGCCCTGGCCACTTCCTTCTCCCCCTCGTAGGCCACCACCAAGGCTTTCCCCTGGGTCCTTGCAGGCAGGGGCGGCACCCTTAGGGTGAAGCTCAGGGTTTCCTCCTTTCCCTCCAGCACCGCCTGCCTTTCCGGGGAAAGAGCCTGCCAGCCCTCCGGGGGAAAGAGGCGGAAGCGCACCGACCCTGTTCCCTCCACCCTCAGGCTCAAGGTGAGGTAGTCCCCCGGGACCCCGGCAAGGCCAGGGGTGGGAAGGAAGCGCACCTGGGCCCAGGCCAGGCCCAAAAGAAGGGGGAAAAGAGCCAGGAAAAGCCTCATCTCAAGGTTGCCTCAAGGCGGTGACCAAGGCCTGGACCACGTAGCTACCGGCGCGCTCGTTGCCGAGAAGCTCGAGGGCAAACTCCAGGCGGATCTCCAGCCAGTCCCCCGTGGGGCCCGCCTGGGTGTAGATGATCTGCGGGGTGCCGTCGGCCCTAAGCCAAAGCCCCCCATTCACCCGGTAGAGGACCTGCCTGGCAGGCAGAAGCAAAACCCCGTTTTGATCCTTGAGATCTGGAATCTGCAGGAGGAGGCTCCACACCCCGGGGGCGTTGGAGAAGACCTGGACGGGCAGGATGCCCCCTTCCAGGTTGCTGGCGGGGTAAGTGGCGGGAAAGCTCTTAGGGGGATAGTCCTTGAGGTCAAAGGCAATCTGGGTGGTGGGGGTGCGGAGGGCGATGGTTTCGGGGATCAAGGTCTGCACGATCCAGGTGGCCTGGGCCAGGGCGGGAGCCAAGAAGAGGATGAAACCGGCTAACCAACTTCTCATGGGGTACCTCCTTTTTCCCCTTCCTCGCCGGGAGAAGGGGGTGCGGCCAGGGGGGTGCGCAGGGTAAAGGGAAGGTCTGCGGCCACGTCCTTGGTGGTGTCGCCATAGTTGAGGATGGCCAGGGCGGTGTAGCTGCCCACGGGCAAGGGGCCCACCAGGGTGACGGGTAGGATGCGCACCTGGCCCGGCAGGACCACCACCTCCTCCACCTCTACCTCCGCCACTTTGCGCCCCGAGGCGTCCCGCACCTCAAAGCGGCCGAAGAGCTTCTGGGCGGTGTTCCCCGTGTTCTGGTACTGGAGGGCGAAGCGGTAGGGCTCCCGGGGGTTCTTGGGGGGGTTGGGCACGATCCCGGTGATCCGTCCCCCGGTGGTTAAGGGTCCTATGTTCACGTAGAAAACGTGGGCCATTCTCACCCGGAAGGTGGCCAGGGGCACCCCGGGGGGCGGGTTGGGATCCTCGGATTCCAGGAAGAGGATGCTCCAGTGGGTGCCGGGGGTGGCCTCCTTGGGCACGGTGAGGGTGTAGGTGAGAGGCCGGCTTTGCTTGGGCTCCAGCAGGAACTCCGCCGGAGAGAAGGTGACCCAGGGGCTTGCGCTTTCCCTTAGCGAGCCCGCGGGGAGAAACTGGATCTTTCCCATGGGATCGTAGGTCCAGTCCCCCAGGCTGGCCCTTACCCGCACCGGGCGGGTGCCCACGTTGTAGACCAAAAGGGTTTGCGTGAGGATTTCCCCCGGCTTGGCCTCCTTGAGGAGGACGGGGGGTTCCACGCCCAGGGTGCTTTGGGCCAGGGCGCCGAGGGCCAGGCTGAGGAAGAGGGGAAGGATTCGCTTCATGGTTCACCGAGGGGGGGAAAGGCCCGGCCCTAGGGCCGGGCCTCCTTGCCGCTTACCAAGCAGTCGTGGCCAGGGTGTAGGTGAGGTTTGCGGTGCTCTTGCCCCAGAGGTCGCTGTTGACCTTGACGGCCACCACCACCAGGTCATCCAGCCAGCTCTTGTAGCCACACCGCTCGGGGTTGTTGCCGGAGCGGGTTCCCGTGGGGCCGGCCTGCAGGTTGCGGGGGACCAGCTCCAGGCTGGCGCCATTGGGAAGCTCGTAAAGCCCCGTGGCCGCGCCGAAGGTGTCGCAGGGGTTGTCCTGGATGTAAAGGTGCTGGATCCCTTGAGCGCCCTCGGGGTCGTTGCGGTTCACGGTCAGGTGCCACTGCTTCCCGTTGGAGAACTTCTGCAGGATGAAGGTGCGGTAGCAGACGAAGTAGTTCTTGCTTCCCGGCACCAGCTCCCCGTTCTTATCCAGCTTGATGGGGGGATAGGCGGTCACCGCCCCGCCACCGTTGATGGTGATGTTGGGCCAGGTGGCCGTGTTGTAGCTGGTGCCCAGGGGCAAGGTCTGCACCTGGTTGTAGAAGTTGTTCCCCAGCTGGGTCTTCACGTCCTGGTCCGTAAGCCCGTAGACGCAGACCATCTTCCCGTCGAAATCCGGGGTGGAGTTGGGCCAGGTGGTCCCGTCCAGCCCCGTCAGGTCAAAGGTCAGGGTGGTCACGTCCAGGTGCAGGGCTGTGGCCTTGGGGAGGATGAGCTCGATGGTCTGGTTCACGGCGGCCGAGTCGGCGCCCTTGGCGTAGGCGTCGGGGCCGTTGCCCTTGGTGGGGGCCACCGTGGGCGCCTGGGCCAGGGCCAGGGGTGCTAAAGCCAATACTGCTACCAAAATGCCTTTGCGCATGTTTCCCTCCGAATCTGCCCCTCGAGGTGGTGGCCTCTCAGGACGCCCTCACCCTAAGGGAAGGAGCGTTACGGAAGCGTTACGGGAAGGAAATCCGTGGCCCAAGGAGCCTACGGGAACGTGGTAGTATGAAGGGCAAGGAAGGTAACGCTTTGCAACGCGCCCTTAACGATCCCGTTTATGCCCTGCCCCTTTTGGGTCGGGCGAGGGTGCTTTGCCAGGGCAAGGAGGTACGCCTTTCCCGGAAGGGGCTTGCCCTCCTTTATTACCTGGCCCTCGAGGGGCCCACCTCGAGGGCCCGCCTGGCTGATCTCCTTTACGGCCACGGCTCGGCCCTGCAGAACCTGCGGGTGGAGCTCCACCGCCTGGGCCAGGCCTTTGGGCGGGAGGTGTTCCCCAAGGGGCAGGATCCTTTGTGCTTGCCTTCCTGGCTGAAGCTGGAAGCCTCGGGGCACGGGGAGGCCCTGGAGGGCTTGGAGGAAGTGGGGGGCTTGTGGGAGTGGGTGCAGGAGGTGCGCACCCGTCTTGAGCCTGCTCCCGGTCCCCCCTGGCGCCGGGAGCTGGTCCGGGAGCTTTCCGCTTTGCGCCCCCCCTTTCTCCTGGTGTTGCGGGGGCGGATTGGAGCGGGCCAGCGGGCCCTGGCCCAGGAGCTGGCCCGGATCCTGGGTTTGGCGTTTCACCAGAGCCTGCGCCCGGAGGGCCTGGTCTACCTGGAATTCCCTTACCCCCAGGTGCCCGTGCGGGAGCTCCTGCGCTCCAAGGCCTTTTTGGTCCTGAGCCTGGACCCCGGGGAGGAGCCCCGCTTCTTCCTGGAGCTACGCGCCAGCTATCCTCCAGAACGCATGCGGGTGCTGGAGCTGGCCCCCTTAAGTTGGCTGGAGGCCCGGGAGGGGCTTTTGGCCGGGTACACCTTCCAGCAGGCGGCGGGGGCCTACTTCTTGGCGGGAGGGCAGCCGGAGTGGATACCCGAGTGGCTGGCGTGCATCACCTCTCCCCAGCGCCCCCTGGCGCAGCTTCGCCTTAAGGCCCGCTGGCTCAGCGAGCCGGCCCGGGTGGCCTTAGAGCGGCTTTCGGTGGTCCCCGGCCCCATTCCTGAACAGGTTCTGGATGCCCTCGAGGCCTTGCCTTACCTGGAGGAGCTGGAGCGGAAAGGGTGGCTGGTTTACCAGGGAGGGTATCGCTTCGCCAAGGAGGCGGAACGCTGCCTCTTCTATTCCACCCTACCCCCGGGCCGGCGGTACGAACTCCACGAGCGGGCGGCCACCGCCTTGGCCTTGGCGGGTCATGGCCAGATGGAGGCTTGGCACCGCAAAGCCTTGGGGGAGAGCTATGAGGGCCTCCTTGGCCCTCCTTTGCGCGAGGCCCTTCAAGGCGGGGGAAGGGTGTGGGCGAAAACGGGGTTGGGACGGGAACTGGCCTTGCTCACGCAAGGGGGCGAAGGCATCTTCCCCCTGGGGCAGGGGTTTGGCCTGGCCCTTCTGGAACCGGGGGAAAAGGCGCACCTGGACTTTTCCTCCCTGGAGGAGGAGGCGGTGTTGGAGCTTCTAGGGGAGGCCTATGCTCCTGAGGATTCCTGGGGCCTTCTTTTGAGCGTGCGGGGGGCCTGGGGGGAAGGGCACCTGCGGCTGGAGGAATCCTTCGCCCATCGGCTTCTCCTTCCCCCGGGTCCTTTTCACCTGCGCTTTTCCGGCGTGGGGGTAGCCGAGTGTACCCTGCGGGCCTACCGCCCGCGGTCGGACGAGGGCACCTTTCGTTCAGGCAAGGCTCCGGTAGACGTGTGGGTATTAGCGGCGAAGAAGGCCCAGGAGGTTCCAGAGCAGGGTGAGAAGAAGGGAAAGAACCAGGGCCGAGGTGATGGGGACGTACACCCGTAGACCTTCCCGCTCAATGCGGATGTCCCCCGGCAGGTGGCCGAACCAGGAGAAGAGCTTCGGGAAGGAAAGGAGCCCTAGGCCGAGAAGGACCAGCACTACTCCTAAAAAAAGTAGGACCTTACCTACTACCTCCATCCCCAACCTCCAGGTAGGCGGTGAGGGCGGCGCCCAATAGCCCTGCTTCCCCGCCCAGAAGGGCCCGGCGCAAGGGGGGCACCTCCCAGCCCGAGAGGTAATGCCGGTAGGCCTCCTCCATGGCCTCCCAGTACGCCCGGGGGGCGTTAAGAGCAACCCCCCCGCCCACCACCACCGCGCCGGGGTCAAAGGCCTTCACCAGGCTGGCGAGACCCATGCCCACGTAGCGGGCCGCCTGGAGGAGGATGCGCCGGGCCTTGGCGTCTCCCTCCCCGAAAAGCTGGAAAAGCTCCCGGGTATCCACCTTGCGGTGGAAGGCATAGGAGGCCTCCCGCTCCAGGGCCCTGCCGGCGGCCAAGGCCTCGAGGCACCCCTCGAGGCCGCAGCCGCACACCGGCCCCCCGGGAAGCAAGGTGATGTGGCCCAGTTCCCCTCCCTGCCCCCTCTCTCCCCTCAAGACCCGTCCTCCCAGGACCACCCCACCCCCGATCCCGGTGGAAACCGTGAGGAAGAGGGAGCTTGCCTCTCCCTTGGCCGCCCCCAGGTGGTGTTCGGCCAGGGCGGCGGCGTTGGCGTCGTTCTCCAGGTAGACGGGCCTCTGGGTGGCCTCCTCCAAAAGGCGGCGGATGGGGAAGTCCGAAAGGCCCCGGATGTTGGGGGTGAAACGGATCACCCCGCTTTTGAAGTCCAGGGGCCCCGGGGTGCCCAGGCCGATGGCCACGCCCTCCACCCCGGCCTCCGCCTCCGCCTTCCTGGTGGCCTCGGCCAGGGCCTGCACCACCGCCATCCCGCCTTCCCCGGGGGTGGGGAGGACCACCTTGGAAAGAAGCCTCGTTCCGTCAAAGACCCCGGCGGCGATCTTGGTGCCCCCTAGGTCTAGGCCCACCACGGTCATGGGATCTCCTCCTCCAGGGCTGCTTCCGCCTCCCCCAGAAGGGCCTCGGGCACAAAGAGGTTCACGTCTCCCATGTAGGTGCCCAGGGCCGCCTCGGGCAGGCCGGAAAAAGGGGTTTCCAGGATGACGGGGATGCCCCTGGCCTCGAGCCTCGCCTTCACTCCCTCGGCCACGGGCCGGGGGGCGGTGAGGAGCTTCCGGTAGGGGGTGCCGGCGATCAAGCGGCGTTCCATAAAGCCTCCACCAGGCGCACGTAGTCCTGGGCGGCCCTCTCCACCTCGGCCAAGGGAATATGTTCCCTGGAGGTGTGGGCCAGGGAGGGATCCCCCGGGCCGTAGCCCAAGACGGGAGCCTTGGTGCCCAGATAGGGGGCGTCGGTGGTGAAGGGCCAAAGGCCCGCCCCTTCCTGGCCAAGGGCCTTAAGGGCCGCAAGGAGCAAGGGGTGGTCCTCCGGCAGGTGGTAGGGAGGCCAGAGGGCGGGGATGACGAGGCGCACTTCCCCCGAGGCCCGCTCCTCCTCGGGAATGTAGACCGAGGCATCCCCCAGGGCCTTAAGCCTTTCCAAAAGAGCTTCCAGGTTGGCCTCGGGCTCGTAGCGCACGTCCAGGTACAGGCGCACCACCCCGGGGGTCTGGTTCCGGGCCCCGGGGTAGGTGTCCACCCGGGTGGGGGTGAGCTTGAGGCCCGGGGAAAGGGGAAGCTCCTTTAGGGCCAGCAGGTACTCCCCGAGGTCGAAGAGGGGGTTTTCCGGGCCCGAGAGGGCGGCGTGGGCCTCCTCCCCTTCAAAGTCAACCCAGACCTCCGCCCGGCCCCGGTGGCCCCGCATGAGCCTTCTTCCCGAGGGCTCCCCCAGGATGAAGGCCAGGGGGGAAAGCCTTTCTGCGGCATGACGGCTTCCCAGTCCCCCCACTTCCTCCTGCACCGTGGCAAGGAAGCGCACCCGTCCCTTGAGGGGCTTTTGGGCAAGGGCCTCGAGGGCCAGGAGCATGGCCACCAAAGGACCTTTCATGTCCACCGCCCCCCGGCCCCAGACGGCCTCCTGGGCCACGGTGCCCTGGGGGTAGGGCCAATGCAGGGGATCCCCCAGGGGCACCACGTCCAGGTGCCCGGTTAGCACCACCTCGGGTTCCTTCTCCCCCAGGAGGGCCTCCACGTTTCCCGCCTCGTCCAGGGTGGCCGTCAGGCCCATGCCCTTAAGGGCCTCCAGGAAAAGGGCCGCCGCCTCCCCTTCCTGCCCCGGGAGGCTTTCCGCCTGGAGGAGGCGGGAGAGAAGCCGGATCCAGTCCACGACCCTATCCTACACTCCGGCCCAGGGCTGCCATGTAGAGGGCTATCCCCAAGGCCACGGAGGCGTTCAGGGACTCAGCCTCCTCCCGGATGGGGATGCGGAAAAGCTCGTCGCAGCTTTCCCTGACCAACCGGCGCATACCTTCCCCCTCCGAGCCCACCACCAGGGCCAGGGGCCTTTGGAAGTCCAGCTCCTTGGGGGTTTTTCCCCCCCTTACGTCCAGGCCGTACACCCAAAGCCCCTTTTGCTTGACCTCCTCGAGGGCCCGGGGAAGGTTTTTCACCCTCACCACGGGAAGCTTTAAGGCGGCCCCGGCGCTGGCCTTCAGGGCCAGGGGCGAAAGGGGGGCGCTTCGGCGCTCCTCGGACACCACCCCGTGGGCTCCCAGGGCCAGGGCGCTTCGGATCATGGCCCCGTAGTTCCTGGGGTCGGTGATGCCGTCCAGGAAGACCAGCAGGGGAAGCTCCTTGCGGGCTTCCGCCAGGGAGAAGGCTTCCTCCAAGGGAGCGTAGCGGGGTTCCTCCACCTCCGCAGCCAGGCCCTGGTGGTGGGTGGTTCTCAGGAGGGTGTCCAGCTCAATCCGGGGCACCAGGGTGTACTCCGCCCCGAGCCTCTCCAGCTCCCTTAAAAGCCAGGCCTCCACCCCCCGGGCCACCAGGACCCGCCGCACCCGGCCCTCCTTCAGGGCCTCGAGGACCGGGTTCCTTCCGTAGATCCACATGGCCTGAGTTTACGACGGGGTATCATGAAGGCCAAGGAGGCGAGCCATGTACAAGACCATCCTGATGCCCACGGACGGAAGCCCTTGCAGCCTGCAGGCCCTGGAGCACGGCCTTTCCCTGGCCAAGACCTTGGGGGCCAAGGTTCACTTCCTCTACGTGCTGGAGAACCCCGCCCAGGCCATCTGGATCGCTCCCGAGAGCGTCCCTTATGGCCTTGAGCTCCTGGAGGACCTGAAGAAGGCGGGAGAGGAGGCCATCGCCAAGGCCTTGAGCCTGGCCCAGGAAAAGGGGGTGGAGGCCACGGGGGAGGTGAAGGAGGGAGTGCCGATACCCACCATCGTGGAGGCGGCCAAGGGATTCGACCTCTTGGTCATGGGCACCCACGGGCGCACCGGGCTGGACAAGCTCCTTTTGGGCTCGGTGACCGAAGGGGTCTTGCACCGGGTGGGGATACCCGTTTTGGTGGTGCGGTGCCGTTAAACCCCATCTTCCTGCCCGGTTGGGGGAAGCCCTGGCTGTAGCCATGCGGCTTATTAGCGCCTTCGTTTCCTCGAGGGTGGCCCCCGGCGACCCCCGGTACTCCCGCCTGGTCCGCTACGGGGAGGTGATGGCTGAGGAGGGCTTCGGCCTGGCCTGTGGGGGCTACCAGGGAGGGATGGAGGCCTTAGCCCGGGGGGTGAAGGCCAAGGGGGGGATGGTGGTGGGGGTTACCGCCCCGGTCCTTTTCCCCGAACGCAAAGGCCCAAGCCCCTATGTGGACCTGGAGCTTCCCGCCTCCTCCTTGCCCGAGCGCATCGGGAGGCTTTTGGACCTGGGGGCGGGGTACTTGGCCCTGCCGGGTGGGGTGGGCACCTTGGCCGAGCTCACCCTGGCCTGGAACCTCCTCTACCTGCGGCGGGGCTTGGGGCGGCCCTTGGCGGTGGACCCTTACTGGCTTTCCCTCCTCAAGACCCACGGGGAGATCGCTCCGGAGGACCTGGACCTTTTGCGGGTGGTGGCGGACGAAGAAGACTTGCGGGCGTTCTTGCGGAGCCTATGAGCGAAACCCTTGTGGTGTACGTGCCGGATCTGGGCCAGGGCGTGAGCTTCTACCAGGCTTTGGGGCTGGCCCTGGAGGAGCTGATCCCGGAACGGGAGGCCCTTCTGGCTCCCCTCGAGGGGCCCCTTCTCCTCCTGCGCCCTGGAAGCGGGGGAGTGGAGCAGGGGCCCAACCGCCCCCGGCCCGAGGGGCGTGGCTTTGCCCGGGTGGGGGTGGAGGAAGGCCGCCTGGTGTTCTTCGTGGAGAACCTGGAGCACGAAAAGCTTCGTCTTGCCAAGTACGGCCTTCCCTTCCGCGAGACAGGGGAGCACCTCCTTCTCTTTGACCCGGGGGAGAACCCGGTCTTGGTGCGGGAGCCTCCCCCCGAAAAGCATCCCTGACCCGAGGAGATACATGAAGCTTTGGCTTTTGGACCTGGACGATACCCTTCTTGTGGACCACCGGGTGAGCGAGGAGGTCTTAGGCCGCTTGGGGCAGGAAGCAGGGGTGGAGGGGCTACCCCAGGCGGTGCGAAGAAAAGCAGAGGAGTTCTTCCAGCAGGCTCCCTTCTACCCCTGGGCCGAGCGCATCGGCCACTCGGCCCTGGAGGCCCTTTGGGCCCGCTACTCCACCCCGGGGCTGGAAACCTTGGCAGAGTGGGCCTGGCCTTTTCGGGAAAGGGTTTTCCGGGAGGCCCTTAGGGCGCTGGGTGGTCCTGTGCAGCGGGCCCGGGAGCTGGCGGAGGCCTTTTTCCAGGAGAGGCGCCGCTACCCCCTTTTCCCCGAGGTGTCGGAGTTTCTGGAGGCCCTTGGAGCCAGGGGGGCTATCCCGGTCCTCCTCACCAACGGCGTGCCCGACCTGCAGCGGGAGAAGCTCGTCGGGGCAGGCCTCGGGGAGCCTTTTCCCCTCACCTTGGTTTCCGGGGAAGTGGGGCTTGGCAAACCCGACCCCAGGCTCTTCCGCATGGCCCTTTGCGCTTTTGGCGTGGGCCCGGAGGAGGCGGTGATGGTGGGGGATAACCCCGAGCGGGACATCAAGGGAGCCCTTTCGACGGGGATAAAGGCGGTGTGGGTGGACCGGGGCCACCGCCCCAAGGACCCCCGGTATCCCGCCCACCTGGAAGTCCGGGACCTGCGGGAGGCCTTGGCCCTTTTGTGACCTTCTTCCGGGGGTCTGGCCTCTTCTAGGGTAGGCTTGGGCCATGTACGAGGCGGCCCTCGTCCTCCACAACCTGGTGCGCTGGCTGGTCTTGGCCTTCGGGCTTTGGGCGGCGTTTCGCCCCGAGGCCAGGCCCGGTGCCTTCTTCGCCCACACCCTCACCCTGCAGGTGGTGCTGGGGCTCCTTCTGGCTTTCCTTAGCCCCCTTTTCCAGGGGGCCTTGGCCAACCTGGAGGTGGCCATGCAGACCCCGGGGGAGGCCCGCTACTTCGTGGCTGAGCACTGGGTGGGGGGGCTTGTCGCCTTAGGCCTGGCCCACGCCGGGCTTTCCCAGGCGCGAAGGGCAAAACCCCGGGCCCGGATTTTCTTCGCCTTGGCCTTGGCGCTCCTCATCCTTTCTATTCCCTGGTTCCGGCCCCTTCTTAGGCTTTAGCCCAGGAGCTCGGCCACCGGGAGAGAAAACGAGGGAAAGGCCGCGGGAGTAAGTGCCCGTGCACGAAGGGTGCTCCCTTGGCAAAAGCAGAAGCGGCTTGCCCGTGGCCTTTTGGGGGCCCCCCCCCCCCCCNGAGGGGGAGCGAAAGACGTGAAGCCGCTTGCCCTCGAGGTCCAGTACCCAGAGTTCAAGGATCCCGTGGCGCGCGTATAGGGGTGCCTTAACCCCCAAGTCGTAGACCGAGGAGGCCTCCGCCACCTCCACCAGGAGGAGGATATCTGGGGGGCCGGGGTGCCCTCCTGGTAAAGGTCAGGCCGGGGGCGCAAAAGGGCCAGGTCCGGCTGGGGCTCGCTGAAAGGGCTAAGGCGCACGGGGTCCTGTACGGCGATAAGGCAGGCCCCTTTCATCTCCAAGGGGGTGAGCAGGCGGCGAAGGCGCCGCACCGCGGCGGCATGGCGGCTACCGATAGGGCCCATCTCCCAAACCTCTCCCTCCAGAAGCTCCACCCGGTCGTCCTCTCCCAGGAGGCCTGCCTGGGCCATCCTGTGGAACTCCTCCACGGTAAACCGCTTGCGCACCGGGGTCATGGTTTCATCTTAAGGCGGGTGGGCCTTGCTCTAAATAGGCCACCGCGGCGTACCCCACCACCCGGCTTGTGTCATGGGAGGCCTCGGCGCTGGTGGCGTAGGCCAGAAGCGTTGGCTTCCAACCCAAGCTTCCGGCCAAAGCAGTGAGGGTGGCCCAGGGAAGGTGGCCGCAGGCTTCCCCTTGGGCTACTCCCTCCACATCCAGGGCCATGGCCTTTTCCAGGGTCCTTTGATCCCGCTCTCTGGCCACGGGGTCGGGATGGTAGTGGGAGAGGTCGCTGGAGGCCACCACCAGGTCCCCCTCCCCCAGCTCCGACAACAGGGCCTCGGCCACCCCCTTTGGGCTTGCTTCCCCGAAGAGAAGGGGCAGGATGGGCGTGCCCGGCAAGGCCACCTGGAGGAAGGGGAGGAGGACCTCGAGGCTATGCTCTTCCCAGAAGGGCTCCTCGTAGGTTAAAAAGGGCGGCCCCTTCTCCATAAGCCTTTTCCCCCCTTCCAGGTCCACGGCCACCTCCCCCAAGGGGGTGGCCCAGGCCCGGTAGGGGTAGAAGGCCACCCCCGGGAAGAACACGAAGTGACTGGGTCCCAAAAGGAATACCCGCCTCGCCCTTCCTCGCCAGGCGGAAAGGGCCTTAAAGCCCTCCGCCGCCACCTTTCCCGAGTAGAAGTAACCCGCATGGGGGGAAAGAAGCCCCCGTACCCTGGGGTCGGGGGAGGCCTGGGCCCTACGCAAAAAGCCCACCACCTCCTGCCTTAGGCGTTCCGCCCCCAGGGGGTAGAAGTAGCCGGCCACCGCCGGCGGCCTCACCAGGTCCATACCCCGGGAATCCTCCTCCCGCACCCCGGGCAGATCCCGGGGACCTCCCAAAGGGGCTCCACCCGGAAGCCCCGGCGCCGGATGAGGAGCCGCCCGCAAGCCGGGCAATGGGTGGAGCTTCTTTCCTCGTCCAGGACGTTGCCCACGTACACGAACCTCAGGCCCTCTTCCTTGGCGATCTCGTAGGCCCGCACCAGGGTGCTGTGCCGGGTGGGCCTCAGGTCCAGCATGCGGTAGTCGGGATGGGCGGCGGTGAGGTGCCAGGGGATTTCGGGGGAAAGCCCCTTGAGGAATCGGGCCATGGCCCGGACCTCCTCCGGGGAGTCGTTGTAGCCCTCCAGGAGGAGGGTGGTCACCTCCACCCAGACTCCTTGGGCCAAAAGGTGCTCGAGGCTTTCCAGGACCGGCTTGAGCCGGGCCCCGCAGATCTTCCGGTAGAACTCCTCGGTGAAGCCCTTCAGGTCCACGTTGGCGGCATCCAAGAAGGGCCGGATATACTCCCAGGCCTCCTTGGTTTCAAAGCCGCTGGTGACGAAGACGTTTTTCATGCCCCGTTCCTTAGCGAGCTTGGCCGTGTCGTGGGCGTATTCAATCCAGACGGCGGGCTCGTTGTAGGTGTAGGCGATTAGCCTCACCCTCAGGGCCTCGGCCTTCTCCACGATGGCCTCGGGGGGCCAGTCCTCCCCGATAGGCCGGTCCAGGTAGCCTTCCGGCGTGACCTTGAACTCCCGGAACTGGGAGATCTGCCAGTTCTGGCAGAAGGCGCAGAAGAGGTTGCACCCCACGGTTCCCAGGGAAAGGATTCCTTCTCCGGGGTGGAAGTGGTAGAGGGGCTTTTTCTCCACTGGGTCCAGGTGGACCGCGGCCCCCTTGCCGTAGGTCACCAAGTACAGCCTGCCCCCGAGGTTGCGCCTAACCCCGCACTTGCCTGCCTGCTCTGGAGCGATGGCGCAGTAGTGGGCGCAGGCCCGGCACTGCACGTAGCCCTTGGGCAAGGGCCGGACCAGGTCGGCTTCCCTTAGGGTAGCGGTGAGGGTCATTTCATAGGGCCTACTTTCAGGATAGCACCGGCGGAGGGGGCCTTGCGTAGACTTTAGGCGTGGCCACCTTCCCCCCCGAAAGGGAAGAGGACTTTGCCCCCTTCGTGCCGGAGGAGACCCTCCGCCGCGGTCTGGCCTACTTCAAGGAGGGCCGGGTGCGCCGCCTTTTCCGGGTGGGGGAGAAGCTCCTTGGGGAGGTGCAGGGTTCCGAGCCCACCCCCTACCGGGTGGAGGTGGGGCCGGGGCTCGTGGGCTACTGCACCTGCCCCTACCCCGGTTTCCCCTGCAAGCACGCGGTGGCGCTTCTTTACGCCCACGTGGAGGGAAAGGCCCCGGACCTGGCGCCCCTGATCGAGGCCCTGACCCCTGAGGAGGCCAGGGGCCTCCTGAAAAAACTCGCCCTCCTTCCCGAGGTGGGCCTTTACCTGGCGGAAGCCCTAGCCCCGGAAAAGGCTTTTCTGGAAGGGGTGAAGGACCTGCGCCGGGCCTTCCGGCTGGGGGGAGGGCAGGAGGAGGCCCGGACCCTGTCCTTGCGCCTGGACCGGGTGGGGAGGAAAGAGGTGGAGGCCTATCTGGAGGCGCTTTTGGAAGCTCCCTTTGATCCGGAGCCCTACTTGCGGGTAGCCCTGGAGCGCTACCTGGCCCTCACCCCTAGGCTTTCCTTGCTCCTGAACCTTTACCTGAGGCACCCTTCCGAGGCCTTGCGGGAGGCTTTCCTGCAGGTGGCGGGGGAAAGGGGGGAGGAGGCCCTTCACCTTTTAAGGGGTGGGAACGGCTTGGAGCTTAAGCGGGCGCTCAGGACCGAGCTTCTCTTCCGCCTGGGGCGGGTGGAGGAGGGGCTTTCCGCCTTGCGGGAGGGGCTGGAAGGGGTTGGGGACTACCTCCTCCTGGTGGAGCGCCTTATGGCCTTGGGCCGGGTGGAGGAGGCCCTTAAGTACGCGGAGGAGGCCCGGGACTGGTTCGGCAAGGACCCCAGGCTCCTTCCCCTCTTGGACCTTTTGGTGGCCCATCGGGGGCTTCCTGAGGACCATAGGGCCCGGTTTGAGGTGAGGCCGAACCTCGAGGACTACCTGGCCCTAAAGTCCAAGCTAGGCCGGGAGTTTTACCGGGAGCGAAAGGCTCTTCTCAGGCAGGTGCGGGACCCTGCCCTTCTCGCCCGCATCTACCTCTTGGAGGAGGATTGGAAGGCCTTGGACCGCCTGTTGAGGAACGCCCCGCCGGAGGCCTATCCCGCCTTGGCGGAGGCGCTGGAGGAGAGGCTTCCCGAGGAGGCGGGAAGGCTTTACCGGGAGGCGGCGAGGCTGGCGGCCGAGAAGGGGACCCGCAAGGCCTACCGGGAGGCGGCAAGCCTCCTCCTGCGCCTTGCCCGTTTGGACCCTAAAGGGGCGCGGAAGGTTGCCTGGGCCTTAGCGCGGGCCTTCCCTCGGAGGAAAGCCCTTTGGGAAGAGCTCAAGCCCCTTCTCTCGGAGAACCCTCATGAGCCAGCCCCAGAATAACCCTGTGGAGCGCTTTCCTTGGGTGGAGGTCTTCCGGGGCTTGGCCATCCTCGAGGTGGTCCTCCACCACGTGACGGGTCGTTTCCTAAGGGAGCTTTCCCCAGGAAGCCTGGAATGGCATCTTCTGGCAGCCATGAACCGCACCCTGCATTTTGCCGTTCCCGCCTTCCTCTTCATGACCTCTCTGGTCCTGGGGGCAAGTTTCGTGAGGGCGTTCCGCCTGGATCGGTACCTGCAAAACCGCGCTTTGCGTCTCCTTTGGCCTTACCTTCTCTGGAGCGGGGTGTACCTGGCCTTCCGTTACTGGGATCACGGCATCTTCCAGCCCGAGCGCCTTCTTCACCAGCTCCTTTGGGGCAAGGCCTACTTCCACCTCTACGAGGCTGTCGTAAAAGTCTTGTATCCTTGAAGGGTGCAGAGGACACGCACATCTTACCCCAGCGA
>NZ_PRDA01000070.1 GCF_002964845.1 Thermus tenuipuniceus
GTCCTAAGCTTAATGGGCACGTGGAGCGGTTACAGCGGACCTTTAGGGAGGAGTTTTATACCCGAGCTTTGCCCACGAGGGTGGGGGAGCTACAGGCGGAGCTCAAGGCCTACCTTGAGCACTACAACCGCAGGAGACCCCACATGGCCCTGGGTGGCCTTGCTCCCTTGGAGTTTCTGGCTAAGATACGGAGGGAGTCGGTTCCCCAAGGTGTCTCAAATGTGGTGGCCAATTACATGGTCTTGACAAACGATAGTGCATTCTCAGTATCTTTAGGTGGGGGTGATGCGCCGTGCGTGGAAGGCTAGTGGTGGCGTTTCTCGGCTGGTTGGCCTCCTTGGCCTTGGGCCATGCGGCGGTGCCCGAGCGGCTCGAGGGCTTCCAGGCAGAGGCAAGGCTCTTCGTCCTGGACAACCGCCCAGAGGCCAGCCGGGTGGTGGCGGTGGACCTGCCCGCGGGGCAGGTGGTGGCGGAGGTTTCCGTGCCCCCTAGGGGCATGAGCCTGGTGGCCACGCCCTCGGGCCGGTACCTCCTGGTCGCCCGGGGCCGGGACACGGACCGGCAATGGCTCACCGTGGTTTGGACCGGGAAAGAGGAGGGGCGCTGGAGCCGGCCCGTGGTGGCCAAGAGCCTCCTCCTGGGCCGGGGGTGGAACATCGGCCACGGAGCGGAGGCCTACACCTTGGGGGATAAGCTCCTGGCCTTTGCCGAGCGGGACGCGGTGGCCTTCCGTTTCCCCGAGGAGAGCCTGGCCCCAGAGGCTCCCTTCCAGGCAGAGCGGATCCGGCTCCCGAACCCTGACCACTATCACGTGTTGGAGACCCCAGAAGGGGTCTACCTCACCCTTCTAGCCCGGGGACAGGTCATGCTTATGGACCGGGGCCTAAAGGAGACGCGGGTCAGCTTCCCCTGCCCCATAGAGCACGGGGAGGTCTTCCACGGGGGAACGGGGCGGAGCTTCTTTGCCTGTGCCAAGGATGTGCTGGCAGTGGAGGGGGGGAAGGAGCTGAGGCGGCTTCCCTATCCGGTGGGGGAGCGGATCGGGGCCTTCCTGAAAGGGGAAGGGGCCTTCTTCGGCTACTCCGACAGCGTGCAGCACCTCCAGCGCCTGGACCCCGTGGCCCTCACCCTCACCCCAATCCCCTTAGGCGGAGTTTTCCTCCGGGGCAAGAGCGATGGGAAGCGGCTCTACGTCCTCCTCACCGACGGCCGCCTCCAGGTGCGGGAGGCCCGGGAGGGGAGGCTCCTCCGGGAGATCCGGGTCTCCCGGCCCTTCCCAGAGATGGACGAGGACACGGGCGGGGCCATCTACCCCGACCTGGCCCCCTGGCTGGAGCGGGGGCTAGTCTACGCCAGCCTGCCCCACCTGGGCCAGGTAGCCGAGGTAGACGTGGAAAGGGGGTTGGTGGTGCGGTACCTGCGAGTGGGGGGAAGCCCGACCCGGATGGTCCTGGTGCGGCCATGAACCCCATGCCCGTGGTGATGTACCTCATGGGCCTCGAGGCGGCCCATGAGCTCCTGGAGCCCCTGGGCTTCCGCAAGGCCCCCCACCCCCAGGGGGTGGGCTCCAGCCTCTACCTGGGGGAGGAGGCGGTCCTCCACTCCACGGGTCTTTGGTACCGGGGGGTGCTCTACCACCGGCCTAAGGAGCGTTTCTACCGCGCTCCCCTGCCCCCTTATCCCCCGGAGGTGCACCCCGGGGCGGAGCCCCTCTCCTTCCCTGAGGGCCTGGCCCACTTCCGTCCCTTCCTCCTGGCCTACGAGGAGGGGGTGCGCTGCCTCAGGGGGGAGGGGCGGGGGCGCTATCTGAGGAGGCTTCCCCCCGGGGCGAGGCGGCACGTGAAGGACTGGAAGGCTTTCTTTGGGGGTGAGGATGGGGAGGTTTAGTCCCTTCAGGGGCCTTGGGGTCCAAGGGGAGCGCCCCCTTTCCCCCTTCCGGATCCGCCCTTGGGCATGGGCCTTGGGTCTACTTCTCCTTGCCTTCCCGGCCCTGGCCCAAGCGCAGGTGGCGGCCACCACTACGGTGCTGGCGGAGCTGGTGCGGGAGGTGGGGGGAGGGAGGGTGCGGGTGGAGGGCGTGATCCCCCTGGGGGCCGACCCCCACGCCTTTGACCTCCGCCCCTCCACCGCCTTGCAGCTTGCCCGGGCCCGGCTCCTCTTCGCCAACGGGCTGGGCCTGGAGCCTTACCTGCCGAAGCTTCGGGCCCTTCTCCCCCAGGGGGCTAGGGTGGTGGAGCTTGCCCCCCGGATGCCGGACCCCATCTGCGGCCTCCTGGGCCTCCGGGAGCGGGGGGTTCACCTCCACGGGGATTGCGACCCCCACATGTGGTTGGACCCCCGCTACGGGGTACGTTACGCGGAGACCATCGCCGAGGAGCTGGAGCGGCTGGACCCCGGGGGGCGGGAGGTCTTCCGGAGAAACCTGGAAGCCTTCCGGCAAAGGGCCCTGGAGGAGGACCGGCGCCTCGAGGCCTGCCTGGCAGGCCGGCGCCCCCGGGTGGTGGTGCAGCACCTGTCCCTCCTCTACCTGGCCCGGCGTTACGGGCTAGAGGTGGTGGGGGCCCTCAAGGACCACCACGGGGCCGACCTGGGGGTGCGGGGCCGGGTGGCCCTCCTGCGGGAGGCGGAGCTCGGGGGGGTGGACCTGGTGGTGGCCGAACCCCAGCTGGACCCAGCCCCCATGCGCCGCCTGGCGGAAGAGCTGGGGGCGAGGCTTGTGGTCCTCTATACCGACGCCTTAGACCGGCGGGTGCCCACTTACCTGGACCTCCTCCGCTGGAACCGGGAGCGGCTTTGCGAGGCTTTGGCAAACCCAGTGTCCGTGCACGAAGGTTGTTCCATCGGCAAGGGTGGATGCGGCCTGCCCATGGTCCTTTTGGGGCTCCCGCCGTGGCTTGGGCCACGACAAGGTACTTAGCCCAGGTCGGGGCCGGAAGGGTCCCGTAGGGATGGTTTAAGGAAGGAGGACACCGATGAAAAAGGCTTTCTCGCTGGCTACCTTGGCGCTTGCGGTCTTGGGATGGGCCTTGGCTCACGGCTCTGAGAATCCCGGTCATGGCCACGGCCATCCCGGGGAGGGGTTTTTCCGCCGTCTGGCGGTGGCGGACGCCCAGGAAGCCCTGGTGCGGGTCATGGATGAGGACGGGAAGGAGCTCGGCCGCTTCACCGTGCCCTCCCCGGCCAGCCTCTACCCCCTGCCAGGGGGGCAGTACGTCCTGGCGGTCCACCGGGAAGGCAATGCGGTGAGCTTCCTGTGGGGTGGCCTTAGGCTTGAGGACCACGGGGACCACAAGGACGTCATCCGGGAGGTCCCTTACGTGGCCGCCACCCTGCGCACCGGCCCCCGGCCCACCCACGTCTTCGCCGACGAGCACCGTTTGGCGGTGTTCCACGACGGGGACGGAACCGTGGCCCTCTTTGACCTGGGTCGCCTCGGCTTGGACTTCACCCCCCGCCTCATCGCCACCGGGGGCGCGGACCACGGGGCCCCTGCCTTCCTGGGGGAGGCCCTTTTGGTGGGCGGTTTAGAGCGGGGCCAGGTGGAGGTTTACACCCCAGGCGGGCGCCGGGTGCTGGCCTTGCCCGAGGCCTGCCCCCGCCTCCATGGGGAGGCGGTCTTAGGTCAGGTGGCGGCCTTCGGTTGCGCCGACGGGGTGCTCCTGGTGGAGCGCCGGGGCCAGGGCTTTGTGGGGCGGAAGGTGGCCAACCCCGCGGGAACCCCTGAGGGCACCCGGGTGGGCACCCTGACGGCCCATCCCCAGCACCCCTTCTTCGTGGGCAACTTCGGCCAAGGCCTGGTGTTCCTGAACCCCCGGGCGGGGCGGTTGGAGCCCCTGGCCCTGCCTGCCCGCCCCCTCCGCTTCGCCTTTGATCCTGAGGGCAAGGCCCTCTTTGTCCTCACCGCGGACGGCCGCTTCCACAAGCTGGACCCCGGGGCCCGCCGGGTGGTGGGAAGCCTGGAAACCGTCTCCCCCTGGGCCCAAGGGGCTCCCGTTCCCCGAATGGCCCTGGGCCACGGGGTGGCCTACCTCACCGACCCCGTGCGGGGCCAGGTGGTGCGGGTGGACCTGGAGGAGTGGAAGGTGGTGGCCAGATGGGAGGTGGGTGGGGCGCCCTCCGCGGTCGCTCTCTTTGAGGTGGAGGGAGTGGAGCACTAGGGGCAGGACCCGGGGCCGGGGGGAGGTGCCCCCCGGCCTACTCCTTGACAAGAAAATGAGAAGTCAGTATCATCAAGTTACTATGCGCGTGGCCTACATTCTTTCCAGCCCCAGGGCTGCTAGCCACAAGCTGGGCCAGATGATCCTGCCCCAGCTGGAGGCGGGGACCCACGGGGTCGAGGTGGTGGGGATCTTCTTCTTTGACGACAACACCATGATCCTACAGAAGGGCAACCCCCTAGGGGAAAGGTTGGCCAAGGTGGCCCGGGACTGGCCGTGGGGGAGCCCAGGTGGTGCACGCCTGAAGGGGAGGGGCGCCGGGAGCCAGGAGAGTGCCGGGTGGCCCCCCATGTGGTGGAGGGGGTGGAGGTGGGTTGCTTCCCCGATCTCTACCGGGCTCTGGCGGGAAGGGTGGACCAGGTGATCACCCTTTAGGAGGCCGTCTTGCAACGCCCCGAGGTTCTGATCGTGGGGGGCGGTCCGGCAGGGATCGGGGTGGCGGTGGCCCTCCTCCAGGTGGGGGTCAGGCCCCTGGTGCTGGAAGCCCGACAGGTGGGGGCTTCCTTCCTCCGCTGGCCCCGGGAAACCCGGCTCCTCACCCCTTCCTTCACCGCCAACGGCTTCGGCCTGGCGGACCTGAACGCCATAGCCCCCCGTACCAGCCCCGCCTACACCCTGGGGGAGGAGCACCCCACGGGGCGGGCCTACGCCCGCTACCTCCAGGCGGTGGCCGCGCACTTCGCCGTGCCCGTCCTTAGGGGGCGGGCCAAGCGGGTGGCATACCGGGAGGGGCTTTTCCGCGTGGACACGGGCCGGGGTACCCTCGAGGCCCCCTTCCTGGTCTGGGCCGTGGGGGAGTTCTCCTTTCCCCGCTACCCCTTCCCCGGGGCCTTCCTGGCCTTGCCCTACGCCCGGGTGGGAAGCTTTGCCCGCCTGGCCCAGGAGGCCCCCGAGCGGGTGGTGATCGGGGGGTACGAGTCCGGGGTGGACGCCGCCCTCCACCTGGCGGAGCGGGGGGTAAGGGTCCTGGTCCTTGACCCCGAGGCCCCCTGGGAAAGGCGCACGGGGGAGCCCTCCCGGGACCTTTCCCCCCACACCCAAGACCGCCTACGGCGGGCCCCCCGGGGCCGGATCCGCCTCCAAAGGGCCAAGGTTCTGGCCCTGCAGCTCAAGGGGGAGGGCTACGCCCTCCTCACGGACCAGGGGGAGATCCGCACCCCCCACCGCCCCCTCCTGGCCACGGGTTTTGGGGAGAACCTCGAGCCCCTCCAGGGCCTCCTGTTACGGGGGCCCGACAGCCACCCCCTCCTCACCCTGGAGGACGAGTCCACCCTGGCCCCCGGTCTCTTCCTGGCCGGGCCCAAAGTGCGCCACGGGGGGAGCCCCTTCTGCTTCATCTACAAGTTCCGTGCCCGGTTCCCCATCGTGGCACGGGCCATCGCCCGGAGGCTTGGGCAGGACGAAGGGCCCCTGGAGGTCTACCGGGAGGAGGGGATGTGGCTGGAGGACCCCACCTGCTGCGAGGTACAGTGTGCTTGCTAGGGGCCGGACCGCCTCCTCCCTCCTGGCCGTTCCCTTTCTTTTCCTCCCCCTTTATGGGGCGGTCCTCCTGGCGGGGTGGGTGGGGGGGGGCCTCGAGGGCCTCTACCGGAGCTGGCTGGAGGCCTTGGGACCCTGGGCTGGGGGCTTGGACCCTTTCCTGCAGGAGCTCCTCCTTGGGCCCTACGGCCTCCTCACCCTGCTACCTCTCCTTTTCCTCTGGACCCTACCCTTGGTCTACCTCTACGGCACCCTCCTGGCCTTGTACCAGGCCTCGGGCCTCCTCCCCCGTCTGGCCTGGGCCCTAGACCCTTGGCTTCGGCCCTTGGGCCTCCGGGGGTGGGACCTGGCCCGGCTGACGGGGGGCCTGGGGTGCAACGTGCCCTTGGCCTTGGGGGGCCGGAAGGCCTGCTCCGCCGCGGGGCTTCACCTCCTGGCCTTCGCCGTGCCCTGCTCCTACCAGCTGGGGGCAGCCCTGGCGGTCCTGGCCGCCCAGGGGGAAGCCAGGCTCCTCCCCCTTTACCTGGGGTACCTGGGCCTCTCCGGCCTCCTCTACGCCTGGGTTTTCTTCGGGAGGAAGCGGCCCCTTCACCCTCCCGGTCCCCTCGAGCCCCCACCCTTGGCCTGGCCGGGGGTGGGCGTCCTGGGCGCGGGGACCGGTCTCCTGGGCGATTTCCTGCGCCTGGCCCTCCCCCTCTTCCTGGGGGTGGCCCTCCTGGCCGCCCTCCTCCAGGCCCTGGGCTTCCTCCCCTGGCTGGCCCGGCTCCTCTTTCCCCTCCTTGGCCCCCTGGGGCTTCCCGGGGAGGCGGCCCTGGGGCTTTTGGCCTCCTTCCTGCGCAAGGACGGGGCCCTTCTCCTGGCCCCCCTGCCCCTGGGCCCTGGGGCCCTCCTCCTCGCCCTCTACCTCTCCGGGGTGCTGAGCCCCTGCCTGGTCACCCTCTGGGCCTTGGGGCGGGCCGAGGGGATGGGCTTCCTGCGGGGGCTTCTCCTTAGGCAGTTCCTCTTCGCTTGGGCCATGGCCCTGCCCCTGGTGGCCCTGGCCCACCTTTGGAGGTGAAGATGGCAAGACCCATACCGGTTACCGTTCTGGTGGGCTTTCTAGGCGCGGGCAAGACCACCCTCATCAACCACCTCCTCCACACCGGCCTTTCGGGAAAGCGGGTGGCGGTGGTGGTGAACGACCTGGCAGAGGTGAACGTGGACGCCAGGCTGGTGGTGCAGCGCACGGAGCGGTTGGTGGAGCTTTCCAACGGTTGCATCTGCTGCACCCTGCGGGAGGACCTCCTCACCGAGCTGGAGCGCTTGGCGGAGGAGCCCCTGGACCACATCCTGGTGGAGTCCACGGGGATTGGGGAACCCCTGCCCATCGCCCAGACCTTTTACATGGGAAGCCTTCCGGAAAAGGTGCGGCTGGACGCTATTGTAAGCGTGGTGGACGCTTCCCGCTTCTTCCAGCTTTGGGAGGAGGTGGGAGAGGTGGAGGACGCGGAGGGCAACCCGGTGGAGGAGCCCCTGGCCCCCCTCTTGGCGGACCAGGTGGAGTTCGCCAACATCCTGGTGCTCAACAAGGTGGACCTGGTGGGGGAGGAGGGGCTTTCCCGGCTGGAGGGCTTCCTGCGCGCCCTCAACCCCGGGGCCAGGATCCTCCGGGCGGTGCGGGGGGCGGTGGACCCGGCCCAGCTTCTGGACACCGGGCTCTACGACTACGAGGAGGGGGTCCGGCACCCCGACTGGGAGCAGGAGTGGCAGGCCCCCACCAAGGAGACCGAGGAGTACGGCTTCCAAAGCTTCGTCTATCGGGAACGGCGCCCCTTCCGCTTCGCCGAGTTCTGGAGCTTCCTGGAGTCATTTCCCAGCTACGTGCTCCGGGCCAAGGGCTTCGTGCGCTTTGCCGACCACCCTCCGGCCCTCCTCTCCCAGGCGGGGGAGAGCGTGGTCCTCGAGGGCCTGGAGCAGGCCCCAGGGGAGGAATCCCCCCTCTACCTGGACCTGGGCGGAGGAGAGGAGGAGAACACCGAGATCGTTTTTATCGGCCAAGGGATCCTGCGGCGCCGGGCAGAGCTGGAGAGGGCCTTAGCCCTTTGTCTGGAGTAGCCATGGAGGACCGTCTTCCTGTTACCCTCATCACCGGCTTCCTAGGGGTGGGTAAGACCACCCTGGTGAACCGCCTCCTGCGGGAGCGGGAGGGGCTTTTCGTCCTGGTGAACGAGTTCGGGGAGGTTCCCCTGGACCACCGCCTGGTGGAGGGCCGGGCGGAGGCTCTGGCGGAGGGGTGCCTCTGCTGCGGCTTGGAGGGGGAGCTGGTGGCGGCCCTGGCCCCCCTTCACCGCCGGGGAGGCTTCCACCACCTCCTCCTGGAGACCTCGGGCCTGGCCCACCCGGCCCCCATCCTCCGGGTCCTCCTCTCCCCCGGGGTGAGGGAGGCTTACCGCCTGGCGGGGGTAGTGGCCCTGGTGGACCCCCTGCACCTGGACCTGTACCTGGCCTTTCCCGAGGTTAGGGCCCAGATCCGCTACGCGGACCTCCTCCTTCTCACCAAAGCTGATCGGGCGGAGCCAGAGATCCTGGAGGGAGCGGAGGAGGCGGTGCGGGCCCTAAACCCCCTGGCTCCCCTCCGCCGGGTGGCCAAGGGGGAGGGGGTGGACCCCGAGGAGGTCCTCTACCGCCTGGTCCCCGACGAGGAGACGGCCATCCAGGGGGCGGTCCTGGCCCTTCTGGGGGATGGGTGCCGCCTCCTCCTCACTGGGGGCACCGGCCCCGCCCCACGGGACCGGACCCCGGAGGCTGTCCTGCCCCTGGTTGGACAGGGTCTTCCCTGGCTTCGGGGAAGCCATGCGCCTGGCCTCCCTGCAGGAAACCCCCACGGCCATCCTCTCCCGGGCCCTGGCGGGAAGCCGGGGGAAGGCCTTGGTCCTCCTCCTCCCCGGAAGCCCCCGGGCGGTCCGCACCTGCCTCGAGGCGGTGTGGGGGGCGGTGCCCACGGCCCTGCGGCTTTTAGAGGGGTGAGGTTTTCTGGCTGAGCTACGAAGGTGGACGGGTTCCACCCCGTGGGTCTACGCGGGGACGCTTTAGACCAGGGGGATGGCGCCTTCGGCAAGCTCTCCCCTAAGGAGCCGGGCGAGGATCCAGACCCCCTCCACCACCCGGTGGGTGAGGGCCTGGAAGGGCCCCGCGTCCAGAAGGCAGGCCCGGCGCCCCCGCAGGTAGGCCCCCAGCCACCCGCCCCGGGCCAGGTGCGCCGCCACCGCCTCCCGGGCCTCCTCTAGGCCGTAGCCGCAGAAGGCCAGGAAGACCACCTCCGCCTCCGGCAGAGCCTCCGGGCTTACCCGCCGGCTCGCCTCTCCCGGCCCTGGCCCTAGGTACCTGCCCCCTGCCCTTACCACCATCTCCGGCACCCAGTGCCCCCCGAGGAACGGGGGGTCCAGCCACTCCAGGAAGGCCACCGTGGGGCGCTTGGTGGGCGGAGGAGGGAGGTCCTCGAGGCGGGCCCGGAGGGTTTGGGCCAGGGCCTCCGCCGCCTCCCCCCTCCCCGTGGCCTCCCCCAGGGCC
Organism: Thermus tenuipuniceus; assembly: GCF_002964845.1. Taxonomy (GTDB): domain Bacteria; phylum Deinococcota; class Deinococci; order Deinococcales; family Thermaceae; genus Thermus; species Thermus tenuipuniceus. The sequence continues at coordinate 9,246 of NZ_PRDA01000070.1, forward strand.
CTCAGGTCCCTGAAGAGGTCCTGGAGGCGGGTGCCCCGGAGTTCCAACACCTTGGGGGCCTGGGGGAGGAAGCGCAGGGCCTTGGCCACCTCCTCCGGGGTAGCGGCGCAGACCTCGCAGACCCCTTGGGTGACGAGGAGAGCGGGCCCCAGGGCCTCCAGCACTTCCTTCCGCACCCGGTAGAGGGAAAGCCCCTGGGCGTAGGCTTCCCGTACCTTGCGGTCGATCTCCTCCTGGGAAAGCCCCTTGGGGATGAGGTTCTCCGTGAGGACGGGAACCCCTGAAGGGTTGGGGCAGGCGTGGCTCACCCCCACAGGCTCCACCCCTAGGGCCCGCAGGAGGAGGGTGCCAGAGGGGACCAGACTCGCCACCCGCATGGGTTCATTATGCCTTTCCTGGTCTTGGGCCGGAGTGAGGCTTGCCTAGTAAATCGCCTTGTACCCCCCTGAGGGGGAAGCAGGGTGAGCAGGATGCGCAGGCCGTAGGCGAGGAACTCCATAAAGGCCCACCACATGGCCGTATGCGGTTTCCGCTCCTGCAAATAAGCCCTCCGCAAACGCGTCTTCATCCCCCCAAACACCCCCTCCACCACCCCTCGCCTCCGATACACCTCCCCGTCCCACCTCGCCGCTACCTCCCGCCGCACCTCATCCCGCACCTCTCCCCCTCCCCGCAGCCGGATCAAAGGCCACACCCCAAGCCCCCGCACCACCTCCCACACCTCCCTCCCGTCAAAGCCCGCGTCCCCCAAAAGCACCCCGCCCCCCAGCCCAAACCGCAGGAGCACCCCCGCCCCAAGCCTCGGGTCAGGGGCATACGCCCGCCCCACCCCGCCCCCCCAAGGGGCCAAAAGCTTCTGCCCCCTCCTCCACCGCACCAGGGCCAAAAGCCGGCTGTGCCCCCGCATCCGCCGCTCCTCCTGCCCCCTGCGCCAACGCAGCACCGTGTCTTTGCTACGGTAGGCCAGCCCCGTGCTGTCCATCAAGAAAAGGGGGGTTCCCCTTCCTCTTGAGGAAGATGTGGGTAAAGTCCCTGTCCTTTCCTCTTGAATGAAACTCTGGATGATGCGGTGCGCCAGGAGGATGAGGCTCGCTCGCTCCCGCCACCAGCCTCCAGAAGGGGTGAGCCCCCATCCGAGGGACTCGGAGAAGTTTTGGTGCCTCTTGGGAAAGTTGTGCCCCTTGGGCTTGCGGGGCCAAGGGGGGATGAGGCATCGGGATGGTAAACCGGCCGTCAGGCCACATTCTGGGGATGTTCCTGGTGGGAGCGCATGGCATCTTCCTCTTCATACCGGGGGGTGGGGATCGGGTACCAAGCAGAGGAGATTTGCCAAGAAGGTTTCCAAAGGGATCAAGGCGCCCCCTTATCTATCTACTCCTCACGATGATTGTCCTTTCCTTGCGCCCTTTCTCCAGGTGTAGAGCTGTTTTCAGCCACTTGGCCCAAGGGAATGCCTTCTGCAAGGCTTCTCCCCCGGTCTACCAGCACCACCCCCAGATAGAGAAGGCTCACCCCAAGGGCCCTGCCCAGCTCCTCCACCCCCACCAGCCCCAAGCGGTTGAGGCTGCTCGTCCCCGCCAGCACCACGGCAGCGAGGGCGATCACCAGGGTGCCCCGCGCCCGTAAGGGGTTTTCCCACCAGAAGCGAAGGGTGCTATAGAGGGCCACCCCCAGCATCAACCCCGTGCCCAGAAGGTTGAAGGGAAAGGTCCAGCCTCGCGGGGAGTCCCAAGCCGCCGGGGGAAAGGCTGCCCCCGAAGGGGCGTAGGGACTGGGGAGACGGGAGAAGTCCACGGGGGCGGTAGCCACCAAGTAGATCCCCCAAAGGATGACAGGCGAGAGGAGGAAAAACAGGGAGCGGGCCGCCTTGGGGTTCACCAGGGCAAGGCTCCCCAGGCCAAGGAAGGTGACCCCGTGCATGGCCCCAGCGAAGTAGAAGAGGCGGTAGTCGGGGCCTGACCAGGCCCCCCGGAGAAGGGCCAAGGCCTCCAGGCTCACCGCCAGGGCAAAGAGAAAGAGGCCCAGGCTGTAAAGGGCGTTGTGAAGGCCCCCCCGGAGGCGGTACCGCCTCAGGAGGAGAGCGAACAGGGTCCAGGAAACCAGGGTGGCCAAGAGGGCAGCTGACAACATGGTCCTCACCTCCTCATGTTCATGGCCTGGAGAACCTCCTCAACCAGGACTCTGGCCGAGTGGGGTCCTCCGTAGGTCCAAGTGGCCGGGTCCAGAAGGTGAATTCGCGCCTGGCTGAGGCGCAGTAGGGGGCCCACCGCCCGATCGGCGAAGGGGTTGTTGTCCGGTTGGGCGATGAGAAACACCCGCACCCCGGGGTTGTCCCGCACCAGGCGCACCAACCCCTCGGGACCTATCCGGGAAAGGCCGTAGGCTTGGGCTTTTCCCTCCCAGGCATTTCTCAGGCCCAGTTGTTCCAGGAGTTCCGAGGCCAGGGTGTTCCGGGTGAAGAGGTTGTAGACCCGCTCCCGGGACCAGGCTTGCAACAGGAAGAAGGGGCTTCCGGCAAGCCCCTTGGCCCGGAGCGCCTCCCGGCTTTGAACCAGGAAGCGGTCCAGCTCCGACAGGAGCCTCGCCCCCTTCTCCTCCATACCCACGATGCGGGCATGGAGGAGGAAATGGCGCCGCATGGCCGCAAGCTGCTCCGTGGGAGGCAAGTAGTCCAGAAGGACGGTAGGGGCTATCCGGGAAAGCTCCGCAAAGTGCTTCCCCTGGAAGCCGCTGTAGCCCAGGATGAGGTCGGGTTGCAGGAGGGCGATCCTCTCCAGGTTAGGGGGCAAACGCTCCCCCACGTGGGCAATCCCGGGGGGAAGCGTCAGCTTGACCCATCGGGGGAAATCGGCGAGGTCGGCAGCCCCCAGGGGTGTAACCCCCAGGAGGAGAAGGTCCTCCAAAGGGCGCCAGTCCAGGACCACGATGCGGGAAGGGGGAGCCTTTAGGCAAAGCTCCCCGAAGTCATGGACAACCCTTGTGCCCTCGCAGGGGGCCTGGGCCAAGGCTAGCCCTAGGCTTAAAATCCCTAATAGCCCCATCATGCCACGTCCCACGGTTCACCTCCCCCTAGTTCGCACGATACAGCCGCAAGTAAAGGGCCTCTGCCCCCTCCTGCCCGTGGCGGAGTCCCTCTTGCAAAAGGCCCAGAAGCTGCCATCCCTCCCCTGGGGCTAGCCGCAGACCCACCGAGCCCAGCCAAACCACCCCTGCCCCTTCCGGACCCAGGGCTTCATGTAAGGTCTGGACCAAAAACCAGACCGCTCCCTCGGTGAGGCGGAAGGTGCCCGCGTCCCAGTGGAGGTGGTAAGTGCCTCCCCCACAGGAGCAACGGGCCAGGCGGCGGTGGGGGGAAAGCCGGGCCACCTCCACCGTGTGGTCAGGCCCCATGTGGCACCTCTCTTTCCCTGGGAAGGGCCAGCACAAGCCGCGGCCCCTCTCCGCTTCCCACCGCCTGGAAGGGCACCCCGTAGGCCTCCTCCAACAGTTCTGGCCGGAGGACCTCCTGGGGGCTTCCCTGGGCCAGGGGACGGCCCTCCTTGAGGAGGAGGAGGCGGTCGGCGAAGAGGGCGGCCAGGTTCAGGTCGTGCAGCACCGCCACCACCCCCCTGCCCCCTTCCGCCAGGCTGCGGAACAGGATCAGGAGCTCCAGGGCGTACCGGGGGTCCAGGTGGTTGGTGGGCTCGTCCAGGAGGAAGAGATGGGGATCCTGGGCCAAAAGCCGCGCTGCCTCCACCCGCATGGCCTCCCCGCCGGAAAGGGTGAAGAAAAGCCGCTCCCTAAGGGGCAGGGCCCTGGTCCGCTCCAGGGCCTCCCGGGTCCGCTCGTGGTCCTCCGGCCCCTCCCGCCGCCCCCAAAGGTGCGGCAGCCGCCCCAGGAAGGCCACCTCGTAGGCGGTGAAGGGAAAGGCCATCTCCCGGGTTTGGGAGAGCACCGCCCGCTTCCGCGCCAGCACTTCTGGGGAGTAAGCGGCCAGGGACCTCCCCTGGAGGACCACCTCCCCCTCCGCGGGCTTAAGCTCCCCAGAGAGCAAACGCAAGAGGGTGGTCTTGCCGCTGCCGTTGGGCCCCAAGACCGCCAAGAACTCCCCAGGTCCTAAGGTGAGGTCCACCCCGCGCAGGAGCCAGCGTCCCCCCGCCCGGTACCCCAGATCCCTCGCCTCAAGCACGGTACACCTCCCGCTTGTACCGCAGGACCAGGTAGAGGAAGAAGGGGCCCCCCAGGAGGGCGGTCAGCACCCCCACGGGGATCTCCGCCGGGGCGGCCAGGGTGCGGGCCAAAAGGTCCGCCGCCACCGCCAAGGAGGCCCCCAAAAGGGCCGCCCCTGGCAGGAGGAAGCGGTGGTCCGGCCCCGCCAGCAGACGGAAGAGGTGGGGGGCCACCAGGCCCAGGAAACCCACCCCCCCCGCCAGGGCCACCGCCGCCCCCACCCCTAGGGCCGCCCCGGCCACCAGGCGGCGCTTCAGCCCCTCCAGCTCCACCCCCAGGTGGAAGGCCTCCCGCTCCCCCAAGGCCAGGGCGTTTAGGGGACGGGCCAGGGGGAGGAGGAGGGCCAAGGCCAAGAGGGCAAGGGGCAGAACGGAGAGGAGGAGGTTCCAGGTCACCGCGGAAAACCCGCCCAAGGTCCAGAAGGTCAGGCTGCGGAGCTGCTCGTCGTTGGCCAGGAAGACGAGGATCCCCAAGGCCGCCCCCACCAAGGCGTTGAGGGCAATCCCCGAGAGGAGCAGCACAGCCACCTGCACCCCCCAGGGGGTGCGGGCAACCTGCCAGAGGATCCAGGTGGCCAGGAGGCCTCCCAGGAAGGCAAAGGCAGGGAGGGCGTAGGTCTCCAGAAGACTTGCCCCCGGTACCAGAACGATGAAGACCGCGGCTCCCAAGGCCGCCCCAGAGGACACCCCGATGAGCCCGGGATCCACCAGGGGGTTGCGGAAAAGCCCCTGCAGAGCCGCCCCCGCCAGGGCCAGGAGGGCCCCCACCAGGGCCGCCCCCAGAACCCGGGGAAAGCGGAGGGCGGTGAGGACCTGGTACTCCATCCCCTCCCCCCGGAGAAGGATCCTGGGAATCTCCAGGGGGGGGATGGGGTAGGCTCCCAGGCTCGCCCCCAGGAGGAGGAAGAGGGGAAGGAGCAGGGCTAGGGTGAGGAGCACCAGGCGGTACCGGGAGGCCAGAGTAAGGGAACGGGTCATCCCTTACCCCCAAAAGCCTCCTCCAGCGACTGGGGAAGAGGCTTCCCCAGGAGAAGGAGCAGCAAGACCGCCTTCCAAAAGGCACGAAGGAGCAAGTAGGACCCCATGGTCACCGCGCCTCCACCTCCACGAAACCCTCCCGCAGGTAGGCGGCCCGGAACAGGTCCAGGGCGGCCCGCCCCGCCCGTGGGCCAAAGGAGCCCAAGTAGAGGTCGTCCATGGCCACCACCCTGCGGTTCTGCCCGGCAGGGGTCTGGGCCACCCCAGGGAGGCGCAGGAGCCCCTCGAGGCCCCCCAGGCTCTCCAGCCCTTTGCGGAAGACCACGATCACATCGGGCCGGGCGGCTACCACCGCCTCGGGGGTCATGGGTTTGCAGTCGCGGATACCCTTTGCCGCGTTCTCTAAGCCCGCGAGTTCCATCATCCCCACGGGGGTACTCCCCTCCCCGCAGACGAAGGTGGTCTGAGGCCCACGGGTGTAGATGAAAAGCCCCCGGAGCTTACCCTTTGGAGCCTGCTGCGCTTGGAAAGCCCGCAGGGCGAGCAGATCCCGCTCCAAGGCCCGCACCAAAGCCTCCCCTTGTTCCTCCCGGCCCACCGCTTGGGCCACCACGCGGATCTTGCGCTTGGCCCCTTCCACCGTAGCCTCGGTGGGCACTAGAACCACCGCAACCCCGGCCGTGCGCAACTGCTCGGGGACCTGAGGGGGTTTGACGTCCTCCCTGCCAAGGACCAAGGTGGGCTTCAGGGCAAGGATGCCCTCTGCGGAGAGCCGGAACTGATAGCCCACGCTGGGAAGGCGGAGGACCTGTGGGGGGTAATAGCTGGACTCATCCCTGCCCACCACCCTGTTTCCCACCCCCAGGGCGAACAGGATCTCCGTGGTGATGCCGTCCAGGCTCACGACGCGATCTATGGAGCGAACCTCCACCACCTTGCCTGTGGCGTCCTGCACCCTGAAAGGTTGGGCTTGGACCCAAGCTGCCAAAACCGCCAAGAGCAAGACCCCAGTTCTCATGCCATCACCTCCGGGTTCTCCAGGCGCAAAACCCACACCTCCAGCCCCTCGGCTTCCACCACCACCTCCCGCTCCAGGGGAAGCCAGTAAGGGCCCACCTTTCCGTACTCGTCGCGGAAGCGCTCCACCCGTAGGATCCGACCTCCCGGGTCCCGGTGCACCAGGCAGAAGCGGTGGGGAAGGAGCTTTTCCCCCTCCACCTCCCTCCAGGCCTCGAGGTGGATGCGGAAGGAGCCTTCAGGCAGATGACGCTCGATCACCAGTAGCCTGCCTTCCCGCACCCAAATGCGGGAGTGGAAGGGGTCCTCCAAGGCGATGCCTGTCCCCAAGGGACCTTCCTCCACCAGGTGCATGGGGTAGCGCCCCTCCCCCTGGTCGAACGGCACGGGGCGGCGGTGCCCCAAAAGGGAAGCCAGCTCCCGTTCAACCGGGCGGCGCACGTCTTCCACAAGCTCCACCCGGGGGACGAACCCCTCTACTGCCACCCGGCCAAAGTGCCAGAGCCCCTGCCGGTAAAAGGCCACCTGGGCTCGGAATCCGGGGAAATCTTCGGGCAAGGTGTAGATCCGCTCCCGGGCCCGCTTCAGAAGGGCCCACTCCGGGGCAACCCCTATCTCGGGCCTAGCCACGCTTCCCCTCCGAGTCCAGGAAGGCGGTGAAGGTTTCTAGCCGATTAGGGCCCTGGAAGGCCTCCTTGGGCAGGGTGCTGCTCCTGGCGTGTCCCTTCCGGAACTCAGGGCTTTCCGTCCAGGCCCGAAAGGCTTTTTCGCTCTCCCAGAAGGTCATGACAATGTACGGGTCCTCCGGGTTCTGGGGCCTCAGGACCAGGTTGCGCAAGAAGCCCGGCATCCGGTCCACTAGGCGGGCCCGGGTGCGAAAAACCTCCTCAAATTGCTCGGCATACTCGGGTTTCACCGGGATGCGGTTCATGACCACAAACACAGCAACCCTCACCTCCTCACCGGGGAGAGTACCAAGGTCCAGTGAAAAAGTCAAGTATTCCGGTCGGATTTTAAAAGTATTGAGAGTGAGAACTGCTGCCAAAAAAGAAAAGAGGCCTTGGGCCTCCTTGAGTCAGACAACCTCGAGGCGGGCCCGAAGGGTTTGAGCCAGGGCCTCCGCTGCCCCTTCCCGGCCCGTGGCCTCCCCCAGGGCCTTCAGGTCCGCGAAGAGGTCCGGGAGGCGGGTGCCCCGGAGTTCCAACACCTTGGGGACCCGGGGGAGGAAGCCCAGGGCCTCCCCCACCTCCCGCGGGGTAGCGGCGTAGACCTCGCACACCCCCTAGGTGACCAGGAGGTCGGGGTCTAGGGCCCTTAGGACCTCTCCCCGCACCCGGTAGAGGGAAAGCCCCTGGGCGTAGGCTGCCTACACCCTGCGGTCGATCTCCTCCTGGGAAAGCCCCTTGGGGATGAGGCTTTCCGTGAGGACGGGGACCTCCAGCGGGTTGGGGCAGGCATGGCTCACCCCCACGGGCTCCACCCCTAGGGCCCGGAGGAGCAGAGTCCCCGAGGGGACCAGGCTGGCCACCCGCACCCTTTCATCCTAACCGGCAAGGGGCTCCGGGGCCCCAACGGGCGCTACCCTGAGGGTAGGGATGGGGAGGTGGGTTGGCCTGTTGGGCCTGTTGGCCGCCTTGGCCCTGAACGGGTGCTTCCCACTTTCCCTAGGGGGGTGGCGGCTCGAGGGGGAGCTCGGGGAGGCTTTGTGGCTGGAGCTGGCCCTCCCTAGGGGCCTCGAGGCTGTCTCCCCCCGGGCCCAAGGGGCCCCTACCCCCGGGATGGCCCTGGGCCGTGGGGTGGCCTACCTCACCGACCCCGTGCGGAGCCAGGTGGTGCGGGTGGAACTGGAGGGGTGGAAGGGGGCGGTCCGGTTGGAGGTGGGCGGGGTGCCCTCCGCCTTCCTCCTCTTTGAGGTAGAGGGGGTGGAGCATTGAGGTTCTGCCTTCCCTTTGGGCTGGGGGCGGCGCGGGCCGCCCCTTGGCCGGGCTGTGAAGGAAGAATGTCCCGATCCCCTTGCCCATAATAACCTCCTGGGGGTAACCCCCAGAAAGGAGGAACGCGGTGTATCCGGTTTGGGAAGGCGTCATCCTTCACTCCGCCTTCATCGTGGCCCTGGTGGCCGTGGCCCACGTCCTCTTTTCCCACGTGACCGTGGCCGCCACCTGGTTCAACTGGTGGGTGGAGCGGAAGGCCCTGGCTGAAGGTAAGCCTTACCTCTACGACTACCTGAAGGCCTCTGCCCTGAGGCTCCTCATGTTCGCCTACACCCTGGGGGCCATGTTCGGGGTGGGCATCTGGTTCTCCGTGACCGCCAGCAACCCTCGGGGCATCTCTACCCTCATCCACAACTTCGTCTTCTACTGGGCGGCAGAGTGGTTCTGGTTCATCATCGACGTCTTCGGCATCGCGGTCTACTACTACACCTTCGGTCGGGTGAACCCCAAGACCCACGCCCGCATCGGCCTCATCCTGGCCCTAGCCGCCACGGGCACCCTGGCCATCATCGTGGGCATCTTGGGCTTCAAGCTCTCCCCTGGCCACTGGTTGCAGACGGGCCATAGCCTGGATGGCTTCTACAACCCCACCTTCTGGCCCATGCTCTTCGCCCGCTTCGCCCTGATGTTCGCCCTCACAGCCCTGTACGCCCTCCTAGTGGCCTCGAGCCTTCCCAAGAACCACCCCGCCCGGGCGGAGGTGGTGCCCTTGGCGGGGAAGGTAGGCCTCGTGGGCCTGGCGGTGGGGGTGGCCCTGGTGCTCTTCTGGTACGTGCCCAGCCTGCCCGAGCACGCCCGCACCCTCTTAGGCCTGCCACAGGTGGTCCAGAAGGTCTTTTACATAAAGATGGCCCTAGGAGTGGCGGCGGTGGCCCTCACCCTTCTCCTGGCCCTCTTGGCGCCCCAGTTGGCGGTACAACGAGGCGTGGTTTACTTGGCCTTCCTGCTGGCCTTTCTGGGCCTCTTTGGAGCGGAGCGGACCCGGGAGGCCATCCGGAAGCCCGACATAATTCTGGGCTACATGGCCTCTAACCAGATCATCCAGGTGGACTTTGCCCCCAGAGGGGTCAAGGCGGAGGTGAGCCGTTTGAACCAAGAGGGCGTATTGAAGAGCCTGCCTTTCGCTGTTGCCCCTGGGGCAAAGGTCGCGGGGCCTGCGGGGGCCCGAGACCCGGTGGAGGCCGGCAGGACCCTGGTGGTTCTGCAGTGCTCCAGCTGTCACACGGTGAGCAAGAACACCGCCCTCCTCGGGGGCATGCGCAACCTAGCGGCCATGTTTCACCGCCGGGGCATGACCGAGGCCCCCCAGATCCGGGCCTACCTGGAGACCATCGGCGGCTTCCCCTACATGCACCCCGTGGTGGGCACTGCTGAGGAGCGGGACTACATGGCCCAGTACCTGGAACGTCTGGTCAAGGAGTTTTTCCCCCAGGCTAGCGCAGGGAGGTGATAGAGGATGACCCCGGAAGCCCTTCTTGCAATGCGGGACCCCTTGGGAGCCCCGGTCCATCCCCTGATTGCCCAAATCCTCCTGGTGGTCACGTATGTCCTCCACATTTTCTTCGTGACCACGGCCATCGGTAGCCTGATCGCCGGGCTTTACGGCCTGAACCGGAAGGAGGAAAACTGGCAGCGCCTGGCCAAGGTGACCATAAGGCTTTCCGTTCAGGCCACAGGGCTTGGGATTACCATGGGCATCGCCCCCTTGCTCTTTGTTCAGGTGATCTACGACCCCGCCTGGTACACGGCCACCACCCTCATGGGGCTTTGGACCACCCTCTTCATCCCCGCGGTGGCCCTGGGCTACCTCTTCCTTTACATTCTCTACCTCCGGGGCAACCTGGCAGGAGTTGGCTACGTGGCCCTGGCTCTCCTCCTCCTGGCGGGGTTCACCATGCACAGCCTGGCGGGCGCGGGCCTTTACCCCTCCCGTTGGGTGGAGTGGTACGCTCCAGGCGGGATACCGGACACCACAGGGGTTCGCTTCTTTGGCTACAACCTTCCCCGCTTCACTGCCCTCCTCTTCGGCCAGGCGGCCCTCTCCCTGGGGGTAATGCTCCTCCTCTTCGCCTGGTACTTCCGCCGTCGGGAGGACGTGCCCCAGGGCTTCCTGGCCTTCATCCAGGGGCAGGCCCAAGGGGCCTTACGCTTGGGCGCGCTTCTTTTCGGGGCCTTTGGGCTCGCGTGGGCCTTCACCCAGGGGCGGGAGCTGGGCTTGGCCCTTCCCGTGGCCTTGGTAGCCCTGGTAGTGGCGGGTCTTTTCTACCTGCACGCCCCCCGGGCCAAGGCCGAGGGAGCCCTCAACACCCTGGCCCTTTACCTGGGGGTTCTCCTCTTGGTGGGGCTGCTCAGGGAAGGGATGCGCATGACCGCTCTCGGGCGGATGGGCTACTCCCCCCTGGCCTACCCCTTCGTCTGGGAGTGGGGTTCCCTCCTCTTCTTCGTGGCCACGGGATTGGCAGCGGTCCCGGTGACCGTGTACCTGGCCCAGGTGCTCTACGCCTCCGGACGAAGCAAGGAGGGAGGCGACCCCTCCCCCGGCGTAGAGCGCTTCGGAGACCTGGGAGTGCGGCTTTTGGTGGGGTGGGTTGTCTTCTATCTCGGTTTGGGCCTCTTCGTGGTGGTGCGGAATCTGGGGGTCTAAATCCTAGGCAACACATGGGGGCGGGATTTCCCGCCCCCATTTTTGCCCTCACCGCAAGGCCTGGGCGAAGGCCGCGGCCACGCTTCGCACCAGCTTGGTGGAGCTCTTGGCCTCCTCAGCCTCGAATGGATCGCTCCATCCACGCGAGAAGCTCCTCCGCTGCCCGCAGGCGGGTTTCTGCCTGGGCCCTGCCGTAAAGCCGGGCAGGCGGGCCTCGGCCAGGGCCAGCAGGTCGTGGGTGCGGGGTAGGGTGCGCAGGCGTTCCACGTGGAGG
>NZ_PRDA01000071.1 GCF_002964845.1 Thermus tenuipuniceus
CTGGTGAAGCGGCTGGCGAGGGCCGCGTAAGGTGAGGTGGGAGACTTTTACGACAGCCTCTTAGTTCCCAGATCTGTCCCTCTCTGTTGGCCTTCCCTCTCTCTTCTGCATAGTCTGGCCCTGTGAAGCTCTCCGAAGGTGCCCTACCGCACCGCATGGAAGTGGTTCCGCAAGGGCGTGCTCCCCGCCAAGGCGGTTTAGCTCCCCACAGGCACCATCCTGGGCCTGGCGGACGCCGCGGCGGTCTACGCCCGGGTCTCGGTGCCCGAGGCCAGGGACGACCTAAAGCGCCAGGCGGCCTGGCTCCAGGACTTCGCGGCCGTGGTCTACTCCTTTGCCGCCCGGCTCTACGGCCTAAAGGGGAAGCGGAAGGCCAAGCGCCTGGTGAAGGGGTTTTGGGATGGAGCGCGGGAGGCGGACGGATTGAGATCTACGGGAGTGCCGTCCTGGAGCAGGTGTGGGGGAAGAACCCTTAAGGACTTTCCCGACCTGCTCCTAACCCTGGGGGATAGGAGGGAATAAAAGGGGGAACTCCCAAGGTGAGGCCCGGAATGCAGACATGGCGTGGCTTTTCAGGCGCAGGGTTCTTTTCACAAGATTTTCAAGGGAAGGGGATACCGTTGTCTTGGTCCGTGAACTGGACCGTGCTGCATTTTAGGAAACGTACGAGGAGGAGGTACGTATGTTAAAGGATTTTAGGGATTTCATCATGCGGGGTAACGTGGTGGACCTGGCGGTAGCCGTGGTTATCGGGGGGGCCTTCGGCCAGGTGGTGAACTCCTTGGTGGCGGATGTCCTTACCCCTTTGATCGGGGCGTTGGGCGGTGCTCCGGATTTCTCCGCCATCAAGCTGGGGCCCATGGCTCTTGGGAAGTTCATCAATGCGGTTGTGAACTTCCTGGTGGTGGGTGCGGCCATCTACTTCCTAGTGGTGGTGCCCATGCAAGGGGTGCAGCGGCGCCTGAAGAAGGAGGCCGAGGCTTCCCCACCCTCCCCTCCCGAGCCGCCAGAGGAGGTCAAGCTTCTTCGGGAGATTCTTTCGGAGTTACGGCGGAAGGCCTAAGCCGGTTCCAAAGAAAGAGGCCCAGGTACCCCAGGCCGAGCTCCGGCCTGGGGTTTACCGTTACCGAAAGGGCGAAGGCATGGAATAAAAGGCTTTCCAGAACATGGCGCGGGGTGCGCAGGAAAAGCGTTTTGAGGGCAGGCCCCTGCTGCAGGATCAGAGCCACCAGATAGGGAAGGTAGAACCAAGGGCCGGTGGCCAGGCCCAGGGCGGAAACCCCCAGGCTGGCGAAGGCCAGGCCCCGAAGGAAGGGCAGGGGTTGGAACCCCAGGGGGTGGAGCTGTTGCCACAGGGGTTCCTCCCCTCCCGGCCAGGGGGTTTTTAGGAGGAGAAGCCTTTTCCCCTCGTGCCCGCCCAGGTAGAGGTGGGGCTCAGGGGCTACCCCCAGGGGGAGGAGGTGGGTGGGGTTTTCCTGAAGGGTTTGGTAGAGGAGGGGGTCCAGGGGAAGCCCGTCCACCAGGTACCAGGCGTGGGGCTGGCCGGAGAGGAGAAAGCCAAAGGCCCGTTCCACCTTGTGTCCCTTGTGGGCCAGGATGCCGGGCCAGGCTTCCGGGGGTTCAAAGAGGAGGGTTTTCCCCCAGGGGGGGAGGTGCTTCAGGGGTTCGGTCTTCAAGGGAAAGCGCACCTCGAGGACCTCCCCCTCGGAGAGGGAAAAGCGGGCCAGGATGTTCCCCTGGGCCTCGTACACCTCCTCGGGCCGCCGGGAGAGGAAGAGGTCCCCCACTTTCTGCCCGGGAAGGCTTTGGGGCAGGGGAAGCAGGAGGGTTTCCTGCCCTGGGCTTCGGTAGCGGAGGCGAAACTGGGGCTCTGGCATAAAGGGGCCGCCGGCGGGACATGATACCACGTGGGGCTGTTGACAGGACCGGGGGGGAGGTCTAAGGTTGGAAGTATGTGGCTATATGCATATAGCCAAATAAGGAACTATGCCTAGCACCCTCCACCGCTACAAGGCGGAGTTCTTTAAGGCCCTGGGCCATCCCTTGCGCCTGGCCATCCTGGATGCTCTGCGGGGGGGAGAGCGCTCGGTTTCCGCCCTGCAACGGGAGCTCGGGGTGGAACAGTCGGTGCTTTCCAGGCAGCTTTCCCTCCTGCGGGAGCGGGGCCTGGTGGAGGCCAGGAGGGAAGGGCAGATGGTCTACTACCGCACCCGGGACCCGGAGGTCTACGCCTTCTTGGATCTGGGGCGACGGATCTTTGAGCGGCACCTCGAGGCGGAAAGGGAGCGCCTGGAAGCCCTGAGGGAGGAGGAATGAGCCCCCTGTGGACCTTTTTGCCCTTGGTCCTGGCGCTTTTATCCGCCGGGACCCCCTGGCGTTTCCGGGGGCTTTCCTTATTCCTGGGCATGGCGGGCCTGGCTTGGGGGGTGCTGGGGGGTATGGGCTGGGCTTCGGGTTTGGGTGCTCCCTACCTTTACCTCCTTCTCCTCGGAGCCTTGACCCTGGGCCTTGCTCCCTACCTTCCTGCCTACCTGGCCCACCACCCCCGTGAGGCGCACCTTTATGGCCTTCTGCTCCCCCTTTTTCTGGCCAGCATGGCGGGGGGGGCCTTGGCTTCCCCAGGGCTTGGCTTCCTCTTTTTGTGGGAGGGTATGGCCCTTTTGGGCTATTTTCTCATCACCCTCGAGGAGCCAAACGCCCTGGCAGGGGCCCGGGCCTTTTTCCTGGCGAGCCGCCTTTCGGGGGCCGGGCTTTACCTGGCCTTCTTGGGATACGGGCATGTGGGGGCTGACTGGGTCTGGGCCGGGCTTCTTTTGGGCTTCGGGGTGAAGGCAGCTCTCTTCCCCTTCCACGCCTGGTTGCCCTAGGCCCACCCGGTGGCCATAAGCCCGGTTTCGGCCCTGCTTTCCGGGGCCATGACCAAGCTGGGCCTTCTTGGCTTGTACCAGTCCCAGTACTGGTTCGGTCCACCCCCGCCCTGGGTGGGGTGGGTTTTGCTCCTCCTGGGCCTTCTGGGTGCGGTGTACGCCCTGGTGCGGGGCCTTGGGGAAGAGGACCTAAAGGGCGCTTTGGCCTATTCCAGCGTGGAGAACCTGGGCCTCATGCTTGCTGCCTTGGGGACCTATTTCCTGAAGCCCATGCCCTTGCTCCTGGGGGCCTTTTTTCTCCATCAGGTAGCCCATGCCCTGTTCAAGGGGCTCCTTTTCCTGGGAGCAGGAGCCCTAGGGGAGCGGCGGATTTCCCACTTGGGTGGGCTTTTCCGCAAGGCTCCCGGACTTGGAGCCCTCGCCTTGTGGGGAATGGGAGTGGGGGCAGGCCTCCCTCCTGGCCCGGTGTTTCTTGCGGAGTGGCAGCTTTACCAAGGCTTTTTGCAGGGGCCTTTCCTGGTGCCCCTGGCCGCCGGGGCCTTGGCCCTGGTGGGGGCCTTGGCCCTCTACTTCTACGTGCGCCTATTCGGGCTGGCCTTCTTGGGCCTGCCTCGAGGCGAGGCTGCCCTGCACTGGACCCAGGGGATGCGCTTCGGTCTTGGGGTGCTGGCGGGGCTCCTCCTCCTTTTGGCCTTGGTGCCCGGGCTGGTCCTGGACCCCCTTGGGGTTCGCACCTACCCCAACTGGCTTCTCTTGATCCTTCTTGGGGTTCTGGTTGGGGTGTTTTACCGGGGCCTTCTCCGGATGCCCATGCGGGCCTACAGTACCTGGGACTGCGGTTTCCAGCCCCTCAGCCCCAGGATGCAACCCAACGGCCTGGGCTTCGCCGAACCGGCCCTTCGCCTTTTCCCCTTCCTTCGCCTCCAGGTGGGGGAGCATCCCCGTCTCTTCTCCTGCAACTCCTCACCTTGGTGGTGGTTCTGGGGGTGGTCTTGCTATGACGGCGCTCTTGGCCCTGGTGTTGGCTCCGCTTTTTTCGGGAAGCGTCAAGTGGCTGAAGGCTAGGCTTACCCACCGGCAGGGGCTTAGCCCGCTGGTGGAATACCGAAATCTGATCAAGCTCTGGCGAAAGGTCTGGATAGCGCCCCATCCCACCACCCCCCTTTTCCTCCTTGGGCCCATCCTGGCCCTTTTGGGAACCCTGGGGGCCTTGGCCCTCTTGCCCATCCTTCCTGGCCCAACCTTCAAAGGGGACTTCCTCCTCGCCCTTTACCTCCTGGGCCTCGGGCGCTTTTTTCAAATGCTGGCGGCCCTGGATGCGGGCAGCAGTTTTGGGGTCCAGGGAGGCTACCGGGAGGGTATGGTCACGGTGTTGGCGGAGCCCGGGACCCTTATGGCCTTGGCCGGGGCAGTCCTCTTGGGGGAAGGGTTTTCCCTGAGCGGCCTACCCCAGCTTGGGGTGGAGAACAGCTTGGTGCTGCTCCTGGCCCTGGCCTCCCTCGCCCTTGGCCTTTCGGCCGAGGGAGCCAGGATGCCGGTGGATGATCCCACCACCCACCTGGAGCTCACCATGATCCATGAGGCGCAGATTCTGGACCATAGCGGTCCTCTTCTGGCCCTGTACGAGCTTGCCGGGTCGCTCAAGATGCTCTTCTATGCGGGGTTGATGGCCTTGTTGTTGCCGGGGTTCAAGCCCCTGGTCTTCCTGGGGGTGGGGGTGGCCTGGGTTTTGGCGCTGGCCTACCTGGAGACCTACGGGGTAAAGCTCCGCTACCTGAGGCTTCCGGACTTTCTTTCGTACAACACCCTTTTCGGGGTGCTGGCGCTTTTGGGGGCGATATGGCGCTTTTAAACACCTTAGTCCTGGCCATTCTGGCCACAGGTTTCCTGATGGTGAGCCGCCGCAGCCTGGACGCCATCATCCGGCTCTACGCCCTGCAGAATATCCTTTTGGCCCTGGTTTCCTTCGGGCTCGCGGGAGGGGAGTTCCACTTCGTGCTGGCCGGCCTGGCCCTCTTTGCGGTTAAGGGGGTGCTCATACCCTGGTACCTGTTCTGGCTGATCGACCGCCTCGAGGTGAGCCACGAGGTGGAGGGGTATCTGTCCGTTTCCCTCTCCCTCCTTCTGGCAGGGCTCCTCACCGCCTTGGCCTTCCGGGTGGGGAAGGCCTTTGTGCTTCCCGAGGCCCCCTTGCCCCAAGGGGTGCCCGTGGCCCTCTCCTTGGTGCTTCTGGGAATCCTTTCCATGGTGAGCCGCAAGAAGGCGATAAGCCAGGTTCTGGGCTTCCTGGCGCTGGAGAATGGGGTTTTCCTCATGGCCCTTTCTGAGAGCCACGGCCTGCCCCTCTTCGTGGAGTTGGGGGTGGCCTTGGATGCCTTTGCCGCCGTGTTCTTGGCGGGGATCCTCATCTTCCGCATCAAGGGGGAAATGGGGCATGTGGATACCGCGAGGATGCGCTCTCTAAGGGGGTAGCGGTGCTGTATCTTCTGGTCCTCTCACCCTTGGTGGTCTTCCTGGCCCGCAAGGAGGCCGGTCTGCTGGTGCAGCTTTCCGTTTTGGTGCCCCTCCTCAGCTTTCTTCTGGCTCCGTTTCTGCTGGGTACGGCGGCGGGTCCTTTCCGGTTGGATGGGGTGGGGCTTTTTTATCTCCTTCTGACCGACCTGATCTATGCCCTGGTGGCGCTTTTTGCCCGGGGCTACTTTGCCCAGGAAGAAGCCTGGCGCTTCTACTGGGCGGGTGCCCTTTTCCTGGCCTCGGCCCTTCTGGTCTACCACAAGGGTGGGGCAAGGGCCCTGGAGGCCACCTGGAAGTACCTCATGCTGGGCAGCGTGGGCATTGCCATGGGGCTCATCGGGGTCATCCTGGTCTACGCCCTGGTGGGTGGGGCCACTCTGGACTGGGGAGAGGTTCGATCCCTGGTGGGGGAGGCCGATCCCGAGGGGCTTAAGGTGGCCTTCGCCCTCCTCCTGGTGGGCTTCGGTACCAAGGTGGGGCTTTTTCCCCTCCAGGCCTGGCTTCCCGATGCCCACGCCGAGGCCCCGGGGCTGGCTTCGGCCTTGCTTTCGGGAACCCTCCTCAACGTGGCCTTTTACGCCCTTCTCCGCTACGCCGCCATCGTGCAGGCAGCGGGGCTTTTCGCCTTTGCCTCCAGCCTGCTCCTTACCTTTGGCCTGCTTACCCTTTTGTTTGCGGCCCTCTTCCTCTTTGGACAGAAGGAATACAAGAGGCTTCTCGCCTACTCCAGCATGGAGCACATGGGCCTGGCGGTCTTCGCCCTGGGTCTGGGATTGCCCTGGCTGGCCCTTTTCCATACCCTGGCCCACTCCCTGGCCAAGACCTTGGCCTTTTTGGGGGCCAGCGGTATCCTGTCCCTCACGCACGCCAAGGAGGTGGGGCGGGTGGGCGGGCTGGTCTTCCACCTGCCCGCCTTGGGGATCCCCTACGTCCTGGCCTTGGCGGCCCTGGGGGGCCTGCCTCCCTTCCCCTCTTCTTCGCCGAGTTTAAGGCGGTGGAGGCGGCCATGCGCTGGCTTGGGCTGGCGGGGCTCTACCTTTTGGGCCTGGGTATGGCGTTTGCCGGCCTCCTTCCTCCCATGGCCCAGATGGGCTTCGGTAGGGGGAAACCCCTTAGGGGGCAGGGATTGGATTTCTGGATCCTGTGGTTGCTCCTGGGCATCCTGGCGATCCTCGGCGTGTTCCCGGGGGTGGAGGTGTTTAAGGGGTTGGAGGTGGTGCTGTGGAGAAAGTGATGGAGGCCCTGCGCGAGGGGAGGCCTGTGGCGCTTTTCCCTTATGGAGACCGGGTGCTTCTGTGGGTAGAGCGTCCGGAGGGCCAGAAGGGTGCTTTAGGCCTCACCGAAGCCTTCCTCTTGGGTGAGAGGAGGCGCTTTCCCAGCCTGGCTGCCGAGTTTCCCGCTCTGGATTGGTTTGAACGGGCCCTTTGGGAGAGGGGTTTTGAGCCGGTAGGGCACCCCGGGTTGAAACCCCTTAGGCGCCACGACCTTCCCTACACCTTCCGGGAGTTCCCCCTCCTCCACGAGGTGCCTGTGGGACCCGTACATGCAGGGATCATCGAGCCCGGGCACTTCCGGTTTAGCGTTTTGGGCGAGCGGATCGTGCACCTGGAGATCCGCCTGGGTTACCAGCACCGGGGCTTGCTTTCCTTGATGCCAGGTAAAGGAGCTGAGGCTGCGCTTCTTCTGGTGGAGCGGGCGGGAAGTGAGCCCGTGGCCCACGCCATGGCCTTTGCCGAGGCTTGGGAAAGGGCCTTGGGCTGGGAGGCCCCTCCCAGAGCGCAGTACCTTCGCCGGGCAGCCCTGGAGTTGGAGCGGGCCTTTGGCCATCTGGGACATCTGGCCGGGCTCTTCACCGATATCGGCTACGCCTACGGGGCCACCCAGGTGGGGCGGATACGGGCTCTTCTGCAGGGGGAACTGGACCGGTTAACCGGCCACCGCTACGGGAGAAACTTCCTAAGGGTTGGCGGGGTGTGGCGGGAGGGCCAGCCGGACCTCGAGGCCATCGCCGCCTACCGGGAGGAGTTGGCCCGCCTGCTGCCCAGGCTGCTCAAAAATCCCCAGGTGCTGGACCGCATGCGCTACGTGGGGGTGGTGCGCAAAGCGGAGGCCTTGGCCCTGGGTTTCGTGGGCCCCACGGCCCGGGCCAGCGGGGTGGGGAGGGACCTCAGGCAGGACGACCCCCTTTACCCCGACTTTACCGCCGTGGTGCGCCAGGGAGGGGATGTGCTGTCCCGGGCCCAGGTGTACGCCGAGGAGAGCCTTAAGGCCCTGGATTACGCCCTTTTCTTCCTTCGCCATCTTCCCGCCGGGCCTCTGGCCCTGGATCCCCCTCCGGGGGAGGGTGAGGCCTTGGCCCGGGTGGAGGCGGGACGGGGTGAGGTGGTGTGGTTCGTCCGGGTGGAGGCTGGGAAGGAGGTCATGGCCGAGGGGGTGGACCCCAGCTTCAAGAACTGGCGGGCTTTGGAGTTGGCGGTGCGGGGGGAAGGCTTGCCGGACTTTCCCCTTTGCAACAAGTCCTTTGACCTCTCCTATGCGGGAAGCGACCTCTAGGGGGTGCCATGAGCTTGATGCATACGCTTAAGGTGGGAAGGTTGGCCCGCAAGCTGGAGGAGATCCTGAAGGTTCCCCAGCACGCTTTTGGCTACCCTTTGCTGAAGCCGGCGGGTTTGACCTCGAGGGTTCGCGAGGGGCTTATCCATCTTTGCCCGGTCGGGGCTTTTACCGAGAGGGAAGGGATTTTCAGCCTGGACCTCGCCCGGTGCGTGGGATGCGGGCGGTGTGCCCTGGCATACCCGGAGGCCGTGGGGGAGATGAGGTCCTTGGAGGTGGCCGTGACCCGCAAGGAGGACCTGGTCCAGCGGGTGGACCTGGAAAGGGGAGGGTTTCTGGACCCAGGCCCTCCCTCTTCCCCTCGGACAGAGCTTCGCTTACCTACCCTGGCTTTCCGGGAGGTGAGCGTCGGGGACACGGGTCTTGCCGATTCAAAGGTCGCCCTTCTTGGCAACCCTTTTAACGACATGGGCCGCTTTGGGTTCCAGGTGGTGGCTTCGCCCCGGCACGCGGACGCCCTTTTGGTCACGGGCCCCGTGAGCCGCAACGTGGCCGAGGCCCTAAGGCGCACCTACGAGGCCATGCCGGAGCCCAAGGGGGTGGTGGCGGTGGGGAACGAGGCCATTTCGGGTGGGGTGTTTGCAGGAAGTCCCCAGGTTCTGTCCGGCGTGGACCAGGTGGTGCCTGTGGACGTGTACGTGCCTGGGGATCCGCCGAGGCCCGGAGCCATCCTCCACGGCTTGATGCTTTTGGTGGGCCGCGTGACCCAGCGGCTGGTAGGGGGGGTTTTGCGCTAAGCTCTTGCCATGGACTGGCTCCTCACTCCGGGTCCTGTACGGCTTCATCCCAAGGCGCTAGAGGCACTTTCCCGCCCTCAGCTTCACCACCGGACTGAGCCTGCTAGGGCGCTTTTCCTCGAGGCCCGAAGCCTTCTTCGGGAAGCCTTCCGCACCCAGGGCGAGGTGCTCATCCTCACGGGAAGCGGCACCCTGGCCATGGAGGCCCTGGTGTGGAACCTCTTCGCCCCCGGGGAAAGGGTTTTGGTACCGGTCTACGGCAAGTTCTCCGAGCGCTTCGCCGAGATCGCGGAAAGCGCAGGGCTAAGGGTGGAGCGCTTGGAACTCCCTTACGGGGAGGTGCCAGACCCGGAACGGGTGGCGAGGCCGGGCTACCGGGGGCTTCTTCTGGTCCACTCGGAGACCTCCACCGGGGCCCTGGTGGACCTTCCCGCCTTGGCGAAGGCCTTCAAGGAGGCCAACCCCGAGGGCCTGGTGGGGGCCGACATGGTGACCAGCTTGCTGGTACGGGAGGTGGCCCTCGAGGCCTTTGGGGTGGACGCCGCCGCCTCCGGAAGCCAGAAGGGCCTGATGTGCCCCCCGGGCTTGGGTTTCGTAGCCCTAAGCCCTAGGGCCTTGGAGGCCCTTCGCCCCCGGGGCTATTACCACGACCTCTCCCGGGAGCTTAGGGCCCAGCGGGAAGGGGAGAGCGCCTGGACCCCGGCCATCAACCTGATGGGGGCAGTGGCGGCGGTCCTCGAGGAGGTGGTGCCCAGGCTTCCCGAGCACCTGGCCCTCAAGGCCTGGCAAAACGAGCTCCTTTACCAGGTGGGGGAGGAGCTTGGGCTCAAGCCCGTGCCCGGGGTGAAAAGCCCGGCAGTGGCGGCCTTTTACCTGCCGGAAGGGGTGCCTTACCGGGCGGTGAAGGAGGCCTTTGCCAAAAGGCGGGCGGTGATCGCTGGGGGGCAGGGGCCCCTCAAGGGGAAGATCTTCCGCCTTTCCCTCATGGGCCATTTCGACCGCTACGAAGCCCTGGGGGTGGCGGCCCTTTTCAAAGAGGCCCTTGCCGATATTCTTCCACCTTCTTGAGCATCTCCTCCCGGGTGTAGACCGCCCTGGCCCCGCCCACCAGCTTGGGGCGGGTTTTGGCGGCGATGAGTACTGCCTCGCCAATCCTGCGCAGGGAAAGCCTAAGCGGCACCGCCACGGGGCGTAGGTGCATGCCGATCAAGACGCCGCCGATATCCATCCCCCCGTGGGCCTGGGCCTTAAGGGATTCCACCATCACGGGGTTCTGGAAGCGGAGGAAAGCCGCCGTGGCCAGGCTTCCCCCGGCCTTGGGGTGGGGGAAGACCGTGACCTCCTCCAGGCCGTAGGCCCGGGCTGCCTCCTTTTCCACCACCAGGGCCCGGTTCAGGTGCTCGCATCCCTGGACGGCCACCCATACCCCCCGTTCCAGAAGAGGGGGAAGGAGCCCCTCCAGGATGGCCTCGGCCACCTCGAGGCTGGGCTTTGTCCCCACCTTTTCCCCCAAGACCTCGCTGGTGGACCCCCCGAGGACGAAGAGGCTTCCCCTGGGCATGGGGAAGAGGTCCAGAAACTCCAAAATCGCGTTTTCCGCCGCCTTGCGGATACCTTTCATGGCCTGCCCCCTTTTACAAGCTTAGAGCCAGATATCCAGCACGATGAAAAGAAACATCCCCAGGCTCACCCCCACGTTGGCTTGGAAGAAGGCCAGGTCCACCCGGCTTAGATCCTCGGGGCTCACCAGGCGGTGCTCGTAGAAGAGGAGCCCTCCCACCAAGAGGAGACCTAAAAAGTAGAGGCTTCCTGCCCCGTAGCTAAGGCCAGCCAGGAGGAAGCAAAGCCAAGCGAGAAGGTGGGTGGCCCGGGCTATCCCAAGGGCCAAGGGGATCCCGAAGCGGGCCGGGATGCTCTTTACCCCGTAAGCGCGGTCAAAGTGGTAGTCCTGGGTGGCATAGAGGATGTCAAACCCGGCGATCCAAAACCCTACCCCCGCCCAGAGCCAGTAGGCGGTGGGGTGGAAGCTTCCCGTGACGGCGATCCAGCCACCTGCGGCGGCAGCCCCGATGGTGAGGCCCAGCACGTAGTGGCAAAGCCAGGTGAAGCGCTTGGTGTAGCTGTAGATGGTCAGGAAGAAGACCGTCACGGGAAGCAGCCTGGCGGTGAGGGGGTTCAGGGCCAGGCCCGCGTAGACCAGAAGGGCCAGGCCCAAAAGCGCCAGGAAGAGGGTTTCCCAGGGTTTGACCAGCCCTTTGGGCAGATGCCGGTTCTGGGTCCTGGGGTTTAAGGCATCGATCCGCCAGTCTATGAGGCGGTTTAAGGCCATGGCCATGGTCCGGGCCCCCACCATGGCCAGGGTAACCAGGAGGAAGGTGCGGAATCCGGGCCAACCCCTTGCTGCCAGGAGCATTCCCCCGTAGGCAAAAGGAAGGGCGAAGAGGGTATGCTCGAAGCGGATGAGGTCCAGGTAGAGCCGTAGCCTGGTCATCCCCGGCGTACCTCAAGGATCCGGTTTTCCTCGTCCACCAGCACCACGGTGGGCTTAAGGTTCCGGGCCTCCTCCTCCTCAAAAACCCCATAGGCCACCAGGATTACCAAATCCCCCGGGCGCACCAGGTGGGCGGCGGCCCCGTTGATCTGCACCACTCCTGATCCTCTTGCCCCGGGTAGGGCGTAGGTGGTGAGGCGGGCCCCGTTGGTGATGTCGTAGATGTCCACCTGTTCGTAGGGCAGGATCCCAGCGGCATCCAAGAGATCCTGGTCCACGGTGACCGAGCCCACATAGTTTAGGTCCGCCTGGGTAACCCTGGCCCGGTGGATCTTGGCGTGGAACATGACCCTTTTCACAAAGGTAAAGTTTACCCTTCCCCTCCCTCCTGAGGAAGCGTCCCCTCCACGAAGAGGGTCTTGGCGTGGGTGTAGAGCACCTGGCCGGGTGCCGCCTTCCTAGGCCGCCACACGTGCTTTTTGCGGGTGTAGTCCACAGGGACCTGGGCTTCCCCCCTGGCCTTGGAATAGTGGGCGGCGAGCCTGGCGGCAAACAGGAGGTCCTCCAGGGGGGGATTTTTCCCCTCCGCCTTAAGGATCACGTGGCTTCCCGGCACCCCTTGGGCGTGGAACCATAGGTCCTCGGAGTGGGCCATGCGGGTGAGAAGGTCGTTTTCCTTGGCGTTTCTGCCCACCAGGACGGGATAGCCCGAGGGGGAGGTGTACCTTAAGCCAAGCCTTGGTCCCTTCCCCTCCTTGGGTTTTCGGGAAAGGTCCATGAGGTCCTGGAGGTCTGCCTGCTTTACCCGCTCCATTTCCCTTTCCAGGGCCTTTAGCCTTTCCTCCGTTTGCGGGATGAGCTCTAGGGCCCTTTCCGCCAGCTCCTCCAGGCGGCGGGCCCGGTCGTAGAGCTTCCTGGCGTTTTCCTGGGGGGATAGGGTGGGGTCCAAAGGGATCTCCACCGGCTTGCCGTCAAACCCCTCCAGGACCGCCTTTCCCGCACCCCGGGGTACCTCCTTAAGCCGGGCTAAGAGGAGATCGGCTTTCTGCCGCAAGCCCTCCGCTTCCTCCAGGCGCTTCAGGGCCCGGTGGTAGTCGGTAAGCCGGGCAAGAAGGGTCTTCTGCTCCTGCTTTAGAGCCTCGAGGAGCGGCTTCCTCAAAGCCTCTTTCTCCTCCTCGGCCCACTTTTCCCGCAGTTCCTGCGAGAGGGCGGTGCCCAAGGAGGGATTCTCCACAAGATCCTTTAGCGCCTGGAAAACCCTGGCCAGGCCGGCCTCGTCCAAGGGGGTTTCCGGGGTGAGGGTAGCCCTTTTGGCCAGCTCCCGCATGAGTTCCAGCCCTATCCCATCCACGTGGCGCACCACTTCCTTCAGGGGTTTTCCCAGAAGGACCCGGAGTTCCTCCAAGGCCAGGGTCCTGGGATCCAGCTTCTCGTAAGGGGGTGGGGGCACGTAAGGTAGGCCAGGCTTTACCTGGCGGTAGCGGTTCACCTCGCGGGTGATGGGGCGGTCCACCCCGAGGATCACGCCCTCCTCATTCAAAAGGATGAGGTTGGCATTCCGCCCCGTGGCCTCGAGGACCAAGGTGGCGGGTGGGGTATCCACGAACCCCCTCTCCCCGGCAAAGCGGAAGAGGACTACCCGGTCCAGCTTGATCTGCTCCGCCTCCAGCAAGGGGCCCTTTACCCGGGCCTGGAGCTGCCGCTGGAAAGGGGTCTTGGGCTCCCCCAAGAGGGTTCCCTCCTCCACGGCCAGGCTGGGGGATGGGGGGCAGTAGCGGGCCACCAGGTTGAAGATGCGGCCCCTTGCCCCCTTGAGGAGGATGGCCAGGCTACCCTCATCGGGGAAGGCCAGGCCCAGGTTCAGGGCGGGAAGCTCCTTTCGTAGCTCCTGCAGGAAGGCGTGGATCAGTAACCCTTCCATTTTCTAAAGACCACCAGAAAGGCCGTATGCCCCACCTGCTGGAACCGAGGATGGGCCACGGGAAGCCTTACCTCCCACTCCCGCCAGGCCACCTCCAAGACCCGCTCCAGCCGGAGGGGCAGGCCCTCTGCCCTTTGTACCAGCTCCAGCACCTGGGTGATGTTGGGAAGGTAGGCCACCAGGAACCGGTCGGCCATAAGAGCCCCAGTAGCCTTGGCCAGGACCTTCCAGGGTTCCATGAGGTCCAGGGCCACCCCGTGGAAGCTTTCCGGCTCCAACTCCGCTTCCTCCAGCCCTCCCAGGTGAAACCGAACGTTTTCCACCTGCCAAAAGGCTCTCACATTGGCTTCCGCCTGGGCGAGGTGCTGGGGCCGTTTCTCGTAGCTTTCCACGAGCCCCATAGGCCCCACCGCCCGGGCCAGGAAGAGGGTGAGGCCCCCGGAGCCTGTTCCCGCCTCGAGGACCCGCATCCCCGGGGCCAGGTCCAAGAGGGTCACCATGGCGCTGGCATCCTTGGGGTAGGTGGGGGTGGCGCTTCGCCGCATGTGGAGGAGGTACTCCTCCAGGGTGGGGTGGTGGACGGAAAGTTCTTCCCCTAGGTGGGTCCATACCCTTCCCCCTGGGCCAGCCTTGCGGATTTCCTCGTGAGGCACGGTGCCCCGGTGGTGGTGGAAGACACCACCCTCCTTAAGGCGGATCAGGAAGGCGCGGCCTTTGCCGTCCTTGAGGAGAAAAAGCTCGCCTTCCACCCCGCCTACTTTAGCGGGCGAGGACCAAATAGTCCAGCACCCGCTCCAGGTCCAAGGGGTTCGGCACCTGGAAGGGCCCGGCAAAGGCAGTAGGCGTGCCCCGCAGGCCTAGGCGCAGGGCCAGCTCCCGTTCCCCTTCCACCGCTTCCCTTACCCCCGCGTCCTCCAGGCAACGGGCGAAGGCCTCCTGGTCCAGGCCCAGGGCCCGGGCCAGGCCCAAGTAGTTCCCGAGGCGACCCTGCATGAGGCGGTCGTGGTAAGGCCAGAAAGCCCCCTGGCGGTGAGCGCACTCGGAAGCGATGGCCGCGGGCAGCGCCTCAGGATGGATTTCTTTGAGGGGGAAGTGGCGGTAGCTCACCCGCACCTCCCCCTGTTCCGCCAGGACCTTGAGCCGAGGGAGGACCGTTTGCGCTAGGCGCTGGCAGTAGGGGCACTGGAAGTCGGAGAAAACCCGCAGAAAGGGTCCTTCCCTTCCCAGGACCAGCCGGTCCTGGCCAAAGGCGCTTTCCGGTACCTGCCTGGGGGCGATGCGGGCCCGCATGGGCTCGGTAAGGGCTAGCTCCAGGGTGTAGGCCTCCCCCAGGTTCAGCTTGAGGCGCTGGCCCTCGAGGGCCTTGGCGTTCTTGGCGTACCAGTCCAGGAGGGCGGGACCGAAAGGTTCCCCCGTGGCCTTCTCCACCAGCCGGGCCAGGAAGGCGGCGTTCTTGGGGCCTTGGTAGGCTACGGCCAGGAGGCGGCCGTTTCGGGTTTCCACCTCCAGCCTTCCCCCCGGAGGTAGAGGGCCCACCGCCTGCGAAAAGGCCTCCACCGGTTTGGCCACCTGGGCTAAGGCGAGGCCCAGGAAGAGGAGGAGGGCCAGGGCCCTCATACCTTGAAAAACCCCTCCACCGGCAGGACGAAGACCACAGCCCCGCCCACCTGCACCTCCACCGGCTGGGCCAGGAAGGGGTCGGGGGCCTCGGAAAGGGGAAATCCCCGGGTGACCAGGCGGGTGCGGGTACGGCATTTTTCCCGGATCAGCTCCAGCACTTCTTGGACCCTTTCGTCCTCCACTCCGATCAGCAAGGTGGTGTTCCCCTCCCGCAGGAAGCCGCCGGTGGAGGCCAGCTTGGTGGACTGCAAACCCCGCTCCAAGAGGGCTTTGGTGAGCCCGGGGGCGTCGGTATCCTGCACGATGGCCACGATGAGCTTCATTGGCCTTCATTGTACACTGCTGAGCCTCCTTGCCCTCAGGCTTTCTGCAAGATGCCGTGCCATTCCTGCAGGCTTCTGGCCTCGGGGCCTTTTTCCCTGGCCGTGAGAATGGCCTTTAGGCTCCACCAGGCGCCCTCTAAGGTGGTGATGAAGGGAAGGCCCTTTTCCACCGCCCGCCGCAACTCGGGGTGGGGGACGGGGCTGATGAGGAGGTCATATTCCCCTTCGGAGAGGGTAAAGCCCGCCTCGAGGTAGGCCTGCCGGAGTTCTTCCAGCCGACGGGCCTCCTTGGGGGGAAGCCCTTCTCGGATGAAGCGCACCCGCCCCTCGAGGGGAAGCCTTTGGCCTGCGCCCAGCTCTGCCTTGTAGTAGGCCAGGTAAGGATCCTCGTCCAGGCCCATGCTTTCCCCGGTGGAGCGCATCTCGGGACCCAAAACCGGGATGACCCCGGGGAACTTGAGCCAGGGGATGACCACCTCTTTCACCGCGTAGTAGGGGGGTATGGGGTCCAGGTCCCGGATCCCCAGGTCCCTCAGGGTTTTTCCCACGGCGATGAGGGCGGCCATCTTGGCCAAGGGTATCCCGATGGCCTTGGAAACGAAGGGGACGGTGCGGGAGGCGCGGGGGTTGGCCTCGAGGATGTACACCTCCTCCCCCAAAACGGCATACTGCACGTTCAAAAGGCCCTTCACCCCCAGGGCCAAGGCCAGCCTCCGGGTGTAGGCTCTGACCTTTTCCAAAGCGCCTGGGGAAAGGTGCACCGGGGGGAGCACCGTGGCGGAGTCGCCCGAGTGCACCCCAGCCCGCTCCACGTGCTCCATCACCCCGGCGATCATCACCTCCTCCCCGTCGGAAAGGGCGTCCACGTCCAGCTCCAAGGCCCCTTCCAGGTACCGGTCTAAGAGGATGGAGGGCTTGTCCTGAAGGGGCTCGTAGACCTCTTCCAGGTAGCGCTTTAGCTCCTCACGGCTCTGGAGCACCCGCATGGCCCGCCCCCCCAGGACGTAGCTGGGCCGGGCCAGGAGGGGGTAGCCCACTTCCTCGGCAAGCTCCAGGGCTTCCCCGGGGGTGGCTGCCACCCGGCCCTCAGGCTGAGGGATGCCCAGCTCCCGGCAGAGTCGGTTGAACTCGTGGCGGTCCTCCGCCTTGTGGATGGCGGCGAAGGGAGTGCCGAGGAGCTTTACCCCGGCTTCCTCGAGGCCCTTGGCCAGCTTCAAGGGGGTTTGACCGCCCAGGGTGGCGATGACCCCGATGGGCTTCTCATGCTCCACCAGGTTCAGGACATCCTCGAGGGTCAGGGGTTCAAAGTAAAGACGGTCGGCGGTGTCGTAATCGGTGGACACCGTTTCGGGGTTGGAGTTCACCATGATGGTCTCGTACCCCGCCTCCCTTAGGGCCCAGACCGCATGCACCGTGGCGTAGTCGAACTCCACCCCTTGGCCGATCCTTATGGGCCCTGAGCCCAGGATCACCACCTTGGGTTTGCTGGAGGGCCAGACCTCGTCCTCCACCTCGTAGGTGGAGTAGTGGTAGGGGGTATAGGCCTCGAACTCCGCGGCGCAGGTGTCCACGGTCTTGTACACGGGCACCACCCCGAGGGCCTTCCGCTCCTGGCGGACCTCCTTTTCCCCCTTGCCCAGGAGTTCCCCCATCCGGGCATCGGTGAGCCCCAGGCCCTTGTAGAAGCGCCAGTCCTCCCGGTCCTTAGGGGGATGGATCTGGAGCCACCCCTCGGCCTGGACAATTTCCTGTATCTGGTACAGGAACCACGGGTCAATGCGGGTGGCCTGGTACAGGTCCTCTATGGGCATCCCCCGCCGCAAGAGTTCTATGACCGCATAGATGCGGTCGGGGTTGGGGTAGAGTTTCTTCTCCAGGTCCTCCGTGCGCACCTGGGCCAGGGCCCTGACGTCCCGTTCCAGGCCCCTCAGGGCCTTCATGAGGGCCTCCTTGAAGGTGCGGCCGATGGCCATCACCTCCCCCACGGACTTCATCTGGGTGCCCAGCTCGTCTTTAAGCTCCCCCAGGGTGTTGGGAAGGTCTTGGAACTTCTCAAAGGCGAAGCGGGGGATTTTCACCACCACGTAGTCGATGGTGGGCTCAAAGGAGGCCGGGGTCTTGCGGGTGATGTCGTTGGGAAGCTCGTCCAGGCGGTAGCCCACCGCCAGAAGGGCCGCGATCTTGGCGATGGGGAAGCCCGTAGCCTTGGAAGCCAGGGCGCTGGAACGGGAGACCCGGGGGTTCATCTCGATGATCACCTGGCGGCCCGTCCTGGGGTCCACGGCGAACTGGATGTTGGAGCCCCCGGTGTCCACCCCGATTTCCCGGATCACCGCCTTGGCGGCGTCCCGCATCCTTTGGTACTCCACATCGGAAAGGGTCTGGGCTGGGGCCACGGTGATGGAGTCCCCGGTGTGGACCCCCATGGGGTCCACGTTTTCGATGCTGGTGATGATCACCACGGTGTCCGCATGGTCCCGCATCACCTCCAACTCGAACTCCTTCCAGCCCAAAACCGATTCCTCCACCAAGGCGGTGTGCACCGGGGAAAGGAGGAGGCCCCGGCCCAGGACCTCCTTTAGCTCTGCCTCGCTATGGGCGATGCCGCCCCCGGTGCCCCCCAGGGTAAAGGAGGGGCGGACCACCACGGGGTAGCCCACCTCCCGGGCGAAGTGGAGCCCTTCCCCCACGCTGGACACCATCTGCCCTCGAGGCACCTCGAGGCCGATCCTGCGCATGGCCTTTTGGAACTCCTCCCGGTCCTCTCCCTTTTTGATGGCCTCAGCCTTGGCCCCGATGAGCTCTACCCCGTAGCGGGCAAGTACCCCTTCCTCGTGAAGGGCCATGGAGAGGTTCAAGGCGGTCTGTCCCCCCAAGGTGGGGAGAAGGGCATCCGGGCGCTCCTTGGCGATCACCCTTTCCAGGTACTCCAGGGTGAGGGGCTCCAGGTAGGTGCGCTCGGCCAGCTCGGGGTCGGTCATGATGGTGGCGGGGTTGGAGTTCACCAGGATGGCCTCGTACCCTGCTCCCCGGAGGGCCTTCACCGCCTGGGTGCCCGAGTAGTCGAACTCCGCAGCCTGGCCGATGGTGATGGGCCCGGAACCGATGATGAGGATTTTCTTGAGGTCTCTTCTCGGCGGCATCGCGTACCCAATGGGCGAGGATAACATACTTGGCCCGGGTTGTCCAAGGAGAATACCGCTTCTTATGCAAGGTGCCCGGGCTTGGCTGCCTCAAAACTTGCACCTCCCGAATACCCTGCATAAAC
>NZ_PRDA01000072.1 GCF_002964845.1 Thermus tenuipuniceus
GTGCCCGCGCATTATAATTGTCCCATGCCAGCCCCTCTGCGTGTCCACCTGACCCCTGAGGAAGACGCCCGGTTGCGGGAACTGGAGGGTACTACGGGAGGGTGGAGGAGCTGCGGAGAGCGGTGGAGGGGGCTTTGAGGGAGTTGCAGGAGCGCTTGGAGAAGGGTGTGGGGCAAAGTCTATGCGTGGCCACTTAGGTTGGGTTTTCCTCCCCATTTTCCATCTTACGAAACTCCCCCAGAACCTCCCGCACCTTCTCGTGCACCCAGTAGGCTTTGCGGCCGAAGAGGAGCTCTATGGCCTCGTCCACCTCCTCCACCGCATAGAGGTGGAAGCGGCCCTTTTCCACCGCCGCCACCACCTCCTGGCGCAGGGTGAGGTGGGGAAGGTTGGCCCTGGGGAGCACCACTCCCTGGGTGCCGGTGAGGCCCAAAGCCCGGCAGACCCGGTAAAACCCTTCCACCTTCTCCGCCACCCGGCCCACGGCCAAGACCCGGCCCGTCTGGTCCAGGCTTCCTGTGACCGCCAGGTCCTGCCTTAAGGGAAGCCCTGATATGGCGGAAAGCACCGCCAAAAGCTCCGCAAGCCCTGCGGAATCTCCCTCTATGCCCCCGTAGCTTTGCTCAAAGACCAGGCTTACCGTGGCGGAGAGGGTCCCCACGCTGGCGTAGGTGCCCCGCAGGTAGCCGGCCAGGGTGAGGACCGCTTTGTGGAAGACCTGCCCTCCCAGGCCCACCTCCCGGTCGATGGAGAGGATTCCCTCCCGTCCAGGGCCCGCCTGGGCGGTGATGCGCACGGGACGGCCCGCGGGCACGGGACCTTCCACCACCACCAGGCCGTTCACCTCCCCCACCCGTTCCCCTTGGACCTCGAGGGCCACTACCCCTTCCCTCAGGTCCTGGAGATAGAGCTCCTCCTCTAGACCAAACCGCTCCTCCCGGGCCCGGAGGGCCTCCTCCACCGCTTCCCGGTCCAGGGGGCGTTTCAGGGCCTGGGCCTCTTGCGCCAGGTCCAGAAGGCGGTAGATCCGTGCGTCCAGCCTCTCCCGGTGCCCTGCCCACCGCCGGGCCTCGTCCGCCAAGGCCGCCAGGCCCTCGGGGGTCAGGGCCACCCCCTCTGCCTCCAAAAAGCCCCCCAAGTAGGCTACGTTCTCCTCGGTGTAGGGTATTTCCGGGCTAAACTCCACGCGGAAGGGGAAGAGCTCCAAAAACTCCTCATCCTCCTCCAGGAAGGCGATCACCTCCGGGGGGCCTATCAGGAAGACCTGGGCCTTGAGGGGGGCGGGTTTGAGCCGGGGGCCCTTCACCTCTGGCCTGGGGGCCAGGGGCTCCACCTCCCCCGTGGCCAGGGCCCGCTTCAAAAGGGCGTAGCTCCCCAGCTCCCACACCCGGTGGGCCTCGAGGACCAGCACCCCCCCCGTGGCCCGGTGCAGGGCCCCGGGGCGTAGGAGGCCCAGGTGGGTGGAGAGGGCGCCTTCCCGCACCTCGTACTCCAGGTGGCCGAGGAGGCGCTCTGGGGTGGGGTTGGGTTCGTAGACCAGCCGGGTGCCCCCCTCCACCAGGAGGTGGGGAAGGAGCCTTTCCTGGTCCGGTTCCTCCTCGAGGGCCGCGGCCCTTAGGAGGGTTTCTAGGAGCCAGTCCAGATACCTCCCGGCCTGGGGAAAGCGCTCCTTGAGCTCCTGGGCTTTGGGCAGGAAGAAGCGCTCGGCAAAGCCCCGCCTGAGGGCGGCCACCTCCGCTTGGGCCTTCTGCCTCACGTCCACGTACGCCAGGACGGTTTCCTCCAGCTTGGCGGAAAGCTCCGGGGGCAGGGGGCCTTTTCCGGAGAGCTTGATCCCCTCGTCTTCCTCTAAAAGGGTGAAGCCGTGGCCCTGCGCCTCCTCTGCCAGACCTTTGAGGAGGGCTTCGGCTTCCTTTTCGTAGCGCGCTTCCACCAAGCTTTTGGCGTAGAGGAAGCCTCGCTCCCGGAAAAGAGCAGGGGTGAACTCGGCGAGTAGGGCCTCCACCCCTTCCACCAGGGCCCGGCCCTGCCCCTCGGGAAGAAGGAGGGGAAAGGCCTCTTCCCCCAGGGGAAGGTAGACCAGCTCCTCCTTAGGGAAGGGACGGTCCTTCAGGTAGGCGAGGAGGCGTTTCCGTTTGCCGAGGCCGCTTGGCCCCACCAGATAGCCGTGTCCCCCCTGGCGGAAGGCGGCCTCGAGGGTCTTCAGGGCTCGCTCCTGGCCGAAAAAGGGCGGAGCAGGCTTGGGCCTCGTGGGGGGGGTGAACCAGGCAAGGGCGCTAACCCGCATCGGGCTCACTATACCCGGCCCCACGCCCCGAGGGGCTTAGGGTAAACTAGCGGACAAAGGAGGGATTTCATGGTGAAGGTGGAGGTCCTGGGCATGATCCTGGCAGGGGGGCAGGGAAGCCGCCTCTACCCCCTCACCGCCAAGCGGGCCAAGCCCGCGGTGCCCTTTGGGGCCAAGTATCGGATTATTGATTTTGTCCTGAACAACTTCGTGAACTCGGGCATCTACTCCATCTACGTCCTCACCCAGTTCAAGGCCCAGTCCCTCACCGAGCACATTCAGCGCTACTGGCGCTTCGGGGCTTTCCTGGAGGACCACTTCATCCTCCTGGTACCCGCCCAGATGTACCGCTACGAGGAGCTGGGCCCGGTGTGGTACCGGGGTACCGCCGACGCCATCTACCAGAACCTCCACCTGGTGCACAACCATGCCCCCGAGGCGGTGGCCATCTTCGGTGGGGACCATATCTTCAAGATGAATGTGCGCCACATGGTGGAGTACCACTACGAGAAGCGCGCCGACATCACCATCGCCACCTACCCCGTGCCCGTGGCGGAAGCTTCCCGTTTCGGCGTCCTGCAAGTGGACCCAGAGTGGCGCATCACCGAGTTTCAGGAGAAGCCCAAAGACCCCAAGCCCCTCCCCAACAAGCCCCACCTGGCCCTGGCCTCCATGGGCAACTACATCTTCCGCACCGAGGCCCTCTTTGAGCTCCTGGAGGCCGATGCCAAGGACGAGGCCTCCAGCCACGATTTCGGCAAGGACGTGATTCCCCGGGCCCTCAAGGAGGGCTACCGGGTCTACGCCTACGACTTCCACCGCAACCCCATTCCCGGCCAGGAGGGCCCTAACCTCTACTGGCGGGACGTGGGCACCCTGGACGCCTACTTTGAGGCCAGCATGGATTTGGTGAAGGTGGTTCCCGAGTTCGACCTCTTCAATCCCGAGTGGCCCCTCAGGACCGCCAACCTCTTCAGTCCCCCCGCCAAGTTCGTCCACGAAACGGGGGAGCGGGTGGGGCGGGCGCTGAACAGCCTTCTGGCCGGGGGCGTCATCGTGAGCGGGGGAACGGTGCGGGAATCGGTCCTCTTCCGCCGGGTGCGGGTGAACTCCTACAGCCTGGTGGAGCGCTCCGTTCTCTTTGACGATGTGGAGGTGGGCCGCTACTGCAAGATCCGCAACGCCATCATCGATAAGGACGTGAAGATCCCTCCCCATACCGAGATCGGCTACGACCTCGAGGCCGACCGGGCCCGGGGCTTCACCGTTACCCCGGAAGGGGTGGTGGTGGTGCCCAAGGGGTACCGCTTCTAGCCATGGAGAAGCACCCGGGTAAGCTCTTCTACCGCCTTTCCCGCCTGGCCCAAGGGGAGGAGCTCCCCCTAAAGCGGAAGCCCAAATCCAAGGTTTACGCCAATCCCCTGGAAACGCAGGCCCTGCCTCCCTTCCGGGAGGAGGGGGGGCCGCCTTTGTTCCGGGTTTTTTCCCAGCTCAGGCCCCTTTTACCCGAGGTGGGCTCGGCCCTGACCCTGAAGGATCTCTCGCAGGTCCTCTATCCCCTGGCGGAACGCTCCGGGAGGCGGGGTTTCCCCTCGGCGGGGGGGGCTTATCCCGTGGAAGCCTACCTGGTGGTGCGCCGGGTGGAGGGGGTGTTTCCTGGCGTCTACCATTACTTCCCCAAGGAGCACCAACTTTTCCAGATTGCGGCCAAGGTGGAGGAGGCCTCCTGGTCGGAGGCGCTTTTGGGACTTGGCCTGGAGCAGGCGGCGGCCCTTTTGGTCTTCACCCTGGTTCCGGAAAGGAGCGAGGCCCTTTTCGGCCTCCGGGGATACCGGTATGCCCTCCTCGAGGCGGGCTATGCGGCGGGCTTTGTGCTCCTTGCCGCCATCGGTCAGGGCCTGGCCGCCTACCCGGCCGAAACCTTTTATGATGAGATGGTGGCTCACCTCCTGCGGTTGCCCGAGGGGGAATACCCCGGGGTGGTGGTGATTCTGGGACGTTAAGCGTATTCGGGGAAGGATTTATGGCGCGGATTCTCTTGGTGGAGGACGATCCCCAGGTGGGGGAGCTGGTGAAGCGGTTTTTGGAGAAGGAGGGGCTTGGGGTGGGCTGGGCCCGCACGGGCAAGGAGGCCCTGAAGCAGGCCTGGGAAGGGGTCAAGCCAGATCTGGTGGTCCTGGACCGGGGGCTTCCCGACTTGGAGGGCCTCGAGGTCCTCAAGGCCTTGCGGGACCTGGACCCAATGCTTCCGGTTTTGCTCCTAACCGGTAAGGCGGACGAGGATAGCCGGGTGGAGGGGCTATTAGAGGGGGCGGACGATTATCTGGGCAAGCCCTTCTCCCTCAAAGAGCTTTTGGCCCGCATCAAGGCCCTCCTGCGCCGAAGCGGCAAGGAGGGGAGGCGGTATTTCGGCCCCCTGGAGCTGGACCTGGAGGCCAGGAAGGTCTACCTGGAGGGGGAGCCCCTGAAGCTCTCCCCCACCGAAACCAACCTCCTCTTCGTCCTGGCCCACACCCCGGGAAGGGTGTACACCCGGGAGGAGCTTTTGGCAAGGGTCTGGGGACCTGAGTTTGAGGGCTCGGAGCGGGTGGTGGACGCCTATATCCGCCTTCTCCGCAAAAAGCTCAAGGACAATCCCCAAAGCCCCCGGTTCATTGAAACCGTGGTGGGGATGGGGTACCGCTTCGTGGGCGGGTGATGGAGCGGGTTTTCGTCTACGGAACCCTGAAGCGGGGGGAAAGGAACCACCCCTTGGTGGAAAGACGGGTGGTGAAGGTCCTTCCCGGGTACGTGGAGGGGTATCGCCTCTTCCACCTGGCCGAGGGGCCGGGCCGTCCTTACCCTTATCCCGGCATGGTTCCCGGGGAGGGAAGGGTCTATGGGGAGGTCCTCTTCTTGCCGGAGGAGGCCCTCTCCCTCTTGGACGAGTTGGAGGAGGAGGGGGTGGAGTACCGGCGGGTTAAGGTCCTGGTGGAAACGGAGGAGGGCCCCCTTTCCGCCTGGGCTTACGTCTACCTGGGGGACCTGGAGGGGGCGGTTTGGCTTCCCCAAGGGGTGTGGCCGGCCTAGGCTTCCCCCGGGTCGGGGAGGACGGGAAACCCTTCCCTAAGGGCCGTTTCTGCCAAGCGTGCATCCAGGGTTACAAAGGGAAGGTCCTGGGGCCGGTCTTGGCTGGCCACTCAGGCTGCGGCCAGCTGAAGGGCATCCTCGGTTCGCAAGGGGTGGGAGAAGAGGAGGTGGCGGTATAGTGCAGCCATGAAGGTCCTCATGGTGGCCCCCGAGGCCTATCCCCTGGTGAAGGTGGGGGGGCTCGCCGACGTGGTGGGGGCTCTGCCCAAGGCCTTAGGGCCCCTGGGGGTGGAGGCCTGGGTTCTTCTGCCGTGGCACCGGGGCCTTGCGGCCGAGAGGGTAGGGGAGGTGGCCTATACCTTTGCGGGCCGGGAGGAAAGGGCCCCTTTGGGGGAACGGGTGGAAGGGGGGGTGCGGTTTCTCCTCCTCGGCGTGCCCGGGTTCGACCGGGAGCGGGTCTACGGCTACCCCGACGACCCCGAGCGCTACCTGCGCTTTGCCCTGGCGGCGAGCCAAGTGGCCCGAGGGTTTGACCTGGTCCACGCCCATGACTGGACCGCTGCCCTCCTGCCCCTTACCGCCAGGGTGCCTGCCGTCTACACCATCCACAACCTGGCCCACCAGGGCCTGGTGGACCCCGCCCTCTTCTTCCACTGGACGGGGCTTCCCTGGAGTCTTTTCCACATGGAGGCCCTGGAGTTCTACGGCCAGGTGAACCTGATGAAGGGGGGTATTGTCTTCGCCCGGGCGGTGACCACGGTGAGCCCCTCGTATGCGGAGGAGATCCAGACCCCGGAGTTTGGCATGGGCCTGGATGGGGTCCTGCGCCGGCACGCCGATAAGCTCTTCGGCATCCTGAACGGCCTGGATACGGAGGTCTTTGACCCAGCCAAGGACCCCCACCTTCCCGCCCCCTACTCCCGGGAGGATGTAGGAGGCAAGGCCCTGGCGCAAAAGGCCCTTTGGGAGCGTACGGGGCTTAAGGGGCCCCTCCTCGCCTACGTGGGCCGGCTGGACGGGCAAAAGGGCCTGGACCTTATCCTGAAGGCTGTTCCCCGCTTGAAGGAGCTGGGCTTTTACCTCCTGGTCCAGGGGGTGGGGGACGGGGGCATAGCGCAGGCCCTGAGGCAGGTGGAGGAGGAGAATCCCGGCTTCGTGCGCTTTGTGGAGGCCTACGACGAGGCCTTGGCCCGCCTGGCCTACGCGGGGGCGGATGGTCTTTTGGTGCCCAGCCGCTTTGAACCCTGCGGCCTGGTGCAGATGATCGCCCAGCGCTACGGCACCCCGCCCGTGGCCCGGGCGGTGGGGGGGCTAAAGGACACCATTGAGGACGGCCGCACCGGGGTGCTCTTTGAAACCTACCACCCGGAAGGCCTCCTCTACGGGATCCTGCGCCTCTTCCGCTTGGGGCCCGAGGCCCTGGGTTTAAGGGGCATGGAGAAGGACTTCTCCTGGGCCAAAAGCGCTGAGGCCTACCACCGGGTTTACCGTTTGGCCTTAGGCTAAAGGGGATGGTGAAGGACCTCGAGGCCAAGGCCCTGGCGGGCGATGCGGAGGCCCAGGCCCTGCTCCACTTTCTCCGGCTTCTAAGGCGCAAGGAGTACCAGGAGGCCAGAGCCTATGCGGAGGGTTTCCCCGAGGAACTTAAGGAGAGGCTTTTGGCCGGGCTTAGCCTGCTACAGGAAGCCCCTGAGCGCCTGGAAGATCCCCTGTTCGCTGGGGAGCGGGAGGTGCTCTTGGGGGTAAGGGCCGTGAGGGAGGGGAGAAAGGAGGAGGCCGAGGCCCGTTTTCAAAAGGCCCTTGCCCTGGATCCCCATCACCACCGGGCTCTCAGCAACCTGGGCAACCTTTACCTGGAAAGGGGGGAGCTGGAGGCAGCCTTGGATCTTTACCAGCGGGCTTTGAAACTGGCCCCGGAGGACCCCCTGATCCACGAGAACCTGGCGGCCCTTTATAAGAGAAAGGGCGACCTGGACAGGATGGTAGCCCACATGAAGCAGGCCACCCGCCTCAAGATGCGCCCGCCTGTTTCCCTAGATCCCCTGACGGGAAAGCCCCAGCGCCGTCCGCTTCACCGCCGCGTTCCCCTTTGGGTCTGGGTTTTCCTCCTCACCCTCCTGGCCTACTTTCTCCTGAAGAAGCCTTAGGGCTTGGTCCAAGGCGCCCAGGGAACGCCCTTCCGAAAGGAGGCGCCGCCAAAGCCGCCCCCCAGGCTGCCCCCGAAAGAGGTTCAACATGTGCCTTAGTACCGCCCACGGAGGGGTTCCTTTTTGCACCTCCGCTTCCAGGTAGAGCCGCATGCGCCGGGCCACATCCAACCGGCTCGGCCTATGCGCCAGGCCGAACACTCGCCGGTCCGCCTCCTCCAGTACAAAGGGGTCCTCGTAGACCGCCCGGCCCATCATGACCCCGTCCACCTTCTCCAGGTGGGGAAGGGCTTCCTCCAGGGTTCGCACCCCTCCGTTCAGAATGAAGGTGAGGTGGGGAAAGTCCACCTTTAGCCGGTGGACCCAGTCGTGGCGCAAGGGGGGAACCTCCCGGTTTTTCAGGGGGGAGAGGTTAAGGAGGGCGCTCCGGGCGTGGATGATGAAGGTCCGTACCCCCGTTTCCCCATAGCGTTCCACCCACCGGGCAAGGAGGGGATAGCTTTCCCCCTCTACCCCCAGGCGGAGCTTCACCGTGACGGGGATGGCCACCGCTTCCACCATGGCCCTGAGGATCTCACCCACCCGCAGGGGCTCCAGGAGGAGACAGGCGCCAAACCCTCCCTCTTGGGCCTTCTCCGAGGGGCAACCCAGGTTCAGGTTCACCTCGTCGTACCCCCAGGCCTGGCCTATCCGTGCCGCCTCCGCCAGGCTCTTGGGGTCCGAACCCGCAAGTTGCAGGGCGATGGGGTGCTCCGTTGGGTGAAAGGTGAGAAGCCGTTCGGCTTTTCCCCTGAGCACCGCCTGGTCCACGGTCATCTCCGTGTAGAGGCGCACCTTGCGGCTTATCTGGCGGACCAGGTAGCGAAAGTGCCGGTCCGTCCGGTCCACCATGGGGGCCACGGACAACCGGAAGTCAGGCACCGCTCAAGACCTCCCCTGGGGAAAGGGGCCTGGGCTCCCGGAAGGCGATCTCCTCCCATTCCCCTTCCTCCAACACCTCCAGTCCTGGGTTCTTGGCCTTCAGGAGGGCTACCAGCTCCTGCACCAGGTCCTCGGGGGTACTGGCGGCGGAGGTAACGCCCACGCTTTTGGCCCCCCAAAGCCACTCCTCTTTAAGGTCTTGGGCGGTTTCCAGGCGGTAGGCCCTGCCGGTGAGGCTTTGCGCCAGCTCCAAAAGGCGCATCCCGTTGGAGGAGTGAGGGCTGGTGAGGACCAGGAAGACGTCCACGTGGGGGGCGATGCGCTTCACTGCCTCCTGACGGTTTTGGGTGGCGTAGCAAAGGTCCTTCCTTTTGGGCACCACCAGCTTGGGGAAGCGCCGCTTCAGGATCTCGATGGTGGCCAAGGTGTCGTCCACGCTGAGGGTGGTCTGGGTGAGGACCACCACCCTTTCGGGGTCCGGCACTTCCACCGTGTGAGGGTCGGTCAGTCGGGGATCTTTGCCCACGTGGGTGTGCACCGCCACCAGGATGGTTCTTTCCGGGGCCTCCCCAAAGGTTCCCTTCACCTCTTGGTGGTCGGCGGAATCCCCGATGAGGAGAATCCAGTACCCTTCCTGAGCGTAGCGCCGGGCCTCGGTGTGGACCTTGGTCACCAGGGGGCAGGTGGCGTCTAGAACGTTCAGTCCCATAGCCGCGGCCTGGCGCCGTACCTGGGGCGGATGGCCGTGGGCGGAGAAGACCAGGGTACCCGCGAGCTTCCTTTCCTGGCGCAACCTCTCCACCTCGGCCAGGTCCTCCACGAACCGGACCCCCTTGGCCCTGAGGCGCTCCACCACGGAGCGGTTGTGGACGATCTCGTGGTAGACCACGAGATCTCCTTCCTCCTTTAGCACCTCCGCCCAGCGTTCCACCGCCTCGATGGCCATCACCACCCCGGCGCAGAAGCCTCTGGGCCGGGCCAGGTAGAGGCGTTCAAGCCCCCCATCCATGGGCGCCATTGTACCCGCCGGGGGAAGGGAAGATGGGGTAGGCGCGTACAAAAAGGAAGACCCAGGGGTAGGCCCTGGGCCCTTGCCTTGCCGAAGGCTTACTTGGCCACCACCTTGGCGATAATGGCCTCGATTTCCTTGGCGGAGGCGGTCATGATCTCCGCCACCTCCTTGGGCATCATGGGGGCGAAGGCGGCGGCGTTCATTCGGGAGACGAACACCTTGCCGTCGGAGGTCTGGTAGATGCTCACCCGGCAGGGCATGAAGGCGGAGATAGGGCGGTACTCGTCCTTAGCCAGGATGCGGGCGCTGTAGCGGCCGGAGCAGACGTCAAAGATGAGCACCGGGTGCAGGGTGTACCCCTTTTCCGACAGGACCCCGGCCATGTTGTGGTAGTTGAGGATGCTCCACCCTGCCGCCTTCACCTCGGCCTTGAAGGCCTCCACGGTCTGTGCAAAGGGTTTGGAGCTCTCCGTCACCAGAATCATCTGCATCTGGGGGGTCTGGGGCGTTTGCGTCTGGGGATTCCCCTGCGCCAGGGCTAGACTAAAGGCTACTACCAAGAGAGCAAGAAGCGCACCCTTTGCCTTCACCATAGTTACCTCCTTGGGGTACCTAACCCCAGTAGGGTATACTAGCGAGCCATGCGCCCCGCGTCAAGAGGAAGAGTCTGGAACCCTGGGCTGACCCGTCAAAAGGCCTTCCACCACTTCCCGCGCGAAGGGGGTTTGAGCCCGTGCCAAGGCCTTTTGGGCGATTTCCCGGCTTCTGCCCCCAGGGCGGAAGCCCTCCTGGGCCAGGGCCAGGAGGGCCAAGGCGGTGGCGGGGAAGGGGAGGCCCTCCTTTTCCAGAAGCCCCAGGCCCTCCCCATAGCGGTGGAGAGCTTCCCGGTACGCCCCCCTTAGGAGGGCCTGGCTGCCTTCCTGGAAGGCCCGGGCTACCTTCAAGAGGCCTTCGGCCTCGGCCGGGAGTTCACCTTCCTGGGCGGAGAAGTGGGCCGCCTCGAGGAGCTTCTCCAGGGCCAGGGTTCGTTCCTCCTCGGGCAGGAGGGGGGAGTATTCCCGCTGGAAAAGGGGGGCGAACCAGGAGAGGCGGAGGGGTTTCCGCAGACGAAAGGTTTCCCCTTGGGCTTCCACCCCCTGGTCCAAGGCCTTGAGCAAGGGCACCAGCTTGGGGAAGCGGGCCCGCACCTCCTCCCGTCTGGCTTCTCCCCTTAGGGCCAGGAAAAAGAGGAAAGCCTCTACTCCTTCCACGCCTCCACTTCCTTGTAGTGCACCAAGGCGGCGAAGAGGGGAGAGGACCCCTCGGCCACGGAGAACTTCACCTCCACCAGAACCACGTCCTCGGGAAGTTCCTCCACGAAGCGGTTGAGCCTTTCCTGAAAGATATCGGGATCGTTGGCGGTGATCACCTTGAACCTAACCCCCTGCATGGCCCCATTATGCCCTGCGTTCCACCAGGGCGGTGAGGAGGTTTTGCAAATGGGAGGTGGCCTCCCGTCCGGGGAGGGTGTCCAGGTAGGGAATAAGGGTACCCATCCCCTCCTGGGCCAGCCGCCTGGCCTCCTCCTTGGCCCAGGCCACGGCCCCGGAGGCCAGGAGTCTCTCCCAGAGCCAGCGCACCTCGGCCTCGGGCTTGGCCTCCCGGGGAAGGCTTAGGAGGGCCTCGGCTCGGGCGCGCTCCTCCTTGGGGGCTTCCTGGAGGTAGCGGATCAGGATGAGGGTGCGCTTGCCCTCATAGAGGTCCCCGGCAAGCTCCTTGCCGTAAGCCTGGTCCCCCTCGAGGTTGAGGACATCGTCCATGATCTGGAAGGCTATCCCCAGCTTTAGCCCCGCTTCCTCATAGAGGGCAGGAGGCGTTTTCCCGGAAAGCAGGGCCCCAAGCCTCAAAGGAGCCACGGCGGTATAGTAGGCGGCCTTATGGGCCACCATGCGGAGGTAATCCTCCGGGGCCAGGTCCAAGCGGCCGGAGAGAGTCCAGAGGAGATCTAGGTGTTGCCCGTAGGCAGTGCGGCGCACCACCTCGTAGAACTCTCCCAGGACGGGGGGGGTTAGGACCCCCTCTCGCAAGCCGCGCCACAGGAGGCCCCACATCTCCCCGTGCAGGGCGTCCCCTGCGTTCAGGGCCAGGGGCATAGGGTAAAGGCGGTGCAAAGCTGGGCGGTTTCGGCGCTCCTCAGAGCCGTCCTCAATATCATCGTGGATGAGTACCCAGTTTTGGAAAAGCTCCAATGCGGTTCCCGCCAGCAGGGCCGCTTCCCAGGTGGCTCCGTGGGCCAGCCCTGCGTAGACCGTGAGGAGGCCCCGGAGCATCTTTCCCCCGCGGGCAGGGTAGTCCTGGAGGAGGGCTAGGTACTGGGGGTCCGGGTGGGAGAGGTGGGCGAGAAGGTGGGCGTGAAGAGCTTTCTTCGCTTCGTCGGGCCGGGGGGTCATGCTATACACTTTAGGCCATGCGTGGCTACGCCCTGGGCCTTTTTGCCCTCAACCTTCTCACCCTCCTTTGGGGCACCACCTTTGTGGTGGTCAAGGGGGCGGTGGGGGAGATGGCCCCAAGCCTGTTGGTCTTTCTCCGTTTTCTCCTGGCCAGCCTCTTCTTCCTGCCCTGGGCCTTCCGGCTCCCCAAGGGGGTTTGGGGGCCGGGGATGGAGCTGGCCTTCTGGCTTCTTCTGGGCTATGCCTCCCAGGCGGTGGGCCTCCTGTACACCTCGGCGAGCCGTAGCGCCTTTATTACGGCCCTCAATGTGGTATTGGTGCCCTTGATCCTGGGGCTGGTGGGTCGCAGGCTGGGGGGGGTATGGGTGGCCGCCCTTTTGGCCTTTGTAGGGGTAGGTTTCCTTTCCTACGATCCCCGGCAGCCTCCTCTGAACGTGGGGGACCTTTGGACCCTTCTCACCGCCCTCACCTACGCCCTTTATATCGTGCGCCTCGAGGTCCACGCTAAAGCTTTTCCTTCCTTGCCCCTTACCGCGGTCCAGGTCTTCGGCACCGCCCTACTGGCCCTTCCTTGGGCCCTTTGGGAGGGGGTGAGGTGGGAGGGCATACCCTGGGGAGCCGTCCTCTACCTGGGGGTGGTCGCCACCGCCTTCACCACCTGGCTGCAAACCTGGGGGCAGCGGTACGTGCCCGCTCCTCAGGCGGCCATCCTCTACACCATGGAGCCGGTCTGGGCCACTTTGTTTGCCTTCTTCCTTTTGGGAGAGCGGCTTGGGCTTGCGGGGCTCCTGGGGGCTTTCCTGGTGGTTGCTGCCACTTTGCAGGCTATCCGCCGATCCCCAGCATGACCCGCTTCCTAAGGGTGGGTAGGGTGTTGCCGAAGGCGGGCTTGCGGTTGGTGGCGATCAGGATGGCGTCCACCAGGGCTTCCACGGGCTCTTCCGCGGCAAAGGCCCAGGCGATGTCCATTTCCAGATCGGTGAGGAGGCAGGGCCTTAGCTTTTTGTCGGAGGTGAGGCGAAGCCGGGAGCAGTTGGAGCAGAAAGGCTCAGTCACGGGGTTGATGAAGCCCAGTGTCCCTACCGCCCCCGGGATTTTGAAGACCCGGGCCGGGGAGGTAGGGTCGTGGGGAACGGGTTCCAACGTTCCAAAGACCCCCTCGATGCGCGCCCGCGTTTCCTTTCCGGACACGAAGCGGCGGCGGTACTCCTCGGGGTCGGAGTTGTCCAGGTGCATG
Source organism: Thermus tenuipuniceus (assembly GCF_002964845.1). Taxonomy (GTDB): domain Bacteria; phylum Deinococcota; class Deinococci; order Deinococcales; family Thermaceae; genus Thermus; species Thermus tenuipuniceus. The sequence goes on from NZ_PRDA01000072.1 coordinate 13,103, forward strand.
TACTCGATGTAGCGCACGTGTAAAGGGCGCTCCAGGGAAAGCCGGGCCAAGGGGACCACCTCCTCCTCGTTCATGCCCCGGATGATCACGGCGTTCAACTTTACCGGGTGAAGGCCCAGTTCCAGGGCAGTCTCTATGGCCTCCAAGACCCGCTCTACCTTCCCGCCCCGGGTGATGCGGGTGAAGACCTCGGGGGTGATGGCGTCCAAGGAGAGGTTCACCCGGTTGAGGCCCGCTTGCACCAGCTCCTTGGCCCGTTTGGCGAAGAGGAGGCCATTGGTGGTGATGGCCACGTCCTCAATCCCCTCCTTGCTCCGGGCCTTTTCGATCATCTGGGGCAGCTCCTTGCGCGCCAGGGGCTCCCCACCCGTGAAGCGCACCGCGGAAAGGCCCAAAAGGGAGGCGGCCTCGAGGAAGTGGTCCACTTCCTCCACCGTGAGGGTCCCTGGGGGTTCAGCCATCTCGAGGCCTAGGGGATGGCAGTAAAGGCAGTGCAGGTTGCACCGGGGGGTGACGGAGATGCGAAGGTCTTTGATAACACGCCCGTAGTTGTCCAGTAGCTTCATGCCCTTTCCCCCTTTGGGCCACCATACTACGCCCTGGGCTAGAGGGCAAGGGATAAAAAAACAAACCCCCAGGCCTATGCCTGGGGGTTTTGTTGGAGCGGGAGACGGGACTTGAACCCGCGACCCCGACCTTGGCAAGGTCGTGCTCTACCAACTGAGCTACTCCCGCGCGCGCCACACGCGGCGCGTAGTAAAAATCCCCCGCACCGACCTACTCTCCCGGGACCCTGCGGTCCCAGTACCATCGGCGCTGGCGCGTTTCACTTCCGTGTTCGGAATGGGAACGGGTGGTTCCACGCCGCTAGGGGCACGGGGGATTCTGGTGTTTTGCTTTTCAAAATTCCACGCCCCCTGGGGAGGCGGGGGATTTGGGCTGGGGTGGACCATCAGGGCAAAAAGGGTCAAGACCTCGGACGATTGGGACCGGTCAGCTCAACGCCTCACGGCGCTTACACCTCCGGCCCATCCACCGGGTCGTCTTCCCGGGTCCTTACCGGCTAAAGCCGTGGGAGGCCTCATCTT
>NZ_PRDA01000073.1 GCF_002964845.1 Thermus tenuipuniceus
GGGGTAAGATGTGCGTGTCCTCTGCACCCTTCAAGGATACAAGACTTTTACGACAGCCTCTAAGTACCCCGTTGGGGCTTGCGCCACGGCGGGGACCCCAAAAGGACTATGGGCAAGCCGCCTTCACCCCTGCCGATGGGGCAACCTTCGTGCATGGGCACTTAGTATCAGGACCAGAAAAGCCCTTCCGAAGCCCAAAGCCGGGGCGGTATATAATAATGCCCGTGAACCCCCGATGGGCCAAGGTCAGCCCGAAGGGCTACCTTGCAGGCTCAAAGCGCGGGGCCTAGGAGGTAAAGCATGGCCAAGGTTAGGCTGGAGCACGTTTGGAAGCGCTTCGGCAAGGTGGTGGCGGTCAAGGACTTCAACCTGGAAACCGAGGACGGGGAGTTCGTGGTCTTCGTGGGGCCTTCGGGCTGCGGCAAGACCACCACCTTGCGCATGATCGCCGGCCTCGAGGAGGTCTCCGAGGGCCGCATCTACATCGGCGACCGCCTGGTGAACGACGTGCCCCCCAAGGACCGGGACATCGCCATGGTCTTCCAGAACTACGCCCTTTACCCCCACATGAACGTCTACGAGAACATGGCCTTCGGCCTGCGCTTAAGGCGCTACCCCAAGGACGAAATAGACCGCCGGGTGAAGGAGGCCGCCCGTATCCTCAAGATCGAGCACCTCCTAACCCGCAAACCCCGGGAGCTTTCCGGCGGCCAGCGCCAACGGGTGGCCATGGGCCGGGCCATCGTGCGGGAGCCCAAGGTCTTCCTCATGGACGAGCCCCTTTCCAACCTGGACGCCAAGCTCCGGGTGGAGATGCGGGCGGAGATCGCCAAGCTGCAAAGGCGGCTTGGGGTTACCACCATCTACGTGACCCACGACCAGGTGGAAGCCATGACCCTGGGCCACCGCATCGTGGTCATGAAGGACGGGGAAATCCAGCAGGTGGACACCCCCCTAAACCTCTACGACTTTCCCGCCAACCGCTTCGTGGCGGGTTTCATCGGTAGCCCCTCCATGAACTTCATCCGGGCTGGGGTGGAGGTGCAGGGGGAAAGGGTATACCTGGTGGCCCCGGGCTTCCGGGTCCGGGCAAACCCCATCCTGGCCCAGGCCCTGAGGCCCTATGGGGGCAAGGAGGTTTGGATGGGCATCCGCCCCGAGCACCTGGGCCTGAAGGGCTACACGGTGATCCCTGAAGAGGAAAACGTCATCCGGGGCGAGGTGGAGGTGGCCGAGCCCCTGGGGGCGGAAACCGAGATCCACGTGAGCGTGGACGGCACGGTCCTGGTGGCCAAGGTGGACGGCCACGCTCCGGTGAAGCCCGGGGATAGGGTGGAGCTTCTGGCCGACACCTCCCGCCTTCATGCCTTTGACGTGGAAAGCGACCAGACCATCGGCCACGCCCAGGAACGGGAAGCGGTGGCCCGCTAGGAATAGGCCTTTGGGCGGGGGATGCCCTCCCCCGCCCTTATCATGGAAGGGTGAGCCGGCGGGATAAGCCCTTCATCATAGGCATCGCTGGGGGAAGCGCCAGCGGCAAAACCACCCTGGCCCGCTCCCTGGCCAAGGCCTTAGGGGAGCGGGTGGCCCTGCTCCCCATGGACCACCACTACCGGGATCTTTCCCACGTGGCCTTTCCGGAGCGCCTCCAAGCCAACTACGACCACCCGGAGGCCTTTGACCTTCCCCTCTATCTTGAGCATGTGCACGCCCTTCTTTCCGGGCAGGCGGTGGAAATGCCCCTTTACGACTTCCGGGCTTATACCCGAAGCCCGAAAACGGAAAGGGTCCTGCCCGCTCCCGTGGTGATCCTCGAGGGCATCCTGGTCCTCTACCCCGAGCCCCTCAGGGCCCTTATGGATCTCAAGGTCTTCGTGGATGCGGACGCCGACGAGCGTTTCATCCGTCGGTTGGAGCGGGACGTCCAGGAACGAGGGCGTAGCCTGGAAAGCGTGGTACGCCAGTACTTGGAAAAGGTGAAGCCCATGCACCTGGCCTTCGTGGAGCCCACCAAGCGGCATGCGGACGTGATCCTGCCCGGTGGCGGGCAGAACCCAGTGGCCTTGGAGATGCTCAAGGCCAAAGCCTTGGCCCGCCTGGCGGAGATGGGGGTGGCATGAAAAGGTTCCTCCACCTTCTCCTTCTTCTGGCCCTGGTGCCCTCCCTCTTGGCCCTTCAACCCCGCTTGCGTGCGGAGCGGCCAGGTCCCGTGATGCTCCTCCTGGATGCGGAGGCCCTGCGGGAGGAGGCTCAAAGCCAAGGGAAAAGCCTTTTAGAGGTGCTGGAATCCTACCGCCCCCTGGGGGTCAGAGGGGTGGCCTTCCCGGAACGGCTTGTGAAGGACTGGGTGGGGCAAGGGGAACTTCTTTACCGGAGCGGGAGGGAGCTTTTGGAAGCGGGGCTACCCGCCAAACCCAACTGGTACTACCTCCGGGGCAACCGGGGGCTTCTGGAGCTCTTACAGACAGCCTATGACCTTCCCCACGAATGGGTGGGTCCCTGGCTGGGCTTCCCCCTGGATGTCCAGGCCTTCCCCGCCTTTTATCCCCTGGAGGAGGTCCGGACTGCCAAGGAAGCCGGGTTTTTTGTGGCGGTGCGCCCCATCAACCAGCGTTACCGCCGCCTGGACCCTTCCCTGCCCATCGTTCCCAAGGAGGCGGACGCCGTGGTCTTCGCTGGCCTCGAGGCCCTGGGCTACCCCTACCGCCTAGAGGAAGCCCGAGGGCGGGTCCCGGTACCCGTGGCCCTCATTGAGGGCACACCTCAGCCTGGGCTTGCCGCCTACCGGGGAAAGGGCATCCTGAGGCTTTTTAGCCTGCGGTACGAGTGGCAGCTCACCCTGACCCCCGAGGAGGCCGCGGACAAGTATGTGCTGGCTGCCCGGGAACGGGGCCACCAGCTCCTCTACCTCCGGCCCTACCCCTACCGCCAGGACACGGAACGCTTCCTCAAGCGGATCCGGGAGGGCCTAGAGGCCAGCCACATTCCCCTGGGCCATCCCGTGGTCCGGGAGTTCACGCCAAGCCCCCTCCGCCTGGCCGCCTGGGTGGGGGTGGTGTCGGGGCTAGGGCTTCTGGCCCTGGGGCTACCCGTGTACGGGCCGGGGGTGGCCTTCCTCCTTCTTCTCCTGGCCCTGGGGTATGCGGGAAGCCAGGCGGGAGCCCTTCTAGCTGCCCTGGTCTTTCCCGTGCTGGGCTTCCTAGGCCCCAGGAATGGCCTCTGGATGTGGCTTCGCACCCTGGGCTACGCTCTGGCCGGAACGGTTTTCCTCTCGGCCCTGGGCTCCACCCCGGAGACCATCCTGGGGCTTCAAGCCTTCAAGGGCGTTTCCCTCACCCTCCTGGGGCCTCCCCTCCTGGTGGCCTTCAGCTTCCTGGACAGGAACTACAAGGAAACCCTGACCCGGCTTTTCCTGCACCCCCTGCGCCTGGGGGAGGTGGCCCTGGCAGGGGTGGCCCTCGCCCTTCTCCTGTTGGCCCTCCTGCGCCGGGGCAACGAGGCCCCCTTGGTCCCGGATCTAGAGCTGAAGCTCAGGAGCCTTCTCCAGGACCTCATGGTGCGCCCCCGCTTCAAGGAGGTCTTCGGCCACGCCCTCTTCCCCCTGGCCCTCCTTCTTCCCTGGCCGAAGTGGGTGCAAAACGGCCTCCTCTTCCTCGCCGCTCTCGGAGTGGCCTCCATCCTGAACACCTTCAGCCACTTCCACACCCCCCTTCCCATCTCATTCTTCCGGGTGGTGAACGGGGCGCTTTTGGGCGTTTCCCTCGGGCTTCTCGGGGTTATGCTGGTAAGGAGGCTAAGGGCATGGTGGTTGGGATAGCGGGGTACTACGGGTTTAAAAACGCCGGGGACGAGGCCATCCTCGAGGCCATCGCCCGGGAGCTAAAGGCCAGGGGACATCAGGTTCTAGCCCTTTCCGGGGATCCCAAGCAAACCGCAAAGGAACACGGAATCCGGGCCGCTCATCGCCTAAACCCCTTGGCCCTTCTCCAGGCGGACCTCTGGCTTCTGGGGGGCGGAGGGCTTTTGCAGGACGCTACCAGCTCCCTAAGCCTTCTCTACTACCTGTCCGTGCTCCGGGCCGCGCGCTTTTTCCGCAAGAAGGTGGTGGTCTTCAACCAGTCCCTTGGCCCCCTTAGCCCTTGGGGGGAAAGGCAGGTGAAGCGGGCCCTAAGGGGGGTACCCCTCATCCTTCGCGACCAGGATTCCTGGGAATACGCGAAGCGCCTGAGCCTGTCCCCCACCCTGGGTGCCGATCCCGCCCTCCTCCTTACCCCACCCCCTGTAAAACGGGAAGAGGACCTGGTCCTGGTGATTCCCCGAGCCGGGGTAAACCCTGAGGCCCTCAGAAACCTCTACATCACCGCCAACCACCTGGTGCACGAGGGAAGAAGGGTGTTGGTCCTTTTGCTCCAACCCGGCTACGACGACGAGGCAGGCAAGGTGTTCTACCTCCACCGAATCGAGGCCACCTCGGATCCCAGGCGGGTCCTTTACCTGGCCGCTCAGGCAGGGTATGTGATCTCCATGCGCCTGCATGGCCTCATCCTGGCGGCAGCCGCTGGTACCCCCTTCGCTGCCCTTTCCTACGACCCCAAGGTAGCCGCCTTCGCCAAGGAAACCGGGGCCTACTACCAGGAGTTTCCCGGCGACCCCATCAAGCTTTCCAAGGCCGCCATGTATGGCCGCTACCCCGACTGGGAAAAGGTGGCGGCCCTAAAGGAGAGGGCCCGGCAAAGCTTTGATCTGGCCTTGGGCAAGGCCAGCCCCGTCAAAAAACCCCACGGACACGGCTGAGCCGGCCCTTCAATCCCTCGGCGAAGGCCTGGAGATCGGAAAGCGCCTCCTCCACCCCCTGCCTGAGCAGGAACTCCCCGGGGGAAAGACGCTTGAGCAGGAGAAAGGGAGGCTGGGAGAGCACCTCCACCCCCTGGCGCACCACCTCGGGGATGAGGCCTTCCTCCAAGGCTTCCGCCTCCAAATCCGCCAGCAAAAACACCTCCCCCATGGACTTCCGGGAAAGCAAAAGGAGGAAGGCAGCAAAGGCCCCACGCTCGGAAAGCTCGGCCACCAACCGGTCCTCCAGGGATTCCACCGCCTCCAGGTCCACAAAACCTCCCCGAAGAAGGTCCTCCAGGTCCAAAGGCGAAAGGGGGAAGCGGGCCTTAAGGCGCACCAGGCGGCTCACCGCCTCCGGGGAAAGGTATCCCACTCCCTCCGGCACCCCTTCCTTCTGGGATTCCGGCGCCAGGATGGCCACGTACGCCCCTTGCTGGCGGTAGGACTTGAGCAGGCTGGGCTCCCCTTCCCCCGGACGCAGCAACACCAGGAGCACTTGGCGGCGCCCCAAGGGGGCTTTGTACACCCAGGGGGGGCCTCCTTCCAGGAGGAAGCCAAGCCGCCTCAAGTCCTCGGTAACCCCAGGGGGCTCCAAGGCCCTTTGCGGCTCGTTGGGGAAAAGCACCTCCTTGGGATAGGGTGTCACCCGCACCCGCCGCTTCTCCGGCTTGGGATCCCCCATCTCCTTGGGATCCTTCCCGGAAGCAGCCGGTCTCGCCTCCCGTCTTTCGGGCTGGGCAGGTTCCCTGGACTCCGCCTGCCCGAGCCGGGGGAGGCCCCTAGGGGTGGCCTTAAGCTCCACCTCCTCCCCGCGGAAGTGGAGGAGGATGGTCTCGTTCACGGCGAGGCGACGCTTTTGATAGTAAGGCAGAAGCCCCCGCACCACCCCCTGTTTCCAGTCCACCTCCACCTCGTACACCTCCCCATCCTCGTCCACGAAGCGCACCCGCTCCTTGCCGAGGAGATGCTGGCGGAGGGAGACGGTTAAGGTCATGGTTCCCGTTTGAATACAGGTGCTGGTCAGCACATAGCGCGCGGTCATATCACCTCCCGAGGTCCACCAAGGGACGGGGAATCCCTGAAGTGAGCATATAATACACCTCGTAGGCCACGGCAAGGGTGCGCTCCACATCCCCAAGGGCCCGATGGGCTTCCCTGGGAGGAAGCTCCAGGACCTGGGAAAGAGCGTCTAGGCCGTAGCGCCTGAGGCCAGGCATGGCCCTTTTGGCCAGGCGAAGGGTGTCCACCACCGGGTTCTCCAGGGAATAGCCCATGCCCTCCAGGGCAGGCCTCAGGAACCCCAGGTCAAAGCTGGCGTTTTGGATCACCAAGGTGGCCCCCCGCAAGAGGGGGTAGGCTTTCTCCAGAACCTCCTCGAGGGAAGGAGCCTTCTCCAGCTCCCAAGCGCGAATCCCCGTAAGCCTCTCGATAAAGGGGCTGGGAGGGCGGCTTGGGCGCACCAGGCTCTGAAAGCCCTTGCGCTCTCCTTGCTCCAGCCGCACCAGGCCCACTTCGATCACCTCGTTAAGGCCGGGGGAAAGCCCGGTGGTCTCCAGGTCCAAGACCACCACCGCCTCGCCGGGATAGGGGAAAGGGTAGTGCCACTCCCAAAGCTCCACCTCCTCCCCCAAGTGGAAACGCCCGTCCAAGAGGGGCCGCACCACGGGCTCCACCGGACCCCTTAGCCCCAGGGCTTCCCCCAGGGCGGGAAGGGGCAAGGGCTTGCCCTCGGCCCTAAGCCTTCGGGCCAGGCGGGTGGCCAAGCGGTGGCGAAAGAAAGCCTCCACTACAAAGCCTCGCCCAAGGGGGTACGAAGGAAAGCCCGGTCGGTAGCCTCCTCAAAAGCCAAGGCCGCCTGCAGGAGGAGTTCATCCCTCGCCCAGGGAGCGAAAAGCTGAAGGCCCACGGGAAGGCCATCCTCAAAGCCGGCGGGGAAGGATAGGGCGGGAAGGCCCGCCAGGTTCGCCCCCACGGTGTAGAGGTCCTCCCGGTACATGGCCAGGGGATCGGGCCTGCCTCCCAGGGGAAAGGCGGGATGGGGGGTGGTGGGGAGGAGGAGGAGGTCCACCTCCTGGAAAAGGGCTTGGGCCTCCGCCTTAAGCCGCCTGCGGAAGGCCTGGGCCCGGCCGTAGTAGGCCTCGTAGTACCCACTGGAGAGCACGAAGGTGCCCACCAGGATGCGGCGCTTCACCTCGAGGCCAAATCGGGCCCGGGTCTCCTCCAGCACCCGCCAAAGCTCCTCCCCTTCGGCCCGATAGCCGAAAAGGGTCCCGTCATAACGGGCCAGGTTGGAACTGGCCTCCGCAGGGGCCAGGATGTAGTAGGCGTTTAGGGCCAAGGACAGGGAAGGCCAGGACACCTCCTTCACCTGAAGGCCAAGCCCCCGGAAAACCTCCAAGGCCTGCCGCAAAGCCCCCTCCACCCCGGGGCTATTCCCGGAAAGGGCCTCCCGCACCACCCCAAGCCGCAAGGAGGGCAGGGGCTCCGCCAGGGTCTCCTGAAACCGGGGCTTAAGGTCCAGGCTGGTGGCGTCCAGGGGATCGGGACCAGAGATGGCGTCCATGAGCAGGGCGAGATCCCCCACCGAGCGGGCCATGGGGCCGATCTGGTCCAGGCTCGAGGCGTAGGCGATGAGGCCATAGCGGCTTACCCGGCCGTAGGTGGGCTTTAACCCGTAGACCCCGCAGAAGCTCGCGGGCTGGCGCACGCTACCCCCCGTGTCCGAGCCCAGGGCCAGGGGGGCCAGGTCCGCGGCCACCGCCGCCGCACTCCCCCCGCTGCTGCCTCCCGGCACCCGGGAGGGGTCAAAGGGGTTCTTGGTGGGGAAAAAGGCCGAGTGTTCCGTGGAGGAGCCCATGGCGAACTCGTCCAGGTTGGTCTTGCCCAGGACCAAGGCCCCCAGGGCCTTCAGCCGGGCCACCGCCGTGGACTCGTAGGGGGGCACGAAGTTCTCCAGAAGGCGGCTACCCGCGGTGGTGGCAAGCCCCTTGGTGACGATGTTGTCCTTCACCGCCACCACCAGGCCCGCCAGAGGCAAGGAGGGGTCCACCCTTTGGGCTTCCTCGAGGAGGGCCTCGTTCAAGCGGAGAAAAGCCCCCAGAGTTGGGTCCAAGGCGCGAACTCGTTCCAGGTAAGCCTGGGCGATCTCCAGGGGGGAAAGCTCCCCCCGCGCCACCTTGGCACGGATCTCGTGGGCCAACATGCCCCTACTATAGCCCGAAGCGAAGGTTAAGCCAGTCGCGAAAACCCAGGTAAGCCTCCTCCCCCCCCCTCGGCAAATAGGTGACGTCCCCGGGTTCGTGGCGGAACCAGGTGTACTGCCTTTTGGCGTAGGCCTTCACCGCCTGGATATCCCGGGCCAAGGCCTCCTCAAGGCCATACTCCCCCCTCAGGTACCCCACCACCTCCTTGTAGCCAATTGCCTGGAGGGCGGTGGGCATGATGGGGTACCGCTCCAAAAGGGCCTTTACCTCCTCCACCAAGCCCCGGGCGAACTGGCGCCTGGCCCTTTCCTCCAGCTTGGGAAAAAGCCAGGTGCGCTGAGGCCAGAGAACCAGTTTCCTGTAGGCGAACCGGGGTGGGCGAAGGGGAAAGCGGGCGGGGGGCGTTCCCGTGCGCCTTACCACCTCCAAGGCCCGCACCAGCCGCCTGGGGTTCCCATCCACCCGCAGGGCATCCTCCAGGCTGACCCGGGAAAGCTCAGCCACCAAGGCCTCAAGACCCCTTTCCTCGAGCTCCCGCCAAAGAGCCTCCTGGACCTCCGGATCAGGCGGGGGCAGGGTGGGAAGCCCCTGGGAAAGGGCCCGGATGTAGTACCCCGTCCCCCCGACCACCAAAGGCACCTTTCCCCGGGCCAGGATATCGGCGATGGCCGTTTCCGCTAGCTGCACCCAGCGCACCACGCTCAGGGCCTCGGAGGGCTCCAGGATGTCCACCAGGTGGTGGGGAACCCTTTGCCTTTCCTCCGGACTGGGCTTGTCCGTGCCGATGTCCAGGCCCCGATAGACCATGGTGGCGTCGGCGGAAACCACCTCGAGGGGAAGCTCCTCCCCAAGCCTCAAGGCCAGGAGGGTCTTCCCACTCCCCGTGGGACCCGCCAGGACCGGGATCGCCTTCACATCCCTTATGCTAAGGGCATGCTGGAGCGCCTAGACCGCCTGGAGACCCTGCGCAAGCTGAAAGAGCTACAGGAGCGCATCGCCGAGCTGGCCTACCAGCTCACGGGGGAGGAACCCGCCGCCTGGACCCCCAAGGTGGACCTCCTCGAGGACGAGGAGCACTATATCCTGCTGGTGGACCTACCCGGCGTGCGCCCTGAGGACCTGGAGCTTCTGGAGGAGGGAAGCCGCATCACCCTGGCCGGGATCCGCCACCCCTTGCCCGGGGTCTACCTCCTGGAAGAAAGACCCATGGGCACCTTCCGCCGCACCCTGGACCTGCCCGGCCCCATCGAGGAGGGCACCGCCCAGGCAAGCCTGCGCCAGGGGGTACTGGAGGTACGGTTCAAGAAGCGCAAAGGAGCTCCCCTGCCCCTCTCTCAGTAACGAACCTGGTGGCAGGCCCGGCAACGGGGCTCGTAGTGCTCCTTGGCTCCCACCAGGATCACGGGGTCCGTGTAGCGGGCGGGATTTCCGTTCACCAGGCGCTGCGTGCGGGTGGCAGGAGCCCCGCACTGGGCGCAGATGGCTGTAAGCTTCTCCACGAACTCCGCCCGGGCCAAAAGCTCCGGCATGAGGCCGAAGGGCTCACCCCGGAAGTCCAGATCCAGCCCCGCCAGGATTACCCGCACTCCCTGGCGGGCCAGATTCTCCGCCAGGGAGAGAAGGCCGGCATCCAGAAACTGGACCTCGTCCACCGCCACCACCTGGGGCAAGGGGGATAGGTACGCCTCGATTTCCCTGGCCTCGCCCACGGGAATGGCCTCCACCCGCTGGCCGTCGTGGCTCACCACCTGGCTTTCGTGGTAGCGGGTGTCCAGCCGAGGCTTGAACACCAAAACCCGCTGCCGGGCGATGAGGGCCCGTTTGACCCTGCGGATGAGTTCCTCGCTCTTGCCGGAGAACATGGGCCCGGCTATAACCTCGATCCAACCTTGGGGGTGCAATACCGGAGGCATCCTGCCCCGGATTTTACCCGGGCCCATGGCATCCTTCCCTTAGGGCAACCTCAAAACTTGCACCTCCCGAATACCCTGCATAAACACCCCCTTCCCCCCGCAGGCGGGGGCC
>NZ_KZ672979.1 GCF_002964845.1 Thermus tenuipuniceus
TTCTTGGCTAAGATACGGAGGGAGTCGGTTCCCCAAGGTGTCTCAAATGTGGTGGCCGAATACACCACCTTTCCTCCAAGGGGCGGGTCTGCTAGGCTAAGGGGAGCAAGCCTGGCTTGCGAAAGGGTGACCATGAAGGTGGAACAAGACAAGGTGGTAACCATCCGTTACACCCTCCAGGTGGAGGGGGAGGTCTTGGACCAGGGGGAGCTTTCCTACTTGCACGGGCACGGCAACCTGATCCGGGGCCTCGAGGAGGAGCTGGAAGGCCGCGAGGAGGGGGAGATCTTCCAGGCCCGTGTGCCTGCGGACAAGGCCTATGGACCCCGCGATCCCGAGGGGGTCCAGGTGGTGCCCCTCTCCGCTTTCCCCGAGGACGCGGAGGTGCTGCCCGGGGCCCAGTTCTACGCCCAGGACATGGAGGGGAACCCCATGCCCCTCACCGTGGTGGAGGTCCAGGGGGAAGAGGTGACCATTGACTTTAACCACCCCCTGGCGGGCAAGGACCTGGACTTTGAGGTGGAGGTGGTGAAGGTCCGGGAGGCTACCCCCGAGGAGATCCTTCACGGCCACGTGCACGAGGGCGGGCACCACCACTAAGCCCAAAGCCTCCCTCAGGCCCCAAGGCCCCTTGTGCTTTGGGGCTTGACTTTTTGGGTAATCCGTGGGATAGTGAAGAGTCCCTGGAAAGCCAGGTGGGTTTTCGGGATGAAGGAGAAGCATGAAGAAGGGTACCGTCAAGTGGTTTAACGCGGAAAAAGGCTACGGGTTCATACAGCAGGAAGAGGGTCCAGATGTGTTTGTGCACTTCACGGCCATCGAGGCCGAGGGGTTTCGCACCCTGAACGAGGGTGACCGGGTGGAGTTCGAGGTGGAGGCCGGCCGGGGCGGCAAGGGCCCCCAGGCCAAGAGGGTCCGCCGCCTCTAAAGGATCTTTCTGCCCAAAGGCCCCTTCGGGGGCCTTTTTGCTTTAGGCTTAAGCCATGCGCATCCTGGTTTCCAACGACGACGGCATCTTCTCCCCCGGGATCAAGGCCCTGGGCCTGGCCATGCGGGCTTTGGGGGAGGTTTATGTGGTGGCCCCGGATGTGGAACAGTCCGCGGTGGGCCACGGGATCACCGTGAGGCGGCCCCTACGGTTCAAGCACACCGCCAGCGCGGGCTTCGGGGAGATCCCCGCCTACCGGGTGGACGGCACTCCTGCGGACTGCGTGGTGCTGGGCGTTCACCTTTTGGGCCGGCCCGATCTGGTGGTCTCCGGCATCAACATCGGGGTCAACCTGGGCTTGGACCTCACCCACTCGGGCACGGTGGCCGCGGCTTTGGAGGGTACTTCTTTGGGCATTCCCTCCATCGCCTTCAGCCTGGACACCTCGGGAGAGGAGCTCAACTTCACCCTGGCGGCGGAGTGGGCGGTGAGGATCGCCCGCCTGATGATGCGAAGGGGGCTTCCCAAGGGGGTTCTCCTCAACGTGAACTTCCCGGCGGGGGTACCCAAAGGGGTCATGGTCACCCGGCTTTCCACCCACCACTGGGAGGACAGGGTGGTGGAGCGCCTGGACCCCGAGGGGAGGCCCTACTACTGGATCGCCGGCACCCCCGTGGGGGAAGAGGAGGAGGGCACGGACCTCTACGCCGTGCGCCGGGGCTACATCTCCATCACCCCGGTGAGCCTGGACTTCACAGCAGCGGATCTGTTAAGGGAGGTAGCCCGCTGGGTGGAGGAAGTATGACCACTGGCATCCCCTCCCTTAGCCCCAGGGCTTCCTTGGCGTTTCCCCGGTTGAGGGCGATCTCCAAGAGGCCTGCGCTTCCCAGGTAGGCCACCGCCTCCCCCATCCCCANGCCTGCAGGAGGGTGGTGGTGGCGTTGCCGAAGCGGTCAAAGGTGAGGATCTCCCCTTCTGGGCCTGGGGTGAGGGTGAGGGGAAGGCGCATTAGGTCCTGGGCAGGCACCTCCGGTCCAAGCTCCTCCGGAGTCAGCCCCAGGGCCAGGTGGGCCGCGGCGGGGGCGAAGAGGTCGCGGCCGTGGAAGGTGTGGCCCCCCGGGGCCCAGCCCGGCAAGGGGAGGATGCCCTTAGGGCTTGGGGGGGAGATGCGGGTGATCTCGTGGGCTCGGATGGGTGGGTCCAGAAGCCAGGCCAGGGTGAAGAGGCCATTGTCAGGCCCCACGTAAAAGCGCCTTCCTAGGGCGGCGATGGCCCGCCTCTTTGTGCCCACCCCAGGGTCCACCACCGCCAGGACCACCGCCTGTTCCGGCAGGTAGGGGAGGGCCTCAAAAAGGGCGTAGGCAGCCCGGCGCAGGTCCTGGGGGGGTAGGGCGTGGGCCAGGTCCAGGACGGGTACCCCGGGGGCTTTGTCCCGGAGCACCGCCTTGACCACGCCCACATAGGGGTCCTCGAGGCCAAAATCGGAGAGAAAGAAGACGGGGTGCATCCTGCCCTTAGCCTACGGGGTTTTATACCCTTATCTTCTTCTTTCGTTCTCTAAGCCCCAGCGAGATGACGCCTGCCGGAGGTCCTTTCCGGGGCCCCCACCCTGGCAAAGCCAAAATAGGGCGGCATCAGAAGTTCCGGAGCCAGGCGGCGGGGAAAAGGGCCAGGATTACCCCCGCCACCACCCAGCCCAAGCCCAGGCCCAGGGTGCCCTCTGCCCGCTCCTTGGCCCAGAGGAGGCCCGCCCCCAGGAGGAGGAGAAGGAAGGTGGGCCCGGGCACGGCCACCGCAAAAAGCAAGGCCGTCAGGTAGGGAGAAAGGTCCCGGTACCGTTCCTTAAGGACCAGGGGGGCCAGGCCCCGGAAGAAGGGCTCCATGAGGGCTAGGCCCAAAAAGGTGAGGAGGTTTAAGGGGAGGGTGCCTAGCCCCAAGGGTTCCCGGATCCACCCGTAGAGGAAAAGGAGGAGGACCAAGGCCGGCCCCACCCAAAACCCCTCGATCCAGCTGGACCAGGGGCCTAAAGGGGCAGGAAGGCGCTTGCGGAAGGGCCTTTGGAGAAGGAGGCTTGCAAAGAGGAGAAGGCCATAGAAGAGGTAAAAGCTGGGGAGGATCGAGTCTTTCTGGTAAGGGGTGATGAGGGCCAGGGCGTTGGCGAAAAGGGTTTTGCCCAGGAAGGCGGCCAGGAGGAGGGCCAGGAGGAGGGTGGCCAGGAGGGTTAGGTAAAGGCTTCCCGGCCCCGGCAGGGGATCCTCCACCACCTCGAGGGTGCGCAAGGGCTCTATGCGGCTTTCCCCCAGGAGGACCAGGAGCAAGAAGGCCAGGAAGACGAGAAGCCAGGGCCAGGCCTGGGCCAGGAAGCGGGCCGGGAGGTTTTCCAGGGCAGAAAGCTGCTTCAAGGCCGCCTGTCCCTGGGCAAGCTGCCCCTGCCCCAGATAGGCCAGGGCCAGGAGGGAAAGGGCCTGGCCTTGCAGCCCGGGCTGGGCCGAAAGTTCCGGCAAGAGCCCTTCCAGAATAGGGATGGCCTCCTCGGGCTTCCCTGAGAGAAAGAGGAGGCGGCCCCGCTCCAGCCTTTCCCTTAAGGTGGAACCTAGAATGGCCAGGCCCTCCTGGGGCCTTCCTAAAGCCAGATGGAGCCGGGACAGCAAAAGGCGTGCCTCGGGGGTGGAGGGCAGGCCTTGGGCCAGCCTCAAGGCTTCCTCGTACTGGTGGAGGGCCTCGAGGGCCATGGCCCGGAGGAGGTTGGCCTCGGGCCCCTGGGGGAGGGAAAGCCTTAGCACCTCGGCGGCTTGACCCTTTTGCAGCAGCAACCGGGCGCGAAGGAGCTGGGCCTCCGGCTCATCTCCCAGGCGCCCCAGGTAGTTTTCCGCCTGCGCGAGGTCCCCCCTTTCCAGGTGGATGCGGGCGAGAAGGAGGAGGCTTGGCCGGTGCTCCGGATCGCTGGTGAGGGCCAGCTCGCAGGTGGCCTGGGCGCTTTCCAGTGCTCCTCTTTGGTATAGGCGCTGGCAACGGGCGAAATACTCTTCGGCTCCCTGGGCCAAAGCGGAAGAGAGGAAGTGTAGGCCCAGGAGAACCAGCAATCCCCCAATAAGCCTCATGCCTTCCAGTTTACGCCCTCCCTCTCTTGTACCGGGTATAATCCCCCACGGGTGAAACCCATGAAGCGCTGGATAACCCTACTTGCCGCGATGGTTTGGGTTGCTGGCCTGGCCCAGGCCCCCCAGGTGTCGGCCCTGGTGGATACCGGGCGGTTTCAGGAAGCCTACGAGCTGGGCTTGAAACTGGGTACCCCCGAGGCCCTGGCCCTGGCGGCCAAGGGGGCAAGCTTCTACGCCCTTTACCAGGCCAAGCCCGAGGAGAAGCGCACCTGGTTTGAAAAGGCGGAGAAGGCTGCCTCCCAGGCCATCGCCAAGGCTCCGGATTACCCCGAGGGCTATTTTGAGCGGGCCCGGGCCCTGGGGCGGCTTTCCCAGTTCAAGGGGATCCTCGAGGCCCTGGCGGAGGGCTTGGCCCCCAGGATCCGAAGCGACCTGGAGAAGACCTTAAAGCTCAAGCCCGACCATGCCGGGGCCATGGTGGCCCTGGCCCTCTGGCACTTTGAGCTGGTGCAGAAGGGCTGGCTGGTGGCGGCCACCCAGGGGGCGGATGGCTCGAGGGTGGAGCCCCTCATGCAGAAGGCCATAGAGCTGGAGCCGGATGGGATCATCCACCGGGTGGAGTACGCCAAGGTCCTTGCCGCCTGGGGCAAGAAGGAGGAGGCCAGAAAACAGCTGGAAACCGCCCTCGCCCTTCCCGCCAGGACCGCCGCCGACCGCTACGACCAAGAAAGGGCCCGGCAGGAGCTGGCCAAGCTGAGGTAGACCCAAGGAGTTCAGGGGCCGGGCATGCCCGGCCTCGTTTTACCTCGGAGTGGGGAGCCCAAGACCAAGCCACCTTCCGAAGATGCGCAAGAGCACGGTGGCCAGGGTCCCAGCAAAAAGGGCCCCTTCCGGATGGGTGTCGTAGAGGGCGTAGACCACAAGGGCTCCCACCAGAGCAGCGGAGGCGTACAGGTCCCCTGCCCGGTAGAGGATGCCGGGCACCTCCCCCGAAAGCACGTCCCTTAAGACCCCACCCCCCACCCCCGAGAGGGTGCCCGCCAGGGCCACCCCGAAGGGGCCAAGCCCCGCCTCGAGGCCCCGATCCGCCCCCAAGGCGGCGAAGAGGCCGAGGCCCAGGGTATCCAGGTAGTAGATGGGCTTTTCTAGGACCTGCACCCTGGGGTGGAAGCGGAAGACAAGGAGCCCCGCCAGGACCACGTTCCAGAGGAGGGGCTCGTTGCTCAGGGTCGTAGGGGGTAGGGTGCCCACCAGGACGTCGCGGATAGAGCCTCCCCCCACCGCGGTCACCGTGGCCAGGACCAGGACCCCGAGGAGGTCAAAACCCTTCTCCACCCCCTTCAGGGCCCTGGTGGCCGCGAAGACCAGGGTGCCCAGCCAGACCAGGACCTCAACCATCCAAAAGCACCATGGCTCGAGCCTGCACGTGCGCTACCGCCAGGCCCTCCGAGGTCTTGAAGGTGAGGCCGATGCGGTCCAGGGGCAGGCCAAGAAGCCGGGAGAGATTTTCCAGAAGGCCCTGCCGGTAGGGGGAAAGCTTGGGCTGGTCCAGGATGATGGCCAGGCTTACCTGGATCAGCCTTCCCCCCCTTTCCTCGACAAGGCGGAGGGCTTCCTTTAGAAAAACCTCGCTGCGGGCTCCTCGCCACTTGGGGTCGGTGTCGGGAAAGAGGAGGCCGATGTCCCCAAGGCCATAAGCGGAAAGGAGGGCGTCGGTAAGGGCGTGCAGGGCGGCATCCCCATCGGAGTGGGCCAGGGCCCCTAAGGGGCTGGGGATTTTTAAGCCGCAGAGGTAAAGGGGCCGGCCCTCCACGAGGCGATGGCTGTCCTCTCCGTAGCCGATGCGCATGGCTATACTTTAGGGCATGCCGAGCTTTGCGGAAGCTCTAGCCCTCATGGAAGCTTGGACGGAAAGCGAGTCCCTGAGACGGCACATGCGGGCGGTGGAGGTGGCCATGCGGGCCTATGCCCGCCGCTTCGGGGAGGACGAGGAGCTTTGGGCCATGGCCGGGGTCCTGCACGACATGGACTACGAGAAGTACCCCGAGGAGCATCCCTACCGGGGGGTGGAGGAGCTGAGGCGTTTGGGCTACCCGGGGGAGGTCTTGGAGGCCATCCTGGGCCATGCCTCTTACACCGGGGTACCCCGCAGGACCCTGATGGCTAAGGCCCTCTTCGCGGTGGACGAGCTTACGGGCTTGATCACCGCCGCGGTCTACGTGCGCCCGGACCGCTCCATCCTGGGCCTGGAGCTTTCCAGTATGAAGAAAAAGTTCAAGGACAAGGCCTTTGCCAGAGGGGTGAACCGGGAGGAGATCCGGATGGGGGCCGAGGACCTGGGCCTTTCCCTGGAAGAGCATATGGCCTTCGTCCTCGAGGCCATGAAGGACAAGGCCGAACTCCTGGGCCTTCGGTAGTTGCCCCTGCCCGCTTTTCCCGCTAGGGTGGGAGGCGTGGAGCTACCCGACCTTACCCCCTACCTGGGGCAGATGACCTTCGGTGGCTTGGCGGGCTATGCGGTGGGCTACGCCTTGAAAAAGGTGGGCCGCCTGCTGGCCATCGGCCTCGGCCTCCTCTTCGTGGCCCTCCAGCTCCTCGCCCAGGCCGGGTACGTCCAGGTGGACTGGACCCGCATCCAGAAGGACGTGGAGCCCCTCCTCCAGCAGCCGGGCCTGCAAAGCCTCTGGGAGAGACTCCTCAGGACCCTCACCTACAACCTCCCCTTCGGGGCCAGCTTTGTGGGGGGTCTGCTTTTGGGCCTCCGGGCGGGCTGAAAGGCCTCAGCCCTTGACCGCCCCGGCGGTGAGCCCGGCCACGATGCGTTGTTGGAAGATCAGGACCAACACTACCAAGGGCACAGTCACCACCACGCTGGCGGCCATGATGGAGCCCCAGGGGATCTCAAAAGGGGTAGCCCCCCCGAAACTGGCGATGGCGGGGGGCACAGTCTTCACCTTGTTTCCCACGGTGAAGGTCAGAGCGAAAAGGTATTCGTTCCAGGCAGCAATGAAGGAGAGGAGCCCCGTGGTCACGAGCCCCGGCCCCGTGAGGGGAAGCATGATGCGGAGAAGGGTTTCTAAAGGTGTGGCCCCATCCACGTAAGCCGCTTCCTCCAGTTCCCGGGGAAGCCCCCGGAAGTAGCCCACCAGCACCCACACGGTGAAGGGTAGAGTGAAGAGGAGGTAGGAAAGGACGAGGCCCAAGTAGGTGTTGAAGAGGCCCGCTTGCCTGAGGAGCATGAAAAGCCCCCCCAGGACGGAGATCTGCGGAAACATGGTCATGGCTAAGACCAAATAGAGTACGGCGTTCCGGGGAGGGAAGGGGAGGCGGCCTAGGGCGTAGGCGGCCAGCACTCCTAGGACGAGAGAAAGCAGGGTGGCCCCACCTGCCACGAGGAGGGAGTTTAGCAGGTTGCGTCCGAAGTTCGCCTGCAAGAAGACGCTCTTGTAGTGCTCCAGAGTAAAGGGCGTGGGCAGGAAGCTGGGGTCGGCGGCGAAGAGGGCGTCCGAGGCCTTGAAACTGGAGATAACCGCCCAGTAAAAGGGGAAGACGCTGTAGACCACCACGAAGATCACCAGAAGGTAGAAGAGGGTGCGGGTCAGGATGTGGGAAAGTGGCTTCATCTAAGGGCCTCCTTCCCCAGGGTGCGCGCGTAGAAGACTACGAAGAGGAAGATGAGGACCAAAATGGCCACGCTAATAGCCGAGCCGTAGCCCAGGTCCTGGAAGTCGATGAGGGTCTGGCGGTTGTAGACCGCCAGGGTACGGGTAGCAGGGTTCACCCCACTCATCACGAAGATAACGTCGAAGACCCGAAGCGCATCCAGGGTGCGAAAGATGAGGGCCACCACCAAGGCGGGGGTAAGGAGGGGGAGGGTGATGGTCCAAAACTGCTGCCAGCGGGTGGCGCCGTCGATGCTGGCTGCCTCATAAAGCTCCTCGGGGATAAGTTGTAGCCCTGCCAAGAGAAGGAGCGCCATGAAGGGGGTGGTCTTCCACACATCCACGGCGATGATGGCGGGCAGAACCAGCTCAGGACGGGCTAGGAAGGCCACCTTCTGGGCTAGGAGGCCGAGCTTTACCCCAAGGGCATTGATGACCCCATAGACGTCGTGGAGCATCCACTGCCACATCTTGGCGGAGACCACCGTGGGGATAGCCCAGGGGATGAGGATGGCGGTGCGCACCAATCCCCGGCCCCTAAAGTTGGAATGGATAACCAGGGCAATGGCTAAACCCAAGAGGGTTTCCAGGCTGACAGAGATCACCGTGAACTTCACCGTGTTCCATAAGGCCTGGCGGAAATCAGGGTCCTGGAGGAGGAGGCGGTAGTTCTCCAGGCCCACAAACTGGGGAGGCTCCACGAAGGCGATGTCGGCCTTGAAGAAGGACCAGTAGAAGACCTGGGCCAGGGGGTACCCGGCTACCAGGGCCACCACCAGCAGGGTGGGGAGGACCAGGAACCAGGCCAGGCGGACCTGTCTTTGGGTGAGCATGATACCTGAGTATGACCCACCCGGGGGGCTTGAAGGCCCCCCGGAAAGGCAAGGGTTTAGCGCAGGATGCGGCGGATGCGGCCCTCGAGGTCCCTCACCACTGCCTCGCCGGTCTTGCGCCCCGTGAGGACGCTATGCACCTCGGTCCAGATGGCCTCGGACACCTGGTTGTACTTGGCCCCGGCCACGTCGGAGGGGCGGGAGACCGCATTTTGGAAGACGGGGAGGAGGTCTTTGAACCAGGCGTTCTTGGCCAGGACGTCCTTGTCGGTGTACAGGGCAGGGCGGGTGGGCAGGCGGGAGAGCCTCACGGCGTTGTCCTTTTGCACCTCGTAGGAGGCCAGGTACTTCACCAAGGCGGCAGCCTCCTTCGGGTAGCGGCTGTAAGTGGAGACCATGAGCTGCCAACCTCCCAAGGTGGCGGCGTTGGGGGCATCGGCTCCGCCCTTGGGGAGCACCGTGACCCCGAACTTGCCGCGGATAGGGCTCCCCTCCGCCTGGCCCAAAGCGTAGGCGTAGGGCCAGTTGCGCATGAAGAGGCTATTGCCCTGCTGCCAGACGTTCCTCGCCTCCTCCTCAGCATAGCTGGTGACCCCCGAGGGAGCGATGGTACCCACAAAGCGGCGCACGGTGTTCAGGGCCAGAGCGGCACGGCCGTTGTTGATGCTGATGGTGCCATCGGGCTCTACGATGCGCCCGCCCCTATGGGAGTAAATCCACTCGAGGGCATCGCAGGTAAGGCCCTCATAGGCCTTGCCCTGGAAAACGAAGCCCCAGAAGTCACGGTTACCCGCCTTCCGCTCACCTTCGATGACCTTTTGGGCCATCTGCTCCAGCTCTGCCCAAGTGCGGGGCGGGTTTTTGAAACCGTACTTCTCCAAGAGGTCCTTGCGGTAGTAAAGGATGCCCGCGTCGGTGAAAAAAGGGATGGAGGTCAGCTTGCCGCGGATGGTGTTGTTCTGCACAATGCGAGGGAAAAACTCCTTGAGCTCGCCTTCGGAGAAGAACTGCTTGAGGTCGGCGGCGTGGGGGGCCACGATGCCCGGCCAGATGACATCGATCATGTAGACGTCCACGTCAGGGCTCTTGGCTGCCCAGTACTGCTGGTAGAGGGCCAGGCGGTCGTTGGTATCCGCTGGGGCGTCGATGTACTCCACCCGCGTGCCGGTCTTCTTGCCCCAGGCCTCCACCATCTCCTTCATCCAGCGGCCGCCCTCGCCCACCGCGGTGGAGTCTCCAGCCACCCGGATGATAGGGCCTGCCTGAGCCCGCACCGCTGCGGGTCCAAGAACAAAGCTGGCCGCGAGCCCCACGCCTGCCTTCTTGAGAAAGTCTCTACGCCTCATATCGCCCTCCTATGGAAGCTTTTCCAGGGGGGATTATATACTCCTCTCCCCAAGATGTCAACCCAAGAAGCTGAGCTCCCCCTCTAAGTTCGGACATCCTTTACCTCCTGGGGATGAGGGGGAACAGGAAATAGC
>NZ_PRDA01000076.1 GCF_002964845.1 Thermus tenuipuniceus
TTGCTGGTGAAGCGGCTGGCGAGGGCCGCGTAAGGTGAGGTGGGAGACTTTTACGACAGCCTCTACTTCCTGGCGGTGGCCTTGCAGCTTACCCTCCTCCTGCCCCTTTTTCTTCCCCTCCTACGGCGGCGGCCCCACGGCCTGGTCTTCCTCCTCCTCGGGGTGGGGCTCACCCTTTTGGTCTACTTCCTGAACCGCCACTACCGCTTTTTGCCCTACCCGGGGAGCTTCGTCCTCTGGTACACCCCGGCCATCGTGTTGGGCCTTTACCTGGCGAGTCGCCTCGAGCTCTTGCCCCGGCTTCTTCGCTTCTGGCCCTTGGCCCTTTTGGCCGCTGGGGGGGCTTGGGGGGATATTTGCCTTTGGCCTTGGATGTTCTGAAGGGCCTTCCTGTAAACACTTTCCATTACCAGGCCTTCCACTGGCTTTATACCACCGGCATGGCCTTCCTCCTCCTGGCCTTGGCCTACGCCTTGGCCCGCACCTCCCTGTGGGCCCCCCTGGCCTTTTTGGGCCGCTATTCCTTGCAGATCTACCTGATCCACCCCATGGTGGTGCGCCTTTTGGAAAAGTACCCGGCCTTTCCCGAGCCCTTGGGCCTTAAGCCTGCCTTTGCCATCTACTTGGCCTTGGCCCTCTTCCTCCCCCTTTTGCTGGCCCACCTCCTGGTGAAGGCCAGGGTATCCCCCGCCCTTTTTGGCCGATGAGGGTCCTTGCGGCTTGGTTCGTGGTCCTGGTCCTTGGCCTTTTCTGGGGTTTGCGGTCGGCAAGCCCGGGGCTGCTGAAGAGGGTGGAAGGAGGCGTGGTCCACGGGTGGGATGGCGTCACCCTGTTCACCCAAGTGTGTCCTCCGCAAGGGACCACGGACCGGGGTGTGATCCTGGTGCCCGGGGGCTTCGGTCCCCCCACGGCGGACACGGAAAAGCGGTGCCGCCTCTATGCGGAGAAGGGGGTGGTAGCCCTGGTGCCTCACCTGAGGGGCCGGGGAAAAAGCGGGGGCAAGCCTACAGGGTGCCTAAAGGAAGCGGAGGACTTGGCCCTTTTGGCTCGGTTTCTGCCCAGGCTGGGGGTAAGGTACCATGCCTACGCGGGTTACTCCCTGGGGGCCTGTGTGGCCTTGAAGGCGGCGGCCCTGGAGGGAAGGGCCAGGAGCGTGGCCTTTGTCATCGGTCCTGTGGACTTTGCCGAGCAGGTGGAGATCCTGCGCCGAACCCGCCCGGATGCCCTGGCCCGTTGGCGGGAGGTGTTCGGCGGGCTTCCCGAGGATTGCCCAGACTGCTACGACCGGCAAAGCCCCTTGCCCTATGCGGCCCGCCTGAAGGCCCCCCTCCTCATCCTCCATGCGGGCAACGATCCCCTCATTCCCCCTACCCAGGCCTGCCGCCTGAGGGATGTGCGGGAGGCAGCGGGCCGCAAGGTGCACCAGGTGGCCCTGACCCGAGAGGGCAAACCCTGGGTTCAGCCCCTCACCAAGGGTCGGGCTTGCCTTAGGCCCACGGGGTTTGGCCCCCTGGGGGAGGACCACCTGATCCTTTTCCCCGACCTCCACCATGCGGTGACCCCGGCCATGGAGGCTTGGGTGGAGCGGTTTGTCCTGTGCTCGCTAAGGGTGCAAAGGGGGGATGGCTTGGGCCAGCTTCCGCTCAAGGAGGGGGTTTTGGGATCTCCGCCTCTGCCGTGTGGCCGTGAGGCTCCACCGGAGGGCCCTTAAAGGCCTGTCGCGCCAGGCGAGGGTCCACGCCACTTCCCGGTGGCCCCCAGCCTTTGGCCCAGGGGCGGAAGAGGTGGGTGTGGGTCCGCAGGAAGCCCTGGCTTCCCTGACCATGGCCTGCCCCGATTGACAACCTGGGAAGCTTGCCGCATAGTAGGCATTGCGGCCATACCTTGGAGGGTTGGCCGAGCGGTTGAAGGCGGCGGTCTTGAAAACCGCTGTGGGCTTCAGGCCCACCGGGGGTTCGAATCCCTCACCCTCCGCCAGAAGGCTTGGAGAGGTGGCCGAGTGGTCGAAGGCGGCACCCTGCTAAGGTGTTGTACCGGGAAAACCGGTACCGCGGGTTCGAATCCCGCCCTCTCCGCCAAGGAGCCCGGCCCAAAAGCCGGGCTTACGCTTTGCCCATGTTCTCTTTCCCCTTGCCTCCCCTGAAACCCTGCCGCTTCCTCCGCCGGAGGACCCGCTTCCTGGTGGAGGCGGACGTGGGACCCCTACACCTCCCTAACTCGGGGCGGATGGCGGAGCTCCTTCTGCCCGGAACCCCTTGCTTTTACCATCCCAGGCCCACCCTCAAGACGGTGGGCCGGATAATCCTGGTGGAAAGCCAGGGGGTATTGGTGGGGGTGGATGCCTCCTTGGCCAACCGCCTCCTGGAGTTGCTTTTGAGGGAAGGGGTTTTCGGCCCCCTCGCGGATCTGAGAAAAGAGGTGCGCTTTGGGGGGGAGAGGCTGGACTTCTCCGCCCGGATTGAGGATGGGGAAGCCCTTTTGGAAGCCAAAAACTGCAACCGGGTGGAGGAGGGCCTGGCCCTTTTCCCCGATGCCCCTACCCCTCGAGGGGCCAGGCACCTTACGCTCCTGGCGGACTTTGCTCGGGGTGGGGGGCTGGCCTATGCGGTGTGGATGGTCCAGCATCCCCTGGCCCGGGCCTTCGCCCTGGACCCGGAAGACCGCGCCCTCTTCCGGGCCGCGAAGGAAGCCGAGGCCGCGGGGGTTAGGCTCCTGGCCTACCGGGTGCGGCCCACCCTCGAGGCCCTTCACCTGGGAGGGGAGCTCCCCTGGGTCTGGCTACCCGCCCAGGAGGATCTGGAAGGCCACCATCAGGGCCGCGGCTAGGGTGAGCACCGTGGCCACCCCCTCGGCCCTGGCTTCCTTCAGGGCCTCGGGAAGGATCTCCGCCGCCACCATCCAGATCATGGCCCCGGCGGCGAAGCCCAGACCCACCGGCAGGGCGGGCTTGAAGACCTCCACGAAGAGGAAGGCGGGTAAGGCCATAAGGGGTTGGGGCAGGCTGGAGAAAACGCTCCAAAGGGCAGCGCCCAGGACGCTAACCCCCCTGGGGATCAGGACCAGGCTGATGGCCAAGCCCTCGGGGATGTTGTGCACGGCGATGGCCAGGGTGATGAAAACCCCCAAGGCCTCCCCGCCACCAAAGGCCACCCCTACGCCAATCCCCTCGGCGAAGGAGTGGAGGGTCATGATCCCCACCATCATGAGGGCCTTGCGGGCATCCAGGCCGTTTAGGGTGCCGAAGCTCACCTCCCGGCCGTGGAGGAAGCGGTGGGAAAGTTGGATGAAAACAAGGCCCAGGACCACCCCCAAAA
Organism: Thermus tenuipuniceus; assembly: GCF_002964845.1. Classification (GTDB taxonomy): domain Bacteria; phylum Deinococcota; class Deinococci; order Deinococcales; family Thermaceae; genus Thermus; species Thermus tenuipuniceus. The sequence goes on from NZ_PRDA01000076.1 coordinate 3,315, forward strand.
GGGTGCGGCCCAGGTGGTAGTGCAACCCCTCGTAGATGAGGCCGAAGCTGGCCGAGAGCATCAGGCCAGCGGCCGCGGCGTTGGCCAGGCCTAGATGGTGGGCGAGGATCTTTTGGGTGAAGACAAAGGGAATGGCCCCTAGACCGGTGGCGATGGCGGTGAGGAGGGCGTAGAGGAAGACGGTCCAAGGGGAGATGGAGAGGGGTTCCATGGCCTTGATATTACTGTAAGTGATTACTGTTAGCAACAAGCCAATCCCGGACCGCCAAGGCCACCGCCTCCCGGTCCCGGTCCAGAAGAAGGTCGTGGCCGCTTTGGGGAAAGACCAGGTACTCTTTCCTCGAGCTTCCCAAAAGGGCGTGGTACCCCCGCACCCCGGCAGGGTCCACCACCTTGTCCCGGCCCGCCTCGATCACCAGGGCGTTGGCCTTCACCTTGGGCAGGACCTCCGGGGTGCGGCGCATTAAGGCCAGAAGCTGAAGCAGGGCCCGCGTGGGGAAGTAAGGGTAGTTGGGGTTTTGCTTCTTGAGCTCGGGGTCCTGAATGGAATCGGGGCCGGGAAAGCGAGGGATCAGCCAGGCCAGGAGGGGCGCCAGGGGGGCAAGGGGGTGTTTGAGGGCCATGGCCGGGGCCAGGGCCACCAGGGCCTGGGTGGGGGTTTCCGCCGCCAGGAGGGCGGAAAGCAAGGCCCCCATGGAAAGCCCCACCACCCCTCGAGGCTCGGGCAGTTCCCGGTAAAAAGCCCGGGCTGTTTCCAGCCAGTCCTGCCACCGCACCTTGAGGAGGTCCTCCGGCCGGGTGCCGTGGCCGGGAAGGGCTGGCTGGCTCACCTGAAACCCAGCCTCCCGCAACACCCGGGGCAAGGGACCCAGGGTGAGGAGGGGGTGCGAGGTAAACCCGTGGAGCAAGAGGAGGTTCATGCCCCTAGCTTACGCAAAGGGTTTGCCCTTCGGGCAAAGCAACAGGGTACCCCGCCTGGACGCTTGAGCGGTGGCATGGTAAAACGGGGGGGAATGCTGGGTCAACCGCCGGGCCATTCTGGGCAACCTTCAGGCCACTTTGAAGGCAACCTCGCGGAGTTTCCCTTCTCGGCTTTGGTGGGGGCTTTGATGAGCACCGGGCGCACCGGCCGGCTTCTCGTCCGCACCCCTTACCTGGAGGGGGAGGTCTTCCTGCAAAACGGCCAGGTGGTCCACGCCCGGGTGCGCTCGGGGGAGAAGGTCTTGGAGGGGGAGGATGCCCTGGACCTGCTGACGGGGATCAAACGGGCTCCCTACCGCTTTGAGCCCGAGGTTTCGCCACCCCACACCACCCTGTTGGGAGGGCTTGCGGTGTCCGCCCGCCTGGCGGAGGCCGAGGCTCAGTGGCGGGGGCTTGCCCTTCCCGCCGACTGGGGGTATGTCCTGCGCCTGCCCGCCAGGGGTGGTGCGGTGGAGCTTGGCCCCGAGGCCTTGCGGGTTCTTGCCCAGGTGGAGGGGAAACGCATCGCGGAGGTGCTCCTGGCCCCTGGGACCCTGCGCCTGGCCCGCATCCTGCACACGCTTTTGCAAATGGGGGCCCTCGAGGCGGTGCCCCTGGTGGAGGTGCCGCCCGTTTCCCTTCTGGTCCTCCCCATCTACGGCCCGGGGTCCGGGGTGGCCTATGTGGACGAGGCGCTTTTCGCCGAGTGGGCCCGGGCCATCCGCCACGGCTTCCGGCTCCGCCTGAAGCCCGCTGGAGTGGTGATGGAGGTACGCCCCCGGCCCAACATCCCGGGGCGGCTTGGCCTCTTGGAAGAGGATCTCAGGCGCCTCCGCCTCAGGCGGGGGGATAAGGTGGAGGTGGTGCCGGAGGTATAGGCTATGGATATCCTGACCCTAAACGAGTATCTCAATCGGGTAGTGTATGGCTTTCCCATGAAGCTGGTCTTCCTCCTGGTGGGGGCCTATCTGGTCATCTTCCAGATCCGCTGGTTCAGCTCCCCCTTGCGGATGATGCGGGTTTCCTTCAGCGAAACCCTGGGGGCCATCCGCGAGCGCGCCTACGGCTTCGGCGGCCAGATCACGCCCTTCCAGGCCACCATGGTGGCCCTCTCCGCCACGGTGGGGACCGGGCACCTTTTGGGCATGCTGGCGGCGGTGCTCATAGGGGGCCCGGGGGCGGTCTTTTGGATGTGGCTGGGCTATTTCTTTGGTACGGGCACTAAGTTTGCCGAGGCCACCCTGGCGGTTCACTTCCGCCGCCGTTTTGCCGATGGGTCGGTTTCCGGCGGACCCATGTACTACCTGTACCGGGGTTTCCCTAGGCTCCGCTTTCTGGCCTACTTCTTCGCCTTCTTCGCCGCCGTGGCCGCCTTCGGCATCGGCAATCTTTCCCAGGCCGGGGCCGTGGGGGGTGCTCTGGCCCCTTTAGGAGCGCCACCGGCTTTGGTGGGCCTTTTCCTGGCCCTCCTGGTGGGGGTGGTGCTGGGCGGGGGCATCGCGCGGGTGGCCCGCTTTGCCCAGGTGGTGGTGCCCCTGAAGCTTCTCCTCTTCCTGGTGGCGGTGGTTCCCCTGCTGGTGCGCTACGCTGGGAAGATCCCCGAGGCCTTGGCCTTGGTCTTTCAGGCGGCCTTCAGCCCCGAGGCGGCCTTGGGGGGAGCGGCGGGCTATAGCCTCTTCGCCGCCATCAACGCTGGGCTTGGCCGGGGCATCTTCGCCAACGAGGCAGGCTTGGGCTCCGCGCCCATCGCCCACGCCCAGGCCCAGGTGGACCATCCCGTGCGCCAGGGCTTCTGGGGGGTCACGGAGATGTTCATGAGCTTCCTGGTGACCAGCCTCACCGCCCTTACCTTCATCGCCTCGGGGCTTTGGCGAGGAGGAGGAAGCGCCGCCGAGGCTGCCAGCGCCCTCTTCCAAGCCCATCCCCTGGGCGGGCTTATCCTGGCCGTCACCGTGGCGGTCTTCGCCCTGGGGACCATGGTCTCCTGGGGATTTTACGGGGAGGAGGCGGCAGCCTTCCTCTTCGGGGAGGGGATCCGCTGGCCCTACCGTCTCACCTTCGCCGTCTTGGCCTTTGTGGGGCCTTTGGGAGGCCTCGAGGCCTTCTTGGCCATCTCCGACACCCTAAACGGCCTCATGGCCATCCCCAACCTCCTGGGCCTCATCCTCCTGGGGCCGGTGGTGGCCCGGCTGGTCTATGGCTTCTTCCGGGGCGAGCCCTGGATCCCGCCCCGCTAATACCACCCCAACTTGGCTTACGCCAGGGCGGGGGCCCTGGAAAGGACCTCCGGTAGGCGTCTTCTTGTTGGGGCCTAGAGAACGAAACTAGAGGAAAGGGTATATGCCCCTGGAATGGGTCTCGGGAGTTTGGCGGCATCCCCCACCCCATCCGGGCATTAGTGGAAGAGCTGCCGTATGGCCCTTTCCAACTCTTCCCCGGTCTTGCGGTCCAGGGTGAGCTTGACCTTGAGGGCTACCCTTAAGGCTTCCTCCTCGAGGACCTCCCGGCTTTCACACCCCTCCAGGCGTTTCACGAAGGGCTCGGCCTTGGGGCCAAGTCGGGTTTTGAGGAGCCCCACCAGTTTCTGGCAAAGCTCCTTGGCGCCCTCCACGGGCAGGATCAGGCCCCGCTTGAGAAGAGCGGCCAGGATGGCGTAGGCCTCCTCCCCGAGGCCGCTTTCCCGCACCACCTCCTCCTCGGTGCGCCGACCGTCACAGAGGGTGTAGACCCTCCACTCCTCGGAGGTGGGCTTCCAGTCGGTTTCCGGGGGGTTGGGGTTACGGCGGAAAACCATGGCTACAAGGAGGCCACGATGGCGTCCACCAGGCGCAGGACCATGTAGACGAAGACCGCCCCCAAAAGGAGGATCAGGGAGAGGAGAAGGAGCAGGAGGCTACTGGGCTCGCTCCAGGTGAGGATCAGGACCACCAGGTAGGCAAGGGCGAAGAAGACGATGAGTCCGAGCATCTGCCCGCCCCTTTCCCCCACGACCCCGCCGGGGATGGCCCGCTTCAGCCGAAAGCCGTAAAGGACGTTGTACACCATGACCAAAAGGCCTAGGAGTAGCAAGAACTTTTCCATGGCCTTATTCTAGCCGTTCCATTCCCGAATAGGTATAAGTTCTCCTCCCTCAATACTTTTGCGCATAGGGCGATAACGGGTGTCAAACCAGATCTCCAGGACCGCCCGGTCCAGGCTCTTGGGGGCCACGATCTCCTTGCGCACGTAATAGCCTCCTTCCACCGGGCTGATCTCCATGCTCTTGGAGAGCCTTAGTTCCACCACCTCACCGCTTTTCGTGCGCACCCGCACCCGGAAGGCCAAAGGCCCTTCGGGCTTCACATGGGGGTCTTTGCGGAGGAACCACACCCTAGGCCTCCTTTAGATCCGCCACCTGGGCCCCGGTGAGGGCCAGAAGCTCCTCTGGGGTCAGGGAGAAGAGGGCCTTGGGGGTACCCCCTGCGGCCCAGACCAGGGGGTAGGCCAGGAGGTCTGGATCCAAAAAGGCAGGAAGTGGGGTTTCGTGCCCCACAGGGGGCACCCCGCCGATGGCGTAGCCGGTCAGGGCGCGCACCTCCTCCGGGGTAGCCCGCCTCAGGGCTTCGCCCGTGACCTTTTGGGCCTTGGAGGGGTCCAGGCGGTTTCTGCCGCTTATCAGGAAGAGGTAGGCCCCGTTTTCTCCCAGGAAGACCAGGCTTTTCACAATCTGACCCACCTCGGCTCCCACGGCCTCCGCCGCCTCCTGGGCGGTGCGGGTGGAGGTGGGAAGCTCCACCACCCTTAGATGGCCGAAGCCCTTTTCCTCCAAGAACCCTTGCACCTTCTTTGCGGAAAGGGAGAGGTTCATAGGGCATAGAGGAGTTCGGCCAGCAGGGCCGTGCGCCGGGGGATCTCCGAGACCACCACGTACTCGCTCTTCTGGTGGGCGTCACCCCCAAAGAGGCCGAGGCCGTCCAGGGTGGGCACCCCCAAGGCAGCGGTGAAGTTGCCGTCCGATCCCCCGCCCACCCGCCCCGGGCGCAGGGAGAGGCCCAAAGCCTCGCCGATGGCCCTAGCCTTCTCAAAGAGGGCCAGGCTTTCCGCCGTGGGCTCCATGGGAGGACGGTTCAGGCCTCCGGAAAGCTCCAGCCTGGCCCCGGGGAGGATGGGGGTGAGGCTCTTGAGGCCTTCCTCCACCCGCCTGGCTTCCTCCAGGGTCCAGGCCCGGAGGTCGATCTCCACCCAGGCTTCCTCCGCCACCACGTTGCTCACCGTGCCCCCCCCCACCACGTTGGGGCCCAGGGTGGTGCCCTTCTCCCGGTCCTCGAGGGCCGCTACCCTCACGATCTGGTGGGCGAGTTCCAGGATGGCGTTCACCCCCTTTTCCGGCTCCACCCCCTGGTGGGCGGCCTTGCCCAGGGTCTTAAGGCGGTAAAGCCCCACCCCTTTTCGGGCCACCTTGAGATCCCCTTCCGCCGTGGGGGGCTCGAGGACCAACACCGCCCGGGCCTTTCTGGCAGCGGCCTCGATGAGGGGCCGGCTTTCCTTGGAGCCGATTTCCTCGTCCGGGGTAAAGAGGATTTCCAAAGGGGGAAGCTTCCTTCCCGTAGCCTCCGCATGGCGGAGGGCGTAGAGCAAGGCTACGATGCCCCCTTTCATGTCGTAGACCCCAGGGCCCATCGCCCGGTCCCTTTCCACACGGAAGGGCTCGGGGAAGCTTCCCCGGGGGTGGACGGTGTCGTAGTGGCAAAGCATCAGGACCGGGGCCCCTTCCCCTTCCCGCTTCAAGAGCAGGATGGGGCCCAAGGGGGTATCCTTGCGGGAAAGCCGCCCCTGGAGGGGCCCGAAGGCCTCTTCCAGGAAGGCCGCTGCTTCCATTAGGCCCTTCAGGTCCCTGGAGGGGGATTCCCGGCGCACGAAGGCCTCGAGGTCCTTTAAGAACTCAGGGAGCTTTGTCTGCATCCAGGCTAGGGTTTCCATGGGCTCATTATGACCTAAGCCCAAGGGGCCTGGTGCCTCTGAACCCGGACAAACACATGTGAGACGCTGAAGGGGATAAAAAGATGGGGAACCGACCCTGCG
>NZ_PRDA01000077.1 GCF_002964845.1 Thermus tenuipuniceus
GCCCCCGCCTGCGGGGGGAAGGGGGTGTTTATGCAGGGTATTCGGGAGGTGCAAGTTTTGAGCTACCCAGCGGGCCGGCTGCTTTGGCTCTACGGGCGGCCAGGTCATCCTGGAGCTGGCCTGGGACAGCTGAACAACCCCGATGACCTGGTGCCCTTGCCCTCCGGTCTGCTGGCCCTGGCGGACATCCGAAACTGCCGCGTTCTCCTTTTTAGCCGGGAAGGAAAACTACAGAAGGTCCTGGGCCGGACAGGGGTCTGCCGCAACGCCGATGGGTTTTTCAATAAGCCCAATGGTGCTTTCCCCTTGGGGAAGGACAGGCTTCTGGTCACGGAGATCGCTGGGCATGACCTGGCGGTGGTGGACCTACAGGGCCACCGACTTGCCACCATTTCCCTTCCTGTGCACTATCCTTCCGACGCCAATCTGACGCCCTGGGGCACGGTTTTGGTGGTGGACTGGTGGTCCCCAGGGGCCGTGGTGGAGGTGGACCTTAAGGGGCACCTCCACTGGCGCTATGCCCCTGAGGGGAAGGAGAAGCACCTCAACCATCCCTCGGTGGCCCTGGGCTTGAGGAATGGACTTGTGGTCCTTACCGACGACTGGCGACACCGGGTTCTGGTGGTGGATCGCAAGGAAAACCGGGTGGTCTTCCAGTACGGTAGGACCGACACTCCCGGCAGCGATCCGGGCTTCCTCCGGTATCCTGACGGCCTGGACCTTATCCGCTAGAGTGGAGATCATGCTGGCCTTACTTCTGGCTTTGGCCCCCTTACCTTTGGTGGAGGGGTATGCCCCACCGAAACCCCTGCCCCAGGAGCCCTTGCCCTCCTTGACCCTGCGGCTTCCCCAGGTGGTGAGGGCAAACTACCTGGGCAACGGTTATATGGAGGTGGGGTACGTCCTCCTTCAGGTCGCCCCTAGGGAAGCATCCCCTGCCAACCTTCTTCGCCTGGCCCAGGAGACGGTGAAGGGTGCCCTCGAGGCCCGGGTAAGCTTGGCCGAGGTGGATCTGGCCATCTACCCCGCTCCCTACGCGGGTCCAAAGGACCTCCCCCTCTTTACCGCCAGCGTGCCGAAGGCCCGCGCGCCCGAGTTTTTGGCTTTAAGGACGCCCCTCGGCTACGATCGCCTCTGGTTGAACCCCCGGATCCGTCAGGAGAAGCCCTTGGAGGCCATTCTGGAGGACCGCCCTCGGTATGAGGGCCCCGAGGCTTACCGGGCCAAGGAGAGGGCCGAGCAAATCCTTGCCAGCCGGGTAGGCCACCGGGGAGGTGTCCTCTACCACGGCAACCCTGGGCGTCCCTACGTGGCCCTTACCTTTGACGATGCTCCCCATCCCCTTTTTACCCCTCTCCTGCTGGATTTGCTCAAGCGGGAAGGGATTAAGGCCACCTTCTTCGTGATCGGGCGGAACGCCGAAGCCTATCCCTACTTCATCCGGGATCTGGTGGCGGCGGGGCACGAGCTGGGCAACCACACCTACCACCACGTCCGCCTTCCCGGGCTTGAGCCAGGCGAGATCCGGAGAGAGCTTCTCCTTTGCAACCAGGTCCTGGAACGCCTTACCGGGGTTTCTCCCCGCTACTTCCGCCCGCCTGGGGGCCGGTACGACCGCACGGTGCTCCAGGTGGCCCGGGACCTGGGCCTGACCACGGTTTTCTGGACCGATGATCCCGGGGACTATGCGGGGCTTTCCCTCCCCGTCCTGGAAAGGCGCCTCGAGGACCACCTCCGCCCGGGAGGCATCGTTCTTCTTCACGACAACGTGGCCAACACCCTTAAGGTCCTTCCTGTCTTCATCCGTAAGGCCCGGGCCCAGGGGCTCGCCTTGGGTACGGTGGAGGGCCTAGTACTAGCCCAGCGATGACGCTCTCGGCGCGGAGCCTGGCCCTGGATGCCTTTCGGGGGCTCACCGTGGCCCTCATGCTTTTCGTCAACAACCTTCCCCCGGGGGCACCCCCGTACTTGGAACACGGCCCCTTCGGCGGAAGCGTCTACCTCGCCGACCTGGTCTTCCCCTGGTACCTCCTGGCCATGGGGGCTGCTATCCCTTTTAGCCGCGCCAGCGCCCTAAGGAGGGGCGTGGCCGAGTGGCTCTACGAACTCCGTATCCTTCGCCGGGTGGTTCTTTTGTTCCTCCTAGGCCTGGGTCTCACCAACTTGCAGATGGGTCGGTGGGTCTTTGCCTTGGACGTCCTGCAGCTTCTGGCCCTAGCGTACTGGCTTGGAGCCTGGCTTTATGATCTTCCTCTCCTCCGCCGTACCCTCCTTGCCCTGTTCCTCATGGTCGCTTACGGGGCGGCCATTCTCCTGGTTCCCGTACCCGGAGTAGGGTCGGGGACCTTTGCCGAGGACCGGAACCTGCTCCTCCATCTGAACCGCACCTATCTGATGCCCTTGGGCTTAAGGGGGCTTCCTTCCGCCATACCCACGGGCGCCTTCGTCCTTTTGGCCACGGGCTTGGGGGAGGCCCTCATGGAAGGGCGAAGCCTCTGGCCGTGGGGGGTACTGGGCCTTGTTGGGGGACTAGTTTTCCTGCCCTTTCTCCCACCCGATAAGACCTACTGGACTCCCACCTACCTCCTCCCAACCCTGTTCTTGGGGGCTTTGACCCTGGAGGTCCTTAAGCGCCTGCCCCGGGGTATCCTCCGGCCCCTGCACCCGTTTGGGGCCAACCCCCTCTTGGCCTATGTCCTCCCCCTGGCCCTCAAGCTCACCTGGCTCCGGGGGTTTTGGAGCTTGCTCCTGGGAACCTTCTTGGCGCATGGGGGACCTGCTGGGGGATACCTTTTCACCCTCAGCTATATCCTGTTCTGGTGGCTGATCTTCTGGGTTCTGGACCGACTGGGGCTATACCTTCGCCTTTAGCCTCGAGGGGACCTTTCACCCTCGACCGGGGGTTTGGGCTGAGGAGCGTGGGGAACCGCTTGTGGATCCTCCTTCTCCGTTTTAGGTTCCTCGGCCAGGCCCTCCACGCTTTTCTTGAACTCCCGCACCGATTGCCCTAGGCCTCGGGCCAGCTCAGGCAACTTCCTCGGGCCAAACAGGAGAAGGGCTACCACCAGGATGGCCACCAACTGCGCTGGGCTGTCAATCATAGCCCTACCCTAGGCCGGGAAACTGAATCCCACCTGAAGCCCGCGCCTTTGCGGGGGAGAGCCTAAGCCTCGACAAGCGGGAGCGTGATGATCACCCGGGCACCCCTAGGGGTATTCTGGGCGCTGACGCTACCTCCATGCCACCGTACGATCGCGGCTACAATGGACAGGCCCAGACCGCTACCCTGAAGGCGGTGTTCCTCTTTAGCCTGGTAAAAACGCTGGAAAACGTAGGGCAAAGCCTCCTCGGGAAAACCAGGCCCTTCGTCCTCCACGGCCAACAGGGCGTATCCCCCTTGCCTTTGGAGAGAGAGGGTTACCCTGGCTCCCTGTGGGGAGAACTTGAGGGCGTTATCGAGGAGATTGCGCACCGCCATGGCCAGGGCTATCGGGTCTCCCCAAAGGATTAGGAGCTCCTGGGGTAGCTCCATCTCCAGCCTCACCCCCCTGGCGGCGAAGAGGGGAGAGATGTCCTCCACGGTCTCCTGCATTACGGCGCTAAGGTCTAGCCGCTCTCGCTTGAAGCCCTGGCCTGCTTCGGCCCTTGCCAAGTGCAGGAGGTCTTCCACCAATCGCAAAAGCTTTTGCCCTGCCTTTAAGGCCTGGGCTAAACGGGGTTCTAGGCGGGGGTCCCGGTTTTCCTCCCGGGCCTGTTCCAACCTCCCCAGAAGGACGGTGAGGGGGGTACGGAGTTCGTGCGCGGCGTCTTGAGTGAAGCGGCGTTCCCTTTCCAATGCCGACAACAGGGCGCTAAAAAGGGCGTTAAAGGCCTCAGCCAGGGTACGGAGCTCATCCTGGGAAGACGGCAAGGGGAGGGGTTCCCAAGTCTGGGTGTGGGCTCTAGTGTGGGCAGCCAGGGTAAGTTGGCGCACGGGTGCCAGGGCTCGGCCTACAAGGAGGTATCCCAGCAAACCGGTAAGCGTAAATGCCAGCGGACCAATCCAGAGCAGAACTCGGTCCATAGCCTCCAGGCTTTCCTGTATTCCCTCCAGGGGACGCCCGGCTAATAACACGCCACCCGGAAGTTTAAGCCCGCAAAAACGCCATGCTCTTTGGGAGAAGCATCCTTCCTGGGGGGATGAGGGGGGCGCAGGAGGCAGCTTCCCCAGGGTGCCCACGAGGTTTCCCTCACGGTAAAGCAGGATGGCCAAGTCTCCCGGGAGCTCCTTAAGAGCGGGGTCTTCCTCCCCAGGGTGCTCCAGGCGCAGGTGCCCGTTTTCCTCATTGACCAAGGGGCGGGCAAGGGCCAGGGCCTCGAGGAGGGAGCGATCTAGGTTGGACCGTAAGAGGGTGGCAAGTCCCTGACGGAGACCAAGTCCCGAGACTAGGAGCACGAAGCCTAAGGCTCATCCCACCAACCGGTAGCCCAAACCCCGACGGGTTTCGATGACATCCTCGGCGAGCTTTCGCCTGAGGCGGGAAATGTAGGCGTCAAGACTCCTCGGATCCACGCTTGCCTCGCCGGGCCAGAGATGCTCTAAAAGATCCTCCCGTTGAAAAAAGCGCCCGGGATTTAGGGCCAGGAACTCCATAAGCGACCACTCCTTGGAGGTGAGGGAAACTTCTTCGCCTAGCCAAAAAGCCCGTTTTGCCCATAGGTCCAGGCGTAGCCGGCCGATCACCACCTGGTTGGCCGCCTCACCAGCCGCCCGTCGCAGAAGGGCACGCACCCGGGCTCGCAGTTCCCGCAGGTGGAAGGGCTTCACCAGGTAGTCGTCTGCCCCGGCCTCCAGCCCCTCCACGCGGTCATCCACTCCATCCCGGGCAGTGAGGATCAGCACGGGCACACGGCTACCCCTCTGGCGCAGGTATTTTAGTACCCGTATACCGTCCTGCCGGGGTAAGCCAAGGTCCAGAACCAGGAGATCGTAGGGAAAAGCCTCTGCCAAACCTAGAGCTTCTTCCCCGTCGTGAGCCCAGTCCACCGCGTGAAGCTCCCCCTCGAGGGTTTCCTTTACCAAGGCTCCCACCTCTGGGTCGTCCTCCACGAGGAGAATCCGCATACCAACCCCCTTAGGACTTATTCGGTTGGAGCCAGACGAGAAGGGTCCAGAAGGTGGCTAAGGCCCATCCCGCCAGCACGTCCGAGGCATAGTGCACTTGGAGGTAGAGCCGTGAGATGCCTACCAAGAAGGCCCAGGGTAAGCCGAGGACCAAGACCCAAACGGCCTTATCGGGGAATCGGCGCCGAAGGAGAAAATATAGGCCTAACACCAAGGCCAGTGACGCCACGCTATGTCCGGAGGGGAAAATGAAATCGTGCTCTGGCGTGAGCTGGGGAAAGAGGTGAGGCCTTTCGCGGGCAAAGGCTAGCTTCCCCGCCTGGGTGAGAAGCACTGCTCCTCCGAAACCCAGGACAAACCGTGGCCAGGGCCAACGCCAGAGGTAGCCTCCCACCGCAAGGACCAATGCTAGTGGGCCGATAACCTTGGCCGAGGCGGACTGGGTTAAGGCCATGGCCAAGTGGTCCAAGGTGGGTGACCGCCACCGATGCAGCTGGTGCAGGATGGGCGTATCAAAGGGGAACCCTCCTTCTCGTAAACGTCCTCAGCCAAGGATAGGAACCCCAGAAGAGCGATAAGGGAAATCCCCCACGCCCAAACAAGCGCCAAGATGCCGGAAACTTGGAGGATGGGCCATCTGATTTTCACAGGTCCTCTCGGTCAGAATCCTGGCCTTGGGGCCGATCGGCCCCAAGGCCAGGATAAGTTTAAGGCTTATTCCTCACTTTTCTCAAAACTTGCACTTATCCACCCCCCGCATACCCATGCGCCAGGGGACCACTTGAAAAGGGCCG
>NZ_PRDA01000078.1 GCF_002964845.1 Thermus tenuipuniceus
GGGGCGGTCCACCCTTGGGCGGCCAGGCGGACAACCTGGGCGCGGCGGCGCACCTTGTGGGGCACCAGGGGATTGGTCTCCAGTTCCCGCAGCCGGGCATCTTCCTCAGGGGTCAGGTGGACACGCAGAGGGGCTGGCATGGGACAATTATAATGCGCGGGCACTTAGGCCTGGAGTACGCCCTTGGCCCCATGGCCCTGCGCGGCGGCCTGGGCCTGGAGGGCGGCCTCCGCTTCGGCGTAGGAGCGGGGCTGAACCTGGAAGCCATGACCCTGGACCTGGCCCTCACCACCCATCAGGCCCCTCTGGTGGGGGGAACCGTCTACGGCCTCGCCTTGGCCGTAGGTTTCTAAAGGGAGGAAACCATGAAGCGTCCCCTGCTGCTTGCTGCACTGCTTCTGGTTCTGGCCGCCTGCAGCGGCCACACCGTCCACCGGGTGGAGGTGGACTTCCTAAGCTTCGTGCCTCAGGCCAACCGCTCCGGCCCCCTGGACCTCACCACCGCCCAGGTACGGGTCCCCGACGACCCCGCGGGGCAGCTGGTCCAGGTCCCCGGGGCGGAGGCCCTGCTGGATGGGAGGGTGGTGGCAAAGGCGGAGGTCCGCAACACGGGCACCCTCCCCGCCCAGGTGGACCTCGAGGTCCGTATGGCCCCCCAGAACGACACCGACCTCTACGACGGCACAGGCGGGGACCTGGAGGCCAAAAAGGTAAGCCTCAGCCTGAACCCTGGGGAAACGGGCACCCTGGACCTCTCCTTGGACCTAGCCCCCGGTAACCCCGCTTTTGACCTGGTGAAGTCGGGAGCCTTCCGCATAGGGGCCCGCCTCTCGTTAAGTGGGGAGAAAGTAGACTACACCCTCACCCAGGGGGAGGTATCCCTCCGCCTGAAGCTCTTCAACCTCATCCCCACCCCCTAACGGTCGGCGAAGAGGAAAAGCACCTGCATGAGGGCCTCGGGGTAGTCCCGGGGCCTCAAGACTTTTTTCTCCAGGCGGAAGCCAGGGGGGTACTGGGTGATCTCCACCCTAAAGGGCAAAGCCCTGAGGCCCCGGGCGTCGTAGTCCAGGGGCCAGCGGGGGAAGATCACCTGCAGGTGGGTGAGATCCTCGGTAATGGAGACCACCCCTTTCCGCTCCGCTACTAGGCGGAGGCGGGCCAGGGCCAGGAAGTTCTCCGCCTCCTCGGGAAGTGGGCCATACCGGTCCTTGAGCTCCCTGGCGATGCGGGAAACCTCCGCCAGGCTCCGGGCCTCGGCGAAGCGGCCGTAATAGCGGCTTCTGGCCTCGAGGCTCGGCACGTACTCCGCGGGAAGCCGCGCGGAGAGGGCCAGGTCCACCGTCACCCGGGGCCTTTCCTCCTTCACCTCGCCCTTGAGCTTGCGAATGGCCTCCTCCAGAAGCTCGCTGTAGACCTCGAGGGATAGGGCCCGGATATGCCCGTGCTGCTCAGGGCCCAGGAGATTCCCCACGCCGCGGATTTCCATGTCCTTCTCCGCCAGGAGGTGGCCGCTTCCCAGGTCGGAAAGATCCGCAATGGCGTTGAGGCGCTTCTCCGCCGCCTCCGTGAGCCTGGGAGGATGGAAGAGGTAGGCGTAAGCCTCCTGCTCCCGCCGCCCCACCCGGCCCCGGAGCTGGTACAAGGTGGCCAGGCCCAAGCGGTCCGCCCGCTCAATGAGGATGGTGCCCGCCTCAGGGATATCCAGCCCCGACTCGATGATGGTGGTGGCCAAGAGGACATCGTAGGCCCCCTCCGCGAAAAGGAGCATGGTCTCCTCAATCAGGCCCTCTGGCATCTGCCCGTGGACTACGCCAATGCGGGCCTCGGGAATGAGGGCCTCCAGGTAGCGCCTCCTTCCCTCTATGGAAGCCACCCGGTCGTGGACGTAGAAGACCTTCCCTCCCCGTTCCAGCTCCGCCAACACCGCCTCTCGCACCAGCACCGGGTCAAAGGGGGCTAGGAAGGTCTTTATGGGCTTTCGGCCCGGGGGCGGGGTCTTTATGCTGGAGAGGTCCTTGAGGCCTACTAGAGCGGAGTAAAGGGTGCGGGGGATGGGGGTGGCGGAGAGGTAGAGGGTGTCCACCTCCGCCTTGAGCTCCCGGATCCTTTCCTTCTGGGCCACCCCAAAGCGGTGCTCCTCGTCCACGATGAGGAGGCCGAGGTCCCTAAAGGCCACGTCCGGCTGGAGAAGGCGGTGGGTGCCGATGACGATGTCCACACCCCCCTCCCGCAGGCCCCGGAGGACCGCCTCCTCCTCCTTAGGCGGCGTAAAGCGGGAGAGCACCGCCACCCGTACGGGAAGACCCTGGAAGCGCTCGCGAAACGTCTTGCCGTGCTGTTCCGCCAGAAGGGTGGTGGGCACCAAGAAGGCCACCTGGGCCCCATGCCCCACCACCCGATGGGCCGCCCGCAGGGCCACCTCGGTCTTGCCAAAGCCCACGTCCCCGGAAACCAGGCGGTCCATGGGGTAGGGAGCCTCGAGGTCCCGCAAGACCTCCTCCAGGGCCCGCTTCTGGTCGGGGGTGAGCTCGTAGGGGAAGCCCCCTTCCACCAGGGGGTCCCAGTCGGGCAAGGGGGGAAAGGCCCGGCCTGGGGTGGCCTTGCGCTTAGCCTGGAGGACGAGAAGCCTTTGGGCAAGCTCCTCCACCTCCTTTTTCGCCCGCTCCTTGGCCCTTTGCCACTCCCCCTTCCCCAGGGAGGAAAGCTCGGGCGGTTCATCGGTGGTGCCGGGGTGGCGCTTCAGGAGGGGTAACTGCTCCACGGGCAGGTAAAGCCGGCCCTCCCCGCGGTAGCGAAGCACCAGGTAATCCCGCCTGGCCCCCAGGACCTCCCGGGTCTCCAGGCCCAGGTACTGGCCGATGCCGTGATCGGGGTGGATGAGAAAGTCCCCTGGGGTTAAGGCCCCCGGGTCAGTAAGCCCCTCCCCCACCCGCAACCTGGCCCGCACCGCACCGGTGGCAAAGACCAAGGCCTCGGTGAGGAACACCTCCTCCCCCCACTCCGCCCCCCCCTCGAAGGCTCCCCTGAAAAGGGAAAGCTGGCCTTTGGGACCCGGAAACCGCTCGGGTACCTGGGGATGAAAGGGGGCAAGCCGCCTTTTCAGGTAGTCCAGGGTGCGCTCGTGGGCCACGAAGAGGCTAACCCGCCTCCCCTCCCCAAGCCAGCGGGCAAGGTCCTTTTCCAGGGATTTAAGGCTTCCCCTGTACGGGGGAAAGGGCCTCACCCCCAGGTCCAAGGGAGGAAGCTCCACCCCGCCCCCCAGGGCCACCACCCGACGCCCTTCCAGCAAGGGCCAGATCTCCTTCGGGGCCAGGGCCGGGGTGTCCAGGTACACGGGACCCGAAAAGTGGAGGATTTTCCTGGAAGGGAAGGCTTCCGCCTTCCCCGGTTTGGGTAGGAGAATATGCCGCTTGCGCGCCTCCCCCCCCACCAAAAGCCTCTCCAGCTCCTCCCCGAAGAACTCCAGCCGAATCCCAGAAAGCTCCAGCACCTCCCCCAGCACCCGGTAATCCTCATCCCGGGCGTACCCCATCCGCAGGAGGCGGTCCAGTAGCTCTCCTCGAGGATAGCTTCGGCCCACCTCCAACACGAGCCGCCAGGCGGAGGGGTCCTCAGGAAAGGGAGCGAGGGCCTCCTCGTAACTCATCACGAAGAGGGCCCGCTCCTCCCAGGCCTCGAGGCCGGGGTTCACGTACACCGGTGCCCCGAAGGCGGAGAGGTCCCGGTAACGGCGTAGCCGGTCCTCCGGGGCTAGGAGCACCGAGGGGGGGCGTTCCTGGGCAAAAAGCAGGGCCGCCACCACCTGCGGCAGGGCCAGGCGGTGGCCGTAAAACCTCTCCAGGGCAACTTCCATGGGCTTGGGGCCCGAAGGCCAACGCCTATTCTACCGCGTAGGCGTGGACCGCCAAAGCCCCGAGGCCCACGTTGGCGGCGATGGTGGCCCCGGAGCGGGTGATGCGGCCCCGCTCTAGGCGCAAGGCGCCTTCTAGGCCTCTCTTAAGCGCCTCCAGCCACTCGCCCTTGGCGTCGGTGTGGGCAATGGTGATTCGGGCCGCACGTCCCCTAAACTCCTCCAACACCAGCCGGGCCAGGGTCTCGGGCACGGCGTTCTCCCGGGCCACCCGCAAAAAGCGAATGTGCCCCTTCTCGATGCGCAGGATAGGCCTCAGGCCCAGGAGGTTTCCCACCACCTCCCCAAAGCGGGGCAGGCGGCCGTTTCTGGCCAGGTGGGAGAGGTCGGCCACGCTGAAGTAGAGGCTGGAGCGCTTGAGCCTCTCCATTTCCCGCACGATTTCTTCCTCCTCTGCCCCCCGCTTAAGCATCTCCACCGCCCGAAGGACCATGGCCCCCAGGCCTGCCGATACCATCCCCGAGTCCACTATCCGGATACGGGTGGGGGCCACTTTTAGGGCCGCTTCCCGCGCCCTTTCCACCGTCTTGGAAAGCTCGCCCGAGACATGGATGGAAAGCAAGCGGTCGTAGACCTGGAGGTGCCGCTCGTACACCTCGGCAAAGTCCTCCACCCCGGGGGGCTCGGTCACGGGCTCCGCCCCCGCCCGCATGGCCTGGTAAAGGGCGTCGGGGGTAAGTTCCTGCCAGTCCTTATAGCGGCGGCCCATGAGGTGCACGTAAATGGGCACAAGCCCTACCGCTTCCTCCTGAAGCACCTTGGGGGAAAGGTCCGCTGCGGTGTCGGTTACCAAACCCAGCTCCACGCCCCCCATCTTAAACCGAGTCAAAGCCCGGAAGGCTATAATGCCCAGCGGGTTTAGGCCATGGTCTTGGTCACCGGATTTGAACCGTTCACCGGCATGGGGCACACCCCTTCCGCTGCGCTCCTTGGCCTGCTACCGGACACAGCGAGAGGAGAGCCCATCTTGAAGGCAGTGCTTCCCGTGGACGCGCTCGCGCTTCCTCAGGCCCTGGAAAACCTCCACGCCCGTGGGCCCAGGGCCGTGCTGCACCTGGGACTAGCGGAAAATCGGTCCTCCTTCACCCTGGAGCGCCTGGCGCTGAACCTCCTGGACTTTGAGCGCCCCGATAACCAGGGAAGGGTGCTGGCGGACGCCCCCGTGGTCCCTGGGGGCCCTTTGGCCCTCGAGGCCCGCTTTCCCTTAACTCAAAACTTGCACTTATCCACCCCCCGCATACCCATGCGCCAGGGGACCACTTGAAAA
>NZ_PRDA01000079.1 GCF_002964845.1 Thermus tenuipuniceus
GGGAGACTTTTACGACAGCCTCTAATCTGGGGGGGCGCGTGTCCCTCTCAAAGCGGCGGGGGCACTGGGGGAATGGAGCTTTGGGGAGATCCCTTTTCACACCGTTTTCACAGCCATGGCTTAAGATGTAAGACAAGGGGAGGCAAAGAACCCCTCAACCCCAGATGGGCGCCAAGGGAGAGGGGGGAGCCAGTGGCGCAACCGGCCCCGGAGCTTTAAGGAGGTGACGCATGCGTAAGCTGGTTGCACTCATGGTCTTCTTGGCTGGCCTGGGCTTGGCCCAGACCACGGATAGTCACACCATCACCGTCAACATCCCTTCCATCCTCAGCCTGCAGATCGACGCCACCGACTTCCTCTTCGACTTCAGCAGTAACGCGACCGGGACGGTGACGGTGAACGGCACCCCCTACACCAAGGCTTCTTCCACCGCCTACGACACCTTCATCGATAACGCTACGGGCAGCGAGACCTTTGCCCCTTCTAGCGTTGCGGGTGCCGGCGGCAACGACTTCGCCACCGCGGTGGTGCGGACCAACCGGGGGCAGTGGACGGTGAACATCTCCAGCATTGGCGGCACCCTGCCCGCCCCCCTGGACAACACCCGGGTCAAGGTGTTTGCGGAAAAGGTGAGCGGCAAGGGGGCTTCCTGGACCAACGTTCTCACCACCCTCGGCGCCCCCATGACCCTCTTCAACGCCGGCTCCGGCGGCCAAGGCAGGTCGGTTTACAGGATCTACTACCTGCTCGAGATGAACATCAGCGACGACATCCCCTCCGGGGGCTACAACTACCAGATCACCATCAACTACACCCTCACGAGCCCCTAGGGATCCATAGACCCATGGGCGCCCCCTGGATCTGGGGGCGCCCCTTTCCAGCCAGGGGAGTAGCATGAGTATAGCCATGCGCAAGGCCCTTGCCCTTCTTTCCCTTCTGGTTTACCCCGCTGCCCTGGCCCAGGTGAACCTAACCATTTCCCCTGCCAGGGTGGAGCTCTTCCTGGCCCCTGGCGAGCCCTTCGCCTTCCCCGTGGTCGTGCAGAACGGCCTTCCCCGGGAGGAGCCCCTCACGGTGCGCCTCGCCCCGTTCCGGGTGCGGGAGGACGGGAGCGTGGAGATAAGGGAGGAACCTTCCCCAGGGGGCGGGCTGTGCCCAGCCCTCCAGATCCGGCCCACCGCCTTCACCGTGCCCCCCTCTGGGAAGGTGGAGGTACGTGTGGAAGGCTGGGCCCCTGGGGCAAACGAGGGCCAGGGCACCCTGGCCTGCCTGGTGGTTTTCACCGCCCAGCCCCGCCCGGGACGCCAAGGGGGGATTCAGGTCTCCCTACGCCCGGAGGTCGGCCTGGCCCTCTACGTGACCCTGCGGGGCACGGAAAAGGCCTCCCTAAGGGCAGGGGTCGGTGGCGAAGGGGAAGCCTTGCCCGTGGTCCTGGAAAACCCCGGGAACGTCCTGCAACGGGTGAACGGGGAGGCCCTGGTCCTGAACGGGGAGGGGAAAGAGGTGGCCCGGCTCCGCCTGGAGGAGGTGCCCGTCTGGCCTGGGGGGAGGAGAAAGCTGCTTCTAGAGCCGAAAAGCCCCCTCCCCCCAGGGCGCTACCGGGTGGTCCTGGTGCTGGAGAGCGCCTACGGCCGCTACGCCGCGGAGGGGGTATGGGCCGTGCCCTAGCCCCCCTCCTCCTTATCTATCTCGTCTACCACCTCCCGGCCTTGGCCCAGAGCCTCAACTGCGACGCCACGGACGTACGCTTTGACCTAGCGGCAAGCGGCCCCCTGACCTGGGTGGGGAGCTACCCCGTGGCCAGCCTGGCGGGGTACCTCCACCTCCTGGAGGGGACCACCCCTCTCCTCTTCCTCCCCACCCAAGTGGTGGGGGGAGGCCAGCCCCACCGGGTGACCTGCACGGTCTCCACCCCCAACGCCGGGGGTGGGGGCGGCACCCTGTGCGGGGCAGGCACCACCCGTTGCCTGAGGATCTTGAGCATAGGGGGGAGCCTCCCCCCTCCCCTAAACCCCAGCACCCGCCTCCGGGTGCAGGTGCAGGTGGTCTCAGGGAACGCCACCAGCCACGCCCCTACCCCCACCCCCATCGGGAGCCTGCCCGACAACCGGGGCCTGGCCAGCATCGCCAGGAACACCACCGCGGTCCTCTGGCTCTGGTTCTACCTGGAGATGGACCCAGGCGATGCCTTTTCCCCCCTTCCCACCGGTGGGACCCTGACCCTGTCCTACACTCTGCGGAACGACTGATGCGCTCCCTTTCCCTCCCCTTCCTAATCCTTGGTCTTGGTCTTGCCCTGGGAGCGGGGGTTCCCGCGGAGCCGGGCAAGGCCCTGACCCTGGTCTTCACGGGCCTGGGGGAAGGCCCCCTTTCCTGGAGGACGGGGCCTTTCCGCCCCCTCCTCCTCCCCGAGGGGGCCGAGGGCCTGGCGGTGGCGGTGCTGGAGGTGCCCCTCCAGGTGCCCCCCGGGGTCTACCCCGTCTGCCTGGTCCAGGGGGGGAGGGAGCGGTGCCAGGAGGTGCGGGTGCCGGAGGTGCGGAGGCTCCTGGCGGAGGTGCCCGCCAGGGCCCAGGGGAGCCTGCCGGTGGTCCTGGAAAACAGGGGCAACGTGCCCCTGCGGGTGCGCCTGGCCTCCGCCCAGGAGAGCGCGGTCTTCCTGCCCCCCCAGGAGGTGGCCCTGGCCCCTGGGGAGGGGAAGCGCCTCTCCCTGGGCCCCCTCGAGGCGGGGAATCTGGTCCTGGTCCTCTGGAACGGGAAGGAGGAGGAGCGCTACCTGGTGCGGGTGGAGGGCGTAGGGGGAAGCCCGCCCCCTTACCGCTTGGGAGGGCTTTTGGAAGGCGGCTTCCCAGGGCCCTGGGGGGCCTTCTCCCTCCAGGGGAACCTGGCCAAGGAGGCGGCCCTCGCCCTGCGGGTGGAGGGAGGGCAGGGCCTTTCCGCCCGGGGGGGCCTGGCCCTGGGCCCGTATGCCCTGGAGGCCAGCACCCTGCCCGCCTTGGCGGTGCGGTACCGGGAGGGCCCCTTCGCCCTGCGCCTGGCCTACCCCTGGGGCCTGGAGGGGGAGTGGGGCCAGGACGGGGAGGTCCTCCACCTCGAGGCCACCCCCCAGGCCCTGAGGGCCGCCTACGCCCGTCCGGGGCTCTCCCTCCAGGGGGCTTTCGCCGGAAGCCCCTCCTTCCGCCTGGAGTACCTGGAGGGGTACGCCGCCTACCACCTGGCCTGGGAGGGGGGTCTCCTCCTGGGGGGGAGTTTCCCCGGGCTTTCCCTGGAGGCCCTCCTCTACCCGGAACCCCGGTTGCGGGCCCTGGCCTACGGGCAGGTGGAGGGCCTCCCCCTCCACGGGGAAGCCCTGCTGGCCGGAAGCGGTTGGGGCCTCTCCGGGGGCCTGGCCCTCCCCCTGGAGGGCCTCACCCTGGGCCTCAGGGGAGGGCTGGGGAGGGCCTTGGGCCTGGGCCTCTCCCTGGAGGGCGGGGCGCCGGGCCTGGGCTTCCGGGTGGGGGCGGGGCTCTCCCCCAGCGGGGCCTCCCTGGAGGGGCGCCTCAGCTACGGGGAGGGCCCCTGGTCCCTGCGGCTTGCGGGGGTCCTGGCCCCCACGGGAAGCCGATGGGAGCTTTCCGGGGCCTATGCCCTGAGCCTCCCCATCCCGGAGGGGGTCTCCCTGGCCCTGGGGGGCGGGGAATGGCTCCCCGTGGAGGGGGTGGTGGAGTCCCAGGACAGGCCCCTCCCGGGGGCCAGGGTGGTGGGGGGGTACGCCCCGGTGGTGGCGGACGCAGGGGGGCGGTTCCGCCTGTACCTGCCGAGGGGCGGAGCCCAGGTGCGGGCCTACCCGCCCCCGGATTCCCTGGCCTTTCCCGGGGAGGCCTACGCCAGGCCAGGGGAGCCCCTCCGCCTCAGCCTGCCCCCTGGGGCCCTCCTCTCCCTGGCCTGTGCGGGGGAGGGGCGGGGAGCCTACGCCCTGGGGCCGGAACGGCTCTTCCTGCCCTGCGGGGGGCAGGCCCTCCTGCCCCCCGGGCGCTACCGCCTCCTGCCCGAGGCTTCCCCGGGCTTCCGGGGAGAGGAAGGGGAGGTGGAGCTTCCCCCCCTAGGGCGGGTGGGGGCCACGGCGCGCTTTCTCCCGGTGCCCGTGGAGGCTGCCCTCCCTCCCCTGGCCCCGGAGGTGGCGGTGGAGCCCCAGGCGGCGGCCCCAGGGGAGGTGGTGCGCCTGGTCCTGCGGGGAGTCCCCCCCGGCCCCCTGGACCTCCTGATCTACCAGGGGGAGGCCCTCCTTGCGCAGAAGGCCTTCCGGGAGCGGGAAGCCCATGGGGCCTTCGCCTTCCAGGTGCCTTGGGAGGCCGAGGGAACCCTCCGCCTGCGCCTCTTGGGGGAGGTAGGCGGCTGGCAGGAGGAGGTGTTCCTCCCCGTGGACCGGGGACGGGCCCTTCTGGAAGCCCGCCTGGATCCTCCCCGGGCCAGCCCCGGGGGGGAGGTGGCGGTGGAGGTGCGGGTGCGCTTTCCCGCGGAGGGGGCGGAGGTGCTCCTGCCCGGGGGTGGGCGGCTTCCCCTCTCCCCCGTGGGAGGGGCCGGCAAGGGGCAGGAGGGGCCCGTTTACCTCTACCGGGGCGTCCTGGCCCTCACCCCGGACCTCCTGGCCCAGGCCGTCCCGGTGAGCGACCGCTGGCGGGGCTTGGGGTTTGTGGTGGCCGCCTGGCAGGGGGCGCACCGGGTGGAGGCCCGGCTCAGGCTCATGGTGGGGCAACCGTAGCTCATACACCAGGCATGAGAGCCTGTTGTAAAAGTCATGCCTTCGTCTCATCCCACGTCCAGGATCCCCGGACGTAGCAGATGTTTCAGAGGCTGTCGTAAAAGTCTCCCACCTCACCTTACGCGGCCCTCGCCAGCCCCTTCACCAGCAAGCGTAGCATGCCCAAGTACAACCACGCCTCACTGACGGAAGGATGCTGCTCGT
>NZ_PRDA01000080.1 GCF_002964845.1 Thermus tenuipuniceus
CTGGGGTAAGATGTGCGTGTCCTCTGCACCCTTCAAGGATACAAGACTTTTACGACAGCCTCTCATAACACCCCACGAGGACTTTGTCCCCGTGGGGGCCCCGGTGAAAGGGTACCCAGGGCTTCCCCCAGGGGAAGGAAGCGAAGGGTTCAGCGGGAAAGGTATTACATCATGACGAGGAGAGCCCAAGGTCGGGGGATAGGCCGATGGGGAGAAGGCCTACTCCTCCACCCACCGGAGAACCACCGTCACTCGTAGAACCCATAGGCCCAGTACCCACGCACCCTAGCGGGGACGTTAGGGTCTTCCACGAGGACCAGAAGGGGATCCCCTAAAGGAGAGTCCCTGGGGGGGAACTTGGGCCCGGGGCCTAAGAGCTGGCCCGTGTCTGTATAGCAGAGGAGGGTGAACCGATCTGTTTCCCGAGGGTCGGTGTTCCGGTAACCCACCACCCCCACAGGATCGATAGGAACCATCACCCGACTCCCTTCAGGAGGGGGGGAAGGGGGTCTCTGGGTGGCCCGGGTGATCACCTGCCCATAAGGCTCACCCCTCAGGACCAACTGGACCCCTCTTGGGCACAGGCGGGGCTCCTGGGGGTAAAAGAGGATCGGGGCGTGCAGGGGTACCGTAATCCTAAATAGAGGGCACCCCGAAAGGAGAAAGGCCAGGCTCATCCAAAAGAAGAGAAGGCCTAGGCGAAACAAATGCATGCTCTCACCCCCTCAAGGCGTGTTGGCGATGCGGAAGAGTCCGTTGCTGAGGTCCATGTAGTCCCCTAGGTAGACCTCCATGGGATAGCCGGGAACCAAATGCCCAGGGGCAGAGGGGTTGCTGTGGAAAACCCCTTCCTTCCCGTCATCCACCGTGACCCAGTTGGACGCCCAGTCCCAAAACTCGATGGTCCGGTACCGGTAGGCGGGTGCATAATGAATCCCCTGGAAAGAAAACCCATTGGGTACTTGACCCACATCGTACAGCGCCACCATGGGCAGGTCATCCTGCCCCATGGTCCGCTTCACGAGCCCGTTCACCCGCCAGGTGTATTGCGTGTAGACAAACCAGTTGATGCCGGGCATGCTCCCCAAGAGATCCCCCCAAGTAAAGTCCCACAACCACTCCCCTCGAATGCGCACTGGTAAAAGGTTGTCCGCCAACCACGCGTTGCCCCCCGCCTGGTAATCCTTGGGCAGGACCATCATCCCGCTGACAAAGTAGTTGCCGTTCATCCGCTGGGAAAGCCAAGCGTTATAGACGCTTTTCCCGTTCCTCTCCCCTATCTTCACCGGCCAAAGGGCCATCTGCCCCCAAACGGGCAGGTTTTCCGTCACCCAGCCCGCTCTGGGATCCCAGCGCAGCACAGGGAACGTGCCCGACGAACTCACCGTCCACCCAGAGAAGAGCATGTTGTCCTGGGGAAGGCGAAGTGTGACCACGCTGGGCATCCCCTGCATGCCCCGAAGGCGGTAGACCTCCAAGATCCGGATGAGGGAAACAGGACCGCACCCTATGACGTGATTTCTCTCAAGGTCCCAAAGCCCGCTTGGCCCGAAGTCCCATACTCCCCATGTGGTGTTCTGTCCTTGCATGGTAGGGGCGAGGAGGGGGTTGGTGTAGTGCTGTTGGGGCGAAGGTTGCCATCCCCAACTAGGCTGGGTTCCCTGCAAGTCAAACACAGTTCGCTGCAAGTTGCCAAAATCCCCCGGCAGCCTGCCCGTGCTGGCGGTGAAGGAAACGTAGCCGCTGTTCTGGTAGGCTGTACACCACCACAGGAACCAGGAGAGGCACTGTCCGGGTTCCGCGTACTGCGGGAAAAGCCCCTCGCGGAAAAACTCCCTCCCCAGGTCCAGGGCCGGAGGGTACTCCCCTACCCCCAGGGGCACAATCCCGAAGAAAGGGGGATTTTTGAATCAGATCATCCCATCGCCTACTCAGCTCCCTGAGAAAGCCCGTTTCCTCGTGCTTTGCACGCATCTCCTTCCGAAACTTTCTAGCCTCCTCCACGAACCCCGCAGGCAGGGGTTTGCCCCATGTGTCCACCCACGTCCCATCTGGGCGAATACCATAGAGCAGGTGCCCGTGGTACCCCAACTGGCACTCGGGGCAAACGGCGCTGATCTGCTGCAAGACCCCTGCTGGGAACACGTCTCCGTAAAAGGCAACATCCTTGACCAGCCCCGTCAGGTATACCCTCTCCCTCCTATCCGCCTTTTCCAAAGCCTTGTCAAAAACCTCTTCTCTCCCCAGAAGGTTTGCCAGGTAAGCTGGTCTCCCCTCGATGTCGTATACCATCCTAGAGACTATGTAGAGCCCCTTGGCGGACTGCGGGGTCAGACCCCTGGGGAGGTCTTGGTTCGCTAGTGGAACAGAAAGAGCCTGGGAAACATGCGCAGGGACAGCATTTGTTCTCTCCCCCATCTCCCTACCAGGTGAGGGAAGCAGTTGGCAAGCGCTGAGCAAGAGGAGTAAAAGGGTCACCAGAAGCACCCCTCCCCGCACTTCGACAAACATCTCTCCACCCCCTCGCTTTCTGCCCCTACACCTCAAGGGGTACCATTGCTCCCCCTCACTGTCAAGGTTCCCGCCTGTGTCAGGTTTGGTTCAAGGGAACAGCCTTTTGGAGGAGGGTTTTGGCTGTGCTGCCCTGGGGGCATGAGGCACTTTTCTTATGTTTGCTACTTGACCCGCACCCCTTGGGTATAAGAAAAAAAGGGGGATGCCATGCGACCCGATCGCGAGCATCCCCAGAACATAGCCTGACGGCTGACTTACCATCTTGGTCACGGGCACAGCCCGTAGCTTGCCGCAGAAACCCTCCTTGTGGCTACCTACATCTGGGTCGGTCAGCCGAAGGCTACGTTCCTGACGCCCTCAAGGCCCAAAGCATCCGCCTCCCCAAACCTCAGCGCCACCCAAAAGCTACCCTCCCCGAGCTCTTGACCCTCGCCCTCTTCCTGACCTTCCTCGGCCTCGACCTCAGCAAAGGCTACCTCCTCGCCCAAGCCCTCCTCCGCCCCTACTTCCCCTCCCTACCCCACCTCTCCCGCTTCCTCCGCGTCTTGCAAAACGCCCAGTCCCTCCTGGCCCACCTGGCCCTCCGCCTGGCCCAGGGGCCCCGCCTCCTGCACGTGGTGGACCACAAGATACGGGCTACGCCCGTGACGAAGCCCCTCCCCATGGCCCAAGGCCACCGCATCCGGGGCTATGCCCTGCCTGGTTCCGGGGTTGGGGTCGGCCCTCTGCGGGGCTTTGCGGGCTACGCCCTGGTGGGAGTCATCCACGACCGGGGGCTGTTTCACCGCTGGGCCCTTCTACCTGGGAATGCCCGGGAGACCTGGGCCAGGGAGCTTCTGGAGGGCTTGGAGCATGTCCTAGGGGATCGAGGCTTTCGTTGGGTGGAGGGGGTGGTCACGCCGCCCTACCGCACCCGGGGAGGGAAGGTGGTAGCCACCCCTTGGAGAGCATGGATGGGGAGGGTGAGGAACTGGATAGAGACGCGTTTGGGCGTGATGGTGCGTTCCCTAGGGCTTCACCGGATGGAGGCCCGGTCCTACTGGGGCTTGGTGGCGAGGGTGAACCTCATCCTTTTGGCCCACAACCTCGTCCGGAGTCGGGTCCTCCTGAAGATGGCAGGGGTGGAGCTTCGAGGTAGCAAACCAAGGCATGAGAAGGACTTCTCTTGCTCCTCTTCACTGACTTTATGTACCCTTCCCCCTTCCGAGCGCATAGACCCTGCAGGTTTTACCCCTGCGGACTCCACTTTGTGCGCGAAGAGCGACTTTAGAGCTTTAGGGGGAAGTCAGAATAACACCTCCTCGCCCCACCGCCACGAACCGGCCCCCGCCGTAGGCCACGCCGTAGAGGCCTTGGCCCGTCCCCGAGCGCACCCCCTGCCAGGTGAGGCCGTCTCTGGA
>NZ_PRDA01000081.1 GCF_002964845.1 Thermus tenuipuniceus
CCAACCGTAGTAAGCTGCATACGGGGAACCTCCTCTCTAGGGTCGGTTCCCCATCTTTTTATCCCCTTCAGCGTCTCACATGTGTTTGTCCGGGTTCAGTCCGAGGGCTGATGCGAGGAAGCTGCTGGTGAAGGGGAAGAGGGCATCCATGGCCTTGGGGGCTTTCATCAGCCGCTTCATGGGTCGGCATCGCACGCTAAGTACACCCGTCTTGCTCACGCAGGGGGTTTTGCCTTTCGAGCCACGCTTTCCAACTTGAACGGCCGGAATCCCTGGCTATTGGAAAGCCATCGGCGCTCTACAGCATCTTCGACATGGTATGAATGGTATTGATTATCACTTGTAAATCATTAAAATCCGATCGGATTACTTTGCTTTTTGCTCCCCCCTTGCTAACGTGACCCTGTGAGGAGGTCCGGAATGTACGTGACCATGAACCGGATACCGGTCAAACCGGAGTATGCGGAGCAGTTTGAAAAGGCCTTTCAAACGCGTGCCCGGCTGGTGGACAAGATGCCGGGATTTGTCCGCAACTTTGTCCTCCGTCCTCAGAACCCTGAGGACCCCTACATCGTCATGACTTTTTGGGAAAGCGAGGAAGCTTTCCGGGCCTGGGCGGAAAGCCCGGAGTTTCGTGAAGGTCATGCGCGAAGCGGCACCCTGCCCAAGGAGGCTTTTCGGGAGCGCAACCGCTTGGAAACCTTCGTTGTTCTGTTGGACTCGGAGGTGAAGGAGTGAAGCGGAGGGCAATAGCTGTCCTTTTGGGGCTCATGGTCCCCCTGGCCTTGGCCCAACCCTACCGGGTTGTGGACGCCCGGGGCCGGGCATTGGAGATTGCCTCTATAGAGAGGATTGTGAGCTTGGATGGTATCAGTACGGAGATTTTGTTTGCCCTGGGGGTAGGGGGTAAGGTGGTAGGCCGGGATGACTCCAGTTACTACCCGCCTCAGGTCCTTCGCCTCCCCAGCGTAGGCTACCAGTTCCAACTCTCGGCGGAAGGCATCCTCTCTCTCCGCCCCACCTTGGTGATCGGCCGCGAGGATGTTAAGCCCCCTCAGGTGGTGGAGCAGCTGGAGAGGGCTGGTGTACAGGTGGTCCTAGTGCCCACAGAGCCTACGGTGGAAGGGGCAAAGCGAAAGATCCGGGTTGTCGGTCAGGCGGTGGGTAAGTCCCAAAGGGCCGAGGAGCTGGTTCGCTCTTTGGAGCGCGATATCCTGGCTCTTGGGGCCTACCAAGCCCAACAGGCTCCTAGGGGAAAGCTCCGGGGGTTGTTCCTTTACCTGCGGGGTACCCAAACCACATTCGTCTGCAGTCAAGGGAGCACTCCGGTGGGGATGATGGAGCTTGCCGGCTTGGAAAACGCGGCAAAAGGGATCCGGGCGTGCCAACCCATGACCTCTGAGAGCGTGGTGGCTGCTAGGCCGGATGTAATCGTGGTGTTCCTAAGGGGTTTGGAGAGCGTGGGCGGGTTGGAAGGGGTTCTAAGCCTACCTGGGGTGGCGCAAACGCCTGCCGGCCAGCGGAGAAAGGTTGTGGCCATGGACGATCTCTACCTGGGCTCCTTTGGTCCGCGGGCGGGGCGTGCAGCCTTGGACCTGTTCAGGGCAGCCTACCTAAGGGAAGGGTTCGTGGAGGTGCGTCCATGAGGCTTTTCTTCATGAAAGCCTACAGGAGGGCGGTTTTTGCTTCCCTCACCTGGGAAACGTCCCTGAGGCTCTAGAATTCACCTTCCTTTGGACGTAAGGGGGTCTGGATGCTTGGCTTCCTTCCCGCTGCTTTTCGAACCCACCGGTACCGGGTGGCTCTTCTAGCCCTGCTCCTCCTCCTGCCCTCCTCGCTTTTCCTTGGGGCGGGACTGGGGGCCTATCCCATATCCCCTCTGGAGATTCCCTCCATCCTCCTCCGGGGTGAGGGGGTGGAGTACCAGGTCCTCACTGTCCTACGGTTTCCCCGGGTTGTGACCGCGGCTCTTGTAGGAGCACTCCTAGCCACGGCGGGGGCCGTACTCCAGGGTCTGTTCCGCAACCCCTTGGTGGACCCGGGATTGATCGGGGTTTCTGCGGGGGCGGCTTTGGGGGCTTCCCTTTTTATCGTCCTCCTACCAGGAGGCTTGGCCCTCGCCCAGGCCCTCCAGGCCTATGGCCTGCCTCTCTTTGCCTTTCTAGGAGGGCTCTTGACCACGTGGTTCCTTTGGCGTATTGCTAATACCCCGGCAGGGGTCCAGGTAGCGGTCCTTCTCCTAGGAGGTATCGCCCTAAACGCCTTGGTGGGCGCCGCCATTGGCTTCCTCATCTTTCTGGCCGATGACGAGCAGCTTCGAAGCCTCACCTTCTGGACCCTGGGGGGGTTCACCGGAGCGACTTGGGGCCTTTGGGTACCGGCTCTGCCTTTTGCCGCTATGGCCTTTCTCCTTCTGTTGCCCCTGGCCCGGGAGCTCAATGCCTTGGCCTTGGGGGAGAGGGAAGCCTTCCACTTGGGTGTTCACCTGGAGACCTTGAAGCGTCGCGCGGTAGCAGGCACCGCCTTGGCAGTAGGGGCGGCCGTAGCCTTAGCGGGAGGCGTGGGGTTTGTGGGTCTAGTGGCCCCCACTTTTTCCGCCTCCTGGCTGGGCCGGACCATAGGTTTCTCCTGCCTGGCGCAGCCCTTCTTGGGGCCAGCCTCATGGTTTTGGCCGATCTCCTGGCCCGCACTTTGGCAGCGCCGGCGGAAATGCCCGTGGGAGTGGTCACCGCTCTCTTGGGTGGTCCCTTCTTCCTATACCTGGTCCTTCGTTTAAGCGGGAGGTGTACCGTGCTTGAGGTCAGGAGCTTGGGGTACAGAGCAGGGGAAAAGTGGCTTCTCAGAGGGGTGGGGTTTTCCCTCTCCCCCGGGGATTTCCTAGGTTTTAGGGCCTAACGGCAGTGGTAAGACCACGCTCCTTCGCCTCCTTTCAGGGGAGCTTGAGCCCACGGAGGGGGAGGTCCGCCTCCTGGGTCAGCCCCTTGGAACGTACTCCCCTGAGGGTCTGGCCAGGGTAAGGGCGGTCCTTTCGCAGCTTCGCCAGCTGAGCTTTCCTTTTACCAGTTACGAGGTTGCCCTCCTAGGGAGGCTACCCCATCTCGGGGGCTGGAAGGAGAGTCCCAAAGACCATGCCAGGACAGAAGAGGCGATGAGGAAGTCCCAGGCGCTGGCTTTGCGTGATCGGCTCTTTGCCACCCTTTCAGGAGGTGAGGCCATGCGGGTGGAGACGGCCAGGCTTCTGGCCCAGGAACCCCGACTCTTCCTCTTAGAGGCTGTCGTAAAAGTCTCCCACCTCACCTTACGCGGCCCTCGCCAGCCGCTTCACCAGC
>NZ_PRDA01000082.1 GCF_002964845.1 Thermus tenuipuniceus
GCGCTTCCTTAGCTCCTCGCCATAGGTCTTTGCCAGCCGTGGTCAGCTGCATAGGGGGAACCTCCGCAGGGTCGGTTCCCCATCCTTTTATCCCCTTCAGCGTCTCACATGTGTTTGTCCGGGTTCAGCCAGCCCCTGGCCCCAAGCCAAGAGGGCTTTAGGAGTGAGGGTTGATGCGGATGCTGGGCCCCATGGTGCTGGTCACGTAGACCGAGCGCAGGAAGGTGCCCTTGGCCGCTTCCGGCTTGCTGGCCTCGAGGGCCCGGATGAAGGCCCGGATGTTCTCGGCGATCTTCTCCGGGGGGAAGCTCACCTTGCCCACGGGGGCGTGGATAGCCCCGGTTTTGTCGTTCCGAAACTCGATGCGGCCCGCCTTGATCTCCCGGATGATCTCCCCGATGTTGAAGCCCACGGTGCCCGCCTTGGGGTTGGGCAGAAGCCCCCTCGGTCCCAGAATCCGACCCAGCTTGGAGCCCACGGCCCCCATCACGTCCGGGGTGGCCACAACCGCATCAAAGTCCATCCAGCCATCCAGGATCTTCTGGATGATCTCCTCCCCGCCCACATAGTCGGCCCCGGCCTCCTCGGCCTCCTTGATCTTCTCCCCCTTGGCGATGGCCAGAACCCGCACCTGCCTGCCCAGGCCGTGGGGGAGGGAAACCGTACCGCGCACGTTCTGGTCGGACTTGCGGGGATCGATGCCCAGCTTGGCGTGGACCTCCACGGTCTCGTCAAACTTGGCGGTGGCCAACTCCTTCACCAGCCGGGCGGCCTCGTCGATGGTGTAGACCTTGCTGGGGTCCACTTTTTCCAATAGGGCCCGGTAGCGCTTGCCGTGCTTAGGCATCCTTCACCTCCGGGGCACCCACCACCTCCACCCCCATGGAGCGGGCCGACCCTGCGATCATGCGGGCGGCGGCCTCGAGGTCGGTGGTGTTCATGTCGGGGAGCTTCTGCTTGGCGATCTCCAGAACCTGCTGCCAGGTGATCTTGCCCACCTTCTCCCGGCCGGGCTTCTGAGCCCCCTTCTCCAGCCCCGCCGCCTTGCGGATCAGGTAGCTGGCGGGCGGGGTCTTGGTGATGAAGGTGAAGGAGCGGTCGGCGTAGATGGTGATCTCCACGGGGACGATGGCGTCCCCCATGCTGGCGGTGGCCGCATTGAAGGCCTTGACGAACTCCATGATGTTGGCCCCGTGTTGGCCCAAAGCCGGGCCCACCGGGGGTGCCGGCGTGGCCTTGCCAGCCGGCAGCTGAAGCTTCACCACAGCAACGACTTTCTTCATTTTTCCCTCCTAGGCTCCCCCCAAGTTGGGGGTGCAAACGCCTCCTAAGCCTTGACCACCTGGGAGAAATCGAGCTCCACCGGGGTCTCGCGCCCAAAGATGGTGACCATGACCTTGACCTTGCCCTTTTCCGGGTTAATCTCGGTCACGGTGCCGGTAAAGTCGGCAAAGGGGCCGGAAACCACCCGGACCTGATCCCCTTCCCGGAAGGCCACCTGGGCCTTGGGGGCCTCCTTCTTGCCCAAAAGCCCCGACACCTCCAGGATGTGCCGCACCTCATCCGGGGAAAGGGGTACCGGCTTATGCCCTGCCCCCACGAAGCCGGTGATGCCCGGGGTACCCCGTACCACCTCCCAGGCCTCGTTGGGCTCCTCCTCGTCCCCCAGGTCCATCTGCACAAAAAGGTATCCGGGGAAGAGCTCCTTCTTGACGACCTCCTTCTTGCCCCCCTCGCGGAGTTCCACCACCTCCTCCGTGGGGATGAGCACCTGGAAGATCTTGTCCTCCATGCCGAAGGCCTTAACCCGCTTCTCCAGGTTGGCCTTGGCCTTCTCCTCCTGCCCCACGTAGGTGTGGACCGCGTACCATTCAATGCTCATCGCACAAGCCCTATCAGGAACCGGAAGACGAGATCGTAGAACCCCAAGACCACCATGGACACCACGGTGAAGACCAGGATAGCCTGGGTACCCTCCACGATCTGCTCCCGCGTGGGCCAGGTAACCCGGGCAAGCTCGGCCCGGGCTTCCTGGAAGTAGCGAACAATCCGGGTAAACATCAGACCTTCACTTCCTTGTGCACCGTGTGCTTATCGCACCAGGGGCAGTACTTCTTCAGCTCCAGCTTGGTGGTGGTGTTGCGCTTGTTCTTCTCGGTGGCGTAGTTGCGGCGCTTACACTCGGTGCACTCCAGGAGGATTTTAACGCGGACTTCGCTGGCCATGGTTCACCTCCTTTCCCCGCGGGGCGGCTAGCCGCCCCTAGGCTTACTCCAGGATCTTGGTGACCACGCCGGCGCCCACGGTCCGCCCACCCTCACGAATGGCAAACCGC
>NZ_PRDA01000083.1 GCF_002964845.1 Thermus tenuipuniceus
AAGGCGGGGCGGGTGAATGTGGTGGCCCACCTGGAGTGGTTGGGGGAGGGTAGGTGGCGGCTGGGGTACGGCTTGCTTCCTGGGGTTTGCCGGACGGGGGAGGTGGTGGCGTACCTGGAGGGGCTGAGCCGGGTGGTGGAGGGGGAGGGGGTGAGGGGGGTGGTGGTGTTGGACAACGCGCCCTTTCACCGGTCGCGGGGTTTCAGGGAGGGGAGGGAGAGGTGGCGTAGGCGGGGAATGGAGGTGGTGTACCTGCCGCGGTACAGCCCGCAGTACAACCCGGTGGAGAGGGTGTGGCGGCGGGTGAAGGGGTGGTTGCTGCCGCGGCGGTACTACGGGAGGGTGGAGGAGCTGCGGAGAGCGGTGGAGGGGGCTTTGAGGGAGTTGCAGGAGCGCTTGGAGAGGGGTGTGGGGCAAAGTCTATGCGTGGCCACTTAGGTGGAAGGCGGGGGCGGTGGCCCCGAAGCTGGCGTCAGCGGCCAAGAGGAGTTCTCCCGCTTCTAGGGGGATGCGGTAGGCTCCGTTCAGCAAGAAGGCGGGGGCCGAAACGTCCGAGCGTTTGGTGGCGGGGGTGCGGGTCTCGGTGCCGTCTTTTACCTCCACTTCCACTCCGCTCCACTGACTGAACCCCAGGAGGTTGCGCACCCCAAGGCCAACGGCGTAGGTACCTCCGTCCAAGGCCACCCCCAGGTCGGTCCGCAACCCGTATCCCAGGCCGCCCCCGCCCAGACCCAAGGTGCCCTCCAAGTACTCGGGGTAGCTCAGAAAATAGCGGGCCTCGTAACTTGCTCCGTTCACGT
This sequence comes from Thermus tenuipuniceus, assembly GCF_002964845.1. GTDB lineage: Bacteria > Deinococcota > Deinococci > Deinococcales > Thermaceae > Thermus > Thermus tenuipuniceus. The sequence continues at coordinate 801 of NZ_PRDA01000083.1, forward strand.
TGCCGTCTGGGTCAAAGGTGGGCCGGGCCTTGCCCGAGGCCTCCACATATCCCAGGCCGTAAAAGCCCTCGCCCCTTACCCCAGGTACACCCGGCCCACGCCGGGCACTTCCGGGAGGGGGGTGGCGAACCCTAGGGCCAGGCTTAGCCCTGAGGCAAAGCTTCCCCCAGCCTCCAGGTAGCAAGGGGAGGGGTTGCTGGCCTTGCAGGGGTCCAGGGAACCCCCTGCCAGCGCCCGAGCCAGGTCCGGGCTCGGAAGCACCCGTACCCCCTGCGTGCCCACGAAGGGACCGAAGGCGAGGTAGGTTCCCGGCCCAAGGTCCAGGCTGATGGTCAGGAGGGGGGAGGGGATCAGGGCCGTGGGTTTTTCTGGGGCCGACCCCATCTGGAACGAGGGCAAGAGGTTATTGCCCTGGCCATCCGTTAGGCTGACGCTCCCAGCGCTTAGGCGGAAAACCACCTCGTCGGGGCTCCTGGCGGGGTTCAGAAGAAAGCTCCCCAGGTGGGAGGCTTGGTCGTAGAAGCTCAGGAGGTCAAAGGAGGTGCGAAAGGCGTTGGGGTCGGTGAAGTAGGTGAAGGGGCTGGTGTCGCTGAAGGTGGGCAGGAAGCGCAAGAGCCCTACTGGGAGGGAAAACCCTTCGCGCCCCCATTGGTTGGGGAAGGCGGCGTAGGCGGGGTTGACCCCTGACAACGAGGGGCCCGGTAAGAGAACGCCACCCATTCCCAGGCTGCGTACGCCCTGCGCTAACCCGACCCCCATAAGGCTAAGCGTTAGAAGGACCGCAAACCTTTTCATAACCCAAGTTGCCACCTACCCCCAGGCCTGAAAAAATAGTGGCCGCTATGCTTTCGCGCATCATAGCGGCCTTCTGCATTAT
>NZ_PRDA01000085.1 GCF_002964845.1 Thermus tenuipuniceus
CCCCCTGCCAGGTGAGGCCGTCTGGGGAGGTGAGAATGGTGTCCCCCACCGCCACGAACCGGCCCCCGCCGTAGGCCACACCGTAGAGGCCTTGGTCTGTTCCCGAGGGCACTGCCTGCCAGGTGAGGCCGTCCTCAGAGGCCAGGAGGGTGCCATACCACCCCACCGCCACGAACCGGCCGCCGCCGTAGGCCACGCTGGAGAGGACTTGGCCCGTCCCCGAGCGCACCCCCTGCCAGGTGAGGCCGTCCTCAGAGGCCAGGAGGGTGCCATACCACCCCACCGCCACAAACCGGCCGCCGCCGTAGGCCACGCCGTAGAGGCCCTGGTTCGTCCCTGAGCGCACTGCCTGCCAGGTGAGGCCGTCCTCAGAGGCCAGGAGGGTACCATACCACCCCACCGCTACGAACCGGCCGCCGCCGTAGGCCACGCCAAAGAGCCACGCCTCCGTCCCTGAGCGCACCGCCTGCCAGGTGAGGCCGTCTGGGGAGGTGAGGAGCGTTCCCTCTTTCCCTACTGCCACAAACCGGTTGCCGCCGTAAGTGACGTCTCTGAGACCTTGGTCCGTCCCTGAGCGCACTGCCTGCCAGATGAAGCCGTCCTCGGAGACAAGGAGGACACCCCCTCCCCCCCCTTCCCCCACTGCCACAAACCGGCCGCCGCCGTAAGCCACGCTGGAGAGGACTTGGCCCGTCCCCGAGCGCACCCCCTGCCAGGTGAGGCCGTCTGGGGAGGTGAGAATGGTGTCTCCTTCCCCCACTGCCACGAACCGGCCCCCGCCGTAGGCCACGCCGTAGAGGCCTTGGTCTGTTCCCGAGGGCACTGCCTGCCAGGTGAGGCCGTCTCTGGAAGTGAGGAGAGTGCCCCTACTTCCCACCGCCACGAACCGGCCGTCGCCGTAGGTGACGTCTCTGAGCTCTTGGTCCGTCCCTGAGCGCACTGCCTGCCAGGTGAGGCCGTCCTCAGAGGCCAGGAGGGTGCCATACCACCCCACCGCCACAAACCGGCCGCCGCCGTAAGCGACCTCGTTGAGGTTAGCCGAGGCAACCCACCACACCTCCCTCGCCTCAGGCAGTGAAGGTTGTTGATGTGGACAGGCTACCAGAGCCAGACTCAAAAGGTTCAGGCCGATAGCCTGAAGAAGCTTGGCTATATGCGGTCCGTTCACATCCACCGCCTCCCGGGACTTCTCCCCACAAAATAGCCGGGGACTTCAAGGGGCTGTCAATGGCCCCAACCCCCTTTGCTTGGGCCTAGCTCCGGTCCAGGAGCCGCCTCACCCACTCCCGCCGGGCCAAGCGGTAGGCCTCTCTTTTGCTGGAAGCCTCCACCGTGTAGGGCTTCCCAGGGCCCTCAACTCAAAACTTGCACCTCCCGAATACCCTGCATAAACACCCCCTTCCCCCCGCAGGCGGGGGCC
>NZ_PRDA01000086.1 GCF_002964845.1 Thermus tenuipuniceus
TAAGATGTGCGTGTCCTCTGCACCCTTCAAGGATACAAGACTTTTACGACAGCCTCTAAGTGCCCACGCATAGGCTTTGCCCCACCTCTCTCCAAACGCGCCTGCAGCTCCCTCAAAGCCCCCTCCACCGCCTCCCGCAACTCCGCCACACTCCCATAGCTCCGCCACAGCAAGGGCCACCCCTTCACCCGCCGCCACACCGTCTCTACCGGATTGAGGTGGGGACTGTACCGCGGCAGGTACACCACCTCCAACCCCCGTCCGCTTCCACCGGTACCCCAGGGCCAGGAGCTTCCGCCTCACCGCCTCCGGGTGGAAGCGCACAAGGAAGCGCCTCTCCAGGGCCTCCAGCAGCAGGGGAGCAAACCAGGCCTCCCCCCAGGACAAAAGCTTCTGCAGGTATGTGGTCATGGCCTCCCACCGGGGCTTGGCCCCGTGGGCCTTCCCGTCCGCCAGGCCATGGACTCCCTCCCGCAGCTACCGCCTCAGGTCCCGCCAGGCCGTGGTTCGGTCCAGGCCCAGGTGACGGGTGATGCAAGGGGCGGTCCAGCCCTGGGCCCCCAGGCGGTCCGCCTGGGCCCGGCGCCGCACCTTGTGGGGCACCAAGGGGTTGGTCTCCAGTTCCCGTAGCCGAGCGTCTTCCTGGGGTGTCGGGTGGAGGCGCAGAGGGGCTGGCATGAGGTAAGTATAAGGCGGGGGCACTTAAGTAGCGCAACGGGCGACGGAATAGATCGTCTCCGGTACCGGTAGAAGAAGCTTTTACACCAAATCGTGCTTTCTCGGGATGCTTCGTAATCTTAAGACCTCGAACCTGCCACTGGCCCACCCATAGGCAGAGGGTCTGGTCCCAAGGCACGAAGGCGCTCGAGGACCCCCTCGGATCCTTTGCATCTCGGCACCTGAGAAGGTGTCGAGTACTGTTGCCCGGGCAGACACTTACGCGCATGCGATTAAAAGCATAACATCCCCTTTCACACCACAGTCTTTTGCCCTGCGCACATGCCGCTCAAGGGTTTTCGCCGCTCAACCTTTCCATCCTTGCCTTTCGCTACGAAGCTTGCAAGGACATCACCAAGAGCTGCTTTGGGGGTCCGACCCTTAAAGAGCGACTGTGAGCGGTTTATGCCCGACCTCCGGGTGCAGCCACCTCATGCGGTGCGGATCGCAGTCGGCCCTTATATGGGACGATCCTCTACTTCGCCAATCATGCCCCTGTGGTCGCCCTTGGGCTAGCGGTTCCTACTTCTGTCCCGAGGAGCAATTCGGGCATACCACGGTGCCTGAGCCGCACAGAAGCCGGGCATTGTGAGGCTGGCCCTTCGGCATTTCCGATCTGTCCCAGGGTTCTTTAACTCAAAACTTGCACCTCCCGAATACCCTGCATAAAC
>NZ_PRDA01000087.1 GCF_002964845.1 Thermus tenuipuniceus
CCCCGTGGAAGGCCCCTACCTCCTCCCTGGCTTCCTGGACCTCCACGTCCACGGCGGAGGTGGCCATGAGGTCATGGCCGGCAACGAGGGAGTAGAAGCCACCCTCCGCTTCCACCTCGCCCACGGCACCACCGGCCTCCTCGCCACCACCGTCACCGCACCCCTCCCCCAGCTGGAACAGGCCCTCAAGGGGGTGCAAAAGACCCTGGCAAGCCCCCTGGGAGAAGTCCTCCTCGGCGTCCACCTGGAAGGCCCCTTCCTCTCCCCCCAGCGCCTCGGGGCCCAGCCCCCCTTCCCCCTCCTCCCGGACCCAGAGGTGGCCGGCTGGCTCCTCTCCTTAGCCCCGGTCCGGGTCCTCACCCTGGCCCCCGAGCTTCCGGGGGCTTTGGACCTGGTGCGCTTCCTGGTGGCAAAGGGGGTGCGGGTGCAGCTGGGACACACCGCCGCCACCTACCGGGAGGCCCTGGCCGCCCTGGAAGCCGGGGCCTCCGGCTTCACCCACCTCTACAACGCCATGGCCGGCCTCCACCACCGGGAGCCGGGGGTGGTGGGCCTGGCCCTGGAGCGGGGGGCTTGGGCGGAGATCATTCCCGATGGGCTCCATGTCCACCCCGCCGCCCTCAAGCTGGCCCTGAAGAGCATCCCCGGCCTCTACTTCGTCACCGACGCGGTGGCCGCCGCGGGGATGCCGGAGGGAGAGTACCCCTTAGGGGCCCACCGGGTGGAGAAGCGGGGGGAAGGGGTATGGCTGGGGGAGTCCCTGGCGGGAAGCACCTTAACCCTGGACGGGGCCCTCCGGAACCTGGTGGCCTGGGGGGTGCCCCTGGAGGAGGCGGCCAGGCGGCTTACCGCGCTCCCCGCCCGCTACCTAGGCCTTTCCGACCGGGGGGAGGTCGCCCCGGGCAAGCGGGCGGACCTGGTGGTCTTGGACCAGGAGCTCCGGGTGCAGGGGGTTTTCCTGGGTGGGAGGCCGCAAACGGCTGGCCCTGGACACGCGCCCCCCAGAGGAAACGGAAGCTGACTTTCGAGAGTTGGAAGAGGGGATCAAGCCTTTTTAGAGAAAAGAGGGGGGGTGGAGGAGCTAAGAGGCTGTCGTAAAAGTCTCCCACCTCACCTTACGCGGCCCTCGCCAGCCGCTTCACCAGC
>NZ_PRDA01000088.1 GCF_002964845.1 Thermus tenuipuniceus
ATGGCCAAGGGCGAGTTTATCCGTACGAAGCCTCACGTGAACGTGGGGACGATTGGGCACGTGGACCACGGGAAGACGACGCTGACGGCGGCTTTGACGTTTGTGGCGGCGGCGGAGAACCCGAATGTAGAGGTTAAGGACTACGGGGAGATTGACAAGGCGCCGGAGGAGCGTGCGCGGGGGATTACCATCAACACGGCGCATGTGGAATACGAGACGGCGAAGCGGCACTATTCGCACGTGGATTGTCCTGGGCACGCGGACTACATCAAGAACATGATCACGGGTGCGGCGCAGATGGACGGGGCGATTTTGGTGGTATCGGCGGCGGACGGGCCGATGCCGCAGACGCGGGAGCACATACTTTTGGCTCGCCAGGTGGGGGTGCCGTACATCGTGGTGTTCATGAACAAGGTGGACATGGTGGACGACCCGGAGCTTTTGGACCTGGTGGAGATGGAGGTGCGGGACCTTCTGAACCAGTACGAGTTTCCTGGGGACGAGGTTCCGGTGATCCGCGGGAGCGCGCTGCTGGCGCTGGAGCAGATGCACAAGAACCCACAGACGAGGCGTGGGGAGAACGAGTGGGTGGATAAGATTTGGGAGTTATTGGACGCGATTGACGAGTACATACCCACGCCGGTGCGGGACGTGGACAAGCCGTTCTTGATGCCGGTGGAGGACGTGTTTACGATCACGGGTCGTGGGACGGTGGCGACTGGGAGGATTGAGCGGGGGAAGGTGAAGGTTGGGGACGAGGTGGAGATTGTGGGCCTTGCTTCGGAGACGCGGCGGACGGTGGTGACGGGTGTGGAGATGCACCGGAAGACGCTTGCGGAGGGGATAGCTGGGGACAACGTGGGGTTGTTGTTGCGCGGGATAGGCCGGGAGGAGGTGGAGCGGGGGCAGGTTTTGGCGAAGCCTGGGAGCATTACGCCGCACACGAAGTTTGAGGCCTCGGTGTACGTGTTGAAGAAGGAGGAGGGGGGTCGGCACACGGGGTTTTTCACGGGGTACCGTCCGCAGTTTTACTTTCGGACGACGGATGTGACTGGGGTGG
>NZ_KZ672980.1 GCF_002964845.1 Thermus tenuipuniceus
GGGTGGTGCGGGATAGCCGCCTCTACCCGGATGGCTCCGGACAGACCTCCTCGCCGGGTACCTACACCTTCGCCCACTGGTACCGTCCGGGCACCCTGGGGACTGTTACCCTCTTCCTCTCCACCCCGCCCACCCCCCGCTACACCTACCAGGTGCGGGTGGACCTGGACTGCGATGGGGTCTTCGGTCCTGGGGAAGACTGGGCTCCCTTCCCCTACACCTTTGCCGTAGGTAGTGCCTGGCCCAGGGAGGCTGACGGCAGCCTCAAAGCCTGCCAGGTGGAGGTGCGGGCCTTGGTGCCTGCTGGGGAGCCCATGGGCTCCATGGATATTGCCTTGGTGAAGGCAGAGCTGGCTTGGGCTAACCGCCCAGGCGTCCGGGAGGCGGACACCCTCACGGACACCCTGCAGGTGGTGGGGGGTGAGGTGCGTTTGGAGAAGCGGGTGCGGAACGTGACCCAGAATACGCCCTTTGCCGCCATGGGGCAGGGACGTCCTGGGGAGGTGCTGGAATACTGCATCGCCTACCGGAACCTGGGCACTCATCCGGTGAGCGCCTTCGTCCTCACGGACCCGCTGCCTTACTTCACAGACCCGGTGCTTGCGGTGGGGGACTACGGGGGGAAGGCCATTCGCTGGACCCATGGCGGGAGCACCCTTTACCTAACTGCCGCTTCGGATGGCGATGAGGGGGAGGTGGCTGGGGGCGTGGTGCGGGTGCAGGTGGGAACGGTGGCTCCTGGAGGATCGGGAGAGGTGTGCTACCGGGTGCAGATACGCTAAGTGCCCCCCCGCGGCGNCACCTGGGCCTGGGCCGGACCACCCTGCCACACGGGAGGGTTGAGGGGTTGCGGAGGGCGGTGGAGGAAACTTTGAAGGAGTTGCGGGAGCACTTGGAGGGGGAAGTGGGGCAAGATCTATGCGCGGACACCTAAGAGGCTGTCGTAAAAGTCTCCCACCTCACCTTACGCGGCCCTCGCCAGCCGCTTCACCAGC
>NZ_PRDA01000091.1 GCF_002964845.1 Thermus tenuipuniceus
GGATAAGTGCAAGTTTTGAGTTAAGCAAGGAGGTGACCCCTCCCTGTCCATGAAGAGGCGCAAGTCGAGGACGCCGCCGGTGGGGAGTAGTTCGAGTTGCGCCCAAGGCCTAAGACTCATACTTCTTCTTTTTCATATAGATTCCTGCATCCTAGGCCACCCGCGGAAGAGGGTATGCCGCCTGAGGGTCTCTGGGTCCCCCTCCAGGACCCGGCACCGCTCCGCTACCGCCTCCATCATCTCTTCCACATCCCGAAAGCACCGGTTCGCCACCGCCTCGTTCACCAAAGGCCATACCCGCTTGCAGCTCGGGACCCTAAGGGGGCAGAAACACCAGATGTATTCCCCAACAGACTCAGGCCCTTCCCCGTCTCCGGTTCCACCAAGGTGCCCACGTAGAACCACCGGTACCGGGGATGGACCACGGCCAAAGGCCTCTCCCCCTTCGGCTTCACACCCTGGGGTACTCCGGCCTAAGCCCCAGGCGGTACTCGTCGTAGGCCCAAGGCCTCCTGCGCCTCCCGATCCCTAAGCCGATGCTGGGGCCCGGGGATGCGCAGAGTAAAGCCCATTCCCCAACTCCCGTTCCACCCAGTCCCTCAGCTTGGGCCCCGTCCATAGGCCCCCGTCAGGAGGAGAGCCCTGCAGAGCCCTAAGGACTCTCACCTGTTCCTCAGGTGTGTGCTTGGGCCTCTGTCCGGGGTTACGATGGCGGTAGTCGGCAAGCCCCTCGGGCCCCAACGGGTTGAAGCGCTTCAGGACCATGTAGACCCAACGCTTGGAGGGCAATGTGGCCTGGGCAATCTCATCCATCGTCTTTCCCTCTAGGGCTAGAGAAATCGCCTGCCACCGTATCTTTTCCACTGGGTCCCGGGCTGTCTTGTACCGAAGGAGGGCTTCCGCCTGAGAGAGGCGGGGATAAAGCTTTGGCACGAGAGAAGGATACACCGAGAAGGGGTATCAGAGGCTGTCGTAAAAGTCTCCC
>NZ_PRDA01000092.1 GCF_002964845.1 Thermus tenuipuniceus
CCCCCCCCCGCCACACCCCCACCAGGTTCACCTCCACCTCCCCCCGGTACCTCACCCCCTCGTACCTCACCTCCCGCCCCCGGTCCACCCAGGGCACCAACCGCTCCCCCCTCCATTCCAACCGCGGCCTCGTCCCCAGGTTCAACCGCACCGCATACCTCACCCCCGCCCGCTCCAGCACCTCCAGCCACCCCGCAAAGGAGAACTCCCGGTCAAATACCCACACCGTCCCCTCCTCCACGTATTCCCGCACCGCCTCCACCAAATCCTCCCACGTCCGGTTCCTCCCCTCCGGCTTCCCCTCCCAGTAGCTCCCCACGTACACCGGCACCGCCCGGCCCTCGTAGGGTTGGGCCAACACCACCGCCCAAAAGCCCAGGGTCTTGCCGTCGGAAAGCCGGCCCACGTAGGGGGTTCGTTTCGCCTGGGGACGGGGTACCTCCGTGGGGTCCACCAGGAGGAAGGGGGTCTTGGGGTCCAGGAGGCGCAGGAGGTAGCGCTGGGGTTCTAGAAGGGGAAGGAGTCGGTCAATGGCCTTGTAGTTGGCCTCCTCCGTGGCCTCTTGGCGGTAGGCCCTGGCCCAATCGCTCTTGCGGGCGGAACCTGAGGCCAGGATGGCCCAGAGCAACCGGGCTACCTTGTCCTCGTGGCGCTCCAGCCAGGCATCCAGCAGAGGGCTCACGAAGGGGCGTAAAGCCTCCGGTCCAAACGGCAAGCTCCTCATACAGCCCCATTTTGTCTGAACTCAAAGGGGGAGCTCAGA
>NZ_KZ672981.1:0-328 GCF_002964845.1 Thermus tenuipuniceus
CGCCGGTTCAAATTAAACAACAGGTATTACAATAGAAGGGGGGTGCATCACAGTGCGCTTAGAAGCACTTTCTGTGAACAATTGAGGGACCTGACTCATCATACTCCTCCTTGGAGATCCACATTTGTTGGAAAGTGGACAAAGAAGCGAGAATGGATCCACCGATCCAGACGGAGTATTTTCTCTCGGGGGGAGCGATGATCTTGATCTTCATGGTGGAGGGAGCGAGGGCGGTGAGCTCCTTTTGCATGCGGTCAGCAATTCCAGGGAACATGGTTGTTCCTCCAGAGAGGACGACGTTTCCGTACAAGTCCTTTCTGATATCAAC
>NZ_KZ672981.1:370-631 GCF_002964845.1 Thermus tenuipuniceus
ATGATCTTGATCTTCATGGTAGAGGGAGCGAGGGCGGTGAGCTCCTTTTGCATGCGGTCAGCAATTCCAGGGAACATGGTTGTTCCTCCAGAGAGGACGACGTTTCCGTACAAGTCCTTTCTGATATCAACATCGCACTTCATGATTGAGTTGTAGGTGGTCTCGTGGATTCCAGCAGACTCCATACCCAAGAAAGAGGGTTGGAAGAGGGCCTCAGGGCAACGGAAACGCTCGTTTCCGATGGTGATGACTTGTCCGTCG
>NZ_PRDA01000095.1 GCF_002964845.1 Thermus tenuipuniceus
AAGGAATAAGTGGAATAGAGAACATGGCTTACGAAATGCCTCACAATCCAGCATTAATGCCAATAGTGCAAAGCTCAGGGATGGTAATACCAATATTTACGTCGGTAGCCTGAAGGGCAGCAATGATCGCGCTAAGTCCGTTAGCACCCAAAAGATTAAAGATAGAGCTAAGGATAGGAGTAACGAGAGCAGCAACAAGTCCTGAAAGGAGAGGGCCAACAATTGGGACAGCGCTAAGGACGCTGATGAGGAGACTATTGAGGAGAGTATTGACTAAACCAGCAGTTGCTACAATAGTTCCGAGTACGTTTGCGAGGAGGCTTAAAGTAGTTCCAACAAGGGGAAGATTGACGTTGATAGTTGAATCGATATTGCCAAGGATTCCACCAAGGAGGCCCTGACACTGAACATTAATGGTAGCACTTTGGGAGAGGATAGAATTGGCCATGAAGGCAACAATAAGAAGAACACTGACGCTAACAATGGTAGTCTTGTACATGTTGAATGTTATTGAATAATAATTAAATTATTGTGGATGCTTTGTGTTAAGCTG
>NZ_PRDA01000096.1 GCF_002964845.1 Thermus tenuipuniceus
TCCCGCCTGGCCCCAGGGGAGGTCTACCGGGGCTACATCCCCAGCAGGCGGGTCTTCTTCCACGGGTACAAGCTTCACCTCTTGGTGGACGACGGTCATCTGCGAGGCCAACCTGACCCCGGGGAGCTTTCACGACCTGACCTCCCTTCTGCTTTTGCCCTTGGACATCCCCGAGGGCAAGGAGCTGTACCTGGACCGGGGGTATGAGAGCTATTTCTACGAGGACCTACTTAGGGAGGCCCTGGGTCTGGTGCCCATGCCCATCCGCAAGGTCCGGAGCAAGCGGTATGTGCCTCACCTGCAGTACCTGGCCCTCCTGGGCAGGAGGGTGGTGGAGACGGTGGGGAGCATGCTCCATCAGCTTTTCCCACGACGTATTCATGCGGTGACTGCAGAGGGGTTCGTCTTAAAGGTCTTCACCTTCATCCTGGCCCACAATCTGCGACTCATCGCCAATAAAATCGCTTAGGTAGCAACTTGGGTTAAAGCTTAGGACTCCGGGGAGGCAGCACAAAAAGAGCAATGCCCAGGCCCCGGCACGCCTCTTCAA
>NZ_PRDA01000097.1 GCF_002964845.1 Thermus tenuipuniceus
CCAGGAGGGGAAAGCCCTCCGGATAGGGCTCCACGGGGAAGCGGAGGCCGAGGGGGCCCTCCAGGAGGGCCAGGGGCCCCCCGGGGGCGAAGCCCGAAAGGAGGGTGGCCCCCGCGGGGAAGCGGTGACCCCGGTGCCAGAAATCCCCCGCCAGGCCCCCCGGGTAGGTGTGGGCCTCGAGGACCACCACCTCCAGGCCCGCCCGCTGGAGGAGCCTGGCCGCCACCAACCCCCCGATTCCAGCCCCCCCCACCACCACGCGCACGGGGCCCAGGCTACCCGGAAAACCGGGGGCCAACCTTGGCCCAGGCTAAGATGGGTAGGGATGCGGCTCGAGGCGGAACGGCTCCTAGCGCAGGCCCGCGAGGACCTAGCCACAGCCCAGGTGCTCCTCCAAGGGGAGCGTTATTACGCCGCGGCGTTCTTTGCCCAGCAAGCGGTGGAGAAGGCCCTGAAGGCCCTCCACGTGGAACGCCTGCGCACCCTACCCCGCACCCACGACCTGCTGGCCCTGGCCGAGGCCC